>NZ_JBNLVO010000002.1:0-674815 GCF_050510935.1 Halosubterraneus shenae | reverse complement strand
TTGAGCTGGATCACAGTTTCATCGACGGCGACGTGATCCGGGTTTGCACCGTCAAGCGGCTGTAAATCGGCCTTCTGCACCCAGTTGTGAACGGTGGTGCGACAGCGGTCGACACCCAATTCACCGAGGATCGTGACGGTATCCGACAGCGAAAGCCCAGCCAGATGGAGTTGGATACCGAGCTTCATCGCCGACTCGGGTGTCGCCTCTCGCTCCATAAAATCTAACTCGAAGCCGTCGCTACCACCGGTGAGGCGGGCGGTTTCGAGCATAGACCACTCAAAGATCGTCCCGCCTCACCCTTCATCCTTATCTGAACACCGCCACCACCACAGCCAGAAATCCCTCGGCCGCTCTCGCTTATAAACAGGATGTATAGGTGCAGACGCTGCTGTGATTGACCGCACCGCAAACACCCAGAAAGCCCTCGGCCGCTCGCGGTCGCTGAGCGACATATCCGCGCCTCTCCGCACGGCCCGGCGCGGATAGGGGTCGACTCAGCGACTCCCCCTTCGGCGCGACCGGCCGTCGCCCTTTCAGTCCGCCAGGACCGCAACACCACCGCAACTGCGACCGCACAGCTGCCGCAAGCCTCAGGCCACCCCAGCCTCGACCGGGGCGCGCCGGTCCCGCACCGCCTCGGCGCGCCACCGGCCTCCCTCGCACGCGTTGCTCGCGCGCGCCGGCCGCCCCGCACCGCACGCCGGAAAGCCGCCGCGCGTCGGCAGCGATCCAGCCGCCGCGAACGACGCCCGGCCACCACTCCCGGGCGGGACTGAAAGGGGCAGCCGCTGAGCGGGACGCCCTGCGAAGCAAGCACCGCAATCAACGAGCGACCGAAGGGAGCGAGTTGGTGAGGAGCGCAGCGAGCAGCGCGACCGGTCAGCGGCTGGGGCTTTCAAGATGTGCTGAGTGGTGTCTCTGGACACGGTTCCTACCCTTATTTATAAGCACGAGCGCTCGTCACCCGTGTTTCCCGAGCGACGACGAGCACCGTCGCCGCCGTCGCGGGAGTATACAAAGCCCAACCTAATGACCACGAGAAAAACCGAAAAAGAACCGCTAGTAACCGAAAATCAGCGCTCTTCGGAGTCGAGCACGCGGATCTGGTCGCCGCGGACCGTCACCGGAATCGGGACCGTCGCCTCGTACAGCTCGACGGTCACCTGGTCTTTGCCCTCGTCGATGCGCTGGACGCGGGCCTTCTCGCCCTTGAACGGGCCGGCGATGAGCTCGACGATGTCGCCCTCCGCGATGCCCTCGACGTCGGGCGTCGGCGAGAGGAAGTGCTCGACTTCGGAGAACCCGCTCTCAGCGGGGCCATCGGAGCCCGAGATGACGCCGTTCGCGTGCGGGATCTCGTCGAGGATGCGGGCGAACACGTTGCCGTCCTCGGCCTCGACCATCACGTAGCTCGTGAGCTGGTCGGGCGCGAGGACGGCGTGGATCTCCGGCATCTCCTTCTCGGCGATCATGTCGGCGACCGTGCGCTCCTGGCTCGCGGTGGTCTTGACGGAGTAGATACCCATCAGACACCAACCCCGGGCAGGAAGCTCATGACGGTGAAGATCAGGAAGCCGAGGAAGCCGATCAGGAGGATCCCG
Organism: Halosubterraneus shenae; assembly: GCF_050510935.1. Lineage (NCBI taxonomy): Archaea > Methanobacteriati > Methanobacteriota > Halobacteria > Halobacteriales > Haloferacaceae > Halosubterraneus > Halosubterraneus shenae. The sequence continues at coordinate 673,211 of NZ_JBNLVO010000002.1, read as the reverse complement.
GCACCGGCGATCTTCGACACCTGGAGGAACTCCTCGGTGCTGGGGGTGCTCGCCAGCTTCAGCACCCGAATGTAACTGTTGAGATCGTACGGAACGTCCATGTTAGCCGTAGCTAATCGGCGAGGCGTTTTTTATGTTATCATCTGGGCGTGACGTATGCCAACAGTCAGGATACACTCGGCACTGGTGCGTGAACCAACTCCGACCGGGAGGAAACGAAACGGAGGCGACGCCGATTACTCGACGTAGTCGATGTCCTCGAGCTTCTTCTCCGCTTTCGCCTGGGCCGCCTCGTTGCGGCCGTAGATCTGCGGCGACTCGACGCCGGTGACGACGATCATCGTGCGCATCTGGCCCTCGATCTCCTCGTCGACGGACGTACCCCAGATGATGCGCGCGTCGGGGTCGATCCGGTCGTAGATCTCCTCGACGACGCCCTCGGCCTCCTCGATGGACATGTCCGTCCCGCCGGTGACGTTCACCAGCGCGGAGTTCGCGCCGGAGATGTCGACGTCGAGCAGCGGCGAGCGGAGGGCGCTCTTGACGGAGTCTTGCGCCTTCGACTCGGAGTCGGACTCCCCGAGGCCGATCATCGCGACGCCGCCCTTCTCCATCACGGTGCGAACGTCCGCGAAGTCGAGGTTGACCAGCCCGGGCTTCGTGATCAGCTCGGTGATGCCCTTCACCGAGCGCATCAGCACCTCGTCGGAGACCTTGAACGCCTGGCGGACAGGGAGCTTCCCGACCGAGTCCAGCAGGCGGTCGTTCGGCACGACGATGACGGTGTCGGAGACGTCGCGGAGGCGCTCGAGGCCGGCTTCCGCGTTCGTCCGGCGGACCTCGCCCTCGGCCGTGAACGGCGTCGTGACGATGGCGATGGTGAGCGCGCCCGACTCGCGGGCGGCCTTGGCGACGACCGGCGCGGAGCCGGTGCCCGTGCCGCCGCCGAGGCCGGCGGTGACGAACACCATGTCCGAGCCCTCGATCGAGTCGTAGATCTCCTCCTGGCTCTCGAGGGCGGCCTCCTCGCCGACCTGCGGGAGCGACCCGGCACCGCGTCCCTGGGTCTTCTGCTGGCCCATCAGGATCTTGGTGTCGGCATCGATGTTCACGAGGTGCTGGACGTCGGTGTTGGCGGCGACGAGCTTCGCGCCGTGGATCCCCTCCTCCTTCATCCGGTTGACCGTGTTGCCGCCGGCGCCACCGCAGCCGACGACCGTGATATTGGTCTGGAGATCCTGCAGAACGTCCTGTAGTTCCTCGTCGGTCATCTTCCCGGTCTGCGGCGCGGCGTCGGCGGCCCCAGCGCCGGGTTCCCCACCGAGCTCCCCGGACCCCTCGTCGGACCCGGACTCCTCGGCCTCGTCGATAGCATCCTCCACGATAGAGTCCATTATGGCGTCGTTTTCCTGCCCGTGCCTATTTATCTTTCCCCCTGCGTCAGACGGGGGTATGACGCTTCTTGCGGCCTATTCTTGCGCTTCCGGCGACCGGGGCAGCGGGAATCGCTCCTCCTGTTCCCGTCGGACGTCCTCCGGATCGACCGTCTTGCGGTCCAGCTCGACGGATTCGCCGGACGCGAGCCGCCCGAACTTCGGCCCCTCCGGGACGCCCCATTTCGCCGCAAGCGCGGGGTCGAACGCCTCCTCGCGAGCGACGACGACCTCGTCCTGCACTGTCACCGCGTCGTACTTCCGGCGGAGGATCGACGCGAGTGCCTCGACGAGGGCCACCCACGCCGCGTCGTCCGGGAACGCCGCACGTCCCGTCGCACGCGACCCAGCTTGCTCGGTTTCGAAGGCCACGGTCGTAGCTTCGACGACCTCGCGGACCGCGTCCGGGTCGATCCCCTGCGCGTTCGCGAGGAGCTCGTCGGGTAGCTCGCGGAGGACGAACGTCTCGCTCGCGGTCGCGTCGTTCCCGACGTCCGGTACCACGGCCCCGAACCGAAGTCCGTCGGCGACGGTCGCGATCGCGTCCTCGACAGCTTCGACGAGCGCGAGCGGGCGCTCGCCGACCTCGTTCACCCACGTCTCGCCGACGACGCGGTAGCCGAGGTCCTCGACGGTCTCCGTCAGCTCCGGTTTCTCGCCCTCGACGACGGCGTACTCGGCCGCGCTGGCGTCGAACGCGCGTTCGAGGACGTCTCGGTTTGCCTCGGGCGCGCCCATCTCCGCGAGCTGCCAGTCCGCGCCGATGTGGCCGACGCCCCACGCCGTCTCCTCGACGATGCGCGTGAAGCGCGGGACGTAGTGGCCGCCGCCGAAGCCGACGACGTGCCGCCGCCGCCCGTCGTCACCGACGACGTCCGGCCCCTTGCCCTCCAGGTCGAGCACGGCCTCGGCGACGGCGCGAGCCCCCTCGACGTCGTCCCACTGCTGGTCGCCGGAGCCGAGCTCCGCGAACAGCGAGGGGACGGCCGTGTCGCTGGGCCCGTGGTGGGTACACTCGATGCCGACGTCGTACCGCTCCGGGGCGTGTGCCGCGAAGCGCTCGACGAGCTGCTTCTGGGCGTTCGGCGCCGCCCGGGCCATCTCGCCGTCGCTGCCGCCGTACTCCGCCGGGCCGAAGTTGCCCGTGAAGTGGGCGGTGAGCAGCGCGCCCGTTTCGCCCGAATGGCGGGAGACGAACACGAGCACGTCGATGGCGGGGTCCGCCTCGTCGCCGCCGTCGCTGCCGGCACCGCCGCTTCCGCCGAACGCGGGCGTCGGGTCACCGAGGTAAATGTGGAGGTCCTCGAACGTGCGCAGCTCGAACCCCTCGCGCCGGTAGAAGGTCCCGCCACCCTCGGCGTCCGGCCGCTCGGCGTCCTCGTGTTCCGCCCAGTCCGCGACCTGTAGCAGTTGCTGGCCGATGTGTTCCGAGGCTCGATCCGCACGACTGACGACGATCCCGATCACTGCCCGTCACTCCGCGCCCGCGAACCGAATAGGCGTCGGTTTCGACGGAAACCGGTTGAGGTCGAGTTCGCCGAGACGAACGCGGTTACGACGTGAACTTCCGGATCGTCGCGAATCCTTTGTCGCGCAGCCAGTCCGGGACGAACCGCCCGAGGACGCCGATGCGGGCGGCCAGGCCGGGCTGGTAGCGGGCGTTCGGCTTCGTCGAACTCGCCGCGTTCAGCACCTCCTCGGCGACGCGCTCCGGTTCGACCGCGCCGACGCCGCCGCCACCGATCGCCTCGGTGTCCTCGAAGATGTCGTAGAAGGCCTCGTAGGCGCCCGAGCGGTCGAGGCCGCCATCGTCGGTCGTCTCGCCGTCCTCGTCATCCGTGACGACCTCGTCGCGAGCCCGGGCCGAGAAGTCCGTCTTCACCGGGCCGGGTTCGACGAGCACGACGTCGATGCCGTACTCGTCGACCTCCGCGCGCAGCGCGTCCGACATCGCCTCCAGGGCGAACTTCGACCCGCAGTAGACGCCGCCGGTGGGGAAGGAGACGCGCCCGGCGACCGAGGACAGGTTGATTATCGTCCCGTCGCGCTCGCGGCGCATGTGCGGGAGCACGGCGCGCGTGAGCCGATGGGGGCCGTAGACGTTCACGTCGAACTGGTCGTGCACCTTCTCGACCGGCACGTCCTCGATGGGGCCGAACTGGCCGTAGCCAGCGTTGTTGACGAGGCAGTCGATCGCGCCCTCCTCGTCGAGGATGCGGTCGACGACGCGGTCGACGTCGTCCTGTTCGGTCACGTCGAGCGTCGCGAGTTCGCAGCCTTCCTCCCCGAGCGTCTGGATGTCCGCGGGGTTTCGCGCCGTCGCGTAGACGGTCCAGCCTTCGTCGTTGAAGGCTCGGGCCGTCGCGCGGCCAATTCCCGAGGAGCAGCCGGTGATGAGTACCGTCTTCTGCACGTCTCCCCCCACGACCGCGCCCGACATAACTCCCCGGCTTGTTCGTCCGCGACGGGGCCGGTAGGTGAACTCGGCCGGTCCGCTGGCCAAAATGATTTAACCAGGGAGTATGTACATACTGCCCATATGAAGGAGATAAATGTGAGAGTTTCGGACGAAGTATATTTTGACTTAGTAAAACAGGCAGCTGAGGACCGGAAAGAAGTAAACCAGTATGTAGCCTCTCTTGCGCGAGAGGCGGTTGGCTCCGACCACGATAATCAGCCATACGAAACCTTCACTGAGTTGGTTAGAGATGAATTTGATCTCTCCCCAGGTGGAAAAACCTCTGCGAACGTTCTGGGTGTGGCTAAACGAATGCGAAACGGTCTATCTTGGCAAGATGCTGTCCAAGACCGGGCAAAAGAGTATGCGAAAGGGAATCAAAATATCGAGAGTGCTGAGGTTTACGAGGATACTGTCCGCGACAGCTGCACTCGCAGAGTAGGTTTAAATACGGGCGAGTTTAAGCAGAATGTTCAAAAACTTATTTCAGAGTTTGAAGGGGAAGAACCCGATGAGGGAGATACTTCTACAATCGTTCAGGGCTGGCCCAAGTTATCTAATGGATACGTGAATGGATACGTCGTTCATATAAACAATCACGAAGGCAGAATCAAGACATTTGGCGAGGATGAGAATAAAGATCAGGCTGAGGTAATGGCCGATGTCGTGAACTTCCTAATCAGGGAATACAACTTGATCAATCGGATTTCAATTCCATACGTAGTTAAAAAGAAGGCACTCATCAATAACCAACCAACGTATCCGGACGGTAATGAGAGAATGCGTCACTACAAAGAGCTCTCACGCGGGTTCTATTTGGACACTCATTATAAAAAAGAGGATAAAGTCCGCCGATTAGAAGAACTTGCTTCGGAATGCAACCTCCAAGTGGAATTTGAAGGCGACTGGTAGCCCGGCCTCACGAGATAGAGGTCGGAGAGAATGCCGGAGTGCGAGCAGCACATTGACGTAATCAACCGCATCCTCCGTCACCACGTTCGCAACGATCACAACGTCGCGCTCGGTCGCCCGTAACACCTCGAGAAACCATGTCGGGGGAGGCCACTGGCCACGTAAAAATGGCCCAGGCCTCCCCCGACTATGTCCTTGGTCTCGCCGAGCAAGCCGGCGACATGGAGCGGACGCTCCAAGAAGCCGAGTCGGCGGTGGCGATGTCCATGACGGCCGCGTTGACCGCATAGCCGGCGCCGCCGAGGTAAGTATCCCAGTACGGATGTCACGGCCAAATACGCCGGAACGGAACGCTCCGCGAGGACGGCACCGGCGACCGCGACGTTCTCGTCGCAGTCATCGGGGAGGAACTCTTCGAGGTGGCTCTACGGTAACTCGTCGAGAACATCGTCGATCACAACGAACGGAAGCGGCTTCGGCCTCCGGCTCGTCCGCTGGAGGGTGATGCTCTCCTCTGGCAACCTATCCACTCGGATAGACGGATCACGGGGGAACGTCTTCACGCTCACGCCGCCGGACACGGAGTGAGACATCGTCGCCAGCGGACGCACGGCGGTGGATGGACGCGCTGCCGGCGACTCGCTCGTACCGTCGGCCACTGCGACTGCCGCCCGTCCGACCCATTCAAGGCCGTCGCCGTGAACCATGCCCCATGAGCGATAACGCGGAGCAGGACGTGGAGTCGGGGTCGGCCCCGGAAGGGCAGTCGACCGACGACCGCCGCGAGGCCGCGAAGCGACAGGGAACCCCCGGCAGCGGCGTCACGCCCGACGCAAAGCGCGTCGATCCCGGCGCCCCGGAGGAGTTCGGCCTGGTGCAGGTCTGGTGGGGTGACGGCAAGGGGAAGACGACCGCCGCCCTCGGGATGGGCGCTCGCGCCGCCGGCCACGGCTACCGCGTCCACATGGTCCAGTTCATGAAGGGCGGCGCCGACTCCGTCGAGGACGTGCGCGGCGAGTACAACGCCATCGCCGCGCTCCCCGGGTTCACCTACGAGAACACGGGCCACTACGGCTGGCATGGCATGCGCGACGGCTCCGCGGAGGACGACCACGCGGCGAAGGCGCAGGGCGGCCTCCAGCGGACTCGCGACCTCCTCGACACGGCCCACGAGGCCGACCTCACGAGCCCCTTCCCGCTCGAGGCCGACGCCGACGCCGGGATGCACCTCCTGATCCTCGACGAGATCCTCTACGCCGTCGACAAGGGGCTCGTCGACGAGGAGGCCGTCCTCGACCTGATCGCTGACAAGCCTGACGACCTCGAGCTCGTGCTCACCGGGAGTCACACGAAGCCCGAGTTCCTCTACGACCACGCGGACCTGGTCACCGAGGTTGGCAAGGAGAAGCACCCGATCGGCGAGGGCCAGCGCGCCCGGAAGGGCACCGAGTTCTGACGATGTCGAACGCGATCGGGGACGAGTCGGCCGCGGCGGAGGGCGAACGCGACGGCGATCCCGACGCCCGAACGATCCTCGTCGCGGGGACCGCGAGCCACGTCGGCAAATCCACCGTCGCGACCGGGCTCTGTCGCCTGCTCGCCGACCGCGGCGTCGACGTCGCGCCCTTTAAAGGACAGAACATGTCGAACAACGCTCGCGCGGTACCGAAGGTGACGGCGTCGAGGTCGACCGACCGAAGCCGCGACGAGGTCGCGTTCGGCGAGATCGGCGTCTCGCAGTACGTCCACGCGCAGGCGGCCCGCGTCCGCCCCTCGACCGACCACAACCCCGTCCTCCTCAAACCGCGCGGCGAGGGGGAGTCACAGCTCGTCCTCGATGGCGAAGCAGTCGCGCACTACGCGGCGGGTGACTACTACGAGGAGCACTGGGATCGGGCACGAGCGACGGCCGAGGCGGCCCACGCTCGACTTGCAACGGCTCACGACGTCGTCGTCGCCGAGGGGGCCGGCTCCATCGCCGAGATCAACCTCCAGCACCGCGACATCGCCAACGTCGAGACCGCGCGGTTCGCGGACGCGGACGTCGTCCTCGTCGCCGACATCGAGCGCGGCGGCGTGTTCGCGTCGCTGGTCGGGACCCTCGAACTCCTGCCCGACGACCTCCGCGAGCGCGTCGCCGGCACGGTCATCACGAAGTTCCGGGGCGACGTCGACCTCCTGCAGCCCGGAATCGAGGAGTTCGAGAACCGGACGGGCGTCCCCGTCCTCGGCGTCGTCCCCTACGACGACCCGGGGCTCCCGGCGGAGGACAGCGTTGACCTCCCGGCCGAAGACGAGCGCGCGGTCCGCGGCGCCGACGACGGCGTCGACGCAGAGCAGTCGGTCACCGTCGCCGTCCCACGGCTCCCGCGCGTCTCCAACTTCACCGACCTGGAGCCACTGGCCGCCGAACCGGGCGTGCGCGTCGCGTACGTGCCGCTCGACGCCGACCTCACCGGGGGGAAGGCCGACGCCGACGCTGACGCTGACGCCGTCGTCCTCCCGGGAACGAAGAACACCGTCGACGACCTGCACGCCGCCCGCGAGGCCGGCTTCGGCGAGGAACTCCGCGCGTTCGACGGGCCAGTCGTCGGCCTCTGTGGCGGCTACCAGCTCCTCGGCGAGCGCATCCGGCGGGCCGACGTCGAGAGCGCCAGCGACGACGTTGGCGAGGGGAGCGGAGACAGCACCGTCGCCGGCTTCGGCCTGCTCCCGGTCGAAACCACGTTCAGAGAGCGGAAGCGCGTCGTCGCGACCGAGCTGCGGTTGAACGGCGCCGGCCCGCTGGCGGGCGCTAATGGGGACGTAGCCGGCTACGAGATCCACATGGGCGAGACGCGGGTCGACGGCGACGCCCACGACCTGACGTTCCCCTTCGCGACGGCCGCGGAAAGCCGTGGGCTGGCCGGAGACGACGGCGGCGACGGCGCGGCCCTCGGCGCTGCAACGGACCGCGTCCTCGGAACGTACCTCCACGGACTGTTCGAGAACGAGGTCGCCCGCGACGCGTTCCTCGACCGCGTCTTCGCCCACGCCGGTCGCGATCGACCGACGGGCGAGGAGCGGACCGGAACCGGCTACGACCGCGCCGCCGACCTGCTGCGCGACCACGTCGACCTCGACCCACTCGACTTGCGCTCGTTCGACGCCGGCGACGACGGCGTCGACCGCGGCTGATCGTGTCGGAGCGGAGCGGCCCAAACGGTTTTCGCCGCACCAGTCGTTTCATCGACAGTTCGAAGCTATGAGCAGCGACGACGGGGGCGTCGACCGGGACACCGCTGGCAACGGCGCGAGCGACGCCGCCAGCGCGGGGAGCGGAAGCAGCGCGAGCGAGGCCGACGCCAGCGCCAGCGACGCCAGCGCCAGCGACGCCCGCGCGAGTGCCACGACCGGAAACGGCGAAGCCGGTATCTCACCCGACGCGTCCGGGTACGTCCCCACGGACCTCCCCCCATCCGAAGTCGGCAAGGGGCTGTTCGCCGACGACATGGCCCCGAGCTCGGCGTTCGCGCATCTCTACCGGGGGGAGGTCCACCGAATGAACCGCTGGCGAGTGCGACTCGACCGCACGACGAAGTGGGGCGTCATGATGAGCGCCGCGGTGGTCACCTACGCGTTCTCGAGCAGCACCCAGCCGCACTTCATCGTGCTCATCGGTATCGGGACGCTATTGACGTTTCTCGGGATGGAGGCGCACCGCTACCGCGCCTACGACGTCTGGCGCTCGCGCGTCCGGCTGCTCCAGGAGAACGCCATCGCGCCGGGACTGGACCCGAGCTACGACGTCGACGACGAGAACTGGCGTCGCCAGCTCGCCAGGGACTATCGGAAGCCGGAGGTGAAGATCACGTTCGAGGAGGCGCTCGCCCACCGGCTCCGGCGCGTCTATCTCCCGCTGCTGTTCCTCCTCGTGGCGACGTGGGCCGCACACGTCTCCACATTCGGGAACGGGGGCCTCCCGGAGAGCGCGGCGATCGGGGCCGTTCCGGGCGTCCTGGTGCTCGGAGCCATCGGGACGGTCGTCGGCGGCGCCGTCGTCGTCGCGTTCCGCCCGCGCGAGTGGCAGGCGAAAGGCGAACTGCGGGATCGCAACATCGCCGCCTGGGACGACTGACTCGGGACGAGCCACCCTGATTTCTCTGATCCTCGCGTAATTTTTAACCCGAAGGGGAAGACAACCCGCGTATGGTCGAAGCGTTCGCCGTCGCCAGCGGCAAGGGCGGCACGGGGAAGACGACGAGCACGCTCGCGCTCGGGATGGCGCTGTCCGAGACCCACGACGTGACCGTCGTCGACGCCGATACCGGGATGGCGAACCTCCTGTTCCACGCGGGCCTCGACGACGTCGACGTGACGCTCCACGACCTGCTGGTCGAGGAGACCGGGACGACCGTCGCGGAGGCCACGTACGACCGCTTCGGGCTCTCCGTCGTCCCCTGCGGGACATCGCTGGCGGCGTTCTCGGAGGCCGATCCCGCCCGCCTCCGCGACGTCGTCGCCGACCTCGCGGCGGACACGGACGTCATCCTGCTCGACTCCCCGGCCGCGCTCGGCTCGAAGTCGGCGATCCTCCCCATCGTCCTCGCCGACCGCGTCGTGGTCGTCGTCCAGCCGACGATCCCCGCGCTCTCGGACGGGCTGAAGGTCCAGGAGTACGCCCGGTCGTACGGCACGGACGTCGCTGGCGTGCTGTTCAACAAGGTCCGGGAGCGGGCCGACCGCGTCGCGGAGCAGGCCGAGCGCCGGTTCGGCGGGCAGACCCTCGCGCAGGTCCCCGCCGCGGAGGTCGCTCGCGAGGCACGCCGGGCGGGCAAGCCACTGCTCGCGCACGCGCCCGAGAGCGACGCCGCCGCGGCCTATCGCCGGGCGGCCGCCCGGATCGACGTCCACGACGGCGACGAGCACGGGGTCGCCGACCGGTTCCGGAGCGCCGTCGCCCCCGACACGCCATGAGCGGCGAGACGCCCGACGCGCTTCACATTCCCCGCGGAGAGCTCCTCCGGGCGCGGGTCGTCGAGAGCCCGCAAACCGTCCTCGCGAGCGCGCTCGACCGCGATCTGACGGGCTACGCGACGCTCGTCCCGCAGGACGCGCTGATGCTCGACGGGGACGCCCGCGGCGTCGTGACCTTCGAGGACGGCGTTCCGGTCCTCGCGTACAACACCGCCACCGACAACGGCGGCGCCGACGCGCTCGCGGACCTTGCTGTCCCCGGGCCGTACCGGATCGAGCTCTTCGCGGTCGACGCCGCAGCTCTGGCCGAAGCCCACGACACCCCCGAACTGACCGTCCCGCCGGGGATGCCCGCGGAGGAGCTCGCCGACGCGCCCGACCTCGCCGACGACACCAGGGCCGCGGCGCCGACGGAGCGGCTGGAGACCGACGAGGACGCGAGTGCCGTCGAGTCGTTCCTCGCGGATGGCGACCGCATCGACGCGATCCGCGAGCAGGCCCGCGAGGAGGCCGCCGAGCGGGCCGCGGAGTGGGGACTGGACGACCAGCTCGAGGAGACCGAAGATCCTCTCGAAGAAACAGCAACCGAACTCGCAAGCGCCGACAACTCCGACCAGAACGAGGTCGCGAGCGACGCGCTCGGGACGAGTTCCGAGTGATCGCTCCCTCGGGGCCTGCTACGCGTCCGCCGACTCGTCGTCGAGTTTGCCGTCGCGACGGTCGGCCTCGCGGGCCTCCTCGTCGCGCTCGGCGGGGTCGCCGTGCCCGCCGCCGCCCGGCGTCCGGACGGTGACGGTCGAACCGGCTTCGACGTCCTGGGTCGTCTTCGCCGGAACCGGCTCGCCGTCGACGAGGTTCTCGCCCGTCGCGCCGTCCTCGCCGCCGGCGACACCCCGGGGACGGGTGCGGCGTCGCTCCGTCAGCAGGGAGACGGTGGCGTCGCGCTCGACGGTCAGCGCCCGTTCGAGCCCGAGCCCGCCGCGGTGCTCGCCGTCGCCGCCGGTACCGGACCGGAGCGCGTACCGCTCGACGCGGAGCGGGTACTCGGCCTCCAGCACCTCGACGGGCGTGTTCAACGTGTTGGTCATCCCGACCTGCACGCCGTCCATGCCGTCGGCGTCGCTAGTCGCCCCGGCGCCGCCGCCGATGGTCTCGTAGTAGGCGAAGTCGCCCTCGCGCGAGCCGACGATGAGGTTGTTCATCGTCCCCTGGCCCTGCGCCGGGGCGCGCTCCGGGACGGCGCCCGCCAGCGCCGCGAAGACGACGTCGGTGACGCGCTGGCTCGTCTCCACGTTGCCGCCGACGACGGCCGCCGGCGAGGTCGGGTTGAGCAGCGATCCCTCGGGCGCCGAAACGGAGACGGGGTCGTAACAGCCCTGATTCGGCGGAATTTCGGGGTCGGTCAGACAGCGCACGACGAAGTAGACCGCGCTCTTCGCCACGGCCAGCGGCGCGTTGAGGTTGCCGGCGACCTGGTCGGCGGTGCCGGCGAAGTCGACGTCGAGCGTCGAGCCGTCGACCGTCACGGTCACCTCGATGGGGACGTCCTCGTCGGTCACGCCGTCGCCCTCGAGCACGTCGCTTGCGGCATAGGTCCCGTCGGGCAGCTCCGCGAGCTCGGCCGCGACGCGGTCGCGCGAGTAGTCGATGACCGCGTCGAAGGCGTCGAGGACCGTTTCCCCGTGTTCGGCCAGCAGGTCGCCCAGGCGCTCCTCGGCCCGATCGTGGGCGGCGAGCTGGGCGCGGATGTCGGCTCGGCGCTCGTCCGGGGTCCGAACGTTCGCGAGGAACAGCGACATGACGTCGTCGACGATCTCGCCGTCGCGAGCGAGGCGGACGCCCGGCAGGCGGATGCCCTCCTCGTAGATCTCGCGGGCGCCGGCCGGCATGCTGCCCGGCGTCGACCCGCCGACGTCGGCGTGGTGTGCGCGGGAGACGGCGTAGCCGACGACATCCGGATCCTCCGCGTTTTCGGCGCCCTCGGGCGAGAGCGGCGAGACGAGTGTCACGTCCGGCAGGTGCGTCCCGCCCTCGAAGGGGTCGTTGAGGATCCAGACGTCGCCAGGCTCGGGATCCTGCTCGCGGACGGCCGCGACGGCCTCCGGCATCGCACCGAGGTGGACCGGGATGTGCTCCGCCTGCGCGACCATGCGACCCTCGGCGTCGAACAGGGCGGTCGAGCAGTCCTGCCGCTCCTTGATGTTCGGCGAGTAGGCGCCGCGGATGAGCACCTGACCCATCTCCTCGGCGACGCCCTCGAGCTGGTTGCGCAGGATCTCGAGGGTCACTGGGTCGACGTCGCTGTCCGTCTCTCCGCTGGTGGTATCGGTCATTGGTCTTCCTCCGTAAGCACGAGCGTCGCGTCCGGTCTGACCTCGGCGTCCCACGCCGGCGGGACGACGACGGTGCTCTGTCCGCCCTCGACGACGGCCGGCCCGCCGATGGTGTGACCGACCGGCAGGGCCGATCGCTGGTAGATCGCCGTCTCGTAGACGTCGCCGTCGGCGCCGAATCGGGCCTCCCGGACGTCGGGCTCAGCCCCCTGCCCGGCCGTGTGTGCGGTCGCGGGCTCCGCCCGTTCGGTCGTCGCCGTCACGCGCAGGTTGACGAGGTCGACCTGGTCGTCCATCCGGTAGCCGTACGTCGCCTCGTGCGCGTCGTGGAAGCGCTCGGCGACGGCCTCGGGGTCGAATACGTCGTCGACCGCGACGGTCAGCTCGAAGCTCTGGCCGCCGTAACGGAGGTCCGCCTGGCGCTCGACCACGGCCGCGTCGGGGTCGCGGGCCTCGGCGAGCGCCTCGCGCTCGAGCTCGTCGTAGCGCTCGTCGACTGCCTCGGGGTCGGCCTCGGCGAGGGGCGTGCGGTAGGTCCGGACGGCGTCGTGCTTCTCGTCGGCCGCGAGCAGCCCGTACGCGGAGAGGACGCCGCAGGCCGGCGGGACGACGACCGTGCCGACGTCGAGGTCGCTCGCGAGCGCGGCGGCGTGCATCGGGCCGGCGCCGCCGAACGCGACGAGGCCGAACTGGCGCGGGTCGTGGCCACGCTCGACCGTTGCCAGCCGGATGGCGCGGGCCATGTTCGCGTTGGCGACGCGGTAGACGCCCCGCGCGGCCTCGACCGGCCCGGCCATCCCCGCCTCGTCGGCGAGGTCGGCGAGCGCGTCGTAGGCGGCGTCCGCGTCGAGGGAAAGCTCGCCGCCGAGGTCGGCGTCCTCGCCGACGTAGCCGAGCACGAGGTTCGCGTCGGTGACGGTCGGCTCGGTGCCGCCCTTACCGTAGCAGGCCGGGCCGGGCTCCGCGCCGGCCGAGCGCGGCCCGACGCGCAGCGCGCCGCCCTCGTCGACCCACGCGATGGAGCCGCCGCCGGCGCCGACGGTCGTCACGTCGACCATCGGCGTCCGGACGGGCCGGCCGTTGATCTCGGCGTCCGTGGTGCGCTCGGCTTCGCCGTCGCGCACGAGGCTCACGTCGCTCGAGGTGCCGCCCATGTCGAAGGTGACGAGCCCGCGGAGGTCGCGCTCGTCGGCGACGGCGCCGGCCGCGGCGTTCGCGCCGACGACGCCCGCGGCGGGGCCGGACATCGACGTCGTCACGGCGTGCTCGCGGACCGTGTCGGCGTCCGCAATGCCGCCGTTGGCCTGCATGACGAGCGGTTCGGGGAGGCCAAGGTCGACCGCCTCGGTCGTGAGCCGACCGAGGTAGCTGTCGATCTTCGGCGTCACGTACGCGTCGACGACGGTCGTGGAGGTGCGCTCGTACTCGCGGAACTCGGCGAGCACCTCGTGGGACGTCGAGACCGGAACGTCCAGCTCCTCTTCAAGGATGTCGGCGACGCGCTGCTCGTTCGTCGGGTCGGCGTAGGCGTGGAGCAGCGAGACGGCGACGCTCTCGGCGTCGCAGTCGCGGACGTCGGCCGCGACCTCGCGGACGGCGGCCTCGTCGACGGGGGAGCCACCAGCGGCGTCCGCAGTGCCGTCGTCGCTCTCGACGCCCTCCGGCGTCGTTCGCTCGGGGACCTCGAACCGTCGCCGGCGCGGGACCAGCGGGTCGGGCCGCTGGGCGGAGAGGTCGTACAGGTCGGGGCGGTCCTGCCGCCCGATCTCGAGCACGTCGCGGAAGCCCTCGGTCGTGACGAGCGCCGTCTTTGCGCCCGTCTCCTCGAGGAGCGCGTTGACGGAGACAGTCATCGCGTGCGTGAACTCGTCGACGTCGCCGGGGTCGATACCGGCTTCGGCGCAGGCCTTGCGGACGCCGTCGACCACGCCGACGCTCTGGTCGGCCGTCGTCGGGACTTTCGTCGTGACGAGGTCGTCGTCGGTAGCGAGCACGACGTCGGTGAAGGTGCCGCCGACGTCGGCGCCGAGCCGGATTCGATCGTCCTGACTCATTTATACCACTCCGGCGATAGAGAGGAGCGTTCGGATGCCGAGCCAGACGACGATGAGCGTGACGAGCGCCCCGAGGACGTTCGACCAGGTCCCGTTCGTGTACTCGCCGAGCGTCTCGTCGTCGTTCATCACGTAGATGAGGAAGATGGCGACGATGGGCAAGAGGATACCGTTGGCCACCTGCGCGAAGACGATGACCTGAACGGGGCTGTAGCCGAGTCCGGAGGAGACGATACCGACGCCGAGGATCGTTCCCCACACTGCGCGGAAGCGCGTCGACGAGAGGTCGTACTCCCAGCCGAGTGCGCCGGCAGTCGCATAGGCTCCGGCCAACGGCGCGGTCGTCGCGGAGGTGAAGCCGGCGGCGAAGATACCGATGCTGAACAGCCACTTCGCGTGTGCGCCGGCGAGGGGCTCGAGCTGCTCCGCCATCTGGCCGACGTTCTGGATCTCGGTGCCGCGCGGGAAGGCTGCAGCCGCGGTCACGAGAACGGCGATGGTGATGAGGCCACCGAGCGCGATGGAGAGGACGGTGTCAGTCCGGGACTCCTGGATGTCCTCGGGTCCGCTCCACCGGTCCGTGACGCTCGAGGCGTGCAGGAAGAGGTTGTATCCGACGACCGTCGTCCCGATGAGCCCCGTGACGAGGTACAGCGATCCGTCCGGGATTCCGGGCACGAAGCCCGCCGCAAGCGCGCCCCAGTTCGGCCCGACGATGATGGCGTCGAGGACGAACGCGACGACCATCACCCCGACGAGGCCGACGAGCGACTTCTCGATGAGTTCGTACTTCCCGCTCCAGAGAAGGACACCGGCGAACAGCCCCATTATCGGCCCCCAGACGTTGGCGCTGATGCCAGTTATCACCTCGAGTCCGGCGGCACCACCGAGGATGTTCCCGGCTTCGTAGGCCGCGGTCCCGACGCCGATCGCCGAGACGACGAGCGCGATACTGACCCACTGTGCGACGCTACTGTCGAACTGGTCGCGCAGCCCTTCCCCGAGCCCCTTTCCGGTGACGAGTCCGAGGCGGGCACTCATTTCCTGCAACACGATCGTCGCGCCGATGGAGAAGGCGATCGTCCAGATCAGCGAGTATCCGAACGCCGCACCGGTGACGCTCGCGGTCGTCACAGTCCCTGGACCGATGAACGCCGCGGCGACCATCGCGCCCGGACCGATCGACTTCAGCCGCTCGATGATAGCGTTTGGCATGGTTCCATCTATTGGAGTCCGCTTACGGTGGAAAAGGGTTCTTAAGAACCGTGTAGATTAGATCATACTCCTTCACACGTCGTATGAATGCGGCGTCGGTCCACTGAACGCAGCCTCAGTCCTGCTGAATGACGAGGGCTTTCGAGACGCTCTCCTCGATCCGCACCTCGAAGTCGACTTCCGTCGTACTCTTCCGGATGAACCGGGTCATGAACCAGCGGGCCGGCTCGGAGGGGAAGACGACGTGGTAGGTGTCCCCCTCCGCGTCGCGAACAGTGAGGAACCCGCAGAGAGCGAGCCAGTCGAGCAGCTCGCCAACGTCGTCGAAGCGTTCGGCGTACTCGTAGGCGTGGTACTGCGAGACGCGGTCGATCGCCTCGATGAACGCCTCGTCGGGGTCCTCGCGGTCGACGTTGTCGAGGAAGGCGTGCATGAAGTCCACGTCCATCAGGACGTGTTCGCCGCCCGACAGCATCCGGTGGTAGTCAGCGAGGTTCTCGTCGCTTCCACTCGGCGTCTCCGCCTCGAAGTTGGCCGCGTAGAAGGTCAAGGCTCGCCTGACGACCTCGCTCTGGGCCGCCCCCGTCCGATCGACGACGTCGTCGAGGGCCACCTTCGCATCGGCGTCGAGCGAGACGGTGACGCGCTCTTGTGGCATGTCCTTTCGAATGAGGTCCGTCTGCGTATATCTCACGGTTCTGAACGCCGATACCCGCGCATCTCGTGAGAACTGCTGTCGCTGAGAAGACACCTCCGGGGGTTCGGTATCTCCCTACGCTGACGGATGTGGCTGCTCGAAGAGCCGACCGAGGTCCCGCGTCGGTTCGTCGACGTCGCGCTCGCTCCCGCTGGCTGTTCGCCCGTCCCCGTCGAGTCGGTGCAGCGCGTCCCAGAGCGTCGCCTGGTTGCTCGTCACGACGGGCTTGTCGAGTTCCGCCTCGAGCTCGGGGATCGCCTCGAAGGTCCGGTAGTTCGTGCAGGAGATGAACACGGCGTCCGCGGCGGGGGCGTCCGCCTCCCGGGCCGCCTCGGCCGCCGTTTCGGGGAACTGCTCGCCGATCTCGACGTTCGAGTCCAGGCCGAGCCCCGTCATTGCGACCACGTCGTAACCGGCGTCGTCCAGGAACGTTTCCTCGCGGTCGTTCAGATCGTCGGTATACGGCGTCGTGACCGCGACGGACTCCACGCCGAGCGCCTCGAAGGCCCGCTTGACCGAGGCAGCGGTCGCGACCGCCGGGACGTCGACGCGGTCTGCGATGCGCTGCTCGATCTCCCGATCGTACCCCGGGCCGTGGACGAGACTCCCGGTCGTACAGCCGTAGGCGACGACGTCGACGTCGGCGGTCGCCAGGAGGTCCGCACACCGCTCCGTGTCGTCGGCCATCGCCGAGAGGTCGTCGGCAGCGACGTCGACGAGGCGCATTCTGGCGGTATGAAGCGACACGTCCGCGGGGAGTGCAGCCGCGAACTCCGGTTCGTTCGTCGTATTCGAGGAGGGAACGATGAGGCCGAGCCGTCCCCGTTTACCGTGCATGTCTCGTCATACCCTCGTCCACTGGGTTAATGCTTTTCCGCCACCGGTCTGTGAACCCGTTTCGTGCAAACCCTCGGGTGACCAAGGCGGTGATCACAACATTCACAGGGGGATCCACCCTAACCGGGCGTAACGAATTTCGATCCGAGCGCGGCCGGGGTCCGGCGTGCTACCCGGACGAAACGCCAACACCATCCATGTCTGACACCTCTCCGTCCAACGTTCTCCTCGTGACCGTTGATTCGCTCCGTGCGGACGCGATCGAGCCGTACGACAGCAGCCGGGTCACGCCGACGCTGTCGTCGCTCGCGGACGACGGCACCGTCTTCGAGAACGCGTTCGCGCACGGGAACTGGACGCCGATGTCGTTCCCGTCGATCCTCGCCTCGCGGCCGGTGTTCACCGATTCCGGGCGGATCGGCGTCACGGAGTCGACGACGGTTGCCGAACAGCTGTCCGCGGCCAGCGTCGCGACCGGCGGCTTCAACGCTGCAAACGGCTTCCTCACGGATATCTGGGGCTACGACGACGGCTTCGACGACTTCGAGGCGTTCGTCGGCAACACCGACGGCAGCCGGACCGGGGAGTTCGTCGCCGCGCACCCGACGTTCGGCGCGTGGATGCAGCTGGTCAGCTCGCCGTTCCGCCGCGCCGGGTCGTACCTCCGTGGCGGCTCCGACGACCGCCCGTTCACGGACGCCTCGCGCATGCTCGACGTCGAAGCGAAGGCGACGGAGTTCATCGAGAACGCCGAGGAGCCGTTCTTCCTGTGGGTCCACTACATGGACGCCCACACGCCGTACGTCCCGGCGCCGCGGTATCTCCGGGAGGTCTCCGACGACCGGATGGGGAAGCTCCGGATGCTGTCCGCGCACGTCCGGACGGGGCTCGGCTGGAAGGTCGGCGACAAGACGCTCGCGGACCTCCGGACGCTCTACCAGGGCGGCGTGCGACAGGTGGACGCGAGCGTCGACCGCCTTCTCGACACGCTGTCGGCGGAGGGCGTCGACGACGAGACGGCGGTGGTCGTCGCCGGCGACCACGGCGAGGAGTTCATGGAGCACGGCCACCTGGCCCACTACCCGAAGCTGTACGACGAACTCATTCACGTCCCACTGATCGTGAACGTGCCGGGCACCGAGGGGCGCCGCGTCACCGACCCGGTCGGGCTCGACGCGATCCCGCCGACGGTAACCGACCTGCTCGACGTCGACCCCGCAACAGACTGGGCCGGCGAGAGTCTCCTCGGAACGGTCGAACACGGCGACCGGCCCGAGGCGGACCCCGTCGTCTCGGTAACCGTCCGCGGCGACGACGTAACGGACCAGCCCATTCCCCGGTCCCTCGAGGACGGCGACCTCTGGGTGAGCGCGCGCGACGGCCGGTGGGTGTACATCGAGAACACGGACGGCGACGAGCGGGAGCTGTACGACCGGGCGGCGGACCCGACCCAGCAGCTGAACCTGCTACCGGACCCGGATACGGAGGCCGCGTCAGCCCGGGACCGCCTCGAACCGGCCGTCCGCGAGTACGAGCGCCAGCTGGCCGAGGCCGACGAGGCGGCGGAACCGGACGTCGAGGGGGACGTCGAGACACGGCTCGAGGCACTCGGTTATCGGTAGATGGTCCGACGCTATCTCCGCGCGCTCCTGTACGGGCCCGAGGCCGAACGGCTCCGTCGGTTCGCCCTCGTGGGTGCCGCCGCCGCCGGGATCCAGATGGTCCTCCTGGCCGCGTTCGTCGAGGTCGCCGGGTTGCAGTACCTGATCGCCGCGGCGGTCGCGATCGAGATCACGATCCTGTTGCAGTTCGTCGCGAACAACGCCTGGACGTTCAGCGAGAGCGGCCACGTCACGGTCCGCACGTACCTGACCGGCCTCGCAAAGACGAACCTGGTCCGCGGGACGGCGATCCCCATTCAGCTGGGCGTCCTCTACGGCCTCGTCAGCCAGACCGCCATCCCGTACCTGATCGCGAACGGCGTCGGGATCGTGATCAGCGGCTTCTACCGCTACTGGTTCGACTCGCGCTGGACCTGGGGCTAAGTGGGCGGGTTTTCTCCTGGACTTCTTCGAACATCGACGTCCGCGACGCCGTTTATAAATGCGTGCTATTCGGTGGAGTGTGTGGACGTCGCTGGCGAGATGTCTCAGTATGTCTTGAAAGCGGTTGTTGCTGAGTGCTCACACTTATAAATGAATTCGGCTGTCGATGCTTGCGACACCACTCAGCATGCCCAGAAAGCCCCAGCCGCTGGGCGGTCGCGCTGCTTGCTGCGCGCCTCGCCAGTTCACTCGCTCCCTTCGGTCTCTCGTTCGCTGGCTTAGTGCTAGCTTCGCAGGGCGTCCCGCGCAGCGGCTGCCCCTTTCAGTCCCGCCCACCGAGTGGTGGCCGGGCGTCGCGAGCGGCGGCTGGTTGGCGGTCGTCGCTCGCCGGCTGACCGGCGTGCGGTGCGGGTGCGGTGGCGCGCGCGAGCAACGCGTGCGAGGGAGGGCGGGGCGCGCCGAGCGGTGCCGTGCCGGCGCGCCCCGGCCGAGGCTGGGGAGGACTGAGGCTTGCGGTCGCTGTCCGGTGCTGTCGCTGTCGCGGTCGCGGTTGCTGTCGCTGTTGCGGTCCTGGCGGACTGAAAGGGCGACGGCCGGTCGCGCCGCAGGGGAGTCGCTCCGTCAGCCCCTATCCGCGGCGGGCGGTGCGGAGAGCCGCGGATATGTCGCGGAGCGACCGCGAGCGGCCGAGGGCTTTCTGGGTGTTTGCGGTGCTGTCGAGAGCAAGTCCGTATAACCTGTTTAGACCAACACATACGACCGGCCGAGGGCTTTCGAGGTGTCTGCGGGGCCGTAGAGCACAGCAGCATCTACGTTTTTAAGTATGCCTTATCAGCAAGACCGACTTGGGGCTTTCTGAGAGTTTGCGTTGCCGTAAAGAGCAAGCCCGTGTCATCTGTCCAAACCGACGCAGTGAGAGAGGCCAAGGCCATACTACACGCTTAGGTCCCTATCGAATGCCCCATCTCAAACACATCGTCGATTCAAAAAGATCAATCCCGTTCTCTCGTAGACCCCAGAAAGCCTATCCGTGGAGGCCGACTGCAACGTCCATGAGCAGTAGTCGCGACACGAGCCGGGCACGGTGGCGGCTCACGAGCCACGCCAGCCGTCTCGGAGGAGCGCTGTAGACGATGCCGTCGGAAGAGCGAGGTCTAAGCAGGCGTGCGGTTCTCGGCGCGATGGCGGGGACCGGCGCCGCGGGGCTCGCTGGCTGTTCCGCCCTCGAATCGGAGCCTGATAACTCGGCGACGACGCTGAGCGACGAGCGCGCGCGGGAGCTGGCGACCCGCTTCGCACCGACGCTGTACTTCGACGAAGCCGAGCAGTGGTTCCCGACCGACCCCCGGCCCTACGAGTCGGAGCAGGACGGGAGCACGGTCGTCGACGGCTTCGACGCGTTCGACGGGTACACGAAGCGGTACGAGGAATCGGAGTCGCCGCCGGACCCGACGGTGTTCTTCCAGGCGGTCGAGTACGAGGAGTCGCCGCTGGCCGTCGTCCAGTTCTGGCTGTACTCCGCGTTCGACCAGTTCACGACGAACTTCCACTGGCACGACTGGGAGGTGCTCCACGTCTTCGTCGACACCGACACGGGCGACCCGAAGCTGTACGTCGCCAGCTCGCACTCCCGAAAGATCCCGAACAACGAGTTCCTCGACCCGGACCCCGAGATGGTCCCGCGCATCCTCACGGAGCTGGGCTCGCACTCGAGCGCGCTCTCCGTCAACGACGAGGAAGACGCCTTCCAGCGCCTCCCGACCGGCGGGACGTTCGCGGACATCACGAACGACGCCATCGAGGGGATCGAGGACCTGGCGTCCATTCCGGCCGCGTACGGCCTCCCGCGCGACGAGGGGTCCCGGCTCCCGTACGTCGTCCCGGAGCTCGACGGCGGGCCGCTCGTCGACCACGAACGACTCCCGAACGTCGACCCGGAGAACCTGATCCCGAGCGAGCTGACGGTCCGCTCGTTCGACGCGCTCACCTCGCCGCCGGCGGACCTCCCGGAGCGGGCGACGGGGCTCGTCTTCGATCACGGCGAGCGCGAGGCCGAGCGGACGGACGTCGAGTACGAGCTCGTCCCGACGACCGAAATCGAGCACATCGACGACTTCGTCGGCCCGCAGCTGAGCTTCGAGTTCGAGGTCCCGCAGTTCGCGGAGGACGCCATCGCGGGTCACATCACCACGACGGGGACGCCCTGGAGCCAGCCGCGCTACGAGAACCCCGCGGCCGACATCTCCGACGGCACCCACCGGAGCGCGCTGGCGGAGCAGTACGCGGCCATCGGCGCGGCCGGCTCGGTCGAGAACGTCGTCGCCAGCGTGACGGAGGCGGTTACGACCGCGGACGCGCCGACGGACGAGGGCCTGAAGACCGTCGCATCCACGGTCGAGTCCGTGGCGCTCCTCGAAAGCGAGCCGACCGCGGCGCCGACGTTCCGGGGCGTCGTCATGCTGCAGGACGTCGCCGAGGGCGACCATCGGCTCACGGTCAACGGCGCGGGCGTGGCCCCGCACAGCGAGCCGATCACGGTCGATTCGGCCGCCGAGGGGCCGACCGTCGCCGGCGCGGACGGGGAGATCCCGACCGTTGCGCGCGAGCGGGCGACGAAGCTCGAGGTCGACGCCGCCGCCAGCGACCGGGAGCTCTCCGGCCTCGCGGTCGAGGACGACTTCGCCGGGCGGCTGTACGACGCGCCGCTCTCGGGCCCGGATGCGGTCTACGTCCACGACGGCGGCGCGTACACGAGCGAGGTCCGCGACGTCGACGACGAGGTCGGTGCCTACCGGGTTAACCCGTCCGACGAGGACGCGGTTCGCATCGAGAAGCCCTCGACGGGAAAGGCCCCGCTCGCGGGCTACCTCGCCGACGTCGCCGAGGAGACGCGGGCCGAGGTCGCTGCGGTCGCCGACAGCGATGACGACGGCGACGATGACGACGACACCTCAGGGAACGGCTCGGGGGGCGGCGGGACCGACTCCGGTGGATCGAGTAACGCAATCAAGGGACTTGCAACGGCGCTCGCAGCCGTCGCCGACGCCGCCGAACGCGCCCGGGAGGCGGCCGAGGCCGGCAACGCGAACAGCGCGGACAAGCGCCTCGAGGCCGTCGCGACCCGACTCGAGACCGTGAGCGACCGGCTGCAGGCGGCCACCGACGACCTCCCGGAGGGGCTGGCGAACG
The DNA here is from genome assembly GCF_050510935.1 of Halosubterraneus shenae. Lineage (NCBI taxonomy): Archaea > Methanobacteriati > Methanobacteriota > Halobacteria > Halobacteriales > Haloferacaceae > Halosubterraneus > Halosubterraneus shenae. Next base: position 651,082 of record NZ_JBNLVO010000002.1, on the reverse strand, counting down.
CCGCGGAGAAACGCCTGGGCCAGTCCCGCAAGCGGACCGAACAGGCGAAAGCGGCCGAGAAGCTGTAGCGACCGGGCTCCGAAACCGGTCCCCCTACCTGGTACCCCACCCGCGAGTTGCTGCCGTGTAACCACCCGCGAGTTGCTGCGATTTAAAAGTGAGAGCGTCCAAGTTCCGGTAATGGCGACACGCGAAGGCACCTGGCGGTACCGCGACCGCTTCGGCGACCGCTACGGGCGCACCTACTTCCGCCGGTTCGGGCCGGGCGTCGTCTCCAGCATCGGGCTGGGGACGTACCTCGGCGAGCCGACCGACGCCGTCGACGCCGACTACCGGGAGGCGATCGAGGTCGGCCTCGAGTCCGGCATCAACGTCGTCGACACCGCGGTCAACTACCGCTGCGGGCGGTCCGAGCGCGTCGTCGGCGACGCGCTCCGCGCGGCCGACGTCGACCGCGAGGAGGTCGTGGTCGCGACCAAGGGCGGCTTCGTCCCCTTCGACGGCGAGCGCCCCGACGACCCCGGCCGGTACGTCCGCGAGGAGTTCCTCGAGACCGGGCTCGTCGACCCCGACGACCTCGCCCACGGGAGCCACGCGATCGCGCCCGGCTTCCTCGACGCGATGCTCGACCGCTCGCTGAACCGCCTGCGGCTGGACGCGATCGACTGCTACTACGTACACAACCCGGAGACGCAGCTGGCGGTTCGGTCCGAGGAGGCGGTGTACGACGCGCTGGAGGACGCCTTCGAGCTCCTCGAGCGGCGACGGCTCGGCGGGGATATCGGGCGCTACGGCGTCGCGACCTGGGACGCGTTCCGGGTACCGGCCGACGACGAGGCGGCGCTCTCGCTGCCCGAGATCCTCTCGCGGGCGGCGGCCGCGGCCGAGACCGTCGGCGCCGACGACCACGGGCTGGAGGCGATCCAGCTCCCGTTCAACGTGACGATGGCGGACGCGTTCACGCGGGCGACGCAGCCGGCCGGCGACGCTGGCGATGGCGGCGACGGCGGCGACGCGGACGGAGCGGGGGAAGAGGAACGGCGCTCGGTCCTCGAAGTCGCCCACGACGAGGGACTCAGCGTGTTCACGGGCGCGAGCATCGGGCAGGGGGAGCTCGCGGCGGGCCTGCCGGAGCACGTCGCGCCGGAGCTCGCCGGCGACACCGCTGCGCAGCGAGCGATCAACTTCGCACGGAGCGCGCCCGGGGTCACGAGCGCGCTCGTCGGCGCGAGCGACGTGGACCACGTGCGCGAAAACGCGGCGGCGGGGACCTTCGATCCGCTCGGTGCGGGCGCCTTCGACGCCGTATTCGAGTAGGCGGATCAGGTTGTCGGCGTTCGGGCGGTCGAGGTTCGAGCGGTCGGCGTTCTGGCAGTCAGCGACCTAGCGAAGCTCCTTGTACTCGGCGCCGCAGTCCGGACACTTCCGTACCGAGAACACTTCGTCCGGATCGTTCTCCTTGTCCAACACCTGTTCGCATTCCGAACAGTTGAGCCGCTCGTAGGTGTCTTTAAACAGGTCCCCGTCGCGGAGTCCCTTTCGGGTCGACTTCATACCCCGACCTACAGCGCGGGCGTTGTTAAATACCCCGCCGTCCGGTCGGTCGAGCGACCCGACCTGGAATGGGCAAGCGGATTTCGAGTCGATCGCCGACGCCGCGGGGCAGCGACGCGCTCGGTGTGGCGCGTTCGGTGTGGCGCGTTCGGTGTGGACGTCCCCGCCGGCGTATCCCGAATGTGTTCGTCGCCCACGGCAGTCGGAGCCACACGCGTTCGCTTCCGGAATCTTTGAAGCGGCGCCGCTGCAACAGCCGATGTGTCACGCGAAAAGCTGTTCGGGTCGCTGTGCGGGCTCGTCTTCCTCGTCAACTTCGCGCGAGTGGTGTTCGCGCCGCTCGTCAGCGAGTTCATCGCGGAGTTCGCGATCCAGGAGGGGACGGCCGGGCTCATCGTCACGCTCGTCTGGATCGGGTCGGCCTCGCCGCGACTCCCGACGGGCTGGCTGCTGACGAAGGCGCCGCGCCACCACGTCGTCTTCGGCTCGGGCGCCATCCTGACGCTCGCGTCCGCCTCGATCGCGCTCGCGAACAGCGTCCCGACCGTGATGATCGGAGCGTTCAGCATGGGGCTCGCCTCCGGCATCTACTTCGTCGCCGCCAACCCCTTCATCTCCGAGCTCTTCCCCGACCGCGTCGGCCGCGTGATGGGGATCCACGGGACAGCGAGCCAGCTCGCGGCCGTCGTCGCGGCGCCGGTCGTCACGCTCGCCGTCGTCTACGACTGGCGCGTCGTGTTCATCGGACTCGGCACGGCCGCGGCACTGACGACCGCCATCATCTTCCTGCTCGCGCTGCGGACCGACCTCCCCGAGGCCGGCCGCGAGGACACCGCCTTCATCGCCGGCGCGCGCCGCGAGTGGAAGATCATCCTCACCGGCGTCCTCATCCTCGGACTGACCGGCTTCGCCTGGCAGGGGCTGTTCAACTTCTACGAGCTGTACATGCGCTCGAAGGGGATCGCGCCGAGCACGGCCCGGAACCTGCTGACGGTCATCTTCGGCGCCGGCGTCCCCGCCTTCTGGGTCTCCGGCCAGCTCGCTGACCGGTTCCCGCACGTCCCGTACATCATCACGCTGATGGGGACGTTCGCCGCGCTCGTCTTAGTCCTGACCGTCACGAACGGGCTCGCCGCCGTGGTGCTCGTCTCGACGCTCATCGGGTTCGTCATCCACGCGATGTTCCCCGCGCTCGACACCTTCCTGCTCGACTCGATCCCGGACGAGAGCCGCGGGAGCGCGTACGCGGTCTACTCCGGGATCATGATGCTGACCCAGTCGAGCGGCTCGTTCGCGGTCGGGAAGTTCGTCGAGCTCGGCGTCGCCTACGACACCGTGTTCACGTCGTTCGCGATCGGCGTGGCTGTGCTCACGGTCGGGTTCGCGGTTCTGGAGCGAGCGAACCGATTACCGGCCTGATTGGGAGAATTACCTGCAAGCGTCGCGTGGTGATTTGGTGCTTAAGTCGTAATCGTTGGCATGGTCGTTACTCTGGGTGATTCGGTCGGCTGAGATGTTTCGGACTGCGCTTTCTTTTAAACGGGCTTGATCAGGTGATACGGACTTGCAGTCGACAGCACCGCAAACGTCCAGAAAGCCCTCGACCGCTCTTTATAAGCAGGTTTGGACAGGTGGCACGGTCTTGTGCTCGACAGCACCGCAAACACCCGGAAAGCCCTCGACCGCTCTTTATAAGCAGGTTTGGACAGGTGGCACGGTCTTGTGCTCGACAGCACCGCAAACACCCGGAAAGCCCTCGGCCGCTCGCGGTCGCTGAGCGACATATCCGCGCCTCTCAGCACCGCCCGGCGCGGATAGGGGTCGACTCAGCGACTCCGTTACACCGCGACCGGCCGTCGCCCTTTCAGTCCGCCAGGACCGCTACCGCAACCGCGACAGCGACCGCAACCGCGACCGCGACCGCGACAGCACCGCCCAGCTACCGCAAGCCTCGGCCCTCTCCAGCCTCGGCCGGGGCGTGACGGCACCGCAACGCACCGCGCGGCGCGCCCCGGCCTCCCTCGCACGCGTTGCTCGCGCGCGCCACCGCCGCCGCGCCGCGACCGTCCGCCAGCCGCCGCGCCGCGACGGCCCGTCAGCCGCCGCGAGCGACGCCCGGCCACCACTCTCGGGTGGGACTGAAAGGGGCAGCCGCTGAGCGGGATGCCCTGCGAAGTAAGCACCGCAATCAGCGAGCGACCGGAGGGAGCGAGCTGTGAGGAGCGCAGCGAGCAGCGCGAGCGCTCAGCGGCTGGGGCTTTCTGGGCATGCTGAGTGGTGTCGCCAGCACCGATAGCCGATCTCGTTTTTAAGTGCGACCGGTCAGCGGCTGGGGCTTTAGAGACACGTCGAGTGATGGTGCTCGCGACGATAACTGAACAAACTACGCAGAGATCAACCACGCCCACGGCTCCGACTCATAAAACGCATCCAGCGAAGCCACCTGTGACGGCAACCGATCGAACGAACTGGAATCGCAAACTCCCCGATCGTGAAAACGAAGCTGTTCAGTCCAGACAGGCCGCCACGACGCGCAGCGCGGCGTCGCCGCGGACTTCGTCCGCCAGCAGCGGCACGCGCTTCACGTCGCGCTGCATGAACAGGTCCGTCGCCTTCGAGAGCGCGTTCTGCTGGACGTTCCAGCGGCGCTGGCAGAACTCGCAGTCCTCGAGGTTCGGCTCGACGACCCAGTCCGGGTCGACGTCGGCGACGTCCGCGAGGTTCTCCATCACGCGGTTGACCACGATGGTGTTCACCGGGATGTCGAACTCACCGAGACGGGTAACGAGTCGCTCCGACTCGACGACGCTCATCTCCTCCGGGATCATCACGACCCGGAAGTCCGTCTGGTTCGGGTCCTGGAGGACCGTTCGGAGGCGCTCGATGCGCTCTTGCAGCTCGTCGAGGTCCGCGCTCACGTCCGGCTCCTCCTCGCCGCCGCCGAACATGCCCTTGATGCCGTCCATCATGCCGGAGAACTGCTGGCGGAGCTTCATCACGCGCCCGACCATCGAGTCCATGATCTCGGGCAGCTCGAGGAGCCGGAGCGTGTGCCCGGTCGGCGCCGTGTCGACGATGACGCGGTCGAAGCGCGGGTCGTCGAGGTACTCGAGCAGCTGGCGCATCGCGGCCGCCTCGTCCGCGCCGGGCATGGTGCCGCCGAGGAGCCCGCCGGGCCCCTCGCCGTCCTCGCCGAACTCGTCGCCGGGGCCACCGTCCTCGCCTACGCCGCCCGCGCCGCCCATGCCACCCGCACCGCCCATCCCGCCGAGCATCTCACCCATGTCGCCGAGGCCGCCGAGGGGGTCGGCGTCCGCGCCGAACATCCCCTCCTCCATCGCGGCGTCGGGGTCGATCTCCGCGGCGAACAGCGGCACGTCCTCGCGGATGCGCGCGGGCTCCGCGGGGATGTCCGTCCCGTAGGTGTCCGACAGCGAGTGGGCCGGGTCGGTGGAGACGACGAGGGTCGCGACGCCGCCCGCGGCCGAGGAGAGCCCCGTCGCGGCCGCCATCGTCGTCTTGCCGACGCCGCCTTTCCCGCCGTACAGCACGTACTCCGGCGCGTCGACCCCTGCCGGGAGGTCGGCGTCGACATCGACCGCCATCTCCTCGTCGACCTCGTCGACCGGCTCGACGTCGATTTCGTCCATACCGGACGGACTCGCGGGCGACTTGTGAGGGCGTCGGTCTTGACGCGTGACCGAGGCCTACTCGGAGAAGTAGTCGACCAGTCGCTCGGCGGCCTCCGTCGCGCGCGGCGTCACGAGCGCGAACCGAAGCCAGTCGCTACGTGCGGTGCCGAACGTGTCGCCGGGCATCCCCGCCACGCCGGCCTCGTCGATGAGCTTCTTCACGTTCGTCATCGTGCCCGGGAACCCCTCGAAGCGGGCGAGGACGTAGAAGGAGCCGTCTGGGCGGGTGTACTCCGCACCCGCCTCGTCGAGCGCGGCGGTGAACTCGTCGATGCGGGTCCGGAGCAGTTCGCGCGACTCGGCGTAGTAGTCCGGGTCCGTCTCCTGGAGCGCGTGGTAAACGGCGTACTGGGACGGCCGCGCGCCGGCGACGTTGACGAGCATGTGCCGGGTTCGAGCGCTGTCCGCGTGCTGTGGCGGCATGATGGCGTAGCCGACGCGGAGGCCCGTGATCGCCATCGACTTCGAGAAGCCGCTGGTGACGATCCGGTGAGCGGAGTCGATGGTGACGGCGCTCTCGAACTCGCCGGTGTGGTCGAAGTGGTCGTACACCTCGTCGACGAGCACGAGCGCGTCGTGGTCCTCCGCGAGGGCGACGACCTCGGCGACGGCGTCGTGGTCGTACACCGCACCGGTGGGGTTGTTCGGCGTGTTTAAGGCGATCAGCGCGGTTTCGTCGGAGATGGCCTCGCGGATCGCCGCGAGGTCGATGCTCCCGTCGCGCTCGGTGCGGACGAGGGTCGGGGTACCGCCGAGCATCTGGACCTTGCCGGGGTAGTAGGGATAGACGGGATCCAGCAGGATCGCCTCGTCGCCCGCGTCGCGGTCGAGCGCGCGCGCCATCGCGAGGTAGTTCGCCTCGCCGGTGCCGTTGGTGACGATCACCTCGCCGACGCCGACGTTGCGCCGCTCGGCGATCGCCTCGCGCAGCTCGCGCAGGCCGTCGCTGGGCGGGTACTGGAACGCGTCCGGGTCGAGGTCGGCGTACTCGTGTAACGCGTCGCGCAGCGCCGCCGGCGGCTCCCAGTCGGGGTTCCCGCTCACCATGTCGATAACGTCGCCGTCGGCCGCACCGGCGTACTGCATGACGTGGAAGAACTGCGGCTCCTCGTACTCCATACGGGGCGGTTGGCCGGGGGCGTGGTGGGTCTTTCGTCGGCGGCACGGCGTACCGCCATCGGGTCACCGGCCGGACGGCCACGGTCGCCGAGGAGACGCAGCGGGTCGGATCGCGGCGCCGTCCATGGAAACCCTTGAGTTGTTCCCCCGTGGATCGCCAGTAGATGAACAAGCAAGGCCACGTGCTGAACGCGATCCTCCTCGCGATCGGGGTCGGGTTCGTGCTCGAACCGTCCGTCACGCTCGCAACTGCCGAGAAGATCGCGCAAGTGAGCGTGCCCCTCGTGCTCGGGGCGCTGTTCCCCGACGTCGACACCGCGTTCGGCCGCCATCGGAAGACGCTCCACAGTCTCCCGGTTCTCGGCGTCTTTCTGGCGTTCCCCATCCTCTTCGGGAACCTCTACTTCGTCTGGGCGGGCGTCCTCTCCCACTACGTCCTGGACATGGTCGGGAGCCGCCGGGGCATCGCCCTGTTCCACCCGCTCTCCGACCGCGAGTTCGGGGCCCCGTCCGGCGTGACGACGAGTAGCAAGTACGCGACCCTCGTCACGGTGATCGTCACCGCGCTCGAGATCGCGGCGTTCTGGGCGGTTCACGTCTACCTCCTGGACCTCGACGTCGACCCGAACGCCGTGACGCAGGCCATCGGCCTCTGACCCCGCGGGTCGACTTTCACTCGACGGCGCAACCGCACGCGCCGCCAGATACCCGGGCCTGGAAATTACCGGAAGGTGGCTGGGAAACGAAAACGCGAATCCGCCGCTACAGCGCCAGTAGCTGCAAAATGTCGTATGCTTGTCTGACGCAGGGGGAGGTTATTTGTGTGCGGCGTCCGTCCGCTCAGGTGGCCGCTGGGTAGCATCCGGCATCCCACAGGTACCTACGTGGCCACCGGCATTCCACCGGTCGGCGCCTTCACTGCGCCGACCTCGGTGAGCGCTTCCGCTCACCGTTTTCGACGACCACGACCCGCCCAGCGACGGCCGAGCCTAGCGCCCAGTGTCCGGCCGAGTCCGGCGACGCCAACGACGCTATTACCGGTCGACCGCGAAGGGGCTCTCCTCGGCCCGCCAGTCCCAGCCGGGGAGCCGCGTCTGGAACCCCGCGGCGAGCGCCGCGTCGAGGTCGTCGGCGCCGGCGACGTCGCCGTCCTCGCCGTGGATCCGCGCGTCCGCAAGGTGGAACGTCGCCTGCGCGAGCAGCGCGAGCGGTTGCCCGCCGGCGATCGTCGCCGCGAGCTCACGGCCCAGTACCTCGTCGACGACGAAGCCCGGGTAGTCGCCGTCGACGTCGAGGTCGCGCAGCAGGCCTGCGTAGCCCGCGACGTTGACCGCGACCTCGCCGTCCGCGAAGACGGCGTCGACCTCCCGGCGATACTCGGCCGGCGTCACGTGGTCGACGTCGGCGTCGAACAGCTCCCCCAGCGCGTCTCGCGTGTCGTTGACCAGCGGGACGACGACGGGCGCGCGGTCGCGGATGCGGTCGCGCTCCGTGACGACCGCCTCGGGTGTGACGTGCATACGCTGATGGAGCGCCCGCGGGACCTTGCAGTTTGCGAAGGCTTTTATAACGCGACGGGCATAGCATCGATTAAGCGGGTTTTCGTTCGCTGTTCCCGCACCCGAACTACGGACAGTAATCGTCATTATGCCTACGCCGTCCACGTCCGGATCCGCAGCCATCGGGTTGCAAGCGACAGCGCGAGCGTCCCCCCACCCGATCGCCGCCGGATCCGTGCGTTCGCCCGCAATGCGGGCACCAACTACATTATGAGTCACGTCGACAAGCAACTCGAAGATCTGAAAGCCGAAATCGAACAGGAGATTCCGAGCGACATCTCGGTTACTGACGTCAAATACGAGGGCCCCGAGCTGGTCGTCTACACCCGCGACCCGAAGCGGTTCGCCGGCGACGGCGACCTCATCCGCCGGCTCGCCTCCCAGCTCCGCAAGCGGATCACGGTCCGCCCGGACCCGAGCACCCTCTCGCCGCCCGCACAGGCCGAGGAAGAGGTCATGGCCGTCATCCCGGACGACGCCGGCGTCACCGACCTCGACTTCCACGAGGACACCGGCGAGGTCGTCATCGAGGCCGAAAAGCCCGGGATGGTCATCGGCCGCCGCGGCTCGACCCTCCGCGAGATCACGAAGGAGGTCGGCTGGACCCCCGAGGTCGTTCGCACCCCGCCGATCGAGTCCTCGACCGTCTCGAACGTGCGCAACTTCCTCAAGCAGGAGCGCCAGGAGCGCCGCGACATCCTCGAGCGCGTCGGCCGGCAGATCCACCGCGAGGAGCTCTCCGACGAGGAGTGGGTCCGGATCACGACGCTCGGCTGCTGCCGCGAGGTCGGCCGCGCCGCCTTCATCCTCAACACGCCGGAGACGCGCATCCTCATCGACTGCGGCGACAAGCCCGGCGCCGAGGGCGAAGTGCCGTATCTCCAGGTTCCCGAGGCGCTCGGGGCCGGCGCGTCCAACATCGACGCCGTCGTGCTCACGCACGCGCACCTCGACCACTCCGCGCTCATCCCCCTCCTCTTCAAGTACGGCTACGACGGCCCCATCTACACGACGGAGCCGACCCGCGACCTGATGGGCCTGCTCCAGCTCGACTACCTCGACGTGGCCGCCAAGGAGGGGCGGACGCCCCCGTACGAGTCCGAGCAGGTGCGCGAGGCGATCAAACACACCATCCCGCTGGAGTACGGCGACGTGACGGACGTCGCGCCCGACGTCAAGCTCACGTTCCACAACGCAGGCCACATCCTCGGCTCCGCGGTGACCCACTTCCACATCGGCGACGGGATGTACAACGTCGCCTTCTCCGGCGACATCCACTACGACGACACGCGCCTGTTCAACGGCGCCGTCAACGACTTCCCGCGCGTGGAGACGCTCGTGCTGGAGTCGACCTACGGCGGCCGCAACGACTACCAGACCGACCAGGCCGACTCCGAGGAGCGCCTGAAGGAGGTCATCAACGAGACGTACGAGCAGAACGGGAAGGTCCTCATCCCGGCGTTCGCCGTCGGGCGCTCCCAGGAGATCATGCTCGTCCTGGAGGAGGCGATGCGCGAGGGCGACATCCCGACGATGCCCGTCCACCTCGACGGGATGATCTGGGAGGCGACGGCGATCCACTCGACGTACCCCGAGTACCTCCGCGACGACCTGCGCGACCGCATCTTCCACGAGGACGAGAACCCGTTCCTCGCCGACCAGTTCAACCACATCGACGGCGGCGAGGACGAGCGGCAGGAGGTCGCCGACGGCGAGGAGTGCATCATCCTCTCGACCTCGGGGATGGTCGAGGGCGGCCCGATCATGTCCTGGCTGCGCCACCTCGGCTCGGACCCGGACTCGACGATGACCTTCGTCGGCTACCAGGCCCAGGGGACGCTCGGGCGCCGCATCCAGAACGGCTGGGACGAGATCCCGGTCTCCGACTGGGGCGAGGGGAGCCGCAGCGAGACGCTGACCCTCGAGATGGACACCGAGACGGTCGACGGCTTCTCCGGCCACGCCGACCGCCAGGGGCTCGAGAACTTCGTGAAGACGATGAACCCGCGCCCGGAGAAGGTGCTCTGCGTCCACGGCGACGAGGACTCCGTCCAGGACCTGTCGTCGGCGCTGTACCACGACTACAACATGCGCACGTTCGCGCCGAAGAACCTGGAGACGTTCCGGTTCAAGTAAGCCGCCCCGACTGGGCGCGAGCGGGCGTGGTCGTCGAAGGCCCGGTATTCACCGGCCGTCGCGCACGGTCTGAAGCGGCTCGAGGTCGACGCTGGTGCGCTCGATCAGGAAAGCCGGAACGACCTCTCTCGGGTTTGCTTATAAACGGGGTTGGACAGCTGAGACGGACTCGTCTCCGACACCACCGCCCCCACCCGGAACGCGCTCTGCCGCTCTTCCTTATAAACTGGATGATCAGGTGCGGACGCTGCTTTATTCAATAACGGCGCCGAGACGGACTTCGGTCGCTCATGCTCATAAACCGGATAGTCAGGTGCAGACGCTGCCTCACTTGACCACACCAGCCAGAAAGCCCTCGCCGCTCTTTATAAGCAGATTTGGACAGGTGATACGGGCCTGCACTCGACAGCACCGCAAACACCCAGAAAGCCCTCGGCCGCTCGCGGTCGCTCCGCGACATATCCGCGGCTCTCCGCACCGCCCGCCGCGGATAGGGGTCGTTGAAGCGACTCCCCTTCTGCGCGACCGGCCGCGCCCTTTCAGTCCGCCAGGGCCGCGACCGCACAGCCCCGCAACTGCGACCGCGCAGCAACCGCACTACCTCAGCCCTCCCCAGCCTCGGCCGGCGCCGGAACAGCACCGCCTCGGCGCCGGCCTCCCTCGCAAGCGTTGCTCGCGCGCGCCGACCGCTCCGCACCGCACGCCAGCCAGCCGGCGCGCGTCGTCGGCGACCCAGCCGCCGCGCGCGACGCCCCAGCCACCACTCCGGGGTGGGACTGAAAGGGGCAGCCGCTGCGCGGGACGCCCTGCGACGCAAGCGACGCGAGAGCGAAGCTCTCGCTAGTCTGAGTCTTCGACTCAGGCACCGCAACCCCGGCGAGCGAACGCAGTGAGCGAGCCGGGTGAGGAGCGCAGCGAGCAGCGCGACCGCTCAGCGGCTGGGGCTTTCGAGGTATGCTGAGTGGTGTCGCCAACGATGATAGCCTAGGCAGTTTATAAGCACAACCGGTCAGCGACTGGGGCTTTCGGGGTGTGCCGAGTGGTTTCGCTGACTACATTCGCCGGACTCATTTAAAAGCGCGAGCGCTCAGCGCCTGGAGCGTTGACGAAGTCCTGAGTGGGATCGCCGGCGACTGGAGACGCTGATGACCGCGATTGCCTACGAGTTGGCGGCTTCCGCAGGGTCGACGACCTCGCCGTCGAGCTCGTCGATGCCGACGCGGTCGCAGTGGTCGTACAGGGGACAGGCTTCGGGGCCTTCCAGGCAGGCCGGTTTGCGGGCCGAGCAGTACTCGCGACCGAACTGGATCATCGCGGTGTGGCCGAAGCCGCACTTCTCGGGCGGGAGCTCGGCCTCGATCGCCTCCCGGACGTCCTCGTGGTCGGCGTCCGGCGGCGCGATGCCCATGCGGCGGGCGATCCGGTGGACGTGCGTGTCGACGGGGAAGATCCCGTCGCGGCCGCCGGAGAAGAGGAGGACGCAATCGGCCGTCTTCGGGCCGACGCCGGAGACCGACAGGAGGGTGTCCCGGACCTCGTCCGGGTCGTCCGTCCGGACGAACTCGTCGAACGCCGCTTCCGACCCGAACTCGTCGAGGACCCACTCGGCGGCGGTCTGGATGACCTCCGACTTTTGATTGTACAGGCCGGCCGAGGCGATGGTCTCGGCCAGCTCGTCGCGGTCGGCGTCCGCGAGCGAGCGTGCGAGGTCGCCGTCGGGCGCCGCTTCCGGACCACCCGGGCCGTAGCGCTCCATCAGGGAGTCGTGGGCCGGCTGGCTCGCCACGTCCGAGGTGTTCTGCGAGAGGATCGTCCGGACGAGACACTCGAAGGCGTCCTGGCCGCCGTACGCCTTCTGCCAGTACATCTCCCCGAGCTCGTCGACGACGGCCTCGACCCGCGAGTCCGCCTCGCCGTGGGCGAACTCGTCCGGGACACCGCCGCCGGCCTCGCCGCCACTGATGTTCTGGGAGGGTTCGTCTGCCATTATCGTCGATTGGGCTGGACGGCTAAAAGGGGTAGCGACGTGGCGACAGGAGGCTTTCGCCCCTTCAACCACCCGCGGTCGCTCCGGCCATCGTCAGTCGTCCGCGGTCGCTCCAGCTATCGTCAGTCGTCCCCGGTCGCTTCCGCGTCCGACTCGTGAAGCGGGGGTAGCTCCGGGACGTTCGAGGTGTCGTGGTCGCCCGTCGGCGGGAGGTTCACCTCGGCCGCCGGCGACTCGGCGAGGTCGATGCCGGGCTCGGCGTCGCCGCCGGTCTCCTCGGCGATCGCTTCCATGTCGCCGTCGGCCTCGCGCGCGTCCTGGTCGATGCGCATCGAGCAGAACTCGACGCCGCACATCGAGCAGAAGCGCGCCTCCTTGTAGTTGTCCCCGGGCAGCGTCTGGTCGTGGGAGGAGCGCGCACGGTCGGGGTCCAGGGCGAGGTCGAACTGGCGCCGCCAGTCGAACTCGTAGCGCGCCTCGGAGAGCGCGTCGTCCCAGTCGCGCGCGCCGGGGAGCCCGTTGGCGACGTCGCCCGCGTGCGCGGCGATGCGGTAGGCAGCCAGTCCCTCGCGGACGTCCTCGGCGTCGGGGAGCCCGAGGTGCTCCTTCGGCGTGACGTAACAGAGCATCGCGGCGCCGGCGCGGGCGGCCTCCGTCGCACCGATCGAGCTGGTGATGTGGTCGTACCCCGGCGCGACGTCGGTGACGAGTGGGCCGAGGACGTAGAACGGCGCGCCGTCACAGACCGCTTGCTGCCGCTCGACGTTCTCGGCGATCTGGTCCATCGGGACGTGGCCCGGCCCCTCGACCATCACCTGGACGCCGTGGTCCCACGCCGTGCGGGTGAGCTCGCCGAGGGTGTCGAGCTCCGCGAACTGGGCCTCGTCGCCGGCGTCCGCGAGGGACCCCGGCCGGAGCCCGTCGCCGAGGCTGAAGGTGACGTCGTGCTCGGCGAAGATCTCGCAGATCTCCTCGAACTTGGCGTACAGGGGGTTCTCCATCCCGTTCTCCTCGATCCACTTCGCCAGGATCGAGCCGCCGCGCGAGACGATGCCCGTCGTGCGCCCGTCGGTCAGCGGGAGGTGCTCCATCAGCACGCCGGCGTGGATCGTCATGTAGTCGACGCCCTGCTCGGCCTGCTTCTCGATGACGTCGAGCAGGAGCTCGTGCGTGAGGGCCTCCGGGCCGTCGACGTGCTTGATCGCCTCGTAGATGGGGACCGTGCCGAGCGGGACCGGCGAGTGGCCGACGTTGGACTCGCGGATCTCGTCGATGTCCTGGCCGGTCGAGAGGTCCATCACCGTGTCGGCACCGTAGTGGACTGCGGCGTGGAGCTTCCGGAGCTCCTCGCGCTTGCCGCTCGTCGTCTCGCTGTTGCCGATGTTGGCGTTCACCTTCGTCGAGAACTCGCGCCCGATGATCATCGGGTCCAGCGCGTCGTGCGCGTGATTGTTCGGGATGACGGCCTGCCCGGTCGCCACCTGCTCCCGGACGAACTCGGGGTCGCGATTCTCCCGGTCGGCGACGCGCTCCATCGCCGCGGTAACCTCGCCGTCGCGGGCTCGCTGTAGCTGAGTCGGCATGTATTAGCCAGTGTTACCATCAGCTAATAAACTTGGCGAGCCTCGTCGGTCGTCCGTGTGGGGATCGAGAAACGGGAACCTCGGGTTCGATCAGTCGACCCGGAGCGTCAGTTCGAGGTCGGCGCCGGCCGCGAGGGCGTCGACGAGGTCGCGGTCCAGGTCGGCGGCAGCCGCGTCGGCCTTGACCATGATCGTCCGGTCGTCGACGTACTCGCTCGTGCGCCCGACGGCCGACCGGTCGTTGTTGAACGCGAGGTCGGGGTGGCCCGACCCGACGATCGTCGCCTCGTGGCGTTCGTCCTCGTCGGCGGCGTCACCGTCGTCGTCACCGTCGCCGACGACGAGTTCGGCGGTAATCGTCGCATCCGAGTCCCGACAGGCCTGCACGAACGCCGGGGCGAAATCGGCGGGCGTGCGGTCGGCCTCGACCGCGAGGATACAGTCGCCCGCGGGCGTGAGCCAGTCGTCGGTCGTCACCTCGAACGTGCTCCCGTGCTCCGCGCGGACGTTCTCGTGGCCCGTTGCGTGGATCGTTTCGGAGAGGTCGCTCATGGCCACCCCTCCGGCGTCGCCGGCGAAAGGGGTTATTATCCGACGCCCTTGGAACGGCGACTCCGACCGACAGCGTGGCGACGCGGACGCCCGGGCCGGGTCGCGCAGTCAGTTCGGCGAGTAGTCCGCGCCGTCCTCGGTGTCGAGGAAGGCGGTAAGGAGGTCGACGGCGGCCTCGACGTCACGCGCGTTGGCGGTCTCGACCGCGGAGTGATGGTAGCGGACGGGAATCGAGAGCGCACCGACGGGCCGTGCGCCCCCGGTGGTCTGGAGGCCGCCGGTGTCCGTCCCGATGTTCCAGGAGACCTCCCGCTGGAAGTCGATGTCGCGCGCTTCGGCGACGGACTCGAAGCGCTCCACGACGCCCGGCGTGGGAATGACGGTCGCGTCCTTCCGCTTCACGCCGACACCGTCACCGAGTTTCGAGATCGCGTTCGACGGGGCGATGCCGGGGTGGGACTGTTCGAGCGTCCCGTCGAGCGCGATGGCGAGATCAGGATCGACGTCCACGCCCAGGGCAGTCGCGCCCCGCAGGCCGACTTCCTCCTGGACTGTTGCGGCGTAGTGAACGGTCACGTCGGGGTCCGCGAGCCGTGCGGCCTCCAGCAGCACGTACACGCCCGCGCGGTCGTCCAGCGCGGAGCCGGAGACGCACTCGCCGAGCTCGCGGAGGTCGCTGTCGTACGTCACGACGTCGCCGACGGCGAACGTCTCGTTCGCTTCCTCGGGCTCGAGTCCAGTGAAGACGTGGGCGTCGTCGAGCGTCCACTCCTCCGGCGCTTCGTCCGCGGCCGTGTGCGCGGCGTTGATGCCGACGACCGCCTCGTAGTCGCCGTCCGCGGTGTGGACCGTGACCGGATGCCCGCGGAGCGCGTCCGGGTTCCAGCCGCCGAGCGACTCCACGGAGAGGAACCCGTCGTCGTCGACGTCGGTCACGATGAGCCCGATCTCGTCCATGTGTGCGGCGACGAGGACCTCGTAGTCGGGGTTCGCAGTCCCCTCGACGGTCGCCACGACGTTCCCCATCGCGTCCGTTCGCACGCGGTCGACGTCCGGGAGCTCGTCGCGGACGACCTCGCGCACGCGGTCCTCGTGGCCGACGGGGCCGGGGGCGTCGGTCAGTCGTGCCAGCAGATCGAAGTCGAACGTCGCATTCGCGGTCATGGTCGAGCTTTGCGGGTCGCACGGTAAAAATTGAGGAAAACGGAAAGCCGCACCGTCGCGCCGTCCGTCTTTCGGGCGCCGACCGTGCTTACACAGGCCCGGTTTCACCGGTGCCCTGGTGCGTCGATCCGACCGACGCTCAGCTAGCTCGCCGTGCAGTACCCGGAGGCATCCGACCACCGCCGTCGTCGCCACCGTCAGGACCCCGGTATCGGCGTTTTCACGGATTATTTATAAGTCCGTGTGAATAGGTCGCAAAGGTCGAATTCGGGACGTTTGAGGGTCATGCTATCTCTTTTCACACTCCATCTCACCGAAGTATTTATATGGTGCAATCGTCAATGTACAGTTACCAGAACGCCTCCGGCGCTGGTGGAATCGCACGAGGAATGATCGGGAAATCTTACTCACGGTCAGCTACTCTACGACGAGCCACTGCGTTCCCCGGAGCGGTGATGGAGTGATAAAAAATGGTAACGAAGCAGGAAGTCATCGAACAGTACGACATCGAACCGCTGCGAGAAGAAGACAACGTGGACCTTTCTGAGGACGAGCTCGAGAACGGCTCGAAGGGTCAGCTCATCAAGCGCGCAGGCCAGCTGCGCGACCGCCGTAACGAGCTGAACCAGATGGCCTCGGAGCGCGCCTCCAAGCGCGACGACCTGAACGCGAAGACGCGCGAGAAGGTCGACGAGGCCCAGGAGCACCGCGAGAAGCGCGACGAGCTCAACGAGCAGGTCCAGGAGCACAAGGAGAGCCGTAACGAGCTCAACGCGGAAGCCAACGAGCTCTTCGACAAGGTCGAGGAGATGAAGGAGGACCTCGAGCTTGGCGAGGGCAAGTCCATCGAGGAACTCGAAGAGGAAATCGAGGAACTCGAATTCCGCCAGCAGACGGAGGTTCTCTCCGCCGAGGACGAGCGCGAACTCATCGAGAAGATCGAGAACAAGCGCGAGGAGCTCGCGGAGAAGCGCGAGAAGATCGACGACACCGAGGAGCTCGACGAGCTCGTCGAGAAGGCCGAGGAGGTCCGCTCCGAAGCGTCCACCCATCACCAGAAGGTGACGGAGCTGGCCGACAAGGCCCAGGAGCACCACAACGAGATGATCGAGGCCTACCGCGAGGCCGACGACATCCGTGACGAGGCCGACGAGATGCACGAGCTCTTCGTGGAGGCCCAGGAGGCCGCCGACCAGCACCACGAGGACTTCGTCCGCGTCCAGAAGCGCCTGCGCGAGCTCGACAAGCAGGAGGAGGAAGAGCGCAAGGACGAGCGCGAGGCCGAGCGCGAAGAGGAGAAGGAAGAGGCCGAGGAGATCTACCAGAAGTTCAAGGAAGGCGAAACCCTCGACACCGAGGACCTGATGAAGCTGCAGAAGACCGGCCTTCTGTAAACCGGGGTTCCTTCGCTTTCCGTCTTTCATTTTCTGCTAACGCAGTGGTGACGCTATTTTTGGTTATTTAAAGGGATTTGACCGAGGTCCGTGGAACTACCCTGAAAAGGATCGCGTAGTGTGTGGTCCGTTTCGGCGTCTTCGCGAGCGACACCACTCGACATACCTCGAGAGGCCCAGCCGTTGAGCGGTCTCACTTATAAACAAGATCGGCTATCGTCGCCAGCGACACCACTCGGTACACCCAGAAAGCCCCAGCCGCTGAGCGGTCGCGCTGCTCCCTGCGCTCCTCACCCGGCTCGCTCCCTACGGTCGCTCGCCGGGATTGCGGTGCTTGCGTCGCAGGGCGTCCCGCTCAGCGGCTGCCCCTTTCAGTCCCGCCCCGGAGTGGTGGCCGGGCGTCGTTCGCGGCGGCTGGCGGGCGGTCGCGGCGCGGCCGCGGTTGGCGCGCGCGAGCAACGCGTGCGAGGGAGGCCGGTGGCGCGCCGCGCGGTGCGTTGCGGGGCCGGCGCGCCCCGGCCGAGGCTGGGGAGGGCCGAGGCTTGCGGTTGCTGTGCGGCCGCGGTGCCGTTGCTGTCGCGGTGCCGTTGCTGTCGCGGTGCCGTTGCTGTCGCGGTTGCCGTCCTGGCGGACTGAAAGGGCGACGGCCGGTCGCGCCGGAGGGGAGTCGCTCCGACGACCCCTATCTGGGCCGGGCTGTGCGGAGAGGCCCAGATATGTCGCGGAGCGACCGCGAGCGGCCGAGGGCTTTCTGGGTGTCTGCGGTGCTGTCGAGCACAGCAGCGTCTGCACCTGTAAATACAGCTTATAAACAAGAGCAGCCGAAAGTTTTCACGCAGTCTGTGCCGCTGTTAACTACAGCAGCCTCCACGCCTGATCAATCGACCTTAAAGCAAGATCGACCATGGACTTCCGAGAAACGCCCAACTCCATCAACGAATCGCGCGCTCACTTTTAACCCGTTTCCGGCCGAGTCGACGGTATGGGAATTCGTAGCGATCGACTCCGCAACGTCGTCACACTCGTCGGCGTGCTCGTCGCGCTCGTCGTTGCGACGGCGTTCGGCTGGGTGGCGTTCGTCCGGACGCCGGACTCGAGTATCGAACTCGCCGGGGTGCTGGTGACCGCGGTGTTCGCGCTCGTCGTCGGCAAGGTCGCGAGCAACGTCCTCCGGAGCGTCCTCGCCGACTACAACGTCGCCGAGGTCGGCGTCGAGGGACCGATCTCGCGGAACGGCGGTCGCCCCTCCCCGCTGACGGCGCCGATCGGGCCGAGCGCCGGCGAGCTGGTGGACGCGATGGAGCGCGCGGACGACGACCCGAACGTGGACGCGCTCGTCGTCCGGCTGAACACGCCCGGCGGGGAAGTGCTCCCGAGCGACGACATCCGGCGGGCCGCCGAGGAGTTCGACGGGCCGACCGTCGCGTACGCGACCGACGTCTGCGCCTCGGGCGGCTACTGGATCGCCACCGGCTGCGACGAGGTCTGGGCCCACGACGTGAGCCTCGTCGGCTCCATCGGCGTCATCGGCTCCCGACCGAACGCGGCCGACCTGGCTGACAAGCTCGGCATCAGCTACGAGCGGTTCGCCGCCGGCGACTACAAGGACGCCGGAGTCCCGCTGCGGGACATCGAGCCCGACGAGCGCGAGTATCTCCAGGGCATCGTCGACGACATCTACGAGCAGTTCGTCGACACCGTGAGCGAGGGCCGCGAGATGGACCCCGACGACGTCCGCGACACGGAGGCTCGCATGTACGTCGGCCCCGAGGCCGCGGAGGCCGGGCTCGTCGACGAGATCGGCACGTTCGACGACGTCGAAGCGCGCGTCGAGGACCGAATCGGCGAACCCGTGGAAGTGCGCGAATTCGGCCCCCAGCGCGGCATCACCGAGAAGATCGGTCTCGGCGCGCGCCGAGTCGCTTTCGCCGCCGGCGCCGGCATCGCGAGCGCGGTGACCGGCGACGACGACCTCTCCATCGAAGTGCGCTGACGCGGACGGCGACACGAGGCACCCGGTTCCCACCTACTTCTGGGCAGCCCAGTCCGTCCCCGCTGCGTGCAGGATCGCCCGCCCGTCTGCCTGCTCGCAGTCGACCGGGAGACCAAACTCCGCGACCAGGTCCAGACTCGACGCGACGTGGGCCGTCACTTCCGGGATCGCGACGCGCCCGCCGAGGACCGCGAGCGGCACGACGAGCTGGTCGGCGAGGTGGCGGTCGACGACCGCGCCGGTTCCCATCCAGTCGGCGAAGTCGTCGACGGCGTCGCCGGCGACGGCCTCCGCCGAGCGGTCCGGCCCCCCGAGCGCCGAGAAGCCGGCGATAGGGGCGTGACCGGCCGGCGACTCCCTACCAGCCTCGGCGTCCGCGCGCAGGACGATTCCCGCGCCGGTGCAGTCGGCGTCGGCGTACTCGACGACGCGCTCGGACAGCTCCACCTCGTGGTCGAGGGCTTCGACCATCTCCGTCACGGTCCGTGCCAGCCGCTCGGCGATGTCGGCGTCGGCGAGGTCGTCGGACGCGACGGCGTACGCGCGAGCGCCGGCGACCGTCGGAGGCTCGGTTGCCTCGATTCGCTCGGGCGCCGAGGGACCGAGCGTGAGCGTCGCCGCGCCGCCGCCGACCGGGTAAAAACCTCGCCGCTCGCTCGTTATCGCGGCGACGACCCCGTGCCGGCGCAGGAACGGGAGCTTGACGCGGCGGAGGTACTCCAGCGGCGGCGACCAGGCCACGTCGGTGCCACCCGTCGCGTGGAGCCGGATCGGTTCGTCGGTGACGAGCGCGAGCGGGAGGACCGCCTCGAAGACGAGCGTGAGGCTCCCGGCGGTCTCGATCGAGACCTCGTAGTCGCCGCCGCTCACGTCGCCTGGGTCGAACTCGACCGCGTCGCTCCCGAGTTCGACGCCGTCGGTCTCGGCGCCCGCGATCCGGGCGATGGCCCGCGCGGCCGCGACGTGCTGGGCCTTCAGGCCCGGGTTCGACCGGTCGCCGCGGACGTCGACGACGCGGACCGGCGTGTCCGTAAGCGTGGACAGCGCCAGTGACGAGCGGAGGAGCTGCCCGCCGCCGGCGCTCCCGTCGATCTCCAGCATGGTCGCACCTCGTCGGCCGCGGGTTTGGGTGTGTCGGGTGGAGACCGGCGAACAGTTCGGCGCGTTCGGCGAACGACCGGGAGGGTTTTTATCCACCGATGGCCTGTGCCCCTGTGTGACGACGCTGGTACTCTGTGTCGACCGCTCGGGAGACATCGGGCGGAAGACGAACGTCCCGATGCCCGTCGCCGGCTGGGAGGCCGTCCGCTCGCTCGTGACGGACGTCGGCCTCGCGGACCCGGAGGACGCCAGCGTCAACTGCATTCTCGAGGCCCTGAGCGTCGCGCGGAACCTGCGCGACGAGCGGGAGGAGGCGGTCGTCGCGGTCGTCTCCGGGAGCTCGGAGAACCGCGTCGGCGGCGACCAGTCGATCGCAAGCCAGCTCGACGACCTCGTGGAGCGCTACGACCCCTCCTCGGCCATCCTCGTCGTCGACTCGGCGGAGGACGAGCGCGTGGTCCCCATCGTCGAGTCGCGGCTCGCCATCGACTCCGTCGACCGCGTGGTCGTCCGGCAGGCCCGCGACATCGAGTCGACCTACTACCTGCTGAAGCAGTTCCTCGCCGACGAGGAGCTGCGCTCGACCGTGCTCGTCCCCCTCGGCATCGCGCTGCTCCTCCTCCCCGCGCTGCTGCTCCGGTTCTCCCCGGGCGTCGCGCTCGCGGGCCTCGCCGCGCTGCTCGGCGGCGCGCTGCTTTATAAGGGGCTCGCGATCGACGAGTGGCTCGCGGACGTCCCGGACCGGGTCAGAGAGGCGCTGTACGCCGGGAAGGTGTCCATCGTCACGTACGTCGTCGCGGCGGGGCTCTCGCTCGTCGGCGCGTTCTTCGGCGCCCTCTCGCTCTCGGGGCTCCCGGGGTCGACCCCGGTCCTCGTCGAGGCGATGCGATTCACCTACGCCGCGGTACCGTGGCTCGGCGGCGCCGCGTTGACCGCGTCGATGGGCCGGCTGCTCGACGAAGTGATCCGTGACGAGGGCGTGCGCAGTCACTTCCTCAACCTCCCGTTCGTCGCGGTCGCCGTCGGGCTCGTCGTCCGCGGCTTCGCGGGCTACTTCCTCGAGCAGGAGGGCATCCTGGGACCGCTCGTCGTCGCCGAGATCGCCTTCGCGCCGAACCAGCGACTCGCGGTGTTCATCGCGCTGGGGATCGCGGTCTCGCTCGTCGGCGTGAAGGTCGCGAGCGACGTCGGCGGTGACGCCCTCGAGGACGTCATCGAGGGCGCCGACGAGAGAGGCGAGTCCTGAGAAGAAGCCGCAGCGCTACTGTGACGCTCGATACTCGCCGTGTTTCACGCCGATCGCGAACGCGATCGCCGCGAACACGAGCATCGACGGGAGCACCATCATCAGGATCGTGCTCGTCCCCATCATCTGCGCACCGATGAGCGCGGCGACGCTTACTCCGACGAACGCGAGCAACAGGCCGGCGGCGCGAGGCAGGTCGAATTCCATGCGACCGACTCTTGTGCCGCTGGGATAGTAACTCTTGATACCGGCCGGCGTCGGTCGATACCGACGACGACCGCCCGGGAACGCCGGGCGGGGTACCGACCGCTCCGCAGTCAGGCTTCGATGAGGTCGTCCTCCTCGCGCTCCGGCACGACGACCTCGCCGTCGAGCGCGGTGACGGCCTCGCCACCGACCTGCACGTCGTCGCCGTCGATCCGGACCTCTACGTAGCCGGGCCGGTCGACGAAGTGGCCCTGTTCGAAGCGCATCTGCTCGGGGAACTCCCCGTCGAAGGCGGCCACGGCGTCGAGGTACGCCCCGCAGGCCCCGCTGGCGGTGCCCGTGACGGGGTCCTCCGGCACGCCGGCCGCGGGCGCCCACATCCGCCCGTGCAGCGTCGAGTCGCCCTCGATCGCATCGAAGGTGAACGCGTAGATGCCGGTCACGTCGTGCTCCTCCGAGAGCGCCTCGATGGCGGTCATGTCGGGGTCCGCGTTGCTCAGGTGCTCGAGGAAGTTGACAGGGACCACGAGGAACGGGAGGCCGGTCGTCGCGTACGCGACCGGCAGGTCCGCGCCGATGTCGGTCAGGGCGGCGGGGTCAATCCCGAGCGCGTCGCCGAGGCGGCCGTAGTCGACGTCGACGGGGTCGACCTCCGGCGGTTCCTGCGTCATCCAGACGGTGCCGTCGGCCTCGACGTCGACGTCGAGGACGCCGACGTTCGTCTCCAGCGAGTGCGTGCCGGCGTCGATAACGCCGTCCGCGTACAGGTGGGCGTGTGTCGCGATGGTCGCGTGCCCGCAGAGGTCAACCTCCTGGGACGGCGTGAAGTAGCGGATCCGGCGGTCCGCCTCCGCCGACTCGGTGAGGAAGGCCGTCTCGCTGGCCCCCAGCTCGTTGGCGATGGCCTGGCACTGGTCGTCCGTCAGCCCGCTCGCGTTCGGGACGACCCCAGCGGCGTTGCCGGCCAGCGGTTCGGTCGTGAACGCGTCGACGAGAAGCGCGCGTCGCGTCTGCATACCTGTCGCTTGCGGGCCGGGGGCAAAAGAGCAGCGGGCCGACGGGCGGAGTGGCCGGTCCCTGGGCCGTCGCCCTATAGCCTTTTACTGGCAACCGGAGTAGAGCACCCATGGGCTTGCTGGACCGAATTCGCGACCACGAAGCACCCCGGGTGGCGTTCCTCGGTATCGACGGGGTTCCGTTCAGCCTGATCGCCGACAACGCGGACCTCCTCCCGAACCTCGCGGCCATCGCCGAGGAGGGCTCCGCCGGCGCGATCGACAGCATCGTCCCGCCGGAGTCGAGCGCAGCCTGGCCGGCGCTCACGGCGGGTGTCAACCCCGGGAAAACGGGGGTGTACGGCTTCCAGGACCGCGAAACCGGGTCGTACGAGACGTACGTGCCGATGGGTCGCGACGTGCGTCACGAGCGCATCTGGGACCGGGTCAGCGCCGCCGGCCGCGACGCAACCGTGCTGAACGTCCCGATCACGTTCCCGCCGCAGCGCAACGTCCAGCGCATGGTCTCGGGCTTTCTCTCGCCCGAAGTCGAGGCCGCCGCCCACCCGGCCTCGTTCCGTCGCACACTCGAGGAGCTCGACTACCGGATCGACGTCGACGCGAAGCTCGGTCACCGCGAGGACAAGTCGGCGTTCCTCGAGGACGCCCAGGAGACGCTCGAGCGGCGACAGGCGGCGTTCGAGCACTGCATCGACGCGGACGACTGGGACCTCTTCTTCGGCGTCTACATGACGCCCGACCGGGTCAACCACTTCTGCTACGAGGCCTATGCGGAGAACGAGCTGGGGCGCCAGTCCTTCCTGGAGTTCTACGAACAGCTCGACGAGTACGTCGGCGCGATCCGCGAACGGCTCCCCGACGACGTCACGCTCGTCGTCGCCTCGGACCACGGCTTCACGACCCTCTCGTACGACGTCTACTGCAACGAGTGGCTCGCGGAGACGGGCTGGCTCGAGTACGACGCCGACGATCCGGACGAGCTGGCGGACATCGCCGACGAGACGCGCGCGTACTCGCTCGCTCCCGGGCGCTTCTACCTCAACCTCGAGGGCCGCGAACCGCGCGGCTCCGTCCCGGAAGCCGACTACGAGCGGGTCCGTGCGGAACTCCGCCGCGACCTCGAAGCGCTGGAGGGGCCCGACGGGACTGCTGTTCTGGACCGCGTCGTCGACGGCGAGGAGGCCTTTTCCGGCGACACCGACGAGCGCTCCCCCGACCTCGTCGCGATCCCGAACGACGGCTTCGACCTGAAGGCCGGCTTCGAGCGCAAGGAGCGCGTCTTCGACGACGACACCCCCCGAACCGGGATGCACACCTTCGGGGACGCGACGCTACTGATCGACGAACCCGGCGTCGACGTCGAGGGCGCCGACATCCTGGACGTCACCCCGACGATACTGGAGCTGCTGGGGATGGAGGTCGATCCCGAGGAGTTCGACGGCGAAAGCCTACTTTGAGGGGTCGATGGCAACAGAGTGGCCCCAGCGGCACGATATTTTTAAGCAATGCCGCGACAAGCGGGGCGTATGGCAAACGACGGGCTCGACGCACGCGAAGTACTCGACGTGGACTCCTACCGCGCGCTGGCCGGCGTCGGGGTCGGCTACGGGCTGATCCTCGCCGGCATCTTCCTGCTCCTGTTCGTGCTCCCGTATCTGCTGGTCGCCTCGCTGTAGCGGTCCTCAGCCGGAGGCGCTCGACACGGCGCCGTCGCTGGTGACGATGAAAATACGGAACCGCAGACGGAGAAGACCGGCCTGAACCGCGAACGGAGAAGACCGACCCGAGACCGGGTCGGAGACGGCTCGCCTGACGACCTCGTTACGCGAACGCGAGGGAGTCGCCGGCGGCCTCGTCGTCGCCCTTCTGGAGCTTCTCGTAGGCCTCCTCGAAGTCGGCCATGAAGATCTCCGTCCGGTCGTCGCGGATGGCGAACATGCCGGCTTCCGTGCAGATCGCCTTGATGTCCGCGCCGGACGCGTCCTCGGCCATCTCGGCCAGCTGGACGAAGTCGACGTCGTCGGCGACGTTCATCTTGCGCGTGTGGATCTGGAAGATGATCTCGCGACCGTCCGTGTTCGGCTTGGGCACCTCGATGAGGCGGTCGAACCGGCCCGGGCGCAGGATGGCGGGGTCGAGCATGTCGAAGCGGTTCGTCGCCGCGATGATGCGGACGTCGCCGCGCTCGTCGAAGCCGTCCATCTCCGAGAGCAGCTGCATCATCGTCCGCTGGACCTCGGCGTCGCCGGAGGTCTTCGAGTCCGTGCGCTTCGACGCGATGGCGTCGATCTCGTCGATGAACAGGACGGCGGGCTCGTTCTCGCGGGCGACCTCGAAGAGGTCACGGACGAGCTTCGCGCCCTCGCCGATGAACTTGTGGACGAGCTCGGAGCCGGCCATCTTGATGAAGGTCGCGTCGGTCTGGTTGGCGACGGCCTTCGCGAGCATCGTCTTCCCGGTGCCCGGCGGGCCGTACAGCAGGACGCCGCTCGGGGGCTGGATGCCGACCTCCTCGAACATGTCGGGGTTCTTGAGCGGCATCTCGACCGTCTCCCGGACCTCCTGCATCTGCTGCTCGAGGCCCCCGATGTCCTCGTAGGTGACGTCCGGCGAGTGCTCGACCTGCATGACGCGGGCGCGCACGTCCGTCTCCTTCTCCAGCTTCTGGACCACGGAGAGGGAGTTGTTGACGGCAACCCGGTCGTCCGGCTCGAGGTCGTCCTTCATCTCCTCGGTGACCTCGGTGAGGGCCTCCTGGTTGTTGCCGTGCTGTTTGATCACGACGCCATCGTCCGTGATCTCCTGGACGGTGGCGACGAACAGCGGCGACTGCTTGAGCTTCTTGTTCTCGTGGGTGAGCCGCTCGAGCTTCTGCTGGTACTTGTTGTTCTCGGCGTTCGCGTCGAGGAGCTTGTCCCGCATCTCCTCGTTCTGGGACTCGATCTCGTCGAGCCGCTCCTGGAGGGCGTCGATCTTCTCCTGTTGCGACGTCGATTCGTCGTAAGGATACTCGACGTCGTCCACACTATCACTCATCGTCGCGGATTAAGGCGGTCACTAATAAGAGGCTTCGGGTCAGGGGGCTTCCGGCCGATTCGCGACCATCTCGACGTGACCGGCCCCAGCCGCGACCCACTCCGACCGCTCGCGGACGGCTCGCGCACCCCCGAAATACAGAATCCCGACGCCGTCTGGTGAATACACCGGTAAGATAATGTCTCATAGTAATCAAAAGCGATAGTAAATATTATTAGATGGCATGACATTGGTGGTAATACAATGAGTGCACCAGAGGCCGTCCGAGCTGACGACGCAGACGAGACCGAAGACGTCGCCGACCGCTGGGAACCCGTTCGCGACCTGCCCCCGAGCGCGAAGCTCGTCGCGAAAGTGCTCGACTACAACGACACGCTGACCCAGAGCGAGCTGGCGGAGGAGACGCTCCTGCCACCCCGCACCGTCCGCTACGCGCTGTCGCGGCTTGAGGACGAGGAGGTCGTCGACTCCCGGTTCTCCTTCGCCGACGCGCGCAAGCGTCTCTACTCGCTTTCCCTGTAATCCGACTCGCTTCCGCCGCCTCTCGCTATCTCGTCCGTCCGTCGGTCCAGACACGCAATCGCACGCAATCACGCGCAGTCGCCCGCGGTCGACGATCGGTCCTCCCATCTCTCGTTCCTCGGCCCTCCCATCCCTCTCGTTCGGAGTTCTCTCAGACGGAGGTTTATCACCCAGGACGCGGCCACTGCCCCCGTGGCAACGACTACGACCGTCAAGCGCGCGCTCGCCGCGCTCGCCGCCCGCACGGACGTCGAGCGCGGCCCCCACGTCGCGGTGATCGACGAGGCGGACGCCGCGCTGGACGACCTCGACCGCGCGGCCGGCTTCGTCGACAGCGTCGGCCTCGCCCGCCTGGAAACCGCGATCGAGACCGCCGAGACCGCCGGCGACGCCGCGGCGGCCGAACGCGGGGCGGACGCGCTGGACGCGTATCGGGCGTTCCGGCGGGCTGCAGCGGGACAACTGGATCCCGAGTCGGTCGATGCTGAAGCGACCCCGGAAACCGATCGGAGGGCCGCCGAATGACGCTTCAGTTCCGCCCCGGCCCCGGAACCCATAAGAGGCGAACCGGCCAATCCACGGTACAATGACACGGGTGATCCACACCGGCGACACCCACGTTGGGTACCAGCAGTACCACTCGCCGGAGCGCCGGGCCGATTTCCTCGACGCCTTCCAGCAGGTCGTCACCGACGCCGCCGACGACGACGTCGATGCCGTCGTCCACGCCGGCGACCTGTTCCACGACCGCCGGCCCGAGCTCCAGGACCTGCTGGGCACCCTCTCCGTCCTCCGCGACCTCGACGACGCCGGGATCCCCTTCCTCGCGATCGTCGGCAACCACGAGTCGACCCGCGGCGGCCAGTGGCTCGACCTCTTCGAGTCCCTCGACCTCGCGACGCGGCTGGACGACACCCCCACCGTCGTCGGCGACACGGCCTTCTACGGGCTCGACCACGTGCCCGTCTCCCAGCGCGACGACCTCGCGTACGAGTTCGCCGACCACGACGCCGACCACGCCGCGCTCGTCGCGCACGGCCTGTTCGAACCCTTCGCGCACGCGAACTGGGACACCGAGGAAGTCCTGACCGAGAGCACCGTCGACTTCGACGCGATGCTGCTCGGCGACAACCACAAACCGGACCGCGCCGAGGTGGCCGGGGCCTGGGTCACCTACCCCGGCTCCACCGAGCGCGCGAGCGCGAGCGAGGAGCAGGGCCGCGGCTACAACCTCGTCACCTTCGACGCGGACGCCCCGGGCGACGACCCCGTCGAGATCCGGCGCCGCTCGCTCGAGACGCGCCCGTTCGAGTTCATCAGCGTCGACCTGCGCGAGGGCGAAGGCGTCGACCGCGTCACCGAGCAGGTCCGCCAGCACGACCTGGAGGACGCCGTCGCCATCGTCGAGATCACGGGCGACGGCGAGCCCATCGCGCCCGCGACGGTCGAGGACGTCGCCACGGAGCGCGGCGCCCTCATCGCGCGCGTCACGGACCGCCGCGAGATCGAGACGGAGGAGGACCTCGACGTGAGCTTCGCGGACCCGGAGGACGCCGTCCGCGAGCGCATCGACGAGATGGGCCTCTCGCCGGCAGCCTTCGACGTCGACGAGACGGTCCGCGCGAGCAAGGTCGCCGACAGCAACGTCCGCGACGCGGTGAAGAACTCCCTCGAGGAGCGACTCGACGAGGGCGACCTCGACGCATTCGAGGGCGCCGTCGACCTTGACGTCGAGGAGGACGGCGATGACAACGTGGACGACGACATAAAAGAATCCGAGGACGACGAGGCCGACGGCGGGGACGACGAGGAAGGCGAATCCGTCGCTGACGAGGAAGACACTGCGGACTCCCCGGAACCCGAACCGGAACCGGACGAACCGGCACCGGACGAACCGAGCGCGCCGACTGACGATGGGCAGGTCTCGATGGAGGACTACCTATGAAGTTCGACCACATCACCCTGCAGAACTTCAAGCCCTACGGCGACGCCGACCTCTCGCTGTCCGACGGCGTCACCGTCATCCACGGGCTCAACGGCAGCGGGAAGTCCTCGCTGCTGGAGGCCTGTTTCTTCGCGCTCTACGGTGCGGAGGCGCTCGAGGGCACGCTGGAGGACGTCATCACGAACGGCGAGGAGGAGACGGAGGTCGAGCTAACCTTCACCCACGACGGCGCCACGTACCGCATCGAGCGGCGGCTCCGGGATTACGACGGGCGCGTCGACCACGACTGCACGCTCGAGGGGGTCGACGCCGACCTCACGCGTGACGGCGCCCGCGCGGTCAAGTCGTTCGTCACGGAGCTCCTGCGGATGGACGCCGAGGCGTTCGTCAACTGCGCGTACGTCCGGCAGGGCGAGGTGAACAAGCTCATCAACGCCACGCCGAGCCAGCGACAGGACACCATCGACGACCTGCTCCAGCTCGGCAAGCTCGAAGAGTACCGCGAGCGCGCCGGCGACGCGCGGCTCGGGGTCGAGGACGTCCGCAACTCGAAGCAGGCCGTCCTCGAGGACCTCGAGGAGCGCATCGAACGCAAGGAGGCGAAGGAGCTCCACGAGACGCTCAACGAGCTCCAGAGCGACCTCGTCGAACTCGACGAGGAGGTCGAGAACTACGAGCAACAGCGCGAGAAGGCCGAGGAGACGAAGGCGGACGCCGAGGAGATCCTCGAGGCCTACGAGGAGAAGCGCGAACAGCTCGAATCGGTCGAAAGCGACATCGACGAGATCGAGGCCGCGGTCCGCGAGGCGGAAACCGAACGCGACGAGCTGCAGGACCGCCTCCGCGAGGCGCGCGAGCGGCGGTCGGAGCTCGAGGGCGAGATCGACGACCACCTCGCGGACGCCGAGATAGCGACCGCGACCGAGGAGGCCATCGAGCGGCGCCGCGACGAGCTCGACGAGCGCGAGGCCGAGCTGCAGGAGGCCCGCAACGAAGCGAACGCGAACGCCAAAGCCCTGCGCAATCAGGCGGACAACCTCGACGAGAAGGCCGAGGATCTCTCCGAGCGTGCGGCCGACGCCGAGGCGGAAGCCGAGGACCTCGCCGAGGAAGCCGAGGCGGCCGAATCGACGGCGACCGACCGCGAGGAATCGCTCGCGGAGCTCGAAACGGAGGCCGCGGAGCTCCGGGAGCGGTTCGCGGGGGACGAAGACGTCGATACGGACGACGCGGAAGTCGCCGCCGACGTCGAGGTCGCCGTCGAGCGCGGCGAGGCGGAGTCCAGACTCGCGGAGCTCCGCGAGCGACGGAGCGAGCAGCGCGAGCGGGCCGCCGAGATCGAGGCCGACCTCTCAAACGCTCGCGAGCGCGTCGCGGAGGCGGAGGAGCTACTCGAGGCGGGGAAATGCCCTGAATGCGGCCAGCCCGTCGAGGACTCGCCGCACACGAACCGTCTCGAGGAGGACCGCGAGCGGGTCGCTGAGCTCGAAGCGGACCTCGAGGAGACGAAGGAAGCGGTCGCAACCCTCGACGACCGGATCGAGACGGTGAAGTCGCTCGTCGACGCGGAGCAGCGACTCGCCGAGATCGAGAACACGCGCGAGATGCTCGAGGAGCGGATCGAGGAGAAACGCGAGGCAGCGGCGGACAAACGCGAGGCGGCCGAGGGAAAGCGCGAGGAGGCCAGCGACCTGCGCGAGCAGGCGGAGGAGACGGCCGAGGTCGCAGCCGAGAAGCGCGAGGAAGCCGATGAGGCCGCGGAGCGCGTCGAGGCGCTCGAGGCCGACCTCGACGACGTCGAGGCCGCGCTCGACCGGATCGACGCCATCGAGACGCGCGCGGACCGGGTCGCGGAGCTCGACGACGAGATCGAGCGACTCCGGGAGAAACGCGAGAGCCTCGCCGAGGTGAACGACGAGCGCCGCGAACGCCTTGCCGAGAAGCGGGACCGGCGTGACGAACTTGCCGAGGCCGTCGACGAGGACGCCGTCGAGGAGGCCCGCGAGAGCAAGCGGAAGGCCGCCGACTACATCGACCAGGTCGACGCCAGGCTCGAGGCGCTCGCCGACCGTCGCGACGCGCTCCAGAGCCGCATCGGCGGGGTAAAAGGCGAGATCGAGGAGCTCGAGGAGCTCCGCGAGGAGCGCGAGGCGCTCGCCGAGACCGTCGCGGCCCTCGACTCGCTGCACGAGGAAACCGAGGACCTGGAGGCGATGTACGGGAACCTGCGCGGCGAGCTTCGCCAGCGCAACGTCAACACGCTCGAGCGGATGCTCAACGAGACGTTCGAGCTCGTCTACGGCAACGACGCGTACTCGCACATCGAGCTCGGGGACGACTACGAGCTCACGGTGTACCAGAAGGACGGCCAGCCGCTCGACCCGGACCAGCTCTCCGGGGGCGAGCGCGCCCTGTTCAACCTCTCGCTCCGCTGTGCCATCTACCGGCTACTTGCGGAGGGGATCGAGGGCGCCGCACCGACGCCGCCGCTCATCCTCGACGAGCCGACGGTGTTCCTCGACTCCGGGCACGTCTCCCGGCTCGCGGACCTCGTCGCGGAGATGCGCAGCTTCGGCGTCCGACAGATCGTCATCGTGAGCCACGACGACGAGCTCGTCGGCGCCGCCGACGACCTCGTCACCGTCGAGAAGGATCCGCGGTCCAACCGGTCGACCGTCAGCCGGTCGGACGCCGAGCTCGCCAGCGCGGTGCTCTCGGAATCGGACGACTAGCGCTCGGGCCGCTCGGGCGGTCGCTTAAAAGGTCGCTCAGGCGTCGTCGGCCGTCTCGTCCCGCAGCAGCTCGACTGCCTGCTTCGTCGTGTCCGTCGCCTCGTATCCCCGGCGGCCGGCCACGTCGGCCTCGGCGATCAGTCCGGCCGCGCGGAACTCCGCGAGCAGGCCGTGGAGATCGGACTCACACAGCTCGTAGGCGTCGAGCAGCTCCACGACCGACAGCGGGCCGTCGTCGGCCAGTTCGACGAGCAGCCCCAGGCTTCGCTCGTCGTGGGCCGCGCTGACGACGTCGCGGACGGCCTCCGGAACGCCGAGCGCCGCCGTCGAGAGCGGCGCTTCCTCGTCGAGTTGGGTGAGCTGGTCGTTCTCGACGTATCGCTCCGCGCCCGTCTCCGGGTCGCGCACGCGACTCGATTCGTCGGACTGTTTGACGAGGAGGAGGCGGTTGCCGTCCTCGTCACGGACCGTTCGCATCAGTAGAACGAGGGGGTCGCGGCGGGATTAGCGTTGCGGGCCGGCGTCTCCGGTCGCGTCGTCGACGGCAGTTGCGTCGTCCGCGTCGGTCAGTCGCGCTGGTCGAGGTCGTCTCCCCCACCGTCGGCGTCGCCTTCGTCCGCTTCCGTCTCGTCACGGGAGCGCTTCCACTCGTAGTAGTACTGGTACGTGCGGATCAGGGCCAGGATCCCGACGACGACGAGGCCGACGCCGACCTGTTGCCTGCCGCGGAAGTACCAGAGCATGAGCCCGAGGCTGATCGCGAAGACGCCGGCGTTCGTGAAGACGACGCTGGCGACGAACGCGGAGAGGGTATCGTCGTCGACCTCGTCGATGTCGCCCGCGAGGTCGCCCTCGTCGGGTTCGTCGTACGTCTCCACGAGGTCCTCCTCGGGCGAATCCGGTGCGAGGTCCCGCTCGGCCTGAGTGGGTTCCTCAAAGTCGAAGTCGCCGTCGTCGTCGTCGAACGGGAGCACGTTCGTCCATACGGTCGGTCCATTCAAAAGGGATCAGGAATAGGAGTGTCACAGCCTATCGGGTGGGCGGTTCGACGCGGGGTTCCGAGTCAGGCCACGTCCCGGAGCTGCACCGCCATCGTGGCCTCCACCCACGCGAGGGGGTTACCCGCGTCGAACAGCACCACGTTCCCGTCGTCCTCGTACACCTCCACGTCCATCGGTTCCGACCGGACGCTCGCACTGTCCGCCTCGTCGTCGGCGCGGGGTTTCGAGGTCACGTCGCTTGGTATGTCGTACCAAGATATATGTCTTTCCACCAGCCCTCCTTCCCGTGATGACGGCTGATTCTGGACACTGACGACGGTGCGCAGCCTCGAAAGGCCGGTCGTCGAGGCTGTCGCTTTCCGTGTGGTTAGTTCGATCTTCGTTGCCGGAGACGTCACCCGACACACCCGGAAAGCTCCAGCCGTTTTAGCGCTTACATTTATAAACAAAATCCGGTTGCGTTGCTGCCGACACCACTCAGCACCCCCAGAAAGCCCCAGCCGCTGAGCGGTCGCGCTACTCGCTGCGCTCCTCACCCGGCTCGTTCACTGCGTTCGCTCGCCGGGATTGCGGTGCTAGCGTCGCAGGGCGTCCCGCTCAGCGGCTGCCCCTTTCAGTCCCACCCACCGAGTGGTGGCCGGAGCGTCGCTCGCGGCGGCTGGGTCGCGGACGACGCATGCTGGCTGTCCGGCATGCGGTGCTGAGCGTTCGGCGCGCGCGAGTAACGCGTGCGAGGGAGGCCGGTGGCGCGCCGCGCGGTGCGTTGCGGAGCCAGCGCGCCCCGGCCGAGGCTGGGGAGGGCCGGGGCTTGCGGTGGGGGTTGCGGTGCTATCGAGAGCAAGCCCATGTCATCTGTCTAAGTCTGCTTATAAAGAGCGGCCAAGGACTTTCAAGCAGTCTTCGTTGCTGTCGGGGTCAAGAACGGATCCGCCAGCCAGACCCGTCACACGACACTACTTATAAACAACCCTCCGAACAAAGACCCCTCGCGAACCCACCCAAACACCACAACGAACACCCGCCCGCACATACCCGAAAAGCCGACCTTTTTACCGGGATACGCACAAGACCGGTTATGAATCAGACGGGGCTGGGGGAGTTCGCTCCCGACGAAGCGGACGAGGACGCGTCCGCGCGGCCCGACGACGTCGTCGAGGAAGCGCGCGTCGTCGCGGGCAACGGCAACCACGCGAGCGACGTCGTCGACGTCGACGAGGCGAAGTTCCCCGAGTCGACGGGGACGGTCGAGCTGATGGTGACGCAGGTCGACTACGAGGTCGAGGGGTACGGCAGCGACGAGTACCCGGTCGTCCACGTGTTCGGCCGGCGGCCGACGCCCGAGGGCGAGGACGACGAGGTCGAACACGTCCGCGTGCTCGGCGTCGAACCGTACTTCTACGTCCCGACCGCGGACCTCGAGGAGGACCCGGTCGAGGCCTACGACGTCGTCATCGGGACGCGGGAGGAGGACCCGGACGGCGAGCCGTACGAGAGTATTCGGGGCGAACCGCTGACGCGGATCGTCACCCGGACGCCGCGCGACGTCGGGAACATCCGCGACGACTTCGCGGAGACGTACGAGGCCGACATCCTGTTCCCGAACCGGCTGCTCATCGACAACGGCATCGAGGGCGGCATTCGGGTACAGGAGCGCCGGCTCGACGACGGCCGCATTCAGGTCCACGAGGGGCACCTCGAACCCGCCGACGTCGACGCCGAGATGCGCGTCAACACCTTCGACATCGAGGTCGACGACCGTCGCGGCTTCCCCGAGGACGGCGAGGAGCCGATCATCTGTCTCACCAGCCACGACTCCTACGACGACGAGTACGTCATCTGGCTCTACGAGGCACCGGACGCCGAGGTCGACTCGCCGGAGACCCTGCCGGGCTACGACGGCATCGTCGACGACGTGGACTTCCGCGTCGAGACGTTCGCGGCGGAGGAGGCGATGCTCGACGCGTTCCTCGCGTATATCGAGGAGACCGACCCCGACCTGCTGACCGGGTGGAACTTCGAGGACTTCGACGCGCCGTACATGCTCGACCGGCTGGAGGCGCTGGACGACGACACCGACTACGACCTCTCGGTCGACCGCCTCTCCCGCATCGACGAGGTCTGGCGCTCCAGCTGGGGCGGCCCGGACGTGAAAGGGCGGGTCGTCTTCGACCTGCTGTACGCGTACAAGCGCACGATGTTCACGGAGCTGGAGTCGTACCGCCTCGACGCCGTCGGCGAGCGCGAGCTCGACGCCGGCAAGGAGCGCTACGCGGGCGACATCGGCGACCTCTGGGAGCAGGACCCCGAGCGTCTGCTGGAGTACAGCATCCGCGACGTGGAGCTGTGCGTCGAGATCGATCGCAAGCAGAAGGTGATCGAGTTCTGGGACGAGGTGCGGAAGTTCGTCGGCTGCAAGATCGAGGACGCGCCGACGCCGGGCGACACGGTCGACATGTACGTCCTCCACAAGGCGTACGGCAAGTTCGCGCTGCCGACGAAGGGGCAACAGGAGTCCGAGGACTTCGAGGGCGGCGCCGTCTTCGAGCCGATCACGGGCGTGAAGGAGATGGTGACGGTGCTGGACCTGAAGTCACTCTATCCGATGTGCATGGTGACGATCAACGCCGGCCCGGAGACGAAGGTCGACCCCGCCGAGTACGACGACGAGACGTACGTCGCGCCCAACGGGACCCACTTCCGGAAGGAGCCGGACGGCATCATGCGCGAAATGGTCGACGAGCTGCTCTCCGAGCGCGAGGACAAGAAGGCGCTCCGGAACGAACACGAGCCCGACAGCGAGGCGTACGAGCAGTACGACCGCCAGCAGGCGGCCGTCAAGGTCATCATGAACTCGCTGTACGGCGTAACGGGCTGGGACCGTTTCCGCCTGTACGACAAGGAGGGCGCCGCGGCCGTCACCGCGACTGGCCGCGAAGTCATCGACTTCACCGAGACCGCGGCCGCCGAACTTGACAAGGAGGTGACGTATGGCGACACGGATTCAGTCATGCTCGAACTCGGCGACGACGTCTCCAAGGAGGCCGCCATCGAGCAGTCCTTCGACATCGAGGATCACATCAACGGGCGTTACGACGACTTCGCCGCCGACGAGCTGAACGCCGACGACCACCGCTTCCAGATCGAGTTCGAGAAGCTCTACCGGCGCTTCTTCCAGGCCGGCAAGAAGAAGCGCTACGCCGGCAACATCGTCTGGAAGGAAGGGAACCACGTCGACGACGTCGACATCACGGGCTTCGAGTACAAGCGTTCGGACATCGCCCCGATCACGAAAACGGTCCAGAAGGACGTTATCGAGACGATCGTCAAAGGCGAGGACATCGACGACGACATGGCCGAAGTGAAGTCGTACCTCAGCGACGTCATCGACGACGTGCTCGCCGGCGAGGCGAGCCTCGACGACGTCGGCATCCCCGGCGGCATCGGGAAGCGCCTCGACGCCTACGAGACGGACACCGCGCAGGTCCGCGGGGCGAAGTACGCCAACCTCATGCTCGGGACGAACTTCGGCCGCGGCTCGAAGCCGAAGCGGCTGTACATCGAGAAGGTCCACCCCGACTTCTGGCAGCGGATGGAGTCCGAACACGGCCTCGATCCCCAGAGCGACCCGCTGTACGGCGAGTTCAAACGGGATCCGGACGTTATCTGCTTCGAGTACGCCGACCAGGTGCCCGACGAGTTCGAGGTCGACTGGGAGAAAATGCTCGATAAGACGCTGAAAGGGCCGATATCGCGGGTCATCGAGGCGCTCGACATGTCCTGGGACGAGGTCAAAACGGGCCAGGAGCAGGCCGGACTCGGCAGCTTCGTCTAACGAAATCGCCGGTGTGTTTTTGGGAACGAAAAGAATTTTTTTGATCGGTGGCTCTCTACTTCCGATTGCCCGCACTCTCAGGTGGAAATGCGTAACCATTAACCCCACCAGTCACCACCCTACAGACACGAGGCACGAATCTACACATGGCAACTCTCGAAATTTCAAACCTCCACGCCCAGGTGGCTGAAGAGGATGGCGAGACGATCCTCCGCGGCGTCGACCTCGAGGTCGATTCCGGGGAGATCCACGCACTGATGGGACCGAACGGGTCGGGGAAGTCGACGACGGCGAAGGTCATCGCCGGCCACCCCGCCTACGAGGTCACGGAAGGTGAGATCAACCTTCACCTCGACGAGGAGGACGTCGACGACGTCGACGTCGACCTCGACGACGAGGACTATCACTGGGACCTGCTCGACCTGGAGCCGAACGAGCGCGCCGCCCTCGGCGTGTTCCTCGGCTTCCAGTATCCCGCGGAGATCGAGGGCGTCACGATGACGAACTTCCTCCGCCAGGCGCTCAACGCCAAGCGCGACGAGCGCGAGGAGCTCTTCGAGGACGAAGACGAGGAGGAGGCCGAGGCCGAGGAGGAAGACGAGTCCGGCTACGAGAGCTCCCCGATGGAGGGCCCGACCGACGAGGGCGAGATCGGCGTCGCGGAGTTCCAGGAGATCCTCAAGGAGAAGATGGAGCTGCTCGACATGGACGAGCGCTTCATGCAGCGCTACCTCAACGCCGGCTTCTCCGGCGGCGAGAAGAAGCAGAACGAGGTGCTCCAGGCTGCCATGCTCGAGCCGGCCGTCGCCGTGCTCGACGAGATCGACTCGGGGCTGGACATCGACCGCCTGCAGGACGTCTCCGAGGGGATCAACGCCCTCCGCGACGAGCAGGGCACCGGGATCCTCCAGATCACCCACTACCAGCGCATCCTCGACTACGTCGAGCCGGACCACGTCCACGTCATGCTCGACGGCGAGATCGCCAAGAGCGGCGACGCGGAGCTCGCCCACGAGCTCGAAGAGAAGGGGTACGACTGGGTCCGCGAGGAAGTCTACGAGGCCGCGTAACGTCTCGTGATTACGCACCAGCACTATAACCCAAGCGACGTAAACACTACACAATGAGTTCAGAAGACCTGCAAGACACAGACACTGAGGCCCGCTTCGAGTTCAAGAAGGAGCAGAAGTCGGCCTTCGAGTCGGAGAAGGGGCTCGACGAGGAGACGATCCGCCTCATCTCCGAGGACAAGGACGAGCCGGAGTGGATGCTCGAGCGGCGCCTGCGCGCACTCGAACAGTTCCAGAACATGCCGATGCCGACCGACTGGCCCGGGCAGCCGGACCTGAGCGAGGTCGACATCGACGAGATCGTCCCGTACATCCGCCCGGACGTCGAGGCCCGCGGCGGCGCCGACGAGTGGGACGACCTCCCCGAGGAGATCCAGGACACCTTCGACAAGCTCGGCATCCCGGAAGCCGAGAAGAAGGCGCTGTCGGGCGTTGGCGCCCAGTACGAGTCGGAGGTCGTCTACCAGAACATGCAGGAGCAGTGGGAGGAGAAGGGCGTCATCTTCTGCGACATGGACAAGGCCGTCCAGGAGCACGAGGAGCTCGTCCGCGAGCACTTCATGACGAAGTGCGTTCCCCCGAGCGACAACAAGTTCGCGGCGCTCCACGGCGCCATCTGGTCCGGCGGCTCGTTCGTGTACGTCCCCGAGGACGTCACGGTCGAGATGCCGGTTCAGGCCTACTTCCGGATGAACTCGGAAGGGATGGGCCAGTTCGAACACACACTCATCATCGCCGAGGAGGGCGCGGAGATGCACTACATCGAGGGCTGCAGTGCGCCCAAGTACTCCGCGTTTAACCTCCACTCCGGTGGCGTCGAGGTCTTCGTCGACGAGGATGCCCACGTTCAGTACTCGACCGTGCAGAACTGGTCGAAGAACACGTACAACCTCAACACGAAGCGCGCCATCGTCGAGGAGAACGGTCGGATGGAGTGGATCTCGGGCTCGATGGGCTCGAAGGCCACCATGCTGTACCCGTCGACGATCCTCAAGGGTCGCGGCGCCTCCGACAACCACATCACCATCGCCTTCGCGGGCGAGGGGCAGGACATCGACACGGGCGCGAAGGTCTACCACAACGCGCCGGAGACGAAGTCCACCATCGAGTCGAAGTCCATCGCGAAGGACGGCGGCCGCACGAACTACCGTGGCCTCGTCCACATCGCCGACGGCGCCGAGAACTCCTCGACCGCCGTCGAGTGCGACGCGCTGATGTTCGACAACGAGTCGACGTCGGACACCATGCCGTACATGGAGATCAACGAGTCGAAGGTCGACGTCGCTCACGAGGCGACGGTCGGCAAGATCGGCGACGAGGACATCTTCTACCTCCAGTCGCGCGGTCTCGACGACGACGACGCCAAGCAGATGATCGTCTCCGGCTTCATCGAGCCGATCACGGAGGAGCTGCCCATCGAGTACGCCGTCGAGCTGAACCGGCTCGTCGAGCTCGAAATGGAGGGCTCGCTCGGATAATATGAGCACGCAACTACCACCCTCCCTCTCGGAGGAAACGGTCCGCCGTATTGCCGACGACCGCGACGAGCCCGAGTGGCTCCTCGAGACGCGTCTCGACGCGCTCGCGGCCCTCGACGGCCTCGACCTGCCGGACGTCATCAAGACGCCCGGCCGTCGCTGGACGGATCTGGAAGCCCTCGACTTCGAGGAGCTGGTCGACCCGCTCGACCAGGCCGACGTCACCGAGCGCGAGGGCGACGAAGGCGCCGTCGTGCTCCCGTTCACCGAGGCGTTCGAGGAGTACGGCGACGTCATCGAGGCCAACTTCGGCTCCGTGCTCGACCCGCAGGAGAACTACTTCACGGCCCTCTCCGTCGCGCTGTTCACCACGGGCACGTTCGTCTACGTGCCCGAGGGCGTCGACGCGGAGGACGTGACGATCCGCGCGGAGATGAACTCGCAGTCGCTGTTCAGCCAGACGCTCGTCGTCACCGAGGAGTCCTCGACGGTCACGATCCTCGAAGGGATCGAGTCAGGCGAGGAGGCTGACGGTGACCGCTACTTCAGCAACCTGGTCGAGATCGCGGCCGGCGAGAACTCGTACGTCCAGTACGGCTCGCTGCAGAATCTCGACGAGGACACCTACACGTACACGCTGAAGCGCGGCGACACCAGCGACTACTCCACGATCAACTGGATCGAGGGGAACCTCGGCTCCAAGCTCACGCGCTCGGACGTCGAGACCACGCTCAACGGCGAGGGCTCGGAGTCGCAGATCGTCGGGGCCTTCTTCGGCCACGACGACCAGCACTTCGACCTCAACGCTCGCGTCTGGCACCAGGCCGAGCACACGACGGCCGACCTCGTCACGCGCGGCGTCCTCGACGACGTCGCCCGCTCCGTCTACGAGGGCGTCCAGGACGTCGGCGAAGACGCCTGGAACACCTCCAGCTACCAGCGCGAGAACACGCTGATGCTGTCGGACGAGGCCGAGGCCGACGCGTCGCCGAAGCTGATCATCAAGAACCACGACACGGAGGCGTCTCACTCCGCCACCGTCGGGCAGGTCGACGCCGAGGACCTCTTCTACATGAAGAGCCGCTCCATCGACCCGACCACCGCCCGCAACATGCTCGTCGAGGGCTTCTTCGTGCCCGTCCTCGAGGAGATCGCCGTCGACGAGTTCCGCGACGACCTCGAGGACCTCGTCCGCGAACGGCTCGAATAACGGCGTTCACTCCGCTCGCGGGTTTTTTCTTTTCGACGTTGCGTTCAGTTGTCGTGTTGAGTCGGAATCGGTCGTTAGCTATGTCTCTAGGCGGACTGGTGTAGACGCTGATCCACTGGTGTACGACGGTGGGGAAGCCCTCGGCCGCTCTTGTTTATAAACAGGAAGTCCAGGTGCAGACGCTGCTACACTCACCCACAACAGCCGGAAAGCCCTCGGCCGCTCGCGGTCGCTGAGCGACATATCTGGACCTCTCCGCACCGCCCGGTCCAGATAGGGGTCGACTCAGCGACTCCCCTGCGGCGCGACCGGCCGCGCCCTTTCAGTCCGCCAGGACAGCTCCGCAACCGCGCCGCGACCGCACCGCGACCGCACCGCGACCGCACAGCAACCGCGCTGCTCGTGCATACCTCAGCCCTCCC
Source organism: Halosubterraneus shenae (assembly GCF_050510935.1). Classification (NCBI taxonomy): domain Archaea; kingdom Methanobacteriati; phylum Methanobacteriota; class Halobacteria; order Halobacteriales; family Haloferacaceae; genus Halosubterraneus; species Halosubterraneus shenae. Next base: position 611,531 of record NZ_JBNLVO010000002.1, on the reverse strand, counting down.
CAGCCTCGGCCGGCGCCGGAACCGCACCGCCTCGGCGCCGGCCTCCCTCGCACGCGTTGCTCGCGCGCGCCGACCGCTCCGCAACGCACGCCGGACAACCGGCGTACGTCGCCAACGTCAAAACCGGCGCGCGCGACGCCTCGGCCACCACTCCCGGGCGGGACTGAAAGGGGCAGCCGCTGAGCGGGATGTCCTGCGACGGAAGCACCGCAATCAGCGAGCGACCGCAGGGAGCGAGCTGTGAGGAGCGCAGCGAGCAGCGCGACCGGTCAGCGGCTGGGGCTTTCAAGGTGTGCTGAGTGGTGTCTGTGGTGACGACGGCCGACTTTGTTTATAAGCGCGACCGATCAGCCGCTGGGGCTTTCTGGGCATGCCGAGTGGTGTTACAGGCATCGACACGCGACCTCATTTATAAGCGCGAGCGCGCAACTGCCTGAGACAGTCCGGGTGTGTTGAGGAGTGTCGCGAGCGCCGACCACAAAAACAGCACAGCGGAACAGGAGGATCGAGATCCCACAAACCCAGGAGTTCGACCCTTCGCGGAGGGATCCGCTTAAGTCGGCGTCGTGCCGAACAACGTGTATGCAATCGGTATCGCCGACCGGGGGTGTTCGATGAGCGTCGGTCATCGGATCACGTCCGACGACCAGCTCGCCCGCCTGCTCCAGATCGGGATCGTGCTGGAGGAGGTCGTCGAGGCCCGCGCGTATCACCATTATCAGAGCCTCGACGACGAGCTCGACGACGAGATCGAGGAACTGCTCGACCACGCCGCCGAGGAATCCGCCGAGCATCGCGAACGTCTCGAAGGGCTCATCGAGGACCTGAGCGTGGAGAGCGTCCCGTTCGAGGAGGTCGAGACGCTCGTCGAGGCCCGCTACGGTCGGACGCAGCCGACGGACTTCGACGGCGTCCTCTACGACGCGCTCTGTAACGAGGAGACCGCGTACAAGTTCTACGACGACCTCATCGAGGCCGTCGAGGACTCGGACGCCGAGTTCTCCATCGACCGCGCGGAGCTGCTCGACACCTTGAAGGAGATTCGCTCGGAGGAAGCGGATGGCGTCGAGGAAGTCGCACAGATTATGGAGGACATGTGACCATGCGGCGAACGGTTCGACCGACCACGGCGCATATCAAGGGAGGGCATTCGTGAACACCGCAGACCAGTATCTCAAGGCGATCTACCTCATTCAGGAGCAGGCGGACGGCCCGGCCTCGACCGGCGACATCGCGGACTCGCTGGACGTGAGCCCAGCGAGCGCGAACGAGATGATCGGCAAGCTCGAGGAACGCAACCTCGCGGAACACGAGAAGTACAAGGGCGTCGAGCTGACCGACGACGGGATCATCCGCGCCCGCGACGCACTGAGCACTTACTGTATCATCCAGCGCTTCCTCGTCAACGTCCTCGGCGTCGAGGACTTCCGCGAAGAGGCCGGCGACCTCGAGGCCGTCATCGACGACACGGTCGCCGACCGACTCGACACGATCATCGACCGCAAGGCGGAATGTCCGGACTGCTTCGACCCAGAAACGGACGCCTGCTCGTGTCTGGAAGCCGCCTTCGACGGCGCTGACTGAGAGCACCCGGATATACTGGCTCTTCTTTCGGATTCTGAGGCTATTCCGTCTCCTCGGGTATCGCTTACTCGGAGACGGACAGAGGGTTCGGACTGAAGATTAAACCGGATTGGGCGTCAATTGCAGTATGACCACCCCGGACACGGTTTCCGCGAACAGAGCAGGTCAAATCGCCGAACACATCGTTTCGATAACTCTTATTCGACAGGGATACAACGTCGCAGTTCCCGAAATACCCTGTCACTACGACCAGATCGTTGATATCGACGGCGAGTTGACGAGGGTTCAAGTCAAGAAGGGGTTCGACGACAGCAGGGAGAACACAATACGGGCTAATTTGATGGGCTCGATTCACAAGGGTGGAACCGAGTACGAATCGGTCAAATACAGCAAAGAGGACATTGACGCCTTCGCCATTTATGATCCGGCTATCGACGACGTCTATTGGTTCTGGTTCGACGAAGCGCCGTCGACCGAGTTGAGACGAAAGCGAAATACTCTCAAGAGCCACATTCTTACGAACAAACTGTAGTCCCGTGGTGTAGCTGGCCAATCATATGGGCCTTTGGACGCTTACTGTACAACAGGGGCGGAAGACAGCCCATGACGGCGGTTCGAATCCGCCCGGGACTACTCAACTTTCTCACATAAACTCGGTCGACTACCCACTCCTCCGTTACGATAGAATACGGGCAGCCTCGTCGCCGCGACCGCCGACCTTCGCTAGCGACGAGTTCTCCCCCACGGATCCGAATGACGGACTCGTGGTCAATCGTCAAAGCCGACCATGGGCGATGCCGACCATCGTCGAGTTACTCCACTGATATTTTCAATAGACGAATCCCGTAACTTAAGTTCGGTCAGTCAGTACCGAGAGAACCCCACCCGTTTTAGGACTCCCTAAAATCCGATGGCTTTACAATGGTTTAGGCCAGCCTAAAACCTGTATGCACACCAGTTGGACGCGATCCGATCGGTGCCGTACGGGCGAACTGGCGGAGTCCGGAGGTGAGGCCCGGTGAGCTATCTGAACCAGGGCAACGACGCGATCCTCGACCAGCAGGCGGCGCGCGAGTCGAACGCGCGGACGTACCCGCGGCATCTCCCGCTCGCGATCCGGGAAGCACAGGGCGTGACCGTCACCGACATGGACGGGAACGAGTACTACGACTGCCTGGCCGGGGCGGGCACCCTCGCGCTCGGGCACAACCACCCACGCGTCGTCGAGGCGATGGAGGACGCGCTGGCGGCGGACCGGCCGATCCACACCCTCGACATCAGTACCCCCGCCAAGGAGCGCTTCGTCGACTCGCTGTTCGAGAGCCTCCCCGACTCCTTCGCCGACTCCGCGAAGGTCCAGTTCTGTAGCCCCGCGGGGACCGACGCCGTCGAGGCGGCCCTGAAGCTCGTGAAAACCGCGACGGGCAACCGTAGCGTGCTAGGGTTCCAGGGCGCCTACCACGGGATGACGAACGGCGCGCTCTCGCTGATGGGGGACACCGACGCCAAGGAGCCGATCCCCGGGCTGATGAACGACGTCCACCACCTCCCGTACCCGGCCGGCTACCGGTCGCCGTTCGGCGGCGACGACGGCGAGGGCACCGATGGCCACGAGCTCGCCAGCGACTACGTCGAGAACGTCCTCGCGGACCCGGAGAGCGGAATCACCGAGCCCGCGGGGATGATCCTCGAACCGGTCCAGGGCGAGGCCGGCGCGGTACCGGCTCCCGACCAGTGGCTCCAGGAGATGCGGCGCATCACCGCGGAGCGCGACATTCCCCTGATCCTCGACGAGATCCAGGCGGGGCTCGGGCGGACGGGCGAGCTCTTCGCCTTCGAGCACGCCGACATCACGCCGGACGTCGTCACCCTCTCGAAGGCCGTCGGCGGCGGCCTCCCGCTCGCGGTCGTCGTCTACGACGAGTCGCTCGACGTCTGGGAGCCGGGCGCCCACGCGGGCACCTTCCGCGGGAACCAGCTCGCGATGGCCGCCGGCGAGGCGACCATCGACTACGTGCTCGAGAACGACCTCGACGACCACGCCGCAGAGGTCGGCGCGCGCCTGCGCGACCGACTCGACTCCCTCGCCGGGCGGTTCGACGCTGTCGGCGACGTGCGCGGCCGCGGGCTGATGCTCGGCGCCGAGTTCGTCGACCCCGATGCCGAATGGGCGGGGGCCGGTCAGCATCCGCCGGCGGGCGACCTCGCCGAGGCCGTGCAGGCCGAGTGCTTCGACCGCGGGCTCATTATCGAGCTCGGCGGCCGGGAGAGCGCGACCGCGCGGTTCCTCCCGCCGCTCGTCATCTCGAAGTCGCAGGTCGACGAGGTGGCGACCATCTTCGAGGAGGCGGTCGAAGCCGTCGTCGACGACCGGCGCCAGCCGACGGAGGTGACCGCATGAGCGCCGAGGAGCTGTTCTTAGGCTCCGAGCAGGGCAACCAGCTCTATCGCGAGGCGATGAATCACGCGGTCGACGCCGTCCTCGGCAGCGTCGCCGACCGCGAGTCGCCCTACTCCGGGGCGTCGCCGGACGCGCTGGCTGCCGAGTTCGACGACGCGGTCGTGCCCGAGCACGGGCAGAGCCTCCACGCGACGGTCGACGAGGCCGCTTCTCGGGTGCTCGACCACTCCGTCCACACGTCGAATCCGCGCTGTGCGGCGCATCTCCAGTGTCCGCCGATGATTCCGGGCCTCGTCGCCGAGACGCTGCTCACGGCGGCGAACCAGTCGCTCGATTCCTTCGACCAGGCGCCGGCCGCGACGGTCCTGGAGGAGCGGGTTGTCGACGCCCTTCGGGACCTCTTCGATCTGCCGAACGGCGCGGACGGCGTCTTCACGAGCGGCGGCACCCAGTCGAACTTCCAGGCCCTGCTACTGGCGCGGGACCGGTACTGCTCGCGCCGGTTCGATCGGGACGTACAGGCCGAGGGGCTCCCCGCGGAAGCCGAGTCGCTGCGGATCCTCTGTTCCGAGGCGGCGCACTTCACCGCGAAGCAGGCCGCCCACTACCTCGGACTCGGGGAGGAAGCAGTCGTCACCGTCCCGACCGACGACGAGCGGCGGCTGGACCCCGACGCACTCGACGCGACCCTCGCCGACCTGGACCGGCAGGGCGCCCACCCGTTCGCGCTCGTCGGCACCGCCGGAACGACCGACTTCGGGAGCGTCGACCCGCTCCCGGCCCTCGCCGAGCGCGCGAACGAGCACGACCTCTGGTTCCACGTCGACGCGGCCTACGGCGGCGCGCTCGCGACGAGCGAGCGACACGGCCACCTGCTCGAGGGGATCGAGCGGGCGGACTCCGTCGCCGTCGACTTCCACAAGCTGTTCTACCAGCCGATCAGCTGCGGCACGCTACTGCTCCGTGACGGCGACGACTTCGAGTGGATAGCCCGCAACGCGGCCTATCTCAATCCCGAGGACCACGACGACGCCGGCGTCCCGAACCTCGTCGCGAAGTCCGTCCAGACGACCCGCCGGTTCGACGCGCTGAAGCCGTACGTGGCCTTCCGGACGCTCGGCCGGACAGGGATGGCCTCGCTCGTCGACCGGACGCTCGACCTGGCCGACGACGCGGCGGCGCTGCTTGCCGACGCCGACGACTTCGAGCTGCTCCACGAGCCGACGCTGAACGCCGTCGTCTTCCGCTACCGACCCCGCGCCGGCATGACCGACGCGGCCGTCGACAAACTGAACGCCGCGGTCCGGCGCGAACTCCTGCAGGACGGGCGCGCGATCGTCGCCCGGACCGAGGTCGAGGGCGTCACCAGCCTGAAGTTCACTCTCCTGAACCCCACGGCGACCCTCGACGACGTCGCCGCGATGCTCGACGCGGTCAGGGAGTGCGGCACCGTTGTCGCCGACGAGCCGGAGGTGGCCGCATGAGCCTCGAAGGACAGCAGCAGGAGGCCGAGGCAACGGACCGCGGCGTCGACCCCGCAACGCGGGCCGACGAGGCCACTGTCCACGCGTTCCTCAACTGCTACCTGCGCGAGACGGGCGACTACGAGGTCCGCGAGGACGCCGTCGCCGGCGTCGATCCGGGGCCCGACGGCCTCCTGCGGGCGGTGCTGCCCGCACAGGACGTGGAGCTCCTGGCGCCGCTCGCGAACCGGTCGCCGACGGAGCGCCACCTCTTCGAGACGCCCGTCTACTACCGGCTCGCTGACGGCGACACACACCCGGCCGACGCGGTACACCCGGTCGACGCGGTACACCCGGCCGACACGGCTACGCTCGCCTCGCTCGTCGTGAAGGACCTGACGCTCACGAGCGACGGCGACGCCGTCCCGGACGCGCTCTTAGAGCGCGTGCTCCGGAGCAAGCGGAACGTCGAGTCGTTCGTCGAGGCCCGCACCGGCGACGCGGAACAGCTCTACGCCGAGGACGTCTCCTTCCGCGACGCCGAGCAGGCGCTCGTCTTCGGCCACCATCGGCACCCGACGCCGAAGAGCCGGCAGGGGATCGCGTCTCACCAGCAGTCCACGTACGCGCCGGAGCTGCGGGGATCGTTCCCGCTCCACTACTTCCGGGCGGCACCTGAGCTCGTCGCGAGCGAGTCCGCACTCGACGTGGACGCCGCGACGTGGGTGAAAGAGGAACTGCGGGACAACCCCGCAGTCTCAGCGGAGTTCGTCGCCGAGCACGTCGAGAGCGACGACGTCCTCCTGCCGGTCCACCCCTGGCAGGCGGACTACCTCCTCGACCAGGACCACGTCCAGCGGCACCTCGGCGACGGGCTCGAACACCTCGGCGCCGTCGGGCGCGAGTTCTACCCCACGACCTCGGTCCGCACGCTCTACAGCGAGGACGCCCCGTTTATGGTGAAGTCGTCGCTGAACGTCCAGATCACCAACTCGGTCCGGACGAACAAGCGGCCGGAGCTCGAGCGCGGCGTCGCCGTCGCCGAGCTGCTCGACACCGAGTTCGGTGACGAGCTCGCCGCGGAGTTCCCGAACTTCGACGTCGTGCGCGACCCCGCCTACCTCGCGCTCGACGTCGGCGAGGAGCGCGAGTCCGGGCTGGAGACGGTGCTGCGGGCTAACCCGTTCCGCGGCGACGCCGCGGAGCGCGCGACGCCGCTCGTGGCGCTCTGTCAGGACGCCATCGCGGGCCAGTCCCGGCTCGGCCGGATCGTCGAGTCGATCGCCGAGCGGGAGGGGCGGTCGACCGCGGCCGTGAGCGCGGACTGGTTCCGCCAGTACCTCGAAATCTCGGTGCGGCCCGTGCTCTGGCTCTACCTCGTGCAGGGCGTCGGCCTAGAGGCCCACCAGCAGAACTCCGTGCTGACGCTGGACGCGGAGGGCTACCCCGACGAGTTCCGCTACCGCGACAACCAGGGCTTCTACTTCCCCGAATCGGTGTACGGGGACGTCGAGGCGTACCTCCCCGGCGTCGGCGAGCGCGCGGACACGATCTGTGCGGACGCCATCGCCGACGAGCGGCTCCGGTACTACGTGATCCTCAACAACGCGCTCGACGTGATCAACGCCTTCGGAAGCGCCGACCTCGTCGGCGAGCGGCGGCTCCTGGGGCTGCTCCGGGAGGAGCTCGAACGCGCCCGCGAGCGCTACGACCGGCCCTCCTCGGAGTTCCTCGACCCCCTGCTCGAGTCGCCGACCATCCCCTGCAAGGCGAACCTGCTCACGCGCTTCCGGGGGCTGGACGAGCTGGAGAACGACCTCGAAAACCAGTCCGTCTACGCGGACGTGAAGAACCCCATCGTCACGGAGGTCGAGGAATGACCGGCCCGGACGCGACCGTCGCCGCCGACTACGACTACCAGACCTACGACCGGACCATCGAGCGAACCGTCTCGTTCCGCCAGGCGTCGCTGGAGCGCGACCTCGGTCGCCTCCACGCGTGGCTGGGGAACGAACACGTGAAACCGTACTGGCAGCTCGACCTGCCGCTCCCGGCCTTCCGCGACCGGCTTGCGGAGAAGCTCGCGGACGACCACCTCACGCCGTACGTCGGCTGTCTCGACCACGTCCCGATGAGCTACTGGGAGTGCTACTGGGCGGCCGAGGACGACCTCGCGAACCACTACGACGCCGACCCGGCCGACCAGGGCGTCCACCTGCTCATCGGGCCGGAGGAGTACCTCGGCCACGGCTACGCGGTCCCGCTGCTGCGGGCTGTCGTCGCCATGCAGTTCCGGCACCCCGAAACCGACCGGGTCGTCGCCGAGCCCGACGCCCGCAACGAGCGGGTCATCCACGTCTTCGAGGAGTGCGGGTTCGAGCGACGGAAGGAGTTCCACTTCGAGGAGGCCGAGAAGGACGCGACCCTGCTGGTCTGCGAGCGCGACCGGTTCGAGTCGGACGTGCTGGCTGACCGGACAGCGGCGCCGACGCAGGGGGTGACCGCGGATGACTGAGCCGCGGTACGACGTCGTCGGCATCGGGCTCGGTCCCTTCAACCTCGGGCTGGCCGCCCTCCTCGACGGGCTGGACGGCGAGGACGTCGACGCGTGCTTCTTCGAACAGGACGCCGAGATGTCCTGGCACGAGGGGATGCTCATCGAGGGCACGTCCCTCGAGGTCCCCTTCCTCGCCGACCTCGTCACGCTCGCGGACCCGACCAACCCCCATAGCTTCCTCAACTACCTGCGGGAGACGGGCCGCATCTACGAGTTCTACTTCTACGAGACGTTCCAGATCCCCCGCCGGGAGTACAACGACTACCTCCGGTGGGTGGCCGAGCGGCTCGACTCGACCCGGTTCAGCCGCCGGGTGACCGACGTCCACTGGGACGCAACGGAGGACGCGTTCCGGGTCGAGGCGATAGATCCCGAGACGGACGAGGAGATCGTCTGTCTCGCGGACGACGTTGCGCTGGGCGTCGGGAGTCGCCCGCACGTCCCGGAGCACCTCCAGGGTCATCCCGACCGCGACGTCTTCCACACGTCCCGGTATCTCCACCGGCGGGAGCGCTGCCTCGACGCCGACTCGATCACCGTCGTCGGCTCCGGGCAGAGCGCCGCCGAGGTGTTCCTCGACCTCCTGCAGCGCCAGCCGGACGGCGACTACCGCCTCGACTGGCTCACGCGCTCGGAGGGGTTCTTCCCGATGGAGTACTCGAAGCTGGGCCTCCAGCACTTCACGCCGGAGTACACCCAGTACTTCTACGACCTCCCACAGGAGCGGAAGGACGAGGTCCGCGAGGGGCAGGACCTCCTTTATAAGGGGATCGACCCGGACACGAGCGCGAACATCTACGACACGCTCTACCGGCGGTCGATCGGCGACCGGGACCCCGACGTCGGGCTGTTCGCGATGAGCGAGGTCGAGGACATCGAGGCCCGCGACGGGGCGTACCGCCTCGACTGTCGACAGTGGCAGACCGACGAGGCGTTCGTCCACGACTCCGAGGTGGTCGTTCTCGGCACCGGCTATCACCGCCCGATACCGTCGTTCCTCTCGCCGCTCGGCGACCGCATCGCGTTCGACGACCAGAGCCGCTTCCGCGTCACGGCGGACTACCGGCTCGAGACCGACCTGCCCGGGCGGCTGTTCGTCCAGAACGCCGACCTCCACACCCACGGCGTGGGCGCGCCGGACCTGGGGATGGGCTGTTACCGGAACGCCTGCATCGTGAACCAGCTCGTCGGCCGCGAGGTCTACCCCGAAGACACGGACACCGTCTTCCAGGACTTCGCCGTCGAGGAGTTCGTCGAGCGCACTCCCGGCACCGACCGTGAGACGACGGATCGGCAGGAACCGGACGCTCGGCACGGAACGCACGCCAGCACGCCCCCGGAGGACCGGTCGTGACGCTGGAACCCCCCTCGGACGTCGACGTCGGCCTCGCGGACGCCCTCGATCCGGACGTCTGGACCGCGGTCAACCGGCGACTGCTCGCGAAGATGCTCGCGGAGTTCGCCTACGAGGAGATCGTCGACCCGGACCCGGTCGACGGCGCCCCGGACCGCGGCGACCGCGGGACGTTCCGCGTCGAGGTCGGCGACTCGGCCTACCGGTTCGAGGCGATCCCCCGCATGATGGAGAGCTACCACGTCGACGCGGACACCCTCGAACACCGAAGCGACGACGGCTGGGCGCCCGCGACGGACGCGATACGGTTCCTCCGGGACCTCCACGCGGGCACGGAGATGGACGGGGTAACCACGGGCCACCTCGTCGAGGAACTCGACAACACGCTGCTCGCGGACGCTCACATCGAAGCCCGCAAGCGACAGCGAGCCGAGGGGCTCCCCGCCGACGCGGACTACACCCGCCTCGAGGGCGAGATGGAGGGGCACCCCTGGATCGCGTACAACAAGGGGCGCGTCGGGTTCGACTACGACGACTACCGGCAGTACGCGCCCGAGAGCCAGGAGTCGGTCTCGCTGCGCTGGGCCGCCGTCTCGCGCGAACGGGCGACGTTCGCGACCGTCGACGGACTCGACCACGAGTCGCTGTTGCGCGAGGAGCTCGGCGAGTATTACGGTCGCTTCCGCGACGAGCTGCGGGACCGCGGACTCGACCCGGACGAGTACTACCTCGCGCCCGTCCACGAGTGGCAGTGGACGGACAGCATCGTGCAGCTGTTCCCGCGGGACATCGCCGAAAACGACGTCGTCCCGCTCGGCACCGGCCCCGACGACTACCGGCCACAGCAGTCCATCCGGACGCTGACGAACGCCGACGACCCCGCGAAGCACCACGTGAAGGTGCCGCTGCACGTCCTCAACACGCTCGTCTATCGCGGGCTGCCGGGCAAGAAGATCAAGCGCACGCCCCGGATCACGGAGGCGCTCCGGGCCGTCCGCGACGGCGACCCGTTCCTCGCCGACGAGTGCGACGTCACGCTACTCGGCGAGGTCGCCGGGCTCCACTATCCCCACCGGGACTTCGACGCCATCGAGGGGGCTCCCTACCAGTACCGGGAGCTCTTCGGCAGCGTCTGGCGCGAGAGCGTCTACGACGAGACGACGGGCGACGAGCGCCCCGTGACGCTCGCAGCGTTGCTCCACGTCGACGGCGAGGGCGTCCCGTTCGTCTCCCGGCTCATCGAGGAGTCCGGCCTGGACGACGACGCGTGGGTCCGGGCGTTCTTCGACACGCTCTGGCCACCGATCCTCCACTTCCTCTACCAGTACGGGGCGGCCTTCTCCCCGCACGGGCAGGACGTCATCCTGCTGGTCGAGGACGGCGTGCCGACGCGGCTCGCCCTCAAGGATCTCATCGACGTGAACCTGAGCGAGGAGCGCGTGCCGGAACTCGCGGACGTGATCGACGCCGACGTCCACGAGGCGATGGACACGAAGGACGACGCGGGGCTCGCGCAGGTCATCTTCGCCAGCCTCGTCGTCTGCGTGCTCCGGTACCTCGCGGACGTGCTCGCGACGCACCGGGATTACCCCGAGGAGCAGTTCTGGGCGCAGGCACGGACGGCTATCGAGGGCTACCAGGACCAGTTCCCGGAGCTCGCGGAGCGCTTCGACCGGTTCGACCTCCTCGCCGGCGAGTTCCCGAAGCTGTGTCTGAACCGGAACCGCCTGTTCGCCTACGGCTACGCCGACGACGGCGAGCGGCCGGACATCGCCGCACACGGAACCGTCCGGAACCCGCTCGACGCCGTGGGTGGTCGCTGACGCATGGCGGCGCTCGGCCGCGTTCGCGCCGCCCTCCGACTGCCGAGAGGGGATCTGACCCCCGAACTCCTCGCGCTCACCCTCGCGCAGGGGATCGCCGCCCTCGGCGCCAGCGTCGCGCTCCCGGTGCTCGCGCCCCTCCTCCGCGCTGCCGGCAGCACGGGGACGTTCACGACGACGCTCGGCGTCGGCATCCTCTTTGCCGTCCTCGGGGTCGTCCGCACGGTCCTGCAGATCCCGTTCGGGCGCCTCTCCGACCGGCTCGGCAGGCGGAAACCGTTCATGGTGGGCGGGTTGCTCGTCAGCGCCGCGGCGCTTTCCGCCCACGCCGTCGTCGGGACCGTCCCGGGGCTACTCGCGGCCCGGGCGCTCCAGGGGGTCGCGCTCGCTTGCTCGACCCCAGCAGTGATGGCATCGCTCGGCGGGATCACCGACCGGGAGTCCCGCGGCGGGAGCGTCGGCATCTTCTCGACGATCCGGACGCTCGGGCTCGGGCTCGGCCCCATCGTCGGCGGCGTCCTCGACACCGCGTTCGGCGTCGACGCCGCCCTCGCGGGCGGCGCCGTCCTGCTCTGTGGCGCGACGCTGCTCGTGCACGTCGGCGTCCCCGAGACCGGAACCGGCGGGACGGACGACGCCGAGGCGGAGCGTGCCGATTCGCCGGAGGAAGAGACGGCCGGCGTCGCGGAGTCCCGCTGGCGACTCTTCTCCAGCCGGCGGCAGGGCGTCACGCTCGGCGGCCTCGCGGCCGGCGTCGTCGCCCTGATGGTCGGCGTCACGGCGATGATCCCGCTCGAAGCGGCGATGCTCGACCGGATGCAGGGGACGACCGCGGGATTCGGCCTCGTGTTCTCCAGTACGACGCTGACGCGGCTCGTCGCCCAGTATCCGGTCAGCACCGCGACCGACCGGTACGGACGGCGGGCATTCGTCGTCGGCGGGTTGCTCTGTGCCGCCCCGCTGGTCGCGCTGATGGGCGTCGCTCACTCGCTCGTGGAGTTCCTCCTGCTGCGGTCGGGACTCGGCGTCGCCCTCGCCGGCGTCGTCGCCCCGACCTACGCCCTCGCGGCGGACGTGGTCGACGACGGCGACGCCGGCGCGCAACTCGGCATCGTCACGACGGCGTTCAGCGGCGGCTACGCGATCGGGCCGATCGTGGCGGGTGCGCTCGCGCCGTTCGGCTTCGCGCTCCCGTTCGTCGTCGGCGGCGTCGCCCTCGTCTGTGGGGGCATCGGGGTCTACTGGGCCGTCGAGGAGCCCAAAAGGAAAGCTGCAAGCGAAGACAGCGTCGTCCGGACGACCGTCGACCGGTCGAATCAGTCGTGACGGCGCACTGTCGGCCCGAGGTCCTCGACCAGCGCGTTCGCGTCGGTGACGTCGGCGAGCGACGCGCCGTCCTGGAACCGCTCCAGCTCACTCGCCTCCGCGTCGACCTCCGCTTCGAGCTGGTCGACCGCCGTCTCCAGCTCCTCGCGCGGGACGAACACCAGCCCATCCTCGTTGCCGAAGACGACGTCGCCGGGCTCGACCGTCGCCCCGCCGACCTGCACGGGGACGTTGACGTCCCCGCCACGGCCGTGGAGCCGGGTCGTGCGAACGGCCGTCTCGCGGGCATAGACGGGGAAGTCCTGGTCTCGCATCTCCCGCGTGTCGGTGACGCTCCCGTCGACGACGGCGGCAACGGCGCCGTTCCGCTTGGCGGCACGCGTCGTCATCTCGCCCCACGGCGCGTGCCCGGTGTGTCCCTGCACGTCGACGACCACGACGTCGCCGGGGTCGACGAGCTCGGTCGCCTTGTGGACCATCGTCGAGTCCTCCGGCGGGATCCGGACCGTCAGGGCGCTGCCGACGACCGTCGTGCGGCCGCCCGTTTCCTGGTAGCGCACCGCGGGGTCGGGGAAACCGAAGTGGCGGCGATGGCCGAGGTCGCTCGGGGAGTGGTCCGCCAGCCGATCCAGCAGATCGGCGTCCGGGCGGGGGACGTCGGTGACGATCTCCGACACGGGTCAGAACACCTCCCGGAACCGGTCGAGCTGCCACTCGTCGGCGCTCTCGGTGAACGAGCGCCACTGCGTCCGCTTCACCTCGACGTACGACTCGTGGAGGTCGCCGCCGAGCGCGTCCGCGAGCACGTCGTCGCCCTCGAGGGCCCGAACGGCCTCGCCCAGCGTCTCGGGGAGCCGGCGGACGTCCCGCTCCTCGCGCTCCGCCGGCGGGAGGTTGCCCGGGTCGTACGCGACCGGTTCGCCCGGGTCGAGCTCGCGGTCGACGCCGTCCATGCCCGCCGCGAGGAGGCCCAGCAGCGCGAGGTAGGGGTTCGCGGCGTTGTCCGCCGGGCGGAACTCGAGCCGCGTCGTCTTCTCCGCGTCGCCCTTCGGCGAGGGGATGCGGACGGCCGCTTCACGGTTGTCGAGCCCCCAGCAGGCGAAGGCCGACGCCTCGGTCTGCGGGCGCAGTCGCGCGTAGGAGTTGACCGTCGGGGCGGTGAGCGCGACGAGGGCGTCGGCGTGCGCGAGGACGCCGCCGATGAAGTGGCGCGCGCGCTCGCTGAGCCCGTCGGCGTCGCTCCCGTCGTAGAACTCGTTGTCGTCGCCGTCCCACAGCGAGAGGTGGATGTGACAGCCGTTCGTGCTGTCCGGGAAGGGTCGCGGGAGGAACGTCGCCTGGAGGTCGTGGGTCGCGGCGACGCCCTTCACCGTCTCCTTCAGGAAGACGTGTTCGTCGGCCGCCGTGACGCCCGACGCGGGCGCGATAACTATCTCGTGCTTGCCGGGAGCGTGTTCGGGATAGTATTTCTCGAAGCCGATGTCCTGTGCTTTCAGGGCGTCGACGACGTCCGTCGTGACGGGGTGGGCCGCCCGCATGCTCTCGGTGGAGTAGACGCCGCGCTGGTCCAGCGGCGCGAGGCCGTCATCGGTCTCGCGGCAGAGGTGGTACTCGCTCTCGAAGGCCGTGCGGACGTCGGCGTCCATCCCGTCAAGGAAGCCCGTGAGCGACGAACGGGGGTCCGCGGCCCAGGGGCCGCCGTCGAGGTCGTGGATGTCACAGAGCATCGCTCCGCAATTGTCGGTGTGCGGCTGCTCGCGGAACGTGTCGGGGTCGGGCATGAGGCGGACCTCGCCGACCGCGTCGAAGCGGCCGTCGAGGATGCGCTGGTCGAAGGCGGTGAGCGACTGCACGGACTGTGGGAGCGTCGCACCGTCCGACACGGCGTTCTCGACGTCGGCAGCGTCGACCGTGTGCCCACGAACGACCCCGTCGTTCCCGACGTAGAGGAGACGAACGAGGTCGACCTCGGCGTCCTCCAGCCCGGCGGATCGGTCGGCAGAGTCAGTAGCTGATTGCATCTATTCCCACGATGTGTGCGGGGGCCTATGAATTTTAGGTTAGCCTAAAATTAGAGTTCCCTCGACGACATTATCACATCGAGTCGCAGACACCCAATTCGCCGAGAGGCAACCCGGGCGATCGATGCCTCCAGCAGCGGACTCCACGTCCGCTGCGCGTGGCAAACCCGAGCGACGGCGAGACGGTCACACAACGCGGCCGTTTAAAAGAAAGACGACGCAAACGCGGACACTCCCCCGAAATTCGGTCCGGGCTACCGGGGACGACGCCGGTCTCCGCTCTCGTCCGGGCGTCGAGCACGGACCGGCGAGGTCGAACGATTCTACTCAAAAAGGAAGCGTGAATCGACCGATCCTTCCTTAAAAAGGCACGTCGACGTTACTGCAACCGAACACCGTCACTCGCTACACCTCCGGCGATTCGTCGATCCGCGGGACGCCCGCCGCCGTCACCGTCTCGCCGACCACGTACGACGAGGCGGGGCTCGCGAGGAACTGCGCGAGGTCGGCGATCTCCTCGGTTTTGCCGATGCGGCGCTCGACGTCGTCGCGGTCGAGGTCGTCGGCGCTGACGCCCATCTGGCTCTCGACGCCGGGCGTGGCGACGAAGCCGGGCGCGATGCAGTTGACCCGGACGCCCTCGCTGGCCCACTCGTTCGCGAGCGTCGTCGAGAGGTTGATGACGCCGGCCTTCGCGGCGCCGTAGTGGCTCATCTGCGGCGAGCCGCGCTGGCCGGCGACGCTGGCGACGTTGATGACGGCGCCGCCGTCGCCCTCGCGCATGCGCTCGCCGGCGACCTGGGTGCAGTGGAAGGTGCCGTGGAGGTTGATGTCGACGATGGTCTCCCAGCCGTTCGCGCTGATCTCCTCGAACGGCGCCATGAAGCTCGCGCCGGCGTTGTTGACGAGGACGTCGACGCCGCCGAACTCCTCGACGGTGGCGTCGACGAGCGCCTCGACGGCCTCGCGGTCCGTCACGTCGCACTCGACGGCGAGCGCGCGGCCGTCGCGGTCGCTCGCCTCGATCCCCTCGGCGACGGTGTCGACGTTCCCCTGCTCGCGCGAGCAGACGACGACGGCGGCGCCGTCGGCCGCGAACTGCTCCGCGATGGTCCGCCCGATCCCGCTCGACGCACCGGTGACGATCGCCGTCTTGCCGTCGACGCTGAATCGGTCGCCGCTCATGGCCGCTCCTCCGCCGTGGCCGCGTAGCCGCCTGTGATTATCATTGTTAACCTCTTTCGCGGAATTTTGCTCCCACATTAATAAATGTGGGCGTACCCTCACGATCGTTATCTTCATTTGTGGTGACAGCTATCACGGATCATGAAGAAGTCAGGCTTCAGCGAGGCCGCGCGCACCGGGAACGTCGCGCGCCTCCACGACGAGACCGCGGCGGCGCACGCGGACGACGTGGCCCTCGAGATGCACGGCCGGGAGATGACCCACGGGGAGCTCAGCGACCGCTCGGCCCGGTTCGCCGGCGGGCTCCGCGAGCTCGGCGTCGGGGAGGACGACCGAGTCCTGATCTACCTCCCCAACTGCCCGGAGTACGTCGTCGCGTCGCTGGGAATCCTGAAGGCCGGCGCCGTCGGCTCGCCGATGAATCCCCAGTACAAGGCCCGGGAGATCGACCACCAGCTCGCCGACACCGACGCCGCGGCGGTCGTCACCCACGCCGCGCTCCGCCCGGCGCTCGTCGAGGCGATCCGGGAAGGCGACCACGAACCGGCGGTGATCACGGTCGGGTCGGCGGAAGGAGGCGACGGGGCCGACGAAGCCGACTCCAGCTCCACCCTCCCCGGCCCCGATGTCGACTTCGCCGCCGTTGACGGCGAACCGACATTCGTCGAGCGTGACGCCGACGACATCGCGCTCCAGCCGTACACGAGCGGGACCACCGGCGACCCGAAGGGCGTCCTCCTCTCCCACGAGAACCTCCGAGCGCACGCTTACTCGGGCTTCGAGCTCGTC
Source organism: Halosubterraneus shenae (assembly GCF_050510935.1). Taxonomy (NCBI): domain Archaea; kingdom Methanobacteriati; phylum Methanobacteriota; class Halobacteria; order Halobacteriales; family Haloferacaceae; genus Halosubterraneus; species Halosubterraneus shenae. The sequence continues at coordinate 595,028 of NZ_JBNLVO010000002.1, read as the reverse complement.
GACCTCGACCCCGCCGAAGACCGGAGCCTCGCCATGCTGCCGCTGTACCACATCACCGGCTTCGTCCACTCGACCTGGCAAACGCTGATCCGGGGCGGCACGGTCTACGTCCGCGACCCGGGCCAGTGGGACGCCGAGGACGCGATGGCGACGATCGAGGCCGAGTCGATCTCGGGGTTCATCGGCGTCGCGACGATGTACGTCGACATGGTGAACCACGAGGCGTTCGGCGAGTACGACCTCTCGACCCTCAGCGAGGCCGGGCAGGGCGGGACGAAGATGCCCGTCGCCGTGCAGGAGGAGTTCGAGGCCGTCGCCGGCGTCGACACCTGGGAGGGCTACGGGCTCACCGAGACCGCGGCGGCGACCCACACCGGCGCGGCGACGACGTACGGCCACAAGCTCGGCACCATCGGCCAGCCGCTCCGAATGACCGACTGCAAGATCGTCGACGAGGAAGGCGAGGAGGTCCCGCCCGGCGAGGAGGGCGAGCTCCTCGTCCGCGGGCCGCAAGTGATGCAGGGGTACCACGACCTTCCGAAGGCGAACGAGCAGGCGTTCACCGACGACGGCTACTTCCGGACCGGCGACGTCGCGCGCCGCGATTCGGGCAACTACTACGAGATCGTCGACCGGAAGAAGCACATGATCAACACGGCCGGGTACAACGTCTACCCGAGCGAGGTGGAGGAGCTGCTCCACGAGCACCCGGCCGTCGCGGACGTCGCGGTCGTCGGCGTGCCGGACGAGCGCCGCGGCGAGACGGTGAAGGCCGTCGTCGTTCCCGCCGCGGACGCCGACCCGTCGGCCGACGAGCTCCGGCAGTTCTGCCTCGACAGCCTCGCCGAGTACAAACACCCGCGGCAGGTCGAGTTCGTCGCGGAACTCCCCCGCACGGCCAGCGGGAAGGTCCAGAAGTTCAAGCTCACGCCGGACGACTCGGGGGCGTAATCGTGTCAGAGGACGCACCGGGACAGCCGGAAACCGGCGACTACGACGCCGTCTTCTGGGACATCGGCGGCGTCATCCTCGACCTCAAGTCGGTCCAGCGAGCCCACGAGCGCTTCGTCGACGAGCTCGTCGCGCGATACGGGACTGCCGGCGTCGACGACCAGGTCGCCGACGGCGACGACCCGGTCGCCGAACCCATCGAGACCTGGCGTGGCGTCGTCGGTGACCACTTCCGCGAACGCGACGGCAACGAGTTCCGCGCCGCGCGGGCCGCCTACGACCGGGCGAACGCCGCGGTCGTCGGTCGGGAAGTCCCCCGCGAGGAGTGGCGGGAGCTGTTCGATCCGATCCTGACCGAGACCATCCGCCCCAATCCGACTGCGGTCGCGACCATCGAGCGCCTCGCGGACTCGGACCTCCACGTCGGCGTCGTCAGCGACGTCGACACCGACGAGGGCCACCGGATTCTGGAGACGTTCGGCGTGCGGGACCACTTCGACGCCATCACGACCTCCGAGGCGGTGGGGCGCACGAAACCGGACCCCGCGATGTTCGAGACCGCGCTCTCGGCGGCCGACGTCGACCCCGACCGCGCGCTGATGATCGGTGACCGCTACGACCACGACGTGGCCGGGGCGAAGGAACTGGGGCTGGACACCGTCGCCTACGGCGCCGACGACGGACCCGCCGTCGACTACACGGTCGAGGAGCTGCGGGCAGTGCTGGAGATCGTTGGGGTCGGTGACGGCAGCGCCGGCGGCGCCGGCGGGGTAAAATAGAGCGGCGGACGTCGCTGGCGACGCTCTTTTTAAATGTCGATCCCGAGGCCTACCGTCCTTCGTACGTCGTGAGGTGCTCGACCTCGCTCGGGTCGAGGTCGCGGAAGGCGTCGCGGGCGATGACGCGCTTGTGGACCTCGTCGGCGCCGTCGATGATGCGGAACGCGCGGACGTCCTCGTAGAAGTCCGCCAGCGGGAGGTCCTTCCCGATGCCGTTGCCGCCGCAGATCTGGACCGCCGAGTCGATGGCGTCCTGCACGACGTTGGCGGTGAACACCTTGCTCATCGCGACGCCGATGCGCGCCTCGTTGCCGGCGGCGATCTGCCGGGCGGCGTGCCGGACCATCGTGCGTGCGGCGTGCAGCTCCATCTCCGTCTCGGCGACGTCGAACCGGATCGCCTGCTTCTCCGAGAGCTTGCTGTCGAACGCCTGGCGCTCGTCGGCGTACGCCTTCGCAATGTCGAGCGCGCGCTCGGCCATCCCGGAGTAGCGCATGCAGTGGGTGAGCCGGGCCGGCCCGAGCCGCTCCTGCGCGATGGCGAACCCGTCGTTCTCCGCGCCGACGAGGTTCTCCGCGGGCACGCGCACGTCGTTGTACCGGATCTCGGCGTGACCCATCCCGGTCACCTCGCCGCCGACGTGGGGGATGTCGCGCACGATCTCGACGCCCTCCGTGTCGGCCGGGACGAGGATGATCGAGCAGCCCTCGTAGGGGTGTGCGTCCTCGTCGGTCCGGGCCATCACGAGCAGCACGTCGGCCTCGGACCCCTGCGTCGTCCACCACTTGTGGCCATTGATCACCCACTCGTCGCCGTCCTTCTCGGCGGTCGTCCGGATCATCTTCGGGTCCGAGCCGGCACCCGGGTTCGGCTCCGTCATCGAGAACGCCGAGCGCGCCTCGCCGTTCGCCAGCGGGCGGAGCCACTCCTCCTGCTGGGCCTCGGTGCCGGCCAGCTCGAGGGTGTGCATGTTCCCCTCGTCGGGCGCGGCGACGTTGATGGCAACCGGCCCGAGGAGGCTCCGGCCCGCGGCCTCGAACACCGGGAGCATCTCCCGGAAGTCCATCCCCAGTCCGCCGTACTCCTCGGGGATCTGGGGCGCGAAGACGTCGCGTTCCCGCGCCTGTTCTTGCAGGTCTGAGACCACGGCTTCGGGGACGGATTCGTTGCCCAGGTACTCGCGCTCGGCCGGGATCACTTCCTCGTCGACGAACGTTCGGACGCGCTCGGCGACCGCTCGGCCCCGCTCTGGGTCGTCGTACTCCATGCCTCAAAATGCCTATAACAGTGTAAAAGTATTGCGCCGGATTTGTTACCCTCGTAAGTTCTAAACCATAGTTGCTCGTACAGTCGAACCAAGATCGATGTCGAGTCAGTATACGGGATCCCAACCGGGCCCGCGAGGGCCCGCGGGGACGACGCCGGGGGGCGAGCGACCATGAGCGACGGCGTGGACTACTTCGAGCGCCTCGTCGACGAGGACGCGCTCCGCCGCTACCTCGCGGCCGAACTCGGCGAGGCCGACGCGTACGAGGTCAGCCACCACGCGGAGGGTCACTCCAACGAGACGCTGTTCGTCACCTGGGGCGACCGGGAGCTCGTCGTCCGTCGACCGCCGCCGGGCGAGACCGCTGACACCGCCCACGACGTGCTCCGCGAGTACCGCGTGCTGGACGCGCTGCAGGGGACCGACGTCCCCATCCCGGAGCCGGTGCTCGCCTGCGAGGACCACGCCGTCCTCGGCAGCGACTTCTACGTGATGGAGAAGGTCGCCGGCGACGTCCTCCGCGACGCGGAGCCCGAGCGGTTCGGGACTCCCGAGGCTCGCCGGCGGGTCGGGGAGGAGCTCGTCGACACGCTCGCGGAGATCCACACGCTCGAGTACGCGGCCGTCGGCCTCGACGAGTTCGGCCATCCACCGGGCTACACCGAGCGCCAGGTCGACCGCTGGCAGCAGCAGATCGCGTGGGCCACCGAGCGAACCGCCGCGGAGCGCACCGTCCCGGCGCTGGCCGAGGTCGGCGAGTGGCTCGCCGAGCACTGCCCCGAGGCGCACGAGCACACCCTCGTCCACGGCGACTACAAGCTCGACAACGTGCTGTTCGCCCCGGGGACGCCGCCGGAACTCGCCGCGGTGATGGACTGGGAGATGGCGACGCTCGGCGACCCACTCGCGGACCTCGGCTGGATGCTCTCCTACTGGCGCGACCCCGGCGACCCCGAGCCCGCGACGCCGGAGCTGACGGCGACGTTCATGGAGGCCGACGGCTACCCGACCCGCCGCGAGCTCGTCGAGCGGTACGAGGCTGCCACCGGGATCGAGTACGAGCAGGACCGCTTCTATCGCGCGCTCGCCGTTTATAAGCTCGCGGCCCTCGGCGAGATGTTCTACCGGCGCTACCTCGAGGGCAACAGCGACGACCCCATGTACCCCAAGATGGAACAGCGCGTGCCCGCGCTCGCCGAGCGCGCGCAACGGATCATCGACGGCGACGAACCGCTCTGAGCCGGGCGGGTCTTCCTCCCTCATCCCCTAACAACAGTTACTCCAAGTCGGTTTATATCCACTACTGTTCTGTTTATCCCGGTTTTATTTTACAGCGATAAGGATCCTCCGGTGGAGTTAAGTTCCGAGCTACCGATCAGCGGTCCGTATGACAATTTCTGACGTGCAACGCGTGACGGTGCTCGGTGCCGGCAACATGGGCCACGGCATCACGGAAGTGGCCGCGATGGCCGGCTACGACGTGACCATGCGCGACGTCGAGGAAGAGCTCGTCGCGGACGGCTACGAGGACGTCCAGTGGAGCCTGGAGAAGCTCGAGGAGAAAGGCCGCCTCGACGAGCCGGCCGCGGAGATCCTCTCGCGGATCGACACGGAGGTCGACCTCGAGACCGCCGTCGCCGACGCCGACCTCGTCGTCGAGGCGGCGCCGGAGCGGATGGACTTAAAAAAGGAGATATTCAGCGACCTCGACGCGTACGCGCCCGACGACGCCCTCCTCGCGTCGAACACCTCCAGCCTGAGCATCACGGAGATGGCGTCGGCGACCGACCGCCCCGAACAGGTGCTCGGCCTCCACTTCTTCAACCCGCCCGTGAAGATGGACCTCGTCGAGGTCATCTACGGCGACGAGACCAGCGACGAGACGGCGGAAACGGGCTACGCGTTCGTCGAGTCGCTCGGCAAGACGCCCATCTACGTCCGGAAGGACGTTCGCGGCTTCGTCGTCAACACCGTCCTCGGTCCCTTCTCGGCCGAACCCGCGTGGATGGTCTCGAACGACGAGGCGACGATCCGGCAGGCCGACGCGGCGATGGTCCACCGGCGCGGCTATCCGATGGGCCCCTTCGAGCTCGCGGACCTCACCGGCATCGACGTCGGCTACCACGTCCGGAAGGAGGCGGGCACACCCATCCCGCCGATCATGGAGGCGAAGGTCGAGGCCGAGGAGCTCGGTCGCAAGACCGGCAAGGGCTACTACGACTACGAGGACGGCGACGGCGCGGACTACGAGCCCGGCGACGGCGAGGGCTTCGACACCCTCCGCGTCGAGGCGCGGATGATCAACGAGGCCGCCTACCTCGTCGGCGACGACGTCGCGACGCCGGAGGAGATCGACACGGGCGTCAAGCTTGGCCTCGGCTTCCCGGAGGGGATCTGCCGGCGCGCGGACAAGATCGGCCTCGACGCAGTCCTCGAGAAGCTCGAGACCCTTTACGAGGAGACCGGCGACGACCGCTTCGCACCCGACGACTACCTCGTCGAACTCGTCGAAGCGGGCCGCACCGGCGAGGACGCCGGTGCCGGGTTCCACGAGTACGACACCGGCGGCGACGGCCCCGGCGACTACCGCCTGCTGAACTACGAGCTCGACGACGACGGCCTGCTGGAGATCGAGCTCGACCGCCCGGAGCGCATGAACGCGCTCTCCGGCGACCTGCTCGGCGAGATCGACGACCTGCTCTCCGCGGTCGACGTCGACGACGTGCGCTGTGTGACCTTCGAGGGCGCGGGCGACCGCGCGTTCAGCGCCGGCGCGGACATCGGCGGCTTCGCGGAGCTCGACGCAACCGACGCGATGGACGTGACGCCCGCCTTCGAGACGGTCAACGACTTCGACCGCCCGACGATCGCGAAGGTCGACGGCTACTGTCTCGGCGCGGGCCTGGAGCTCGCCTTGGCCTGCGACCTCCGGATCGCGACCGAGGGGTCCGAGTTCGGCGCGCCGGAGATCGGCCTCGGGCTCATTCCGGGCGGCGGCGGCACGCAGCGGCTCCTCCGCCTGCTCGGGGAGACCCGCGCGAAGGAGCTGGTGTTCCGCGGCAACCGCATCGACGCCGAGCGCGCCGCGGAGTGGGGCCTCGCCAACCGCGCCGTCCCGGCCGAGGAGTTCGACGAGGTCGTCGGCGAGTTCGTCGACGACGTCGTGGAGGGCCCGCCGATCGGCCTCAAGGTGGCGAAGACGGTGATGAACGAGGGCGCGGACGCCAGCCTCGACGCCGCCCTCGCCATGGAGAGCCAGGGCTTCGGCCTCCTGATGAGCACGGAGGACGTCCGCGAGGGCACCGCCGCGTTCCGCGAGGACCGCGAGCCCGAGTTCCGGGGCGAGTGAGCCGATGAGCGAGAACGGCTCCGCGGCGCGCGCCGGCGACCTGTCGGCCTCGAAGGTCGCCGACCTCCAGGCGTTCGTCGATTCCCACGAGTTCCTCTCGTGGCTCGGCGTCACCGTCGAGGCGGTCGAGCACGGCCGGATCGTCATGGCGATCCCGCACGACGAGAAGCTGCTGAACCCCGCGCCGGGCAGCGAGAGCGTCGTCCACGGCGGCGTGACGGCGTCGCTCGTCGACACGGCGAGCGGCTTCGTCCTCCGGACCACCTTCGAGGACCCCGGCGCCGCGCGGCTGACGACGACGGACCTCGACGTCTCGTACCTCCGACCCGCGACCGGCGACCTCCGGGTCGAGGCCGAGGTCGTCCGCGCGGGCGGGTCGATGGGCGTCACGCGGGCGACGGTGACGAGCGAGGGGTCAGACGGCGAGCGCCGTGAGGTCGCCGTCGGCTCCACGAGCTACCGGCTGTTCCGGGAGGAGTCGCCGTGAGCCGCGACTTCGCGGACCTGGAGGTCGGCCACACGGTGACGACGCCGACGCGGACGATCACCGAGGCCGACGTGACGAACTTCGCGGGCGTGAGCGGCGACTTCAACCCGTTGCACACGAGCAAGGCGGCGGGCCGGGACTCCGCGTTCGGCGAGCGGGTCGCCCATGGCGCGCTGATCTTCTCCCTGATGACCGGCCTCCTGCGTCGTGTGCGGGACGAGCGCGCGGCCGTGGTGGCCTTCTACGGCGTCGACGAGCTGCGATTCACGGGGCCGACGACGATCGGCGAGACGGTCCACGTCGAGTCCGAGCTGGTCGAGAAGGAGCCACGCGACCACCCGACAGCGAACGGTATGGTCCGGTACGAGACGGAGGTACTGAAGGAGAACGGCGAGGTCGTGCTCACCTGCGAGCTGCTCTCGCTGGTGAAGTAGCCGGGTTTCGGGCTACTCGTTCGTCTTCCCGTTCAGCCCCTCGAAGATCTCGGGGTCTGTCCGGAACTTCAGGACGTTGTGGATGACGGAGTTGCGGATGTTGGCGATGACGTCGCCGTGTTCGCGGTAGAACTCGTGGATCCAGCGGGACTCGTCCTCGCGGCTCGGGAACATCATCACCGTCTTCCACTGGTACTCCCCGTCCGAGAGGAAGTAGAACAGCGTGTGCGGGTCGTCGCGGATGTACTCCATCGCGTCCCGCCAGCCCTCCTCGAAGTTCGAGGGGTTGAACTTGAACTCGAAGAGGCCGAAGATGTAGTACTCCTCGTTGGGGATGATCGCCTCCCGGAACACGCCCTCGTTGCGCATCTCGCGGATCGACTCGCTGACGGTGACGTGGGAGACCTCGATGTCGTACTCCTCGGCGAGGATCGTCGTGAGCTCCCGCGAGGAGAGCTGCGGGTTCCGGGTGAGCTCCCGGAGGATCGCGATGTCTCGATCCTTGAAGTCCCAGTCGGGGGAATCGCTCTGGTCGCTCATAGTGGTGGTTCTCGGGACCGTTTAATCAGGGTTCCCCTTCCGCGAGGAACGACGTGAGTCGGTCGCGATACGCCTCGGTCCGGTCCTCGACGACCCAGTGGAACGCCTCGCTGAGCCGCGAGAGCTGTGCGTCCTGCAGGTCTTCGGCCAGCCGCTCCGCGTACGAGACCGGCTGGAGCACGTCGTCGTCGCCCCAGAGCAGCAGCGTCTCCGCCGTGATGGCCCCGTAGTCGATCTCCGTCGTGTGGCTGGTGTTCGTCGCGGCCGCGTTCCGCGAGAGCGACACGCGGCCCTCCTCGGAGTCCCAGGGCGCCTTCATGCCCTCGACGAACTCGGGGTTCGGATCGTCGCCGTAGAGGCCGTCACCGAACGCGTAGTCGAGCTTCGCCTCGACGCCCTCGGCGCCGAGTTCCTCGATAGTCGCGGGGAGCCCGAGGTCGTTGATGAACTCGACCGGCCAGGAGTCGTAACAGACCGCGTTCGACACGACAAGCTGGTCGACGGCATCGGGATTGTGTGCGGCGTACCGGAGCGCCACGCCGCCGCCGATGTCGTGAGCGACGAGCGTCACGGGGCCGTCGACGAGCTGGCCGAGCAGGTCGTCGAGCATCGCCTCCTGGGCGCGGATCGACCGGTCGAAGCCGTCGTGCATGGCCGAGTTGCCGTAGCCGACCAGGTCCGGCGCGATGACGCGGCGGTCCTCGGCGACGACCGGCGCGACGTCCCGCCAGAGGAACGACCACGTCGGGATGCCGTGGAGGAACACGACCGTGGGTTCGTCGCCGTCGCTGGCGCCGTCACCCGCGCTCGCCCCATCTTCGGGCCCCGACTCGTAGTACGCCACCTCGAGGTCGTGGCCGTCGACGGTGACCGCGGTGCGGTCCTGTCGGTCGCTCCAGGTGTCGTGGTCGACCATTACTGTAGGATGTTGTCGGCGATGATGTTCTTCTGGATCTCGCTGGTCCCCTCGTAGATCTTCGTGATGCGCGCATCGCGGTAGTAGCGCTCGACCGGGTGGTCGGTGACGAAGCCGGCGCCGCCGTGGACCTGGATCGCCTCGTCGGCGACGTCGACGGCGTGCTCGCTGGCGAACAGCTTCGCCATGCTCGCGAACTTCGTCGCGAGCTGGTCGTCGCCGCCCTGCACGTACGAGCCCGCCCGGTAGGTGAGCGAGCGCGCGGCCTCGATGTTCGTCGCCATCTCCGCGAGCTTGTGCTGGATAGCCTGGAAGTCGCTGATCTGCTGGTCGAACTGCTCGCGCTCGCCGGCGTAGTCGAGCGCGGCGTCGAGCGCGGCCTGTGCTGCACCCACGGCCTGGCTCGCGACGCTCACGCGGCCGCTCGCGAAGAAGTCCATCAGCTGGTAGAAGCCCTTGTTCTCCTCGCCGATGAGGTTCGCCTCGGGGATGCGGACGTCGTCGAACAGCAGCTCGGCGAGGTCGGAGGCGCGAATGCCGAGCTTGTTGTTGATCTTCTCGGCGGTGAGTCCCTCGGCGTCGGTCGGCACGAGGAACGCGCTGATCCCCTTGCGACCGGCGCCCGGGTCGGTCTTGGCCATCACGACGGCGACGTCGGCGACGGTGCCGTTCGTGATCCACATCTTGTTGCCGTTGATCACCCACTCGTCGCCATCCTTCTCGGCGCGCGTCTCCATCCCGGCAACGTTGGAGCCGTGGGCCGGTTCGCTGATCGCGCTCGCACACGCGGACTCGCCCGAGGCGATCCTCGTGAGCCACTCCTCTTTCATCCACTCGTCACCGTACTTGTTGATCATGTTGGAGCCGAACCCGCGGCTCCCGATGGCGCTCCCGATGCCGGGGTCCGCGCGCCAGAGTTCCTCCGTGATGATCGTCGAGGAGAGCGTGTCCATGCCCGCGCCGCCGTACTCGCGGGGGATGTTCGGGGCGATGAAGTCGAGGTCGGCCGCCTTCTGGACGAGGTCGGCGGGGTACTTGCGCTCCTCGTCGTGCTCGCGGGCGATCGGCCGGATCTCCTCCTCGCCGAACTCGCGAACGGCCTCCCGAATCGCCTGCTGCTCGTCTGACAGTCGAAATGCCATACGCCACAATAGGCTTCCAATAAAAAGTATTTTCGGAGAAGTGCGAACAGTGTTAAGATCGAAGAGATGGCGACGGCGTGGAAACGTCGCGAGCGACCGCCGCCGACGGCCAGCTACTCGGCGCCGCCGAGCCGCTACTCGGGGGCGCCGGCCCGCTACTCTGGGCCGGCGGCCGACAGTTCGGCGAAGCGGCGCTCGACGGACCCCCCGAAGGTCTCGCGGTCGACGGCCGCGTGTTGCATTCGGCCCGTCGCCACGATGCCGGCATCGTCCGTGACCGTCGCCGTGGCGACGACCTGGTCATTCTCCTCGTCGACCGCCTCGATCTCGACCGTCACCTCGACCTCGCCGCCGGCGGGCGTCGGTGCGCGATGGTCACACTCGACCTCGGAGCCGACGACGCGATAGCCGTCCGGGAGGTGTGGCGTCACCGCGTCCCGGACGGTGCCCTCCATACACCCAATGATCTCGGGCGTGGCGACGACGTCGACGCCGTCGACGATGGTCTGGGGCTCGAAGCGACCGACCGGCCAGGTTTCCGAGAACTCGAGCCCGGGGGAGATGTTCGACAGCGGCGACGGCGACTGCTCGTCCGCCATCGATCACGCGGACTGCTCGCGCTCGCGCAGCTCGAACTTCTGGACCTTGCCGGTCGTCGTCCGCGGGAGCTCCTCGACGAACTCCACCTCGCGCGGATGCTTGTACTCCGCCAGGTTGTCGAGACAGAACTGCTTGAGCTCCTCCCCGGTCACGTCGCTGTCTGGCGTCCGGACGACGAAGGCCTTCACCGTCTCGCCGCGGCGCTCGTCCGGGATCCCGACCACGGCGACGTCGGCGACGGCGTCGTGCTCGAAGAGCAGCTCCTCCACCTCGCGCGGGTAGACGTTGTAGCCCGCGGTGTTGATCATGTGTTTCTTCCGGTCGACGACGTAGAAGAAGTCGTCCTCGTCCCAGTAGCCGATGTCGCCGGTGTGGAACCAGCGCGTGTCCCCCTCCTGGGTGAACGCCCCCTCGTTGGCCTCCGGGAGCTTGTAGTACCCCTTCATCACGTTCGGGCCGGCGACGACGAGTTCGCCGGTGAGCTCGTCGAGGTCGTCTTCGTCCTCGACGGGCCCCCGCTCCACGCGCTCGACCTCGTTGAAGTCCTCGTCGACGATCTTCGACTGCACGCCGGGGAGCGGCTTCCCGATGCTGCCGACGCGCCGCCCCTGGCTCGGCGAGTTGAAGTGGGTGACGGGGCTCGTCTCCGTGAGCCCGTAGCCCTCGTACACCTTCACGTCGTAGAGGTCCTCGAACTGCCGGAGGACCTCGACGGGGATACCGGACCCGCCGACGCCCGCCATGCGGAGCGAGGAGAGGTCGAATTCCGCGGCGCCGGGCTGGTTGATGACGTCGTTGTACATTGCCGGGACGCCGTGCATCATCGTCAGCTCCTCGTTCTCGATGAGGGAGACGGCCTGCTGGGCCTCCCAGGAGGGAAGCGGGTAGTAGGCGCCGCCGTTGAACAGCGTCGCGTTCATCACGACGGTCATGCCGTAGATGTGGAACAGCGGGAGCACGCCGAGCTGCTTGTCGCTCGGCTGGATGCCGTTCGGCACCAGGTCCGCGGCGGTCTTCGCGTTCGACGTGAGGTTGTGGTGGGTGAGCTGGACCCCCTTCGGCTGGCCCGTCGTCCCGCTCGTGTACGGCTGGACGGCGACGTCGTCGTCGTCGCGCTCGACGACGTCGACCGTCTCGTCCGCGAGGAACGCCTCGAAGTCGACGCCGGCGTCGGCCTCCTCGCCGACCGTGACGACGTGTTCGACGTCAGTGTCGTCGCGAACCTCCTGGACGAACGGGACGAGGTCCGACAGCGTCACCACGACCTTCGCCTCGCTGTCGTCGAGCAGGTGGCCGATCTCGCGGGCCTTGTACTGCGGGTTCATCGGGACGACCGTCCCGCCGGCGCGCAGCGTGCCGTGGAAGGCCGTCACGAACTGGGGCACGTTCGGGAGGTAGATCGCGACGCGGTCGCCCTCGCCGACCCCGCAGTCGCGGAGCGCGGCCGCGAACTGGCCGGTCCGGTGCCAGAACTCCTCGTAGGTCGTCTCCCGCCCGTCCGCCGCGAGCGCGACCTGGTCCGGGTGGTCACTGGCGGCCGATCGTACGTTCGTGGCAAGGTTTACCATCGTGATTATTAATGTGAGTCACCCCCCTAAAACGTTCCCCACGTGAAAACCGATTTTACCGATTCTGTCCCGAACTGCTAACAACTGAAGCGAAGTTTCTGAGTAAATTAACGCTGAAAGAGGTCGTCGCCGCGGATGCCAACCCGACTGCGTGGCTGGCGTCCTGCGATCAGCCGCCGAGGTACGCTTCCCGGATGTAGTCGTCGCCGCGGAGCTCGTCCGGGTCGCCCTCGCGCTCGAAGCGACCGTTCTCGAGCAGGTAGACCCGTTCGGCGTGGTCCATCGCGAAGGTGACGTTCTGCTCACAGAGCACCACCGTGACGCCCGACTCGCGGATCTCCTCGATCCCCTCGCTGATGTCGTCCAGGATGACCGGCGCAAGCCCGAGCGTCGGCTCGTCGAGCAGCAGCAGGTCGGGGTCGCTCATCAGCGCGCGGCCGATGGCGAGCATCTGCTGTTCGCCCCCGCTCATGGTGCGAGCATCCTGTTGCTTCCGCTCCTCCAGCGTCGGGAACAGGTCGTAGACGAACTCGAGGCGCTCCTCGATGCCCTCGCGCTGGCGGTAGGCGCCCAGCGAGAGGTTGTCGGCGACGCTCATGTGGCCGAACAGGTCCCGCGTCTCCGTGCAGTGGATCAGTCCCGCCGAGACGAGGTCGCTCGCCGACGACTCGCTGACGTCCGCGCCCTGGTAGGTGATCGACCCCTCGAAGTCGACGTGGCCGGAGACGGCGTCCGCGAGCGTCGACTTCCCGGCCCCGTTCGGGCCGATGATAGCGACGATCTCGCCGTCGTCGACGTGGAAGTCGACGCCGCGGAGGGCGGCGACCTCACCGTAGGAGACGCTGAGGTCGTCGGCGCGCAGGACCGTCTCCGCGTCCCCCGTCGAGTCCCCGTCCGCTGCCCCCGACGCAGCCGCGTCGTCGTCGGCGACGTTGCGTCCGGTGCTCATAGCGAATCACCTCCCAGGTACGCCTCCTGCACGCGCTCGTTCGCCTTGATCGCCTCCGGTGGCCCCTCGGCGATCTTCGACCCGAACTGGATGACGACGCCACGGTCGATGAGCGAGAGCAGCCCGCGCATGTTGTGGTCGACGACGACGAGGGTGATCCCGTCGTCGCGGAGCGCCTCCAGCAGCTCTGAAACCTCCGCGACCTCCTGATTCGAGAGGCCCGCGAAGGGCTCGTCGACCAGCAGGAGGTCCGGGTCGGTCGCGAGGGCCCGAGCGATCTCCAGCCGGAGCAGCCCGGCGTGAGGGAGCTCGCCCGGATGCTGCTCCAGGCGATCGCCCAGCCCGACGCGCTCGCAGATCTGCCGGGCGCGCTCTCGGGTCTCCCCGCGGAGTCCCGATAGCGACGCGACACGATCCGGAATGAGCGCGAGCGCGACGTTGTCGACGATCGACCGGTCCTCCAGCGGGCGGAACGACTGGAACGTCCGCGCAAGCCCGCGCTTGACCATCTCGTAGGCGGGCTCGTCGGTGACGTCCTCCCCGCGGTACCACACCGTCCCGTCGGTCGGGGGGTAGGTGCCGGTGCCGCAGTTGAACGTCGTCGACTTCCCCGCCCCGTTCGGGCCGATGAAGCCGAGGATCTCCCCCTCCTTCACCGCGAAGGAGAGGTCGTCGACGGCGGTCAGCCCGCCGAACTCCTTGGTCAGCCCGTCGAGGACGAAGATCCCGTCGTCCGGGCCCAGGTCCTCGTCCGTCGGCATCGCCTCGTCCGTGGTGGAACTGTCAGTGCTCATTGTCGACCTCCGTCGTCGTTCGTCTCGTCGAGGCGCTCGTCGACGCCTTCGCGCTCGGTCGTCCGCCGGTTCCGGGTCGCGTCGTTCGTCCCGCCGCCGTCCCGGGACGCGAGCCGGTCCCGGTAGTCCGCGAGCGTCGCGACGACCGGGCCGCGGCCGCCGTCAGTGACGGCGGGCCCGCCCTCGTCGTCGCCGCCCTCGCGCTTTCGGCTGTCCAGTGCGCGCCGGCCGTTCCGGATCGCCCAGCGGAGCGCCCCGCCGGGGAGGACGAACAGCAGCGCGAGGGTGAAAAGCGAGAACAGCAACAGGTCCAGGTCCGAGACCGGGGCGCCGACCACCGGCACCGTCCAGCTCAGGCCGCTGAGGAAGTCCCGGAACAGGTAGAAGAACAGGCCGCCGACCGCCGGGCCGACGATGGTCCCCATCCCGCCGAGGATGCTGGCGATGATCACCTCGATGCTGACGGTGAGCACCAGCAGCTGGCTGGGCTGGGGGTTGCCGACCGGCGTGTGGACGAACATCGCGCCCGCGAGGCCGCCGACGGCGGCGCTGAGCACGAACGCGAAGATCTTGAACTTCGCCGGGTTGAGCCCGGCGGCAGCGACCGCCTGCTCGTCCTCGCGGATCGCCGTCAACACGTCGCCGGCGTCCGACCGGGTCACCGCGAGCAGGGCGGCCAGCACGCCGACGAACAGCCCGAAGGCGATGTAGTAGTGCGCCAGGATGGTCGTCGGGAAGCTCTCGAAGGCGACGAGGCTCTCCGGGCTGGAGAGGCCGAGCTCGCCACCGAACGTGTCGCTGAACACGATGAACACCTGGAGCAGGATGAGCGGCGCCACCAGCGTGATCAGCGAGAGGTACGGCCCCTCGAGTCGGAGCGCGGGCACGCCGATGACGACGCCGGCGACGGCTGCCAGCACCATGCCGACGAGCACGGCGAGCCACGGCGAGAGCCCGAGCTCCAGGTTCAGCAGCGCGGAGGTGTACCCCCCGACGCCGAAGAACAGGCCGTGCCCGAAGCTGATCTGGCCCGTGTAGCCGGAGACGACGTCCCAGCTCATCGCGAACACGGCAAAGTAGAGCGCGCCGATCAGCTTCAGCGTGAACAGCGGGTCGGCGCCGAACGGCAGCAGGGCGATACCGACCAGGCCGACGAGCCCGAGCTGCTGGCGCAGCGGGAGCGCCCGCGGGTCGAGCACGTCGCGGTACGACAGTCCGTGGGGTTGTGTGTCCGACATTGTCAGGCCTCCGTGAGTTCGCGGCCGAACAGGCCCTCGGGGCGCACGAGCAGGACGACGACCAGGACGACCAGCGACGCCAGCCCGCTCATGCTCGAATCGACGTACGATACGGTGAACACCTCGAGGAAGCCGATGAGGTACGCGCCGACGACGCTGCCCCGGATCGAGCCGATGCCGCCGAGCACGACGATGGAGAAGGACAGCACGAGCGGCTGGCGCCCCATCGCCCAGCTCGCGGTGGTGAAGGAGCCGAGGAACACGCCGGCGACGCCGGCCAGCGCGCCCGCGAGCACCCACGTGTACAGGTACATGCGGTTGCTCTCGATGCCGACGAGCGCGGCCCCCTTCGTGCTCATGCTCGTCGCGAGGATCGCCTTCCCCGTCTGGGTGTAGTTCGTCGCGACGATGAGCCCGCCGATGAGCACCCACGAGAGGAGGAACGCGAGGAACTGGTTCGCCTGGACGCTGATCCCGGCGAACGCGAGCTGGCCCGGGATCAGCGAGGGGATCGCCTTCGGCTGGGTCCCCTCGACGACGATGAAGAACTGCTCTATCGAGATCGCCGTGACGAGCGAGAGGATCATCACCATGATCGGCTCGTCTTGCACCCAGCGGATCAGTCCCAGGTAGAGGACGGCGCTGAACAGGCCGGCGACGACGAGTGCCGCCACCGTTCCGATCCAGATGTTCAGCCCGAGGGCAGTCGTCGTGTAGTACGCCGCGAAGGCGCCGACGGTGAGCGTCGCCCCGTGGGCGAGGTTCAGGACGCCGCCGACGCCGAAGATGAGCGTGAACCCCGTCGCGACCAGCGCGTACAGGGCGCTGATCATGACGGCGTTGATTATCGTGGTAAGTAGATCAACCATAGTTGGAGAGCGTGGGCCGGGTGGCTACACCCAGGGCGGCTTCTCGTACTCCGTCGTCGCGACGTCGTCCGGCCAGATGGCCTCCTGGACGCCCTCGTCGTCGGACGCCTGCCACTGGAGCCAGACGGGCCAGGCCTTCTCGGGGCCGTACTTCACGTCGTGGGGGTACTCGTGGTCCTTCCCGTAGTACTCCAGCGAGTCGGTCGTCGTCCCCGTGAACGAGCTGTCCTCCAGCCCCGAGACGACCTCGTCCGCGTTCGTCGTCCCCACGTCCTCGACCACGGCGGCGTACTGCTTGACGGCGTCGTACGTGGCGTAGCCCGTGTAGATCGGGTACTGGCCGTTCGCCTCCTTGTACGCCTCGGCGTACGGCTTCGTCTTCTCGGTGAGCTCGCTGGTCGGCGTCGCCGTGGTCTGGGTGACCGTGTAGCCCGCGGCGCCCTTGGTGGCCTCGTAGTAGGTCGGGAACTGCAGCGGGACGTGGATCCCGCCGAACTCGAATGGGCGCTGTTCCTTCGCCCACTGGACGACCGCGGCCGTCCCGGTGTGGGCCATCACGACGTAGACGGCGTCGACGTCGGCGTTCTCGACCTCGTCGTAGATGGGCGAGAAGTTCTCCGTGCCACTGGCGTACCGCTTGTTGATCGGCACGTCGACGCCGACCTCCGAGAGCGCGCCGTCGAGGGCCTCCGAGATGGGTTCCGTCCACTTGTAATCCTCCGCGAGGACCGCGACGGAGTCCCAGCCCATGTCGCCGAACTGCGCCTCCGCGAAGTCGACCATGTTCTCCCCGAGGTAGTGGGAGTTGACCGGGCCGGTCCGGAAGTAGTACTTGAACTGCTCGTAGTCCTCCGCGACTTGCTTCGTCGTCTCCGGCGTCGCCGAGCCGGCGTTGAGGTGCACCGTCTGCTGCTGGGCGATGCTGCCCATCAGGTTGAGCATGACCTCGCTCGTGAACACGCCCGTCGTCAGGTCGACCTCCTCGCCGACGGTGAGCTCCTGGTACTTCGTCTTCCCTGTCGACGGGTCCTCCTTCGTGTCCTTGACGATCACTTCGACGTCCGCGCCGGCGATGCCGTCGTCGGCGTTGAGCTCCTCCGCAGCCAGCTCCGCCGAGTTCGCGATGGAGGCACCGATCGGGTTGTTCTCCGGCTCCGGCGCGAGCACGCCGATCTTCACCGTGTCGCCGACGCCGCCGTCCCCGCCGCCGTCCCCGCCGTCCCCGCTGCCGCCGTCTCCGCCGTCCCCGCCCGTGCAGCCGGCCAGTGACGTGGCCGCGACGCCGGCACCGGTTGCCTGGAGAAACCGCCGCCGGTCGACACCGTCAGCCACCGACGTTATCTTATCAATGTTTTCTACTTGGGAAGTTTTCTTACCATCTCCCCCTACATTCTCCGAACTCTTATCATCGTTAACCATGGATGTGGGTACCCGTTTCCACAACGACCCACATAAATGTGTGGGACAATAGCACACAACGAGGTCGGTTGCCGTCGCGAACCTCCCGCTCCGGATTGTGAGGAGCGGAATTGTTAACGGGTTTCATGCCCGTGCCCGTTCCATGGCTGGCGACTCGTCCACTGGCGCGGACCTGTTCCTCGAAACGCTCGAGCAGTACGGCGTGACCCACGTCTTCGGCAACCCGGGGACGACGGAGCTGCCCGTGATGGCCGCGATGGACGACGCGGACCTCGAGTACGTCCTGGGGCTCCACGAAGACGTGGCCGTGGGGATGGCCGCCGGCTACGCGAGTACGCGACGGTACCACGCCCATCACGACGAGTCGGTCCTCCCCGTCGGCGTCGTGAACCTCCACATCGCGCCCGGGCTCGCGCACGGGCTCGGTAACCTCTACGGCGCGAGCGTCGCCGGCGCGCCGCTGGTCGTGACGGCGGGCAACCACAGCACGGACTTCCGGCACGAGGAGCCGATCCTCCACGGCGAGCTCGTCGAGATGGCCGACCAGTTCACCAAGTGGAGCGCGGAGGTGCAGGACGTGGAGACGCTCCCGACGATGCTCCGCCGGGCGTTCCGCGTCGCGCTCACGCCGCCAACCGGCCCCGTCTTCCTCTCGCTGCCGCTCGACGTGATGACCGCGGAGACGGACGCCGAGCCCGAACGCCTCGGCGAGATCCCGGACGGCGGCCGCGGGGATCCGGCGCAGGTGCAGCGCGCGGCGGAGCTCCTCACTGCGAGCGACAGCGGGGGAGGGTCCGAACCCGATGGCGACTCCGGGCCCGAGGACGTCGCCCTTGTCGTCGGCGACGGCGTCGCGCGCTCGGGCGTCGACGCCGTCGAGGCCGCCGTCGACTTCGCCGAGGCCGCCGGCGCGCGCGTGCACGGGGAGATCCTCGCCTGCGAGGTCGACTTCCCGACGGCCCACGACCAGTGGGTGTCGTACCTCCCGCCGGACGAGACGCTCGCGGCGCGGCTCATGGACGCGGACACCATCGTCTTCGCGGGCTGCTCGACGAACACGACGCTGACGCGCCACGAGGACGAACTCGTCTCGGCCGACACCACCTGCATCCACGTCAGCGACGACGCCTGGGAGGTGGGGAAGAACCAGCCGGCCGACGCGGCGGTCGTCGGCGACCCCGGCCACGTGCTCGGGGAACTCGCCGAGGAGCTCCGCGCGGCGCTACCAAACGCGGCGCGCGACGCCCGGCTCCAGCAGGTCGGCGCTGTCAAGGACCAAGTGCAGGCACAGCTGAGCAGTGACGACGACAGTGAGAGCGACGATCCGCGAGCCTCGAAGCCGGAGCTCGTCGACGCGATGTACGAGGCCGCGCCGGACGCGTACGTCGTCGACGAGAGCATCACGGCGAAGTACGCGATGTTGACCCGGTGGCCGTTCGAGCCCGAGCAGTACGTCTCGAACAAGGGCGGGGGGCTCGGCTACGGGCTCCCGGCCTCGGTCGGCGCCGCCATCGCCGAAGGCCAGCGGGCGGAGCCGCGCGACGTCATCGGGTTCGTCGGCGACGGCTCCTACCTCTACTACCCGCAGACGCTCTACTCGGCGGCGCGCCGGGACGTCGACCTCACGGTCGTCGTCCCGGACAACCGCAACTACCGGATCTTAAAGGACAACACGCTCGACCTGTTCGGAGGCGAGGAGGACGACTACGGGTTCGTCGGCATGGACTTCGAGCCGCCGGTCGACGTCCCGAAGAACGCCGAGAGCCACGGCGCTCGCGGGCAGCAGGTCGAGGACCCGGCCGCGATCGCCGACGCCATCGCGGCCGCCGTCGACCGCGACGGCCCCGACGTGCTGGACGTGCTGGTCCACGACTGACTCCGCGGGCAGAAACGGTTCGGGAGCGGAGAGTGGCCCGGCGGGTTACTCGGCGAGCCGCTCGGCGATGCGGCCGGCACCCTCCGCCGCGGCCGTGGCCGGGTTCTCGGGGGCGACGACGTCGACGTCGCGGTCGAGCTCCTCGCGGAGCCGTGCCTCGAACTCGTCGACGAGGCCGGGGACGCAGGCCATCCCGCCAGTGACCGCGATCGGCTTCCCGAGCGCGAGCTGGTAGGGCTTCATGTGGTCGCCGGCGAGCTCGGGGAGGAACTCGTTGGCGACGGCGTCGACGGCGTCGTCGACGTAGCGGTCGAGCGGCTCCGTCACGCCGCGCTCGACGGTGAACTCGTGGCTGCCGCCGCCGGGCTGCTGGACGACGTCCGTGAACGGCTCGAACTCAGCGAGGTCTCCGTGGACCTCCTTGTACTCGCGGGCGGTCGTCCGGTCGACGTGGACGCGGCCCTGCGTCTCCTCCTCGATGGCGGAGACGATCCAGCGGTCGACCTCGTTGCCGGTGACGGCGCCGGTCGAGTACGGCGAGAGCTGCTCGCCGCGCCGGTACGCGCAGGCCTCCAGCGTCGTCGAGCCCATGTTGACCGAGATGAACACCTCCTCGATCGCCTCGAGGCCGTCGCCGTACGCCGGAATGGCGCCACAGAGCGATTCCGGGAAGCTCCGGCTCTCGACGCGGCCGATGTCGCTGTCCTCGATGACGCTCGTGAGGTTCCGGACGCCCTGCTCGTTGTCGATGGTCGGCACGGCGTAGACGACGGCGCTGTGTTCGGGGATACTCTCGGTCTCGACGAGGGTCTCGAAGAAGCGGCTCGTCGCCCGCGCGCCCGCCTCGTCCTCCGGGAGCCCGGAGCGGAGCATGTAGTTCACGCGGTCGGGGTACTCGACCGCGGCCTCGTCGCCGTAGAGGACCTTCTCCTCGCCGGTGATCGGGTCCTCGTACGTCGCGAGGCAGGTGAGCGTGGAGACGAGGTCGCTCCCCTCGCCGTTCGGGTAGTCGAGAACGGTGCGCGTGCTGCCGAGTTTGACGCCGACCGGGGTCGGGGCGCCGTCGTCGTGGGATTCACTTGCTGTCATTGGTGTCTGGGTGGGGATCGCGTGCGCTCGCGTCGGGGGTCGCTGCGAGTGGCGTCGCCGCGAGCGCCGTCGGAGTGGTTCGTACACGAGACGAGTCGCTGGATGGCCACGAGCGCGACGCGGTGGTCCGCGACGGTGAGCGCCCGGGCGTGCTGTGGGTCGTGAAACCCGGCCAGCCGGTCACGGAGCGCGGACTCGACCGGCGGGGCGATCCAGCCGATCTGCCGGTAGTATGCGAGGGCGTCGGCCGCCCGACGTCGCCCGCCGCCGTCGACGAGGTAACCGAGCCAGTCCGTCACGGTCGTCTCCGCGACCGGCCCGTCCGGGAGCGTTTCGAGAAAGGGTCGTCCGCGGGTTTCGGGCGACGCTGGCATCCCTCGCTGCCGGGTCAACGCTTTCTTGAACTGAGCGCCGCGCGCGACGGCGTCGCTTCGGTGGCGGGCCGGGGGGCGTCGCGTCCGGGTGTCGCCCGGTTCGGCGGGGTCCGACCGCGGGGTCGGCGGTCGCGACCGCGAGCGCCCCGCCAGCGCCCGCAGCTCCTCTACGTCGTACGTTCGTGGGTCGAGGCTCATCTGGTGTGATCGTCCGTACCGTTGGTTCGAGCATCGACGTTTGAAGCTTCGGCCGTAGTTATCACCGACGAAAATGGGGATTCCGTCGCCGGAACACGTCGACGGCGACCCGGGCGTCCCTCGAAGCCGGGCGTCCCTCGAAGCACCAGTCGCCTACCGGTTTCAGTTATAAATGGAATCGAATATCGCCGCCGGAAGGCTGCCGTACCACACCCTCGAAATCCCGCTGCTGACCGCGCACACTTATAAATGAAGTCGGCCGTCGACCTCGTCGACGCTCGCCGGCGTTCAACTGTACAGCGCCGTGGCGAACGGGCTATGAACGACGGCGGCGACCGTCGCCACACCGACGGCCGTTATTTAAAAGTAAACTCGTTCGAACGCTGTCCAGCTGCGGTCGGAAACCGGGGCGGCTTACCCCTCTCCAACCATCCGGTCTTCATCCGCCCACTCGCGCTCTCGAAGCTCGAACTTCTGGACCTTCCCGGTCGCCGTCGTCGGCAGCTCTGCGACGAACTCGATCTCGCCGGGCGTCTTGTAGGAGGCGACGCGCTCGCTGACAAACGAGCGGAGCTCCTCGGTCGACACCGGTGGGTCGTCGACGTCGCCGTCGGGGACGACGAACGCCTTCGGCGTCTCGCCCCACTGCTCGCTCGGGGCGGGAATGACGGCGACGTCGGCGACGGCCTCGTGCTCGAACAGCGTGTCCTCCAGCTCGATGGAGGAGATGTTCTCGCCGCCCGAGACGATGATGTCCTTCTTCCGGTCCTGGATCGCGATCATACCGTTCTCGCCGACGACGGCGAGGTCGCCGGTGTGGTAATACCCCTCGACGCGGTCGTTGAACGCCTCCTCCGTCGCCTCCGGCTTGTTCCAGTAGCGGTCCATCACCTGGTTGCCGCGGACGACGATCTCGCCGATCGACTCGCCGTCCTCGGGAACGTCGGTACCGTCCTCGTCGACGACGCGGATCTCCGTGCCGAGGTACCCGAATCCCTGCCGCTTTTTGACGGCAAAACGGTCCTCGGAGTCGTCAGCGAAGTAGCGGCGGGCGTCGGAGGTCGTGATAAGCGGGCCGGTCTCCGTCGCGCCGTAGACGTGCTGGAGGTACCAGCCGAACTCCTCCTCGACGGCCCGGATCGTCGCCTCCGGCGGCGCGGCCCCGGCGGTGGCGACCCGGACGTCGTTCTCGCCGGTCGTCGCACCGCCGTGTTCGTCGTGGTGCTCGGAGAGCATGTTGAGCACCGTCGGCGCCGCACAGAAGTACGAGACGTCCTCCGTGCGGATCTGCTCGAACACCTCGCCGGCGTCGACGCCGCGGGTGCAGACGTGACGGGCCCCCATGCCGGTGATCGCGTAGATATGCCCCCAGCCGTTGACGTGGAACATCGGTAGCGTCCACAGGTAGACGTCGTCGTCGCTGATCTCCTGGTGCTTGCTGATCAGGTACGCGTGGATCGTCTCCCCGCGGTGGGTCCGGCAGACGCCCTTCGGGTCGCCGGTGGTCCCCGAGGTGTAGTTGATCGTGATCGTCTCGTCCTCCTGCATCGCCGGGCGCTCGTACGCGTCCGGGTCGGCGTCGGCGACGAGCTCGTCGAACGACTCCCAGTCGCCCGCGACGGCGTCGGCGTCGTTCGTGATGAACGTCTCCGTCGGCACGTCGTCGCGGACGGCCTCGATCTTCTCCGCGTACTCGTAGTCGGCGTAGACGACGTCGACGCCGGCGTCCGAGAGGATGTACTCGAAGTCGTCCGGGACGAGCCGGTAGTTCAGCGGCGTGTGGACCGCGCCGACCTGGATCGAGCCGTAGGCCGCCTCCAGGTGGTAGTGCGTGTTCGGGTCGAGGATGGCGACGCGGTCGCCCTTCTCGACGCCCTTCGCTTGCAGGACCGCGGAGAACCGGTCGGCCCGGTCCCCCAGTTCGTCGTAGGTGTACCTGGTCCCGTCGGTGGCGAGGACGGCTTCCTGGTCCCCGTAATTCCGTCGGGCGCGGTCGAGGAACTCCGTTGCGAGCAGTGGTTTGTGCATGATCGGTAGTCGTAGTTGTGGTGTGTTATCGTTTCGATGCGGGTACTCCGCCGTGGCTGACCGCCGTCGAACCTCCGACCGGCCCCCCTACTGCTGCTCGCGGGCGACCGCGAGCGAGAGGAGGAACCCGAAGTACGCCGGGATGGCGGCGAGCATGCACAGGTAGTACGCCCACCGGGGTGCGCTCGTGAACACGTGGTCGAACAGCGCCGACACCAGCGTCACCCAGACGAGCGCGAACAGGAGGTCGTACAGCATACCGGTTCTGTGCTCGCGAACGTGCTCGCCGAGTCGGGTCTTGAGGCTCATGCTGTCGGGGGTTTGCGGTGAGTGGTCCATGGGGTGGCCGGTTGGTGTTCATTAGTCGCTCCTGCGGCCGACGACCTGCACGGGCACGTCGGTCGACCGCAGCACGCGCTCGGTGACGCTTCCGAGGATCGCCCGGGAGACGCCGCTGCGCCCGTGACTTCCCATCACGATCAGGTCGACGTCGTTGTCGTCCGCGTAGTCGGCGATGACCGCGTGCGGCCGGCCGCCGGCAACGTGCTCGACGACCTCGATACCGCGTTCGGCCGCCCGGTCCGCGACGGCGCCGGTCGCCGCCTCGGCGCGGGCCTTCACCTCCTCCATCTCGTCGAACCGCCCCTGGCGGAGCCGGTCGACCTGCTCGGTGCCGAGACCGAGGTTCACCGAGTCGATGTCGACGACGTACAGGGCGTGAACCTCGGCGTCGAAGGCTTCCGCGAGCCCCAGCGCCTGGTCCACGGCAGTTTCGGCAACGTCGCTTCCGTCGGTCGGGATGAGGATTCGCTCGTACATGGTTCAGTCGTCCCCCGGCGTTTCGCCGCCGTCGGCGATGACGTCCTCCGCGGATTCCTGCTGTCCCATGGGTTCGGGACTGTGACACTGCCGGACCATCTGCTTCGTCTCGAGGGGTGGCTCGGGCGTCGCCAGCGACACCGCAATGGTGACGAGGAACACGACCGGCGTTCCCACCAGCGCCGCCCCGATCGGGGGCACGTACTGCGCGTAGAGGGGGACGATCGCCGTCGTCGAGCCGGAGGCTTCCGCCAGGAAGTCGACGTACTTCGGCAGGACGCTGTTGATGATCGACGTGATCCAGATGAGGAGCCCGACCGACATCCCGGCCAGGGCCCCCTTCTGGTTCGTGTTCTCCCACCAGAGCCCGAGGAAGAACATCGGGAACAGTACGATGCCGGCCAGCGAGAACGCGTACGCGACCAGCTCGCCGATGAGCGCCGGCGGGTTGAACGCGGTCACGGTGACGAGCGCGCCCATGGCGACGATCGTCAGCCGCCCGATGAGCACCTGCTGCCGCTGGGTCGCGTCGGGGTTGATCAGCTCGGTGTAGATGTCGTGTGCAACCGCCGAGGAGGCGGTGATGAACAGCCCCGCGGTCGTCGCGATCGCGGCGGCCATCGCGCCGGCGGCGACGAGCCCGACGAACCACTCCGGCAGGTTCGCGAACTGCGCCGCCAGCACGACGATGACGTCGGCTTCCGAACCGGACATCGCCTGTTCGCCGGTGAACACCGCGCTGGGCGCGATCTCGTTCACCTTCGCGAAGAGGTCGACGCCGAAGGCCGCCATCGCGGGCGCGGCCCAGTACAGCAGGAGGATGAAGAACAGTCCCCAGACCGTCGACCAGCGGGCGGTCCGCTCGTTCTCGACCGTGTAGAACCGGACCAGCACGTGCGGGAGTCCGCAGGTGCCGAAGATGAGCGAGAACGCCGTCGCCACCCAGAGGTAGTAGGTGCTCCCACCCTGGAAGGGGGCCGAGAAGTGGTGGCTCAGGTCGTCGATCAGCAGGCCGTACTCGATCTGCGGCAGGACCGTGGAGTACCCCTGCGTGAAGCCGACGACGTAGACGCCGGCCAGGAACGCGATGATGAGGATGACGTACTGGACGGCCATGTTCTTCGTCGCGCCGAGCATCCCGGAGAGCGCGAGGTAGCCGACCGTGATCGTCATCATCACCACGATCATCGGGATGATGTCGAGCCCGAACACGTACTGGCCGACCAGCCCCATACCGCGAGCCTGACCGACGGAGTAGACGTACGCGATGAGCAGCGTCGTGACCGCGGCGAGCGCACGGGCCAGCGGCGAGTTGAACCGGTCCCCGACGAAGTCCGGGGCCGTGTACTTCCCGAACCGGCGCATCTGCGCCGCCAGGAAGATGAGCAGCACGAAGTAGCCGGTCGTCCAGCCGACGATGAACGCCAGGCCGTAGAAGCCGGCGAGCGCGACGAGGCCGGCCAGGCCGAGGTACGACGCCGCGGACATCCAGTTGGCGCCGATCGCCATGCCGTTCTCGATGTTCCCGATACCGCGGCCCGCGACCCACATGCCCTCGGCGTCGGCCACCTTGAACACGTAGCCGATGACGAGGAACGAGGCCATCATCAGGAAGACCATGATGGCGGGCACGAGCTTGAACGAGATGTTGAGCGCGTCGGCCTGGAGCGGAACCGTCATTGCTCGGCACCTCCGTCGGCCGCGGCGGCGTCGGCGTCAGCCCCCGCCTCCGCTACCTGCTCGTTCGGTTCGTGGTCGATACCGTACTTCTCGTCGAGCTGGTCCCGCCGGCGGGCGTACCACGCCGCGAGCAGCAGCGACCCGGTCGGCGCGCCGAAGGCGACGAGGAAGTAGTGGAGCGGGAACCCGATCACGGGCAGCTGCGTCGTCATCGCGCCCGGCGCGAGGAGCGTCAGCGTGACTGGGCCGAAGACGATCAGCGCCCAGACGACGAAGCCCGTCCAGACGACCCGGAGATGGTCACGCATGAACGGCGTGCTCGGGCTCAGGAGGTTCACCTCCGCGTCGAGGTAGTCCGTCTGTCGATGTTGCTGTGCCGCGCTGCTCGCGACGCCGCCGTCCGTTTCGGCGGCCGAATCGTGTGCTGTGTTGGAATTTGGCATAGTGGATGTGGTCTCCTGGGTTGTCGCGTTCGTTGGCGAAAGAAGGCCTCTCGTCGAGGCTGGCTGGTAGTCGTTAGTCCTGTGCTTTCTGCTGGATCTCCTCGACGATCTCGGGGTTCCGGAGCGTGCTGGTGTTACCCAGCTCCTTCCCGTCCGCGATGTTCTCGAGGAGGCGGCGCATGATCTTCCCGGACCGCGTCTTCGGCAGGTCCGGCGTGAAGACGATCTCCTCGGGGCGGGCGATCGGGCCGATAGCGTCCTCGACGCCCTCCGTAATACGGGCCCGGAGGTCGTCGGACGGCTCGTAGCCGTCCTCCGTGGTCACGTAGGTGTAGACGGCCTCGCCCTTGATGTCGTGGTCGCCGCCGACGACGGCGGCCTCGGCGACGCCCTCGACGCCGACGATGGCGGACTCGATCTCCATCGTCCCGAGCCGGTGGCCGGAGACGTTGATCACGTCGTCGACGCGGCCGAGAACGGTGATGTAGCCGTCCTCGTCGATCTTCGCCCCGTCCTCGGGGAAGTACACCCAGTCGTCGGGGTCGTCGCTGTCGACGTCGGAGTACTCCGCCCAGTACTCCTCGATGTAGCGCTCGTCGTTGTTGTACAGCGTCCGGAGCATCCCGGGCCAGGGCTTCTGGACCGTCAGGTAGCCGGCCTCGCCGGGGCTCACCTCCTCGCCCTCGGTGTCGACGATGTCGACGTCGAGCCCCGGGAGCGGCGGGCCGGCGGAGCCCGGCTTCATGTCCTTGACGCCGGGCAGCGTCGTGATCATCATGCCGCCCGTCTCCGTCTGCCACCAGGTGTCGACGACCGGGCAGGACTCGTCGCCGATGTGCTTGTAGTACCACTTCCACGCGCGCGGGTTGATCGGTTCGCCGACCGTCCCGAGGAGCCGCAGGCTCGAGAGGTCGTGCTGCTCGGGGTACTCCGATCCCCACTTCATGAACGCGCGGATCGCAGTGGGAGCGGTGTACAGCTGCGTCGCGTCGTAGTCGTCGATGATCTGCCAGAGCCGGTCCCGGTCCGGGTGATCCGGGGTGCCCTCGTACATCATCGTCGTCGTCCCGAGCGCGAGCGGGCCGTAGACGATGTAGGAGTGACCGGTGATCCAGCCGATGTCGGCCGAGCAGAAGTAGGTGTCCTCGGGCTTGATGTCGAGGACCGCCTGCGAGGTCCAGGCCGCCCACGAGAGGTAGCCGCCCGTCGTGTGCTTGACGCCCTTCGGCTTGCCCGTGGTGCCCGAGGTGTACATCAGGAACAGCATGTCCTCGGCGTCGCGGGTGACGGGCTCGACCGTCGCGCCCTCGTGTGCCGCGACGAGGTCGTCGTAGTCGATCTGGTCGGGGCCGAGCTCGTGGCCGAAGTCGTCGCCGTTCGGGCCGAGGCGGTCGACGACGACGGTCGTCGTCTCCTGCTCGACGTCGTCGAGGCCCTCGTTCGCCTTCTCGAGGTGGTCGAGCGGGGAGCCGCGGCGGTAGTAGCCGTTCGTCGTGACGAGGTACTCGGAGTCCGCGGAGTTCATCCGGGTCGCCAGCGCGTCCGCGGAGAAGCCCGCGAAGACGACGCTGTGGGGCGCGCCGATGCGCGCGCACGCCAGCATGGCGACGGGGAGCTCCGGGATCATCGGCATGTACAGCGTGACCACGTCGTCCTCCTCGACGCCCTGGTCGCGTAGCGCGGCCGCGAACTCGTTGACCTCGCGATGCAGCTCCGCGTAGGTGTACGTCCGGTTCTCCTCGTCGACGGGCTCGCCGACCCACTCGATGGCGGCCTCGTCGCCGCGCTCCGCGAGGTGGCGGTCGAGACAGTTCGCGGACGCGTTCAGGTCGCCGTTCGTGAACCACTCGTAGAACGGCGGGTTGCTGTCGTCGAGCACCTGGTCGTAATCCGATTCCCAGTCGAGCAGGTCGGCCGCGTTCTCCCAGCACTCCGGCCAGTTCTCCTCGAACTCCTCGTAGATCTCCGGATCCGAGACGTTCGCCTGTTCGACGAACTCCGCCGGAGGTTCGAATACCTCCTGCTCGGCGAGTCGCGCCTCGAGCTCGGCATCACCATCTGTCATAGTCTATGGGTAGATTTCGATACAGGGTTATAAACGGGGTCTCTAATTATGGAAAACGGCCCGTCACGGCGGCGGAGCGTCCCGCCTCAGACGCGGTCGTCGTCGCCGTCGAACAGCCCGTCGAGGAGCGCCCGCTGCCCCTTCCGGAGGTGGTTGTGCAGCGTCGGCGAGGAGACGCCCATCGCGTCGGCCACCTCTTCGGCCGTGATCCCGCGCGGCCAGTCGAAGTAGCCGCCGTGATACGCCGCCTTGAGGGTGGCTCGCTGCCGGTCCGTGAGCCGGTCCTCGACGTCGTCGCGGAACGCCGTCTCGGAGCCCGGGTCACGGTCGATCTCGCGCTTCGCGACGAGGCTGGCGTCCGGGAACGAGCGACGGAGCCCCTCAGCGATCGGGCGCACGTCCGTGCCCGTCGGCACGTCGGCGACGATCCGGAGCTCGCCGTCACTCGCCGAGGCCGCCCGGACCGTCGCGCCGTGGTCGGTCAAGGTCGCCGCCGGCGAGCTCCCGGTCACGACGAACCCCAGCGTGCAGCCGTCCTCGCGGGTTTCAACGACGCGCGTGTCCTCGATCCCCGCGACGTCGCCGGTGACGTCGGCGACGTCGTGGGGCGTGGCGCCGTCGACGTCGACGTAGATCAGCAGCGCGTCGTCGGTGGCGACCGTCGAGTCCAGCTCGACGCGGCAGTCGAGCGCGTCGGTGAGCCGAACGGGAAACGCCGCCGCGGCCGACGTTTCGAACGTTAGCTCCAGCACGGTGTCCGAGTGAAGCAGCTCGTGCCACCGGAACGACGCCAGCGACCGCCCGACGACGCCGCCGAGCCGGACGAGCGCCCGGCGATAGTGGTCCGTCCGGACCGGCGAGTGTTCCGCCCCGCCGGCGTCCTCGCCCGCGTCGCTCAGCAGACACAGCACGCCGTAGGACGTGCCCCGGTAGGCGAGCGGCACGGCGACGACGGCCTCATCTGACGGGATGGCGAGGTCCTCCGTCAACCCGGTGACCACATCGAGCGTACCGTCCCGGTCGTCGTTCTCGTCGGCAGTGGTGTCGACGCCGTCGCTTCCGTCCCCGCCGGGCTCCGGTTCGGCGACCGCGACCGCGCGCATCCAGGGGGCGTCCTCGTCGGTCGTTCGGAGCCCGCGGTCGGAGAGCTCGGTGGCGTCGATACCGGCCGCGGCGGCCACGCCGACCTCGTCCTCCGTGCGCTCGCGGGTCGCGATCCAGGCGGCCGCCCAGTCGGGAGCCGCGGCCAGCCGCTCGGGGATCCCCGCCAGGAGTTCGGCCCGGGTTCCGGCCGTCGCCACCACGTCGAACGCGTCGATGACGGCCTCCGTTGCCGGCGGCGTCGCCCGCGCCGGGTCCTCAGGTGGCCGGTCGTCGAAGGCGGCCACGATCTCGGGGTCGTCCGGCTGGTCGAGGTACGGGTCGAGGGCGCCGAGGGTTTCCCAGCCGCCGATCGCCCGGACGACGCGCGGGTCGATCTCCCGCTCGGTGAGGAGTCGGCGGGCGAAGAACTGGCGGAGCGCCCGAGGAGCGATCCGATCCGGGTCCACCGCGTCGGTCCGGTCGGCCGCGCGTTCGGCGGTCTCGTCGACGATCATCTGGACGCGGCGCTCCGAGACGTCGACGAACCGCTCGGCCGCCGCGAGCCCCATGCTGTCGGCGTACCGGCGGAGCTCGGCCGCGAGCGACGGCGGCACGTAGGCCGTCCGGGTCGCGTCGCCCTCCTCGTCGTAGACGGTCAGTAGTCCGTGGTCGTCGGTGCCGACCTCACGCAGGTCCGACGGGCGAACGCGGGTGATCTCCCCCGTGCGAAGCCCCGCCTCGCCCGCGAGTCGCACGACCAGCGCGGCACGATACGTTTCCGCGGCGTCGACGAGCGCGTCGTAAGCAGCCTGCGAGAGCCCCGGTGTCTCGTCGCCCGCTGGCTCGGTCGTGTTCGCCATCGTTTCGTATTTCACGAGCAACCAGAAGGAAATAACTACCGAATAGGCTTCTCCTCGCGCTTCTGCCAGGACATATTATAAATAGTGGCGGCGCCAGCCGGATGCAGGGGTTCGTATCTCGTTCGAAAGGCGAAACACTACTCGACGGCCGAACTGATCTCGCCGACGACCTCGGGGTTCCGGAGCGCGCTGACGTCGCCGAACTCGTTGCCGCGCGTGATGTCCTCCAGCAGGCGGCGCATGATCTTCCCGGAGCGGGTCTTCGGGAGCTCGGTGGTGAAGACGATCTCGTCGGGGCGGGCGATGGGGCCGACCTCGTACTCGAGCCGGTCGGCGACGGTCTCCCGGAGCGTGTCGTCCGTCTCGACGCCGCTTTTCGTCGTGACGTAGGCGTAGATGTCCCCCTGCTCGTCGCCGACGACGGCGGCCTCGGTCACACCCTCGGCCTCGACGATGGCCGATTCCAGCTTCGCCGTGCTGAGACGCTGGCTCCTGACCGTGATGACGTCGTCAAGGCGACCGAGGACCGTGACGTAGCCGTCTTCGTCGACGGTGGCGCCGTCGCCGGTGTGGTAGACCCAGCCGTCGTCGGTCTCCTCCCAGTACTCGCGGCGGTAGCGCTCGTCGCCGCCGCGGAGCCCGCGGAGCATGCCGGGCCACGGGCGGTCGATCGCGAGGTAGCCCGTCTCGCCCGGGTCGACGGGGTCGCCGCGCTCGTCGACCACCTGCGCGCTGATCCCCGGGAGCGGCGGGCCGACCTTGCCCGGCTTCATCGCGTCGACGCCGGGCAGCGTCGCGAGCAGGATGGCACCGGTCTCCGTCTGCCACCAGGTGTCGACGACGGGGCAGTCGCCGCCGCCGACGTGCTCGTGGTACCACTCCCAGGCCCGCGGCGAGATGGCCTCGCCGACGGTCCCGAGCAGGCGCAGGCTCGAGAGGTCGTGGTTCGCGGGGTACTCCTCGCCCCACTTCATGAACGACCGGATGGCCGTGGGAGCAGTGTAGAAGACGGTGACGGCGTTGCGGTCGATCAGCTCCCAGACGCGGTCGCGGTCGGGGTAGTCCGGCGTCCCCTCGAACAGGAGCGTGCTGGTCCCGACCGAGAGCGGCCCGTAGACGCCGTAGGAGTGACCCGTGATCCAGCCGATGTCCGCGGCACACCAGTAGGTGTCGTCGGGTTTCACGTCGAGGACCGCTTCGGTGGTCCAGGTGACGTGCGAGAGGTAGCCGCCGGTCGCGTGCTCGACGCCCTTCGGCTCGCCCGTCGTGCCCGAGGTGTACATGACGAACAGCAGGTCGCCGGCGTCGCGGGCGACCGGATCGACCGTCTCGCCGTCGTGGGCGTCGATCAGCGTGCCGTAGTCGTACTCGTCGTCGCCCAGTGGCGTCCGGAGCTCGTCGCCGAGCCGGTCCACCACGACCGTCGCTTCGAGATCGCCGTCGAGCCGGAGGCGGGCGTTGTCGGCCTTGCTCTTCTGGTTGAAGGCGTCCTCGCGTCGGTAGTAACCGTCACAGGTGACGAGGTACTCGGACTCCGCGGCGTCGATGCGGGTGCTGAGCGCCTCCGCCGAGAGGCCCGCGAAGACGACGTTGTGGGGCGCGCCGATGCGCGCGCACGCCAGCATCGTGATCGGTAGCTCGGGCGTCATCGGGAGGTACAGCGTCACGACGTCGTCCTCCTCGACGCCGAGATCCCGCAGCGCCGCGGCCGCGGCGTTCACCTCCCGGTGCAGGTCGAGATAGGTGTAGGTGCGGCGCTCGCCGCGCTTCCCGATCCACTTGATCGCGACCTGGTTCTTCCGCTCCGCCAGGTGGCGGTCGACGCAGTTGACCGAGGCGTTCAGCTCGCCGCCGGGGAACCACTCGTAAAAGGGCGGGTCGGCGTCGTCGAGCACGTCGTCGTAGTCGCGTTCCCAGTCGAGGAGGTCGGCAGCCCGTCGCCAGCAGTCCGGCCACGTCGCGTCGAACGCGGCGTCGACGTCGGCGTCGGTCACGTTCGCGTTCGCGACGAAGTCGCTCGGCGGCTGCCGGGTCCGCTCGTCGCCCCCGGCGTCCGTCCCCTGCGCGCCGTCGTCCATATCGCATGACTCGCGGGGCCGGCTACCTATATTTTGCCCGGACGGCGAAGGCTGTCGCTTCCTGGAAGTTCTCGACCGCTCTCGTTTATCGACTGGGCTTAAAAATGGAGGCGCTGCTGCGCTTGCCGGCAACGCAGACTCCTCGAAAGCCCTCGACCGCTCTTACTTATAAACCGGATGGACAGGTGCAGACGCTGCTGTGCTTGACAGTACCGCAGACAACTTGAAAGCCCTCGGCCGCTATTGCTTATAAATGGGGAGCTCAGGTGCAGACGCTGCTATGCTTGACAGCACCGCAAACACCCAGAAAGCCCTCGGCCGCTCGCGGTCGCTGAACGACATATCCACGCCTCTCAGCACCGCCCGGCGTGGATAAGGGTCGGTTCAGCGACTCCCCTCCGGCGCGACCGGCCATCGCCCTTTCAGTCCGCCAGGACCGCGACAGCACCGCAGCCGCCGCAGCACCGCGACCGCCCAGCACCCGCAATTCCTCAGTCCTCCCCAGCCTCGGCCGGGGCGCGCCGGCACTGCACCGCACCGCGCGGCGCGCCCCGCCCTCCCTCGCACGCGTTGCTCGCGCGCGCCACCGCACGCCACGCCGCGACCACCCGGCAGCCGCCGCGATCGACGCGCCGGCCAGCACTCCGGGGCGGGATTGAAAGGGGCAGCCGCTGAGCGGGACGCCCTGCGACGTAGCGACGCGAGAGCATAGCTCTCGCTAGTCTGAGTCTTCGACTCAGGCACCGCAACGGCGAACGAGCGACCGAGGGGAGCGAGTGAGCCGTGAGGAGCGCAGCGAGCAGCGCGACCGCCTCAGCGGCTGGGGCTTTCTGGGCATGCTGAGTGGTATCTCTGGCGGTGATAGCCACTTCCACTCATAAATGCGACCGCCTCGACGGCCGACTATCCACGGGTATACCGAGTGGTGTCTCTCCCGACGATAACCAGTCCTATTTATAAGCGAATTCACTCGCCAGTCGTACAGCGCACGTGAGCGGTTGCCAACGAGGACTGGTCGGCGGTACAACTATTACAGTCGATGGCGACGGACCCAATGAGGTCTACTATGGAAATCTCCGATAAGCTCCTCTGTCTGTTCAGTGCGGACGTGCGTGAAGAGGACGACAGCTACGTGGTCGAGGTCCCGCGCCGCGAGGTCGAAACCGGCTCCATCGAGCCCGGCGACACCTATCGCGTGGCGCTCATCTCCCAGTCCGACGGCGAGCCCGCCGCGGTCGAGGAGACGGAAACGACGTCGGAGTCGACCGAGGGGCCGCAGCCGCCCGTCGAGCCCGGCGAGATGCGGTACGTCGAGATCGAGGACATCGGCAAGCAGGGCGACGGTATCGCGCGCGTCGAGCGCGGCTACGTGATCATCGTGCCCGGCGGCGAGGTCGGCGAACGCGTCAAGATCGAGGTGACGGAAGTGAAGTCGAACTTCGCGGTCGGCGAGATCGTCGAAGAGGACTTCTAGGCGCCGGCGACGGTCGCCCCCGCGGCTTTTTGCTCCCCCGAGAGCGACTGCCAACCGAAGGTCCGCAGGCTGCTCGGTGCCGACCCGTCAGTCTTCGACCTGCGCGTCCCAGTAGGACACGGAGGCGATCGCCTGGCCGACCGGCGTCTTGTTGATCGTCGTATCGACCGCGCGGAACGCGTCCGCGACGCTGCCGGGGAGGTTCCGGTAGAAGCCGTACGGTAGCGTGAACGCGTGCTCCTCGTTCGCGAGGCTGAGGTTCGCGGCGTCGAGTAACGACTCGACCTCGTCGCGGGAGTAGAGCCGGGAGCCCATCGGGAGCGCCCAGGTGTACAGCACGCGGAAGCTCCGGCGGTTGAACGTGTCGAAGAACACCTGGTCCTTGCTGACGCGCTGGAGCTCCTGCATGAACAGCTCGGGCTCGTCCATCAGGTGGAAAAACCGCATCGCGACGACGCTATCGAAGTGGTCGTCGGGGAACGGAAGCCGTGAGGCGTCGCCACGCATGAACTGCACGCGGTCCGAGAGGCCGGCGTCCTTCGCCTTCTGCCGGCCCTGCTCCATCATCTCGCGAGAGATGTCGAGACCGACGATGTCCGCCCCCTGGTCCGCCAGCATCGTCGTAAACCGGCCGGTCCCGCACGCGACTTCCAGCACGCGCTTGCCGTCGACGGGCCCGACTGCGGACAGCACGGCCTCCTTCTCCCGGCGGTCGATGACGCGGCCGCCGTCCGAGAAGCGGAGGCTATCGTACTCCTGGGCCACCTCGTCGGCCTGATACCAATCCTGTCCTTTCACACTATCCGCTCATCCTCACCGGATGATTAAAACCGTACTGGATGCGATCCGGTCTGCACCCGACGGCGCCGTCACCCACGATCCGGTGCGCTCGCGTCACCTACCCGCTCGTGACGACCGTGTCCGTCGGAATTTCGACGATCACGCGCGAACCCGACTCCTCGCCGTGGTGCGGGTACTCGTCGACGTCCATGTACCGCTGCGCCAGCGAGTCGATGTGGTCGACGGCGCCCTCCTCGACGAGCGTCGCCTCGCCGCGAACGGAGACGTAGCGATACGGGTCGTCGGGGGCGGTCACCGAGAGCCCGACCTTCGGGTTTCGGCGGATGTTCCGCTCCTTCTGCCGGCCGCGAGCGGTGTTGACGAGCACGACCTCGCGGTCGCGATGGTCGACCCACACCGGCGTCGTGTGGGGCGTCCCGTCCGGCATCACGGTCGAGAGGTGGGCGAACGCTTCCGACTCGAAGATGTCGACGTGGGATTCGGGGATCATACCTGACCCTTCACCCGAGGTCCCAAAACTCTCGGGGTGCCCGACCCGGCAACAAGGATGGCCGACCCGGCAACGGGGATGGCCGACCCGGCAACGGCAGCGCGAGCCGGTCACGGATCCCGCCGTTGTTGCCAGCCCAATAATATCTGATATTATGACCTTATATTGTCCCTATGGGTTACCCCTGTATGTAGATAACCTTTACCACGAACGATCGGTTTTGCCTGGGTATGAGCACCAGTCACGCAGAGGCTGCTGACAACGAAACGCTCACGGACGACGAATTCCGCGACCGCCTGCGCGAGCTCCCCCCGAGCGCGAAGCTCGTCGCGAAGGTCCTCGAGAGCGACGCCCCCCTCTCGCAGGGCCAGCTGGCCGAGGAATCGCTGCTCCCCGACCGGACCGTCCGCTATGCGCTGAACCGCCTGGAGGAGTCCGATCTCGTCGACTCGCGGTACAGCTTCAAGGACGCCCGCAAACAGGTGTACTTCCTGACGAACTAACGCGGCACTGGGCATCGCGGGCGGCCATCCCTGGCTCTTTTTGGGCGGATCTGAATGAGCGGTGACAGGACGTAACGCGCTCGATTCCGCCGACTGGCGGGGCAGTTTACGTTGCCTTTTAAGTTCTGGACTCCCCAGGGTCCTGTATGAACCTCTCCGTCGTCGTCCCGACCCTGAACGGGCGGGATCGGTTGGCCGCCGGCCTCGACGCGCTGGCCGCCCACGCACCCGACGCGGAGATCATCGTCGTCAACGGCCCCTCGGCCGACGGCACCACCGGCATGGTCCGGGAGCGCGACGACGTGAACGCGCTCGTCGAGATCGCGGACCGGACGGTGACCGTCGCCCGCAACGCCGGCATCCAGGTGGCCTCCGGCGACGTCGTCGCCCTCGTCGACTTCCACAATCGGATCGAAGCGACCTGGCTCGACGGGCTTCGAGCCGGACTCGACCGCGCCGACGTCGTCACCGGCCCCGTCCAGCACGACCTCCCCGGCGGGCACACGACCGACGGGATCGAGGAGAGCCGCGTTGCCGGCCGCGACGTCACCTTCTTCTCCAGCGGCAACGTCGCCTTCCGGCGCGAGGTACTCGAGGACCTGGACGGCTTCGACGAGTACCTCCGGACCGGCGGCGCACGCGACGCCGCGCATCGCCTGGCCGCGATGGAGTACGAGGTCGCCTGGGAACCCGACTTCGCCGTCGGCACGGAGCTCCCGTCCGGCGACGAGGACGAACGAGGAGCGGACCGTGACTGGGGCTGGAAGTATCGGGCACTGGCCTACCGCCTGACCAAGAACTACGGCATCAGGCCCACTGCGCTGCTCCGGACCGTCACCCACGCCGGCAGCGACGCCTACTCCGTCGCGCGCGACGTGCTCAGCGGCGAGGCGACGCCCTCAGGCTGGGTTGGCAACGGTCGCGACGTCCTCAAGGGGATCGCCACGGGCACCTCGGACGGGCTCGTGGCCCGCGCCAGGGACCGGACCCCGGCACGGAACCCCCACGGCATGTCGAAGCGCGCGGACCGCGCCGTCGCGAAGTACGACTGGCGCGAGGACCGGGTGAGCGGCGAGCCGGCGACGGTCGACTGATTCGCTCCTTTCCGCGCTTATAACTCCGCGCCGGCAGCGAGTCCCGGGATCACGCGCGAGGGGTTCTTCGTGAAGACACGCCGCATGAGGTCCTCCGAGACGTCCAGCGTCAGCACCTCCATCACGGCGACGTTCGGGTGGACGTCGGGAACGCCGCTCCCGAAGAGAATGCGGTCGGGATGCTCCAGCACGCCGCGTTCGAGGACGTCACGGTACCGGACCGCGCTCGTGTCGAGGTGGAGCCGGTCGTACTCCCCCAGGAGGTCGAGCGCGTCCTCCATCAGCGACTCCGCCAGCGGGTACCCGCCGAAGCTCGCCAGCACGATCGGCACGTCGTACTCGAGCAGCTGCTCCTCGACGGCGCCCGGCGGGAACCGCTCGCCGGCGTTGACGAGAACCGGCAGGTCGGCCTCCTCCAGCTCGTCGAGGACGTCCGCCTCCGGGAGCCCGTCGTACGCGGGCTCCATCGTGAACCCGTGGAAGCGGTCGTCGTGGGCGTACTGCTCGACGTCGTCCGGGCGCGTGTGGTGGTCCGCGCGCTCCGTATAGAGATTCCGGAGCCGGGAGATCGGATCGGTGCCCGGCTCGCGGGGGCCGTTCAGGCGTGCGAAGGCGGCGAAGGGGCGTTCGTGGCTCAGCCGGGCGACGGCGTTGTTCACCCGGAGATAGCTCTCGCCCGGCGGGCGGCGGCCCGGCGAGACGATGGCTCGCACTACGCCCGCCTGGCCCATCTCGCGTTCGAGGCTGTCGGGCCGGATCTCGCGTCCGTGGGTCGCAACCGCCTCCTCGTCAGGGTCGAGCTGCGCGTGGACGTCGACGATCCGGAACCCGTGTTCGAGCCCCAGCATGGTTCCCACCTTTCGGCCATCCTACATGGGCCTATCGGTCCGGCCAGATCTGCTCGGCCCGGAACGGCGTCGCCTCGCTGCGGCTACTCGAACGCCAGCTGCACGCGCTGACGCGGGGAGAGCCGGAAGCGCTCGTCGCCGCGACCGTCGTTGACGTCGCACTCGACGTAGCCGTGGCTGCCGACGGTGACGAGCTTCTCGCCGCGGTCGACCTCGCCGAACGTGTCCCGGACCTTCACGCGCTCGCCGTTCACCTCGACCGTGTCCCGGTCGCGAAGCACCTCGCCGGGGATGTTCGTGACGACGTTGCCGAAGGTGTCGACGACGAGCACCTCGCCCTCGACGGCGATGGGCTCCTCGGCGGCGTTGCGGTCGATGGAGGGCTGGGGGAACGCGATGTCGACGAACTCCTGCGTGTGCGAGAGCCGGTCCATCGTGTGCAGCTCGTCGACCCCCGCCTCGTGGACCTCGGCGGCCATCGGCGCGAACACGTCGCGCCCGTGGAACGTCGCCGACGCCGGACTTTCGACCTCGATCTCGAACACCTCGATGGGGTTGTGCTCGACCTCGGCCTCGGGGGCGGTCCCCGCGGCGAGCTCGCGCGCGGCAGGGATCGCGAGGCCGTTGTCGGGGGCGACGATGGCGTGCTCGCCCGCGCGGACGACCAGCGCCGCGCGGTCGGTGCCGACGCCGGGGTCGACGACGGCGCAGTGAACGGCCGGCGGGAACTCCGGGAGCACGAACCGGAGCCAGAAGGCGCCCGCACGCGGATCCCCGCGCGGCAGGTCGTGGGCGACGTCGAGCATCCTGGCGTCCGTGCGGCGCGAGATGACCCCCTTCATCGCGGCGGGGTACGGGGATCCGAAGTCGGAAGCGAGCGTGATCATGGCGGAGAGTTGGGCCGGGCGTACAAAAGTCGGTTGGCGTCCGCAGAACTGGTCGGCGCAACTGAACGGGTGTCACTGAAAACGGGCGACGCCGTCCTCAGCTGTTCGCGTCCGTTTCCGCGACGCGCTGGATCCGGTCGACGCCGTTGACCTCCTCGACGACGTCGACGACGGCGTCGGGGACGAGGCTCTCCCAGTCGCGGTCGCGGATCATGCGCTCGCGGAGCTCGGTGCCCTCGAGGACGTCGCGGCGGAACATGGGGGACTGCCGCACCTCGACGCCGGCCTCCGTGAACAGCCGGATGACGAGCGGGTTGTTCGAGTAGGCGACGTCGAAGCCGGGCGACATGCTCTGGACGTGGCTGACCCAGACGGAGTTGCGGTCGAGGTCCTCGATGGGGACGACGTACGTCGTCAGGTCGACGTCCTCGACGGATTTGGTCACCATCAACACCCGCTCGCCCGCCGTGAACGGGTTGCGCGTGGAGTGGGAATCGCCGGCCGACCCGATGCCGAGGACGAGCTCGTCGACCTCGTCGGCGATCTCCTCCACCATGTGCAGGTGACCGTTGTGGAACGGCTGGAACCGGCCGATGTAGAACCCCCGCATACGTCTCGGTAGCCGACGCCCGAGTTTATAAACCCGACGGGTCGCCCGCGAGTTCGAGATCCGGCGACTGGGCGCTTCTTTGCGGTGTTTCGGTCGTGCGCGGTGGACGGCCCGCGGGGAGAAAGTATATCAATCGCGGAACCTTCCCTTCAAACAGCGACAACCGATTCTATGAGTAACGAGAAGGACACGAGCGAGAGTCCCCGGGAGCAGGACGCTTCGTCTCCCGACGGGGACGCCAACTCCGACCGGGAACCGGCAGCCGACGTCGACGGCGACGAGTCCGTCGATAGCGACGGCGCGTCGGAGCCGGCCGGCCGCGACGGCACGACGCCGTCGCCGGAAGACGCCCCACTGGAGCCCGAGGACCTCGTCGACGACGAACAGGAACCGTCCGACGAACCCGCCGAGGGGCCCGACATCGACGAACTCGGTAGCGACGTCGAGATCCACGGCGCCGAGGTCGAGGAGGACCCCGACGAGGACGACCTCCTCGGCGGCCTCAAGATCGACTCCACGGCGGACATCGAGGTCCCCGACCGCCTGGTCGATCAGGTCATCGGGCAGGAGCACGCCCGCGACGTGATCATCAAGGCGGCCAAGCAGCGCCGCCACGTGATGATGATCGGCTCGCCCGGAACCGGCAAGTCGATGCTGGCGAAGGCGATGGCCGAACTCCTCCCCAAGGAGGAGCTGCAGGACGTACTCGTCTACCACAACCCGGACGACGGCAACAACCCGAAGGTCCGGACGGTCCCCGCGGGCAAGGGCGAACAGATCGTCGACGCCCACAAGGAGGAGGCGCGCAAGCGCAATCAGATGCGCTCGTTCCTGATGTGGATCATCATCGCGGTGGTCTTAGGCTACGCGCTCATCATCGCCGGGCAGATCCTGCTGGGCATTCTCGCCGCCGGGATCGTCTACCTCGCGTTCCGCTACATGAACCGCGGCTCGGACGCGATGGTGCCGAACCTGCTGGTGAACCACGCGGACACGAAGACGGCGCCGTTCAAGGACGCCACGGGCGCGCACGCCGGTGCGCTGCTGGGCGACGTCCGGCACGACCCGTTCCAGTCCGGCGGCATGGAGACCCCGAGCCACGACCGCGTGGAGTCCGGGGCCATCCACGAGGCCAACAAGGGCGTGCTGTTCATCGACGAGATCAACACGCTCGACATCCGCAGCCAGCAGAACCTCATGACGGCGATCCAGGAGGGCGAGTTCTCCATCACGGGCCAGTCCGAGCGCTCCTCGGGCGCGATGGTCCAGACGGAGCCCGTCCCGACCGACTTCGTCATGATCGCGGCCGGCAACCTCGACGCGATGGAGAACATGCACCCCGCGCTCCGCTCCCGCATCAAGGGGTACGGGTACGAGGTGTACATGGAGGACACCATCGAGGACACGCCGGAGATGCGCCGGAAGTACGCGCGCTTCGTCGCCCAGGAGGTCGCCAACGACGGGCGCCTCCCCGAGTTCACGGACGACGCCATCGAGGAGATCATCCTCGAGGCCAAGCGCCGGTCCGGCCGCAAGGACCACCTGACGCTGCTGTTCCGTGACCTGGGTGGGCTCGTCCGCGTCGCCGGCGACATCGCCCGCGGCGAGGACGCCGAGTTCACGACCCGCGACCACGTGCTGCAGGCGAAGGGCCGCTCCCGGTCCATCGAGCAGCAGCTCGCGGACGACTTCATCGAGCGCCGGAAGGACTACGAGCTCCAGGTCTCCGAGGGCTACGTGGCCGGCCGCGTCAACGGGCTCGCCGTGATGGGCGAGGACTCCGGGATCATGCTCCCGGTGATGGCCGAGGTCACGCCCTCGCAGGGCCCCGGCGAAGTGATCGCCACGGGCCAGCTGAAGGAGATGGCCGAGGAGTCGGTGATGAACGTCTCCGCCATCATCAAGAAGTTCTCCGACCAGGACATCACGGAGAAGGACATCCACATCCAGTTCATCCAGACTGGCCAGCAGGGCGTCGACGGCGACTCCGCGTCCATCACGGTCGCGACCGCCGTCATCTCCGCGCTGGAGGACGTCGGCGTCGACCAGTCGCTCGCGATGACCGGCTCGCTGTCGGTCCGCGGCGACGTGCTCCCCGTCGGCGGGGTGACCCACAAGATCGAGGCGGCCGCGAAGGCCGGCTGCGACCGGGTCATCATCCCGAAGGCGAACGAGCAGGACGTGATGATCGAGGACGAGTACGAGGACATGATCGAGATCATCCCCGTCTCCCACATCAGCGAGGTGCTGGACGTCGCGCTCGAGGGCGAGCCCGAGAAGGACTCGCTCGTCGCGCGGCTCAAGTCGATCACCGGCTCGGCGATCCCGGAGCAGCCGGACGTCGCCGGCCCGTCGAACCCCAGCCCGCAGTAATCGATGGCTGACTGGACGGCGTTCGCGGTCGCGACCGTCGTCCTGACGCTGCTCCTTCTCTTTTTAACATACCGCTCCCAGCAGCTGCTGGAAGAGGTGACCGTCGTCGACGACCGCGAGACGCTGACCCAACGGACCGAGGTCGGCGGCGCGGAGCCGACGCACTTCGACGAACCCGGGGCTGTCGAACGGGAGTTCGAAGCTGAAGAGTCCGGATGCGTCGCTGACGAGCACGAAGCCGTCGCTGACGAGCACGAAGCCGTCGCTGACGAGCACGAAGCCATCGCCGGCGAACCCGAGGACCAGCCCGCTGGCGCCCCGCCGGGCGAGTTCCTGACGACGCGGCTCCTGCTGGTGAACGTGCTGTTCTCGCAGGGGGCCTTCCTCGCCGCGCTCGCGGGGCTCGCCTGGTGGACCGACGTCCCGGCGTCGGCGTTCGGGCTCACGCTGGCGACGCTCGACGCGGGCACCGTCGCCGTCGGCCTCGCCGCCGGCGTCGTTCTCTACGCCGGTAACGAGACCGCAGCGCGGCTCGGCGAGCAGTTCGGCTTCTCCGCACCGGAGGCGTTGCGCTCGGCGATGGCCCCGACGGACCGCGCGGAGTGGGCGCTGCTCCTGCTGGCCGTGCTGCCGACCATCGCCATCTTCGAGGAGCTCCTCTTCCGGGGCGCGCTGGTCGGCGTCCTCGCCGTCGGCTTCGGGATCGACCCCTGGCTACTCGTCGTCGCGTCCTCGGCCGTGTTCGGGCTCGGACACGGCGCGCAGGGGCGGCTCGGCATCCTGGTGACGGCCGGGATCGGCGTCGTGCTCGGGGCGGTGTTCGTGCTGACGGGCAACCTGTTCGTCGTAATCCTCGCCCACTACGTCATCAACGCGCTGGAGTTCGTGATCCAGGAAGGGATCCGGTAGTCGGTGCCCGCCGGCCAGCAGTTGGGGAAAGGTTTTGTCGGTGGTCGAACAGCTACCGGTCGTGATGCCCTCCACCCGCGAAACCCTTCGGCAGTTGCTGTTGCACCCGACCGACTTCTTCGAGCGCCGCCGCCCGGCCGACACGCTCCCGTACGCGGTCGCGCTCGTCGTAGTGCTGGCGATCGCGACGGTCGTCGGGACGTTCGTGGTCGGCTCGATGCTCGCCGGCGCGATCGACGCGACGGTCACGATGGACAACCCCGAGCGCCCGCCGGACTGGATGTGCGAGGACGCGGACAGCCAGGGGTCGACCCCGACGGGCTGTGACGAGCCGGAGACGGTCGAGCGCGACGCCGGCGCGCTGGTGTACGACGCGGTAACGGGCTACGCGCCGCTGCTGTTGTTCGCCCCGTTCGTGATGTGGGTACTCGGCGCGATAGTGCTCAACGTTGCCGGACGATTGGTGGAGGGATCGCCGACCTGGAGCGGCACGTTCGCGCTCTCCGGCTGGGCCGCGCTCCCGGAGCTGGGCCGGCTCGTCGTCGGGGTGGCCGCTCTCCGGTACGCGCTGTGGGACACGACGATCACGAGCGTGCAGCAGGCCCCGGCCGCGCTCGAGGCAGCGATGGCCCCTGTGGCTCCGATCGTGACGGTCGCGACGATCCTGACGGTCGGCTGGCAGTGGCACCTCCTGTCGGGCGGGCTGGCCGTCGACGCTGACGTCCATCCCCGCGCGGCCCACGTCGCCGTTGGCGTGCCGCTCGGGGTCTGGCTGCTGCTGGCGCTCGCGTAGGCTCGACCCGCTTCGTTGTT
This sequence comes from Halosubterraneus shenae, assembly GCF_050510935.1. NCBI lineage: Archaea > Methanobacteriati > Methanobacteriota > Halobacteria > Halobacteriales > Haloferacaceae > Halosubterraneus > Halosubterraneus shenae. The sequence goes on along the minus strand of NZ_JBNLVO010000002.1, from coordinate 552,331 downwards.
CTCGTTCGTGAGGACTGCTAGAAAGCGCTCGGCAGCTCTTTATAAGCAGGTTTGAACATATGAGACGGTCCTGCGCTCGACAGCACCGCAAACACCGGGAAAGCCCTCGGCCGCTCTTTATAAGCAGGTTTGAACAGGTGAGACGGGCTTGCTCTTGACAGCACCGCAAACACCGGGAAAGCCCTCGGCCGCTCTTTATAAGCAGGTTTGAACAGGTGAGACGGGCTTGCTCTTGACAGCACCGCAAACACCGGGAAAGCCCTCGGCCGCTCTTTATAAGCAGGTTTGAACAGGTGAGACGGGCTTGCTCTTGACAGCACCGCAAACACCGGGAAAGCCCTCGGCCGCTCGCGGTCGCTGAGCGACATATCCGCGCTCTCCGCACCGTCCGCGCGGATAGGGGTCGACGCAGCGACTCCCCTCCGGCGCGACCGGCCGTCGCCCTTTCAGTCCGCCAGGACAGCGACCGCAACCGCTCAGCACCGCGACCGCACAGCGACCGCAACCGCCCAGCAACCCCGACAGCACCGCCCAGCAACCGCAAGCCTCGGCCCTCCCCAGCCTCGGTTGGGGCGCGCCGGGACCGCACAACCTCGGCGCGCCCCGCCCTCCCTCGCACGCGTTGCTCGCGCGCGCCGACCGCCCCGCTCCGCACGCCGGCCAGCTGGCGCGAGGTCGCTGGCGACAAAACCGCCGCGAGCGACGCCAGACCACCACTCCCGGGCGGGACTGAAAGGGGCAGCCGCTGCGCGGGACGTCCTGCGACGTAAGCGACGCGAGAGCGAAGCTCTCGCTAGTCTGAGTCTTCGACTCAGGCACCGCAACGGCGAACGAGCGAATCGAGTGAACCGTGAGGAGCGCAGCGAGCAGCGCGAGCGCTCAGCGGCTGGGGCTTTCTGGGGGTCCCGAGTGGTGTCGCTCGCGACGACGACCGATCATCCATATAAACGCGACCGCACAGCGGCTGGAGCTTTCCAGGTATGCTGAGTGGGGTCGCCGACGACGATGCCCGATTATCCACATAAGCGCGACCGCTCAGCGGCTGGGGCTTTCTGTGTGTACCGAGTGGTGTCGCAAGCGGCGATAGCCGAACTTGTTTATAAACAGACCGCCTCAGCGGCTGGGGCTTTCAAAGCTTCAGCGCGTCCCGACACCGGATCGTGCTATCTGGTCACACGGATGTCTGACACAGATTTATACCCCTTCGCCGACGGGTTTCTGGCATGAGTAATCGGGTGGAGGAGCTCGAACGGCAGGTCGCCGAGCTGCAGGCTGCCGTCAACGGGCTCACTGAGGAACTCGTCGAGATGAAGGAACGCGTCCGGCAGGTCGAGGACGCGAACGACACCGACGTCCGCACGGAGGGCTCCCGCCCCGTCGGTGGGGCCGCGGACGAACCGGATACCGAATCCGCGTCGGCAACGCCGGGCACGGAGGCCGACGAGGACGCCGCGGCCGACACGACCGACTCGCGCACCGACGACATCCGCGTGCCGGAACAGGAGGCCACGACGCCGGATGCCGAAGCGACTAAAGCCGAGGAGGGCAAGGAGTCAGCAGACGCAGACGACGGGGAGTCGGACGAGAGCGACATCATCGTCGCCTAGGCTCGCGACCCCCACCGCGAGCGCACCATGCACATCAAAGAAGTAGTCCTCGACCAGTTCAAGAGCTTCGGGCGGAAGACACGGATACCCTTCTACGAGGACTTCACGGTCGTCACCGGGCCGAACGGCTCCGGGAAGTCCAACATCATCGACGGGATCCTCTTCGCGCTCGGCCTCGCGCGCACCCGCGGGATCCGGGCCGAGAAGCTGACGGACCTGATCTACAACCCCGGCCACGAGGACGGCCAGGAGAGCTCCGGGCCGAAGGAGGCCTCGGTGACGGTGATCCTCAACAACGAGGACGGCGCACTCGACCGATCGCAGGTCGTCTCCGCGGCCGGCTCCGAAAACGTCGGCGACGTCGACGAGATCACCATCAAGCGCCGCGTGAAGGAGACCGAGGACAACTACTACTCCTACTACTACCTCAACGGGCGCTCGGTGAACCTCTCGGACATCCAGGACCTGCTCGCGCAGGCTGGCGTGACCCCGGAGGGGTACAACGTCGTCATGCAGGGCGACGTCACCGAGATCATCAACATGACCCCGTACCAGCGGCGCGGGATCATCGACGAGATCGCTGGCGTCGCCGAGTTCGACGCGAAGAAGGAGGACGCTTTCGAGGAGCTGGAGACGGTCCAGGAGCGCATCGACGAGGCCGACCTCCGCATCGGCGAGAAGGAGGACCGCCTCGACCAGCTCGCCGACGAGCGCGAGACGGCCCTCCAGTACCAGGAGTACCGCGACGAGAAGGAGGAGTACGAGGGCTACCTGAAGGCCGCCGAGCTCGAGGAGAAGCGCGAGACGCTCGCCGACCTCGAGGCACAGATCGACGACCAGGAGGACGAGCTCGCCGAGCTACAGACCGAGCTCGACAGCCGGCAGGGGAAGGTCACGCGCCTCCAGGAGGACCTCGAGGACCTCAATCACGAGATCGAGCGGAAGGGCGAGGACGAGCAGCTCGAGATCAAATCGGAGATCGAGGAGGTCAAGGGCGACATCTCCCGGCTCGAGGGGAAGATCGAGAACACGGAGGAACGCGTCGAGGAGGCCGAGACCGAGCGGCGCAACGCGTTCGTCCAGATCGACCGCAAGCAGGAGGAGATCGACGAGCTCGAGGCCGACTGCAAGGAGATCAAAGTCGAGAAGGCCTCTGTCAAAGGCGACATCGCCGACAAGAAGGCCGAGCTCGCGGAGATCGAAGCGGAGATCGAGGGGATCGACACCCAGTACGACGAGCTGAAGGCCGACCTCTCAGAGAAGAAATCCGAGCTCGAGGAGGTCAAGTCGGCGATGAGCGAGAAGCAGCGCGAGAAGGACCGCCTGCTCGACGAGGCTCGCCGCCGCTCGAACGCGGTGAGCGAGGCGGAAACGGAGCTGCAGGAGGCCCGCGAGGAGATCCCGGACCTGAAGGCCCGCATCTCCGAGCTCAAGAGCGAGCTCGACAAGGCCGAGAAGAACCAGGAGACCATCGAGGACACCGTCGCGGACCTCTTCGCGGAGAAGAGCGAGCTCCAGGAAAAGCTCGACGAGGTCGACGACGACCTCCGGGCGAAGCAGAACGAGTACGCCCAGCTGGAGGCCGAGGCGAAGGACCGCGGCGACACCTCCTGGCCGCGCGCCGTCACGACCGTCAAGAACGGCGGCATCGACGGCGTCCACGGCGCCGTCGGCGAGCTCGGCTCTGTGGAGACGGAGTACGCCGAGGCGTGTGAGACGGCCGCGGGCGGCCGGCTGGCGAACGTCGTCGTCGACGACGACGGCGTCGGCGACACCTGTATCGACTACCTCAAGAGCCGGAACGCGGGCCGCGCGACGTTCCTCCCGATGACGGAGATGGACAACCGCGGGCTCCCGAACAAGCCGCGGGATCCCGGCGTCGTCGACTTCGCGCGCAACCTCGTCGACTACGACGCCGAGTACGAGGGGATCTTCTCGTACGTCCTCGGGTCGACGCTCGTCGTGAAGGACATGGAGACCGCGCGCCACTACATGGGCGACTACCGGATGGTCACCCTCGACGGCGACCTCGTCGAGAAGTCCGGCGCGATGACCGGCGGCTCCGGCGGCGGCTCCCGCTACTCCTTTACGAAGTCCGGCGGCGGGAAGCTCGAACGCCTCGCGAAGGAGATCGAGGAACTCGAGGACGAGCGACAGTCGCTCGAAGCCGAAGTTCGCGAGCTGGAGTCCGACATCGACGACGCCCGCGAGCGGAAGTCGGACGCGGCCGACCGCGTCCGCTCCGTCGAGGCCGACGTCGAGCGCGCCGAGGAGGACCTCGCGGAGCGCAAAGAGCGCATCGAGGAGCTGGAGGCCGAACTCGAGGAGCTCCGCGAGGAGCGCGAGACGGTCGACGAGCAGATGGCCGACATCGACGCCGACATCGAGGAGCTCGGCGCCGAGCGCGACGAGCTCGAGGCCGAGATCGACGAGATCGAGGCCGAGCTCGAGGACTCCCGCATCCCCGAACTCACCAGCGAGGCCGACGATGTCCGCGAGGAGATCGACGAGCTCGAGGACCGCATGGACGAGCTCGACGGCCGGCTCAACGAGCTCCAGCTCGAGAAGGAGTACGCCGAGGACGCGGTCGACGAGCTCCACGAGACGGTCGAGGAGGCCCAGAACCGCAAGGCGGAGGCCGAAGAGCAGATCACGGAGTACGAGGAAGCGATCGAGGAGAAGGAGGCGGTCCTCGAGGAGAAACGCGAGCAGATCGCGGAGCTCGAGGCGGAGCTCGCGGACCTCAAGGAGGACCGGACCGAACTGCGCGAGGAGCTCCGCGAGGCGAAGGACGCCCGCGACGAGCAGCAGGGCAAGGTGAGCGAAGTCGAGTCCGTGCTCGAGGACCTCCGCGACCGCGTCGACCGCCTGGAGTGGGAGGTCGACGAGCTCGCCTCCCAGGTTGGCGAGTACGACCCCGATGAGGTGCCGGACCACGACGAGGTCGAGGAGCGCATCGCCGAGCTCGAGGCCGAGATGGAGGCCCTCGAACCGGTCAACATGCTCGCCATCGAGGAGTACGACGAGGTGCAGGCGGACCTCGAGGAGCTCCAGGAGCGCCGCGACGTGCTCGTCGAGGAGCGCGACGCCATCGAGGAGCGCATCGAGAGCTACGAGGCCCAGAAGAAGGAGACGTTCATGACGGCGTTCGACGCCATCAACGAGCACTTCCAGAACATCTTCGAGCGCCTCTCGGCCGGAACCGGGGAGCTCGTTCTCGAAAACCCCGAGGACCCCTTCGAGGACGGCCTGACGATGAAGGCCCAGCCCGCGGACAAGCCCGTCCAGCGGCTCGACGCGATGAGCGGCGGCGAGAAGTCGCTGACCGCGCTGGCGTTCATCTTCGCCATCCAGCGGCACAACCCCGCGCCGTTCTACGCGCTCGACGAGATCGACGCCTTCCTCGACGCGGTCAACGCCGAGCGCGTCGGCGAGATGGTCGACGACCTCGCGGGCGACGCGCAGTTCGTCGTCGTCTCGCACCGCTCGGCCCTGCTCGAGCGCTCCGAGCGCGCCATCGGCGTGACGATGCAGGAGGACAACGTCAGCGCCGTCACCGGGATCCAGTTCGACGGCGACGGCGAGGAGGAGGTGCCGGCGGATGACTGAGGACGACTTCGTTCCCGACGTCGACCTGACCAGCGACCGCGACGGGGCCGCCCCCTTCGGCGACGACGGAGACGAGACGGAGTCGCCAGCGACGGCGGCGGACGAGAACGCGACCACCGACGCTGGCGACGCTAGCGACGAGAGCAACGACGTTAGCGACGACGACGTCGACGACGCCAGCGACGACAGCGTCGTCGAGGAGCTCGACATCACGCATCCCGACGAGACGGACGAGGACGAGGTCGAGCCCGTGGAGCTCCTCGTCCAGCTCGCGGAGGAGGGCGAGATCGAGCCGTGGGACATCGACATCGTCCAGGTGACGGACGCCTTCCTCGAGAAGCTCGACGAGACGGACCTCCGGACCTCCGGGCGGGCGCTGTTTTACGCCTCCGTGCTGCTCCGGATGAAGAGCGACGGGATGCTCGCGGACGACGACGAGGACGACGAGCCCGAACAGGAGCCCTGGGAGGTCGCGATGGAGGGCGGCGAGCCCGACGTCGAGGCCGGCTTCGACCCGGTCGACCAGCTCGAGGCGGAGATGGACCGCCGGCTCGAGCGGAAGAGCACGCGCGGCTCCCCCGAGACGCTCGACGAGCTCGTCCGCGAACTGCGGGAGGCCGAGCGGAGCTCCTGGTGGAAGGAGTCCCGCGAGTACGACACCTCCGAGTCGCCGTCGGCGTACGACCGCGGGACGCAAACGGTCGACTACCGCTCCGGCGACGAGTTCCGGCAGGACGCCGAGCCGACCGCGGGCGACGTGACGGGCGGCACCCACGACGAGGACATCGAGGCCGTCATCGAGGACGTCGAGGCCGCGCTCCGGACCCAGTACGACAAGGGACGCAACGAGGTGCTGTTCTCGGAGGTCGAGTCCGCCGGCGGCCGCGAGTTCATGACGTTCCTCGCGCTGCTGTTCCTGGCTCACCGCGGCGCCGTCCGGCTCCAGCAGGACGAGCTGTTCGGCGACCTCTGGATCAAGGACCCGTCGGCGCCGAGCGTCGACGCGGAAGCGATCGCGGACTGATTTTTAAATAGTGGTTGGAACCACGGTTTTTCCATTTGAAATAGCCTGAAACAGTCGTTACAGCAAGCCAGCTTACCTATTGACCGGGATTCGTTTCCTGTATCCGAATTGTCGAGGAAAACAAGCCACGGACGATAACTAATATATAGTGTAGTTTAGAATATTGAACTAATGCCCGTCACCAACACCGCCTATCCACACTGTGGCATGAGACCTTGGTGAATGTCCCTGATAGGGGCACGACTATTCAAAAAGTCGTACGGTATTCTAGATTCAATATCGGTTGGGACACGGAGGCAGCCTGTAGAGAGTGTGACGAAAACTTCCAGGTCTATTACGAGTGACGCCTGTCTCCCAGATGTATTCTTTTGTATAGACCAGTAATCAATCTGGACAGGTACAGGTGATACTCTCGCCTCTTCGGATAACTAATCTGAAATACTGAGCAACTCAGTAATGACTGACTTTTTGCCAGACAGAGACACTCTCTTAGGAGGTTTTCGACATTGACTGTGACGTATCTATATTAAACATGTACTCCATTGGGAGTATATCGATCTTTTCAAATTTTCTGACTAACACTTTGAGCGACTTCGATTCTGCTTTCTTCTTCACTTCCGCGTATGATTCGCGCCCTTTCACCACTGCGAGGGTCGCGGCGATAAAGAGCTTGAACGCTTCCTCAATATCGTCGTCAGTGTGAGTATAGACTCCTAAACCGCCCTTACAAATATCTCGCAACTCCTGCTGAGAGGCGTCTCCCACGCCTGCAATTGCGAAATAACAACGATTCCGGGGAAGGAACCCTGCTTTGCGGATTGCCTCGCGGACATCTTCTAATTGTGCATCGCTTTCATTCTCAATGCCGTCTGTGAACGTCAGAAGTAGGGCTGGCATTCCCGTCCGACCACCCTCCACCTGTGCCTTCTGTAAAGTGAGAACCGACTTGATAATCGAGTCATAGAGTGCTGTCCGGCCCCCGGTTGAAAGTGAGCCAATATCGCTCTTCACTTCTCTCGGAGTTTTCCGGGGCTTGCCGACTGAGTAGGAGTTATCGAAGTGAGATACCGCACCGAAATGCCGCCCCTCCTTGTGGAGATCGTCGACGAAATCCTTCGAGTTGTCCTTCACTCGTTTCATCTTGCTCGGGCCGGAGGAACTAAACAAGCCACACATTGTTTCAGCGAGTTTCGAGTTGATGAATTGGCGATGCTGGTGCCGCTAAAGCCGTTTCAGAGCTTTTCTTTTGCGAATGTCATTTTTAACACTCTTCATGACTGCCCGGTGATCCCGACGCTGTCGCGAGAGTGCGTTCTTAAACACGAGTCGCAGATGCGAAGGTGAATACATCTTGAGAGCCGCTCGAATAGTGTCTACCGCATATCGGACAGAGTACCGCTTGGACGCTCGCGGATGATCGTAATAATGGGTATCCGCGAGGTGCATCACCGAGTAGTCGAGAACTTTCTTCTCTTTCTTCGAGAGTCCGGAAGACTTGCTCTCCACCGCGGACTTTTCACTTTCTGAGGGACTGTCCGTTAGCTTCCCCAGGAACGTAGTGGCTGCCGTGACTGTTCCGGGCGGCAGTCCGGTGATCGTTCCAAGCACCTCCTCGGACACACCCTCTATGGCACTCTCCCGCATGCAGTTAGAAATGCTATATGAAAGATTAAAATACTATTCTAAGATAATCGACAATCCCACCCCCTGTACTGACCAATTCTTGCGCTCTAGTTCCGACGCCCGAACTGAATAACGAAATTGAGTTCCAACTCCGTAAAAGCGTAAAGCCTGGGTCGGCCGCTACAGGTACTCGCCCAGCAGCGGCTCGACGCGGTCGCGGGTTTCCTCGGGGATCGCTTCCGTCGGCGTGTTGATCGTGCCTTCGAGCGACGAGTGCGCCTCGCACTCGTGGTCCTCGGGGAGCGTGCGGACCGCCTCCTCGACGGCGGCCTTGATCGCAGCCTGGTTCTGCTCGGCGTTCTCCAGCACCTCCTCGAGCGTGACCTCGCTGTCCTCCTTCCAGACGTCGTAGTCGGTGACGCCGGCGATGGTGGCGTAGGCCATCTCCGCCTCGCGGGCGAGCTTCGCCTCGGGGATCGCGGTCATCCCGACGACGTCCCAGCCCTGCGACTTGTAGAACTCCGACTCGGCGCGCGTGGAGTACTGCGGCCCCTCGATGCAGACGTACGTGCCGCCCTTCACGACCTTTGTGTCGTCGTCAGTCGTCGCTTCCGCGGCCTCGGTGAGGTGGTCGACGAGCTCCGGGCTGTACGGGTCCGCGAACGGCTGGTGGACGACCACGCCGTCGCCGTAGAAGGAGAGGTCGCGGTGTTTCGTCCGGTCGTAGATCTGGTCCGGAACGACGAGCGTGCCGGGCTCGAGCTCCTCCTTCAGACTCCCGACCGCGTTCGACGCGAAGATGTGCGTCACGCCGGCCTGCTTCAGCGCGTACATGTTGGCGCGGTAGGGGAGGTCCGTCGGCGACACGCCGTGCTGGCTCCCGTGCCGGGGCAGGAACGCGACTTCGCGGCCGGTGTCGCCGAACGTGCCGATGGTGACGGCGTCGGACGGTTTGCCGTACGGCGTAGTGTACTCCTCCTCGCGGACGTCGTTCAGGGGGAGGGCCTCGTAGATGCCGCTCCCGCCGATGAAGCCGATCATGCCCGACAGTCCGGTCGGGCGATATTTATAAGGAGTGAGTCGGCGTGGCCGGCGACCGGTTCGGGGCCACGACGGGCGCTCAGATCACCAGCCCCGACTGCAGGACCGCGATCACGGCCGTGAGGACCGGGATCGACAGCAGCGTCGTGACGAGGACGCAGGTCGAGACGTACTCTGGCACCGAGATGCCGCCCGCCTCGCGGTCCGCGGCGAACTCGACGACGAGAATGACCGGCGTCACCGCCGCCGGCATCGCTGTCTCGAGGACGAACACGCGGGCGACGGTCGGGTTCTCGAAGCCGAGCAGGAGCGCGACGCCGAGCCCGACCACGGGGGCGACGCCGAACTTCAACGCCGTCCCCTTCCAGGCCTGTGAGACCGCGGCTCCCGTATCCGTTCGCGCGAGCTGGATCCCGAGGATGAGCAGCATCACCGGGATCGAGGAGTCGCCGACGAGCTGGAGCACCTGCATCCCGGCGGTGTCGCTCGCGGGGACGACGTTCAGCGCGCGCGCCAGTAACGCCCCGAGGACCGCGTACAGCAGCGGGAGCCGGAACACGCGCTTCACGCCGGCGAGGCCGGACGACCCGCCGCTCCGCGACGCGATGTAGACGCCGACGGTGTACATCAGCATGGCCTGCACGGAGAGGAAGAGGACGGCCGTCTGCCGGCCCACGTCGCCGAAGGCGAAGTCGGAGACGGGAATGCCGAGGTTCCCCGAGTTACAGAAGACCGCGACGAGCAACAGCGCGCTGAGTACCGGCTCCTCCTCGCCGGTCGCGCGGCCGACGAACTCGGAGATACCGAGCATGACGCCGGTGAAGACGAGGATACCGACGGCGACGCGGGCGAGCGTCCCCGCCGCCAGCTCCGTCACCGCGAGACTGTGGAACACCAGGGCCGGCGCGAAGACGTAGACGACGGCGGTGTTGAGCGGCTCGGGGTCGACGTCCTTCAGCGTCGCGAGCGCGTAGCCGACGCCCGCGATGGCGACGATAGGACCGACCGCAGAGGCAAAGATACCGAAGAGATCGACCATTTACCCGTCCGTATCCCTCGCAGCCTCGTAACGGTCGCGGATCCGGGCGACGAGCGCCTTCCCGGTCGGAGTCCGGAGGCGCGGCTCCGCCGTCGCGAAGAACTCGTCGAGCGCCTCGTACTCCTGAAACGCCGCCGGCTCGCCCTCGCTCGGCTCGTAGCGGTCGCGACGCTCGTAGAACAGCGCCTGCAGGCACATCTCCACGAGGTCGAGCTCCTTGACGAGGATCGCTTCCGGCGTCTCGCGGGCCTCGTACTCCTCCCACGCGTCCCGCAGGTGGTCCGGCAGCGGACCGGCGAGATCCGCCATCGCCTCGCGCTCGAGGGCTTCCTTCTCCTCGGCGTCCGGCACGTCGGCCGTGTCGACCGTCGAATCGGCCCGCGTCGCCACGTCACCGGTTTCGGCTTCGGCGACGTCGTGAACGACGGCGAGCCGGAGCGCGCGGTCGAGATCGAGGTCGGGGAGGTCCGCCCGGAATCGGTCGGCGAGAGCGAGGCAGAGATAGGCGACGCCCCACGAGTGGCCCGCGACGGACTCCGGGTCGTCGACGCCGCGGAGCTGCCAGCCGGTGCGGCGCTCGTCCTTGAGCTGGAGGGCGTCGAGAAGCGCGTCGAGTTCGGCGTCAGCGTCGAGGTCGGCGTCGGTGTCAGGGTCGGCGTCGGTGTCAGGGTCGGGTTCGGACTCCTCCATGGCAGTCGAGTCGGTGACGCCGCCGCCGTCGATCGGGTCGCCGTCGATCGGGTCGCCGTCGTCGCCGTCGCCACCGTCGGACGAGTCCCCGGGCACGTCAGTCGGCGAGTCGCCAGCTATCCGGCCCGGCCGGGGCGATCACGTCGCGGCGCTCCATCTCCGTGAGCACCTCGGTCAGCCGGTCGGGCTGGGCGATCTCCATCTCGATGCGGTCGACGCTGTGGAACTCCGAGAGGTAGTGGCGGATGTCCTCCTCGTCGAACTCGGTCCGGTCGGCCTGCTCCATGACCCCGGAGACGAGGTCGATCATGTCCTCGATGAAGTTCCACGGGTAGACGATCCAGGCCCACTCCTCGAGCTGCTCGCCGACGTAGTCCGGCTCGAACTCGGAGGTCTGGAGCAGCTGGAGCGTCGCCGTCCGGACCTCGTTCGGGTTCCGGTCCTCGACGTACTCCTCGGCGCGCCGGATCGACCCGCCGGTGTCGGCGATGTCGTCGATGATGAGCACGTCCTTGTCCTCGACGCTACCCTCCGGCATCGGGTACCGGACCTGCGGCTCGTCGGCCTTCTCGGCGGTCCCGACGTAATGCTCCATCTTCAGGCTCGTCAGGTCGTTGAGCCCGAGGAAGTCGCAGAGACAGCGGCCCGCGAACCAGCCGCCGCGGGCGAGCGCGACGACGACGTCCGGCTCGAACTCGGCCCGCTTGACCTGGTTGGAGACGTTCCGGCAGAGCCCGTAGATGTACTCCCAGTTGGTGATAGTACATGTGAAGTCGTCCGGGAGGTCACTCATGACGGGTCGAACTGGCGCCCGAGCCGGCATAAGGGTTTATAGGCTGGCCGGCTGCGGCGGACCGCCGGCCCACGGCCTGCGGACGGCCTCGGACCGACGGGTCCCCAACGGCCATAACCCTTCCCTGCGTCGGCTCGCATATGGTCGACGAGGACCCCGACGCAGTCGATGCCGGAGACAGCCCGCTCGACGACTTCGACCACGAGGCGCACCTCCGACGCGCCTGCGACCTCGCTCGCGAGGCGGCCGCCCGCGGCGACGAACCGTTCGGCTCCGTGCTCGTCCGCGACGACGAGGTGGTCGCCGAGGCGTCGAACCGCGTCAACACCGAGGACGACCTGCGACGCCACCCCGAGCTCGACCTGGCGGAGCGGGCCGCCCGGGAGTTCTCGCCGGCCGAACGCGCGCGCACGGTCATGTACACGAGCACGGAGCCGTGCCCGATGTGTGCCGGCGGACTCCGGTACGCCGCGCTCGGGCGTGTCGTCTACAGCGTCGGCAGCGACGAGGTCGCCGCGTTCACGGGCCGACCAGAGCCGGAGGTTCGGTCGAGCGACGTGCTCGCCGGCGTTACCGAAGTGGTCGGGCCCGTGCTGAACGAGGAGGGGCGTCGCGTGCACGAGGCCTACGACTGGTCGTCAGTGTAGACTGTCGCTTGATCTGGATTTCGTGAGTTGGTGTTAGGATAACCGACTGTCGCGAGCGACGTCTCAGGAGTAAGCCAGAGTTGGGCGAACACGGGGACGCCTTTCTCCTGCGGTTGTTTGATCGTCGTCGCGGGCGACACCAATTAGCATGCACAGATAACCCCAGCCATTGAGCTGTCGCACTTATAAATAAGATCAGGCTTCGTCGTGATCGACACCACTCAGCATGCCCGGAAAGCCCCAGCCGCTGAGGCGGTCGCACTGCTCGCTGCGCTCCTCACCCGGCTCGCTCCCTCACTCCGTTCGGTCGCTCGCCGGGATTGCGGTGCCTGAGTCGAAGACTCAGACTAGCGAGAGCTTCGCTCTCGCGTCGCTTGCGTCGCAGGGTGTCCCGCTCAGCGGCTGCCCCTTTCAGTCCCGCCCAGGAGTGGTGGCCTGGGCGTCGCTCGCGGCGGTTGGTTGGCCGTCGCGGCGCTGGTGCGGTGGCGCGCGCGAGAAACGCGTGCGAGGGAGGCCGGGGCGCGCCGACGCGGTGCTGGGCCGGCGCGCCCCGGCCGAGGCTGGGGAGGACTGAGGATTGCGGTTGCTGGGCGGTCGCGTCGCCGTCGCGGTGCTGTCGCGGTTGCTGTGCGGTCGCGGTCCTGGCGGACTGAAAGGGCGACGGCCGGTCGCGCCGCAGGGGAGTCGCTGAGTCAGGCCCTATCTGCGCGGGTGGTGCGGAGAGCGCAGATATCCTGCTCAGCGACCGCGAGCGGCCGAGGGCTTTCGAGAAGTTTGCGGTGCTGTCTAAAGCAAGACCGAATCACCAGTTCAAACCTGCTTATAAAGAGCGGCCGAGGGCTTTCCCGGTGTTTGCGGTGCTGTCAAGAGCAAGACCGTATCACCCCTCTAAACCGGCTTATAAAGTGCGACCCAGGAAACTCCCCGAATGTTCGCGTTGCTATCGGGTCACAAGCGATATCTGCGGAAATCCAATCCACCGACAAACCGATACAGCGCGTCCGCTACGCGTCGAAAACGCTGAAAAGATACTGCGTTACTGAATGTGGCCTTCGCGGCGCAGCTGGTCCGCGGCCGAGTCGTCGTAGCGGTACTCGACGTTCGCCTTCTCGTCCTGGAACGACCACGGCTCGGCCAGCACGACGTCGCCCTGATTGATCCAGTTGCGGTACTTCATGCGGCCGGGGATCCGACCCATTCGCTCCTCACCGTCGGCACAGCGCAGCGTTACGCGGCTATGACCCAGCATCTCGGTGACAACTGCAAAAACCTGCTCGTCATTGGGCATCCGAAGATCTCGGCGCCCCGAATTCTCACTCACAACATAAATAGACGGCCCAGCGGTTTAAGGGGTTGGATCGTGTGAGGGCGGGGCGTACCACGCGGCGAGCGCCTGCCGAATATCGAAGCGCTCGACCGCGCGAGACCAGCTGCTACCGGCTCGAATCCGGCATCGAAGAAACGGGAATTGCGGTCGCCCACGCCGAGCTATCGAGCGTGAAACGAGTGCAGGAGAGTAGCGGGAAGTGGATTTGAACCACCGATCTCCGGGTTATGAGCCCGGCGGAATCTCCTGGCTATCCCATCCCGCTATGTCATCAAATGCGGGTGGAACGGTTAAGGGTTCTGATTCGGATGCCGTATCCCGATTCCGCCGTCGATCATTTATAAGTAGAAACGCCGCTCTGAGCGGCCGACGACGGGAGGAACACGACGTTCGAGTCCGGCAGCGGTGGTGGACGGCGCGCCACTCCGAGAGCGACGGTCGGAAACGCCCGCTCAGCTGGCGGTCACGCGCCACGTGATCAGGCTCTCGGCGACGTAGTTGATGACGAAGGAGAACGCGATGGCGATGGGGAGCGTCACGACGTCCCAGATATCCGTGTCGAGGACGACGACCTGCACGTCGAGGCCCGTCAGGAACGCCACGACCGCGAACTGGACCGCGAGGCCGGCCGTGCGCACGAGGTTCGACTTGAGCAGGCGGCGGAGCTTCGGCACCAGCCCGAGCGCGCCCTCCTCGGGGAACGTCCAGTGGTCGTTGACGAGGAACATCAGCACGATGGCGATCTCCGCGCCGACGAGCTTCGCCCACTGCGGCGGGAGGATCGCGGCCAGCGTCAGCACCGAGCTCACGGAGACGTCGACGACGGCCCCGGCGGCGCCGACGGAGAGGAACTTCCCGAACCGGGTGCCGGCCGCGAGCTCCTCGACGGAGTCGTGAGCCATCAGTCGGACCCCCCGGATCCGGGCTCCGTGTCCGACGTGACGCTGTCCGACGAGACGCTGTTCGACGCCGCACTATCCGACGCGACGCGGTCGGACACCGACGCGACGTCCTCTTCGACCGCCTCCCGGAGCGCGCGGTGGATCGTGCTCCCCTGGACGGCGCGCGCTCGGTGCCGGGCGACCGCGAGCCCACGGAACATTCGGAGCGTGTCCGCGACGGGGTCGACCGTGGATCCGGGCTGGTCCTCCCACGAGATCGGCACCTCGCGCACGCGCCCGCCGTGGGCGGCGACCAGCGCGACGAGCTCGATGTCCCAGGCGAAGCCGGGCTCGTAGATCTCCCCGCGGACTGCCTCCCAGAACTCCGCGGAGAGCGCTTTGGCGCCGCACTGGTAGTCGTACAGCTGCGCGTCGAGCATCCGCCGAGCGAGCCAGGCGAAGCCGTCCCCGAGGAACCGCCGGACGACGCCCTGGTGGCCGCCGACGTCGGACTCGGGATGGCGCCGCGATCCGACCGACAGATCCGCATCGTCGTCCAGGACCGGCGTCACGACCGCCGAAAGCGACTCGGCCGGGGTGGCGCCGTCCGCGTCGGCGAACGCGAGGACGTCCGTCGAGAGCGCGTCGAAGCCCGCGGTGATGGCCGCCCCCTTGCCGCGCCGGCGGGCGACGGCGTTGACCGTCGCCGGGAGGTCCGCCAGCGCGTCGACGACCGCCTGGTCGGGGTCGTCGAGCTCGATCCGGAGCGTCTCCGGGGCGAGCCGATCGTCGATAGCCCGGACGTACCGGCCCAGTCGCTCGACGTCGGGCCGGAACGCGGGGACGACGATCCCGAGGCTCCGTGTCATAGCTACCGCTATTCTGTTGGTCGTGAAAAGGGGTTTGACTTGCGGGGCATTCTGTGGCTCCCGTCTTTATAACTGGGCAATGGTCGCGAAAGCTGTACTTTCAGTTGCGGTCGGCTGGAACGTCCTCAACCGCGATTTTGTTTAAAAGGGAGGTACAGACGCTGCTACACTTGACAGCACCGCAGACACCCAGAAAGCCCTCGGCCGCTCGCGGTCGCTCCGCGACATATCCGCGCTCTCCGCACAGCTCGCGCGGATAGGGGTCGGCGGAGCGACTCCCCTGCGGCGCGACCGGCCCTCGCCCTTTCAGTCCGCCAGGACCGCGACGGCAACCGCACCGCAACCGCCACCGCACCGCAACCGCCATCCTCAGTCCTCCCCAGCCTCGGCCGGGGCGCGCCGGCCCAGCACCGCGCGGCGCGCCACCGGCCTCCCTCGCACGCGTTGCTCGCGCGCGCCGACCGCCCCGCACCGCACGCCGGACAGCCGGCGCATGTCGTCGGCAACCCAACCGCCGCGAGCGACGCCCGGCCACCACTCAGTGGGCGGGACTGAAAGGGGCAGCCGCTGAGCGGGACGCACTGCGAAGCTAGCACCGCAATCCCGGCGAACGAGCGACCGAAGGGAGCGAGAGAGCCGGGTGAGGAGCGCAGCGAGCAGCGCGAGCGCTCAGCGGCTGGGGCTTTCTGGGCATGCTGAGTGGTGTCGTAAGCGAGGTGAACCGACTTTGTTTATAAGTGCGACCGCTCAAAGGCTGGGGCTTTCTACGTGTACCGAGTGGTGTCGCAAGTGAGATGAACCGGCCCCATCTATAAGCGCGATCGGTCAGAGAACCGTTCATTCTGGATGTGTCCAGTAGCGTCGCCAGCAACGGCAGCAGAACGACCCACGGATCGCCAAAAATCCGAAAACGTATGGGGGATGGCGCATCTCTCCCCGGCATGGAATACCTTCTCGTCGGCTGGTGGCTCCTCGCGTTGGCCGCCCTCTCCGCGCTGGCGTTCCCGCTCTGTGCGCGGGTCTTCGAGCGCGTCCCCGGTCACGGCGTCGGGTTCGCGCCCATCGTGGCCGTGTTCACGCTCACGGTCGTCGGCTACTGGACCGGCCAGGTGAGCTTCGGCCGACACACGCTATGGCTCGGGCTGCTCGCGCTCGCCGGGCTCTCCGCGGCGGCCGGCCTGGACCGGGAGGCGCTACGCAGCGGGCGGGTACAGCTCGCTCCCGACCTGGACCGCGTCGACCCGCGGGCCGCCGCGCCGGCCGCGCTCGTCTTCCTCGCGGCCTACCTCCTGCTCGTCCTCGTGCGCGGCGCGGACCCGGCGGTGAGCGCGCTCGGCGGCGAGAAGTTCCTCGACTACGGCCTGCTGCGGACGCTGCTCCGCGCGGAGACGCTCCCGCCGTACGACATGTGGTTCGCCGGCGAGCCGGTGAACTACTACTACGGCGGCCACCTCGCCGCGTCGCTGCTGACGCGACTAACGTCGACCCCGCCCGCGTACGCGTACAACCTTGCCCTTGCCGGGTTCTACGCCACCCTCGTGACCGCCGCCTTCGAGCTTGCTCGCGGTATCGCGGCGGGCCGGGCCGTCGACCGCGGGGACTCGGGTGAAGGAACGGACCCTTCCGCTCACGGCATCCGCGCTGGGCTCGCGGCGGCGTTCTTCGTCGGCCTCGCGAGCAACCTCGTCACTGCCGGCCGACTGGCCCTGAGCCTGCTCCCCGACGGGCTGGCGACGGCGCTGGCCGGATTCGTCGCCGCGCGCAGCCGCGTCAGCGCCGAGGAGCTGCTGGCCGGGACCGGCGACTTCTACTACTGGACCGCGAGCCGGGTCATCCCCGGCACGATCAACGAGTTCCCGTTCTTCGGCTTCCTGAACGGCGACCTCCACGCGCACATGATGGTCGCCCCCTTCCTCCTGCTCGGCGCCGGGATCGCCCACGCGTACTGGCGCACGCCCGCCGCGGACCTGCGTCGTCGCCGCGCGCTCGTGTTCGGCGCGGTCCCGCTGCTCGGCGGGACGATCATCGTCGTCCACACCTGGGACTTCCCGACGCTCGTCGGCGTCGTCTGGCTGGCCCTCGCCTTCGCGCCCGCGACGCCCCTCACGCTGCTGCCCCGCGGCGACGAGACCGTTGCTGCCCTCCGGGAACGACTCGGGACGGGCGTCCTCGCCACGGAACTCGAGCGAACGGGCGGCGCGCTCGTCGTCGCCGGCGTCGCCGGCGTGGTCGGGTTCCTCCTCGGCGCCCCCTTCTTCTTCGGGGCCGCGACCGGCCAGGAGCCGACCCTGCTCGACCCGGCCGACCGCGCGAACGTCGGCTCGCTGCTGATCGTCCACGGTGCGTTCGTGGCCGCGTTCCTCGCGTACCTGTTCGGGCGCCTGCTCCAGGGCGGCGACGTTGCGGCGTCGGGTGCTGAGACGGCGACGGCACCGGCAACGGGTACGGCGACGGCAACCGCGACGCCCCCGGCCCGCTCGAACGGCTGGCTTCCCCTGCTCGTCGGCGCCCTCGCGCTCGTCGTCGCCGGGCTGCTCGCCGGCTTCCCCGCGCTCGCGGTCGTCGGCCCGGTGCTCGTGTTCGGCTGGGCGGCGCTCCGGCTGGACCGCGACGTCGGCTTCGAGACGGCCCTGTTGGTCGGCGGCGCCGGCCTCGTCGGCCTCGTGGAGATCGTCTACGTCGCGGAGCAGGCCGGACCGGGACGGATGAACACGGTGTTCAAGGTGTACTTCCAGGTCTGGGTGCTCTGGGCGGCCGCCATCGGCGTGACCCTCGCGGAGCTGTGGGCGAACGGGTTCGCCGGCGTTCGCGACGCGGTCGCCGACGCGGCGGCCCGCGCCGGCAACGCTACCGACCGGACCTCCGAAACCGGCCTGCTCGGTCGGGTGCGACGGCGACTCCCCGCCAGCGGGACGCTGGCGAAAGTGTTCGTCGGGCTGCTCGTGCTCTCGACCGTCCCGTACGCGGCGCTCGCGCTCGACAACCACTTCGCGGCGCACGACGTCGAGACGCTGGACGCGACGGCCTTTGCCGACCGCGAGCATCCGGCTGAGATGCGGGCGATCCGCTGGCTGGACTCGCGAGCGACCCACGAGGACACGCTGCTGGAGGCACCCGGGACGAGTCGGTCGCCGGGGGGGCTCGCGAAGGACCCGGGCACGCCGGGCATCTACACCTGGCGGGCGAACCCCGCGTCGAGCCTGACCGGCATCCCGACCGTCGCCGGCTGGGTCCACGAGGTCGGCTACCGGGGCGCCGAGCCGTACTTCGACCGCGTCGCGGACGTCGACCGCGCGTACGCCGGCACCAACGCGGAGCAGGCGGCGGTCCTCGACGAGTACGACGTGACGTACGTGTGGGTCGGGCCGACGGAGCGCCAGCGCTACGGCACCGTCGAGTTCGCGGACCTCCAGGGTGTCGAGGTCGCGTACGAGACGGACGCCGTCACGATCTATCGCGTCGACCAGGACGAGTTGGACAGCTGACCGAATTCGGGGCACTCCGCCGGCCTGAGCCTGTCGCCGGCTCTCACGTAACAAAATCCGATCGGGGGACTTTACGCGGTTCCGCTCCTAGCGCTCGTATGGTCGATGCCTCGGTCGTGGCCACCCTCGTCGCGCTGTCGGTGACCGCGAGCCTCCCCTTCTTCCTCTACGGGGCGTGGATTATGATCGACGCCGAGACCGTCACCTGGGACACGCTCGTCTACCACCTCAAGTTCATCGTCGTCGGCCTGGTCCTGACGACCGGGCCGCTCGTCGGGTGGATGATCCCCCGGCTGTTCAACCAGCTGTCCGGGCTCGCGATGATCCACGCGTTCCTCGGCCTCCAGGCGTACGCCCTGCTGGGGTTCGCGCTGACGGGGATCGTCCGCATTTTCCAGGCGAAGCGGAACGCGAACCTGTACAGCGACCCCGACCGAGACGTCGACCTCGACGACCTCCACGAGAACATGGGCCACTGGCGGACGCGCCTCCGCGTCGGCGTGTTCGGCTACACGCTCCTCTGGATCGGCGCGTGGCTAACGGGGCTGTATCGGTTCTACGCGCTGCATCTGGCCTGAAGGCAGAAAAGCCGGAAGTAACTCGAGCGGCCTCAGTTCTCCCAATTCTCGCCGTCCGCGAGGTCAACGCCGTTGTCCACCTTCGAGGAGGGGCAGATGTCCTCGAGCACGCAGTCCTCGCAGTCGGGATTGCGTGCGGTGCACGTCGCGCGGCCGTGGTCGATCATCAGGTGGGTCAGCTGCTGCCAGTCCTCCTCGGGGACGATCTCCCTGAGCTCGTCTTCGATCTTCTCAGGACGTTCTTCCTCGACGATCCCCAGGCGCTGTGAGAGGCGCTGGACGTGGGTGTCGACGACGATCCCCTCGACGACGTCGTGGCCGTGCTGAAGCACGACGTTGGCGGTCTTCCGGCCAACGCCGGGGAGGTCGGTGAGCTCGGACATCGTGTCCGGCACCTCGCCGTCGTGCTCGTCGACGATGGTCTCGCAGGCCGACGTGATGTACCCGGCCTTGTTGTTGAAGTAGGTGATCGAGTTGATATCCTCCGCGAGCTCGTCCTGGTCGACCGCGGCGTAGTCCTCGGGGCCGTCGTACTTCTCGAACAGCTCGTCGGTGACCTTGTTGACGCGCTCGTCCGTGCACTGCGCCGAGAGGATGACCGCGATGAGCAGTTCGAGTCGGTTGGAGAACTCCAGCGAGATCGTCGAATCCGGATACTCCTCGTAGAGCCGGTCGAGGACCTCCTCGACCTGCTCCTCGGGCGTATCAAGTGCCGTTCCCATGGGTATTGGTTGGCGGCAATCGTGTTGAACGGTTCGGAGTCTTATTAACCGGTATGGCGGGGTTCGTGCCGATTGGATTCGGCCGCTCTTTATAAGCTAATTTAGAGAGGTGATACGGACTTGCTCTCGACAGCACCGCAAACACCCAGAAAGCCCTCGACCGCTCTTGCTTATAAACTGGATCCACAGGTGCAGACGCTGCTGCGCTTGCCAGCACCGCGAACACCCAGAAAGCCCTCGGCCGCTCGCGGTCGCTGAGCAGGATATCTGCGCTCTCCGCACCGCCCGCGCAGATAGTGCCTGTCTCAGCGACTCCCCTCCGGCGCGAGCGGCCGTCGCCCTTTCAGTCCGCCAGGACCGCAACCGCGACGGCAAAGGCGACCGCAACGCGACCGCAATACCTCAGCCCTCCCCAGCCTCGGCCGGGGCGCGCCGGCCCAGCCTCGGAAGACGTTCCGGGCTGCCTGCGGTAGCGGGCTGCCGGGCTGCGACTTCCGGCCCCTCGTTCGCTTCGTCGCCGGCGCGCCATCGGCGCGCCGGCTGCCCGAGAGACCTCCGGTCTCTCGCTGCTCACGAGGACACCGCTCCGGCGCGCCCCGGCCTCCCTCGCACGCGTTGCTCGCGCGCGCCGACCGCCCCACGTCGCACGCCGAACAGCCGGCGAGCGACGACCGCCAAAGAACCGCCGCGCGCGACGCCCCAGCCACCACTCCCGGGTGGGACTGAAAGGGGCAGCCGCTGAGCGGGACGCCCTGCGAAGCAAGCACCGCAACCCGGCGAGCGAGCGACCGAAGGGAGCGAGTGAGCCGGGTGAGGAGCGCAGCGAGCAGCGCGACCGCTCAGCGGCTGGGGCTTTCTACGTGTGCCGAGTGGTGTTGCAAGCAACGCCGACCGTCTTCATTTAAAAGTGCGACCGCTCAGCGGCTGGGGCTTTCTACGTGTGCCCAGTGGTGTCGCTAGCAACGCTAACCAGGTTTATTTATAAGCACTACCGGTCAACGGCAGGGGCTTTCCGGGCATGCTGAGTGGTCTCGTCAGCGACGTCAGCTATTTTATTTATAAGCGCAACTGGTCCTCGACTGGCGATTTCGAGCCATCCTGAGTGACGTCACCAACAACGCCGGACGCGGGGTCGCCGGATCCAGCTCCCGGTCAGACTTCCTCACGTGAGCGTGGACCGTCACCCTAAGGAGTCCTGACCCCGTAGTGAGCCATAATGAACGATTCCGCGGACGACTCGGTGGGCGACGCCGACGAGGCAGCCAGCGATGGCCCGGGAGTTGCCACCGAGGACTCCGACCAGGCCAGGGGTGCCGAGGCGACCGCGGACGCCGACGCCACCGAGGACGCACCCACGGAGCCCGTCAGCGACGACCCCGCAGAGACGCCCGAGGAGCCGGACGACCTCGAAGCCCTCCGGGAGAAGGTCGAGGAGACGTACGACTTCGACGAGTTCGGGCCGTCGGACATGGCGCAGATGTCCGCCCAGGAGTGGGACGCCGCGTTCGACCCGGACACCTGGATCACCGGCGAGGAGCTGCTCGACCGCGTCGCCGACGAGCTGAAGAGCCGGATCGCGACGCGGGACGTGTTCGGGGTCCTCGAGCGCGTCGAGGAGGACGGCGAGCCGCGGGTCGTCGTCTACTCCGACGAGGGGTACGCCATCGTCCACCCGACCGGACAGGTCCGCGGGCAGGGGACCGTGCTGCGGGACGTCGAGCCCATCGTCGCGCTCTGTTCGATGGACAGCTACGACGTCCCGGAGCCCCCGGACGACTGGTCGCTGCCGGACCCCGAAAGCGTCCCGCAGGGAACGGGCGAGTTCGGGAACCTGATGCTCCAGGTCGTCGCCGGCGCCCAGCTGGTCGGCGGGGTCGCGCTCATCGGTGCCTGGATCCTGCTGGGCGTCGAGACCATCGTCGCTCCGGTGATGGGGCTGCTGTTCCTCGTCGCCGGCCTGTTCCTCTTCTCGACGGTCGCGAACGCGCGCCTGTCGGACCGGTTCCGCTCGGAGGAGTACCGGGAGCGCCTGCGCGCGCTCCGGGCGGCCGAGGAGCGACCGGAGTTCGTCCCGATCGAGGAGGAGGCCGAGTCCGTCGAGCGCGACGGTCGGTAGCGACGATCGGTTGGCACGGGCGAGAGCGACGGGCGATAGCGACGGGCGATAGCGACGACCGATAGCTGTCCAGTTTCGGAGCACGAACGAGCCGGAACCGCCGAACCGAAACTGCCGAGAACGCCGGACAGAGGCGTGAAAGCGACGGTGAACTGGCCGTCGTTAGTCGGTGGGTTTAAGCGCGCTCCGTCCTGACCTCGGACTGTATGAAACGGCGGGACTTTATGCGTACGGCCGGCGGTGCCACCGCCGCTGTCGCGTCCTCCGCTGCGGCGACCGGGACGGTCGCAGCGCAGGAAGGCGGGGGTGGTGGAGCCTCGGTCCGCCCCGAGTGGCCCTCCGGGGTCGAGAACGCGAACCTCGGGAGCTATACGGACGCCCGAGGGCAGGACGAAGTGACCATCGAGGTCGGCGCCGGCGACGGGCTGGCCTTCGGCCCGACGAAGGTCTGGGTCGATCCGGGCACGACGATCACCTGGGAATGGACCGGTAACGGCGGGAAACACAACGTCGAGACCGTCGAGGGGCCTGCGGAGTTCCAGAGTGAGGTCGTCGGCGAGGGGGGACACACGTTCTCCGTCGATCTGACCGAGGAGAACAAAGGCATCATCCACTACCAGTGTCAGCCGCACGCGACGGTCGGCATGCACGGCGGTATCGCCGTCGGCGAGGACGTTCCGACGGTCGAGACCGGCGGTGCCCCGACCGGCTGGCCGGACCTGCACAACATCGGCGTCCCGCTGCACCCGCACTGGGTGGGCAGCGCCGCCGGCGTCGGGATCGGCCTGACGCTCGTGTTCACGTTCTACGTGCTGAAATACGGTGAAACCCCGCACTCGGGTCACGGAGGGAACGAATGAGCTCGAACGAGTCCTCCTACGGAGACATCCACCGGTACGAACCCGCACGGGAGAGCACGGCTGCGGCCATCGCTATCGTCCTCCTGACGGTCATCGAGGTCCTGTTCGTGTTCATGTTCGTCTTCGGACTGATGAGCGGCTGGGCCTCGACCGAGGGCGGCAACATGTTCCTGGCCGGGGTGCTCTCGTTCGTGTTCATCGACCTCGCGTTCATCCTGGTGCTGTACCGGAAGGAGTTCCTCCCGGACGTGATGGTCGTCAAGAAGCGTCGTCGGAAGTGGGAGGACCTCTACATCCGCGAGGAGCAGATGGAGGGTGAAACGCTGGCCGAGCCCGAGGACGCCTGGGACACGCTCAAACGCGCGGTGTACCCCTACTACAAGCGATAACAATGAGTCTCGAAAAGAAAGACGACTTCGACCATCACGCCTGGCTCGAGGAGAAGGACCTCACGCCGGTTGAGACCACCTTCCTCACCGTCCTGATCTGGATGGACAAGCGGCTCCGCATCGTCGACTATCTGGAGCTGCTGGAGACCCTCTACTACCGGGTCAACCTCCAGATGCCGAAGAGCCACACGGAGCAGTACGACCTCGACAACAAGTTCTGGTACTGGTACCCCCTCTACTCGCTCGGCTCCCTGTCGATCATCGCCTATCTGGTGGCCGCAGTGTCGGGCGCGTTGCTCGGCTTCTACTACTCGCCGTCGACGGCGGGCGCCGCCGCGGCCGGCGACCCGACCGCCGCGTACATCTCCGTGAAGGAGATCATGAAGACGGTCCAGTTCGGCTACATGCTGCGGTCGATCCACCGGTGGGCGGCCCAGATCATGGTCGCGGCCGTGTTCCTCCACATGCTGCGCGTCTACTTCACGGGCGCGTACAAGGAGCCCCGCGAGGTCAACTGGGTGCTCGGTATCGTTCTCATCGCACTGACGCTGCTGTTCGGGTACTCCGGCTACCTGCTGCCGTGGTACCAGCTGTCCTTCTGGGCGGCACAGATCGGCGTCCAGATGGCGCTGTCGACGCCCATCGTCGGCGAGTGGGCCGCCCAGCTGATGTTCGGCGGCTTCACGCTCGGCCAGGCGACGCTGGTGCGAATGTACATCATGCACGTGTTCCTGCTCCCGTTCATCGTGACCGGCCTCATCGCCGTCCACGTCGGCATCGTCTGGGTGCAGGGCATCGCGGAACCGCACTAAGACAATGAGCGACGACCCTACCGCCGCAACGGATGGCGGCACGGACGAGGAAGCGCGCGCGGACGGCGGCCCACCGGCGACGGTGCCCCCGGACGACGAGACGCCCACCTGGAGCGAGCGCAAGGAGCGCTCGCAGGGGCTCTCCCGGCTCACCTACGAGTACTTCGAGCGCTCGCGACGTGAGGACCAGAACCTGCGGCAGGAGTCGACGTACGTCGAGCGCGACGTCCTCGGCTTCCCGACGTGGCCCCACGAGATGATCCGCAACCTGGCGATCACGAGCTTCTTCGTCGGGATGATCATCCTCATCTCCGCCGCACTGCCCCCGGAGTTCATGGCCCCCGCGAACCCGTCGAAGACGCCGGCGATCATCCTGCCTGACTGGTACCTCTACTGGTCGTTCGGCCTGCTGAAGCTGAACCCGGCGAATCCCGCGCTCGAGGTGCTGGGCGGCGAGCTGCTCCTCTCCGACCAGCTGTACGGCATCGTCACGCACGGCATCATCTTCGGCGCCATCACGGTCGTCCCGTTCCTCAACAAGGGGAGCGCTCGGCGCCCGGTCGAGCAGCCGTTCTGGGCGGCCGTCGGCGTGATGGGGACCATCCTCTCGATCACCCTGGCGCTGCTGGCCATCCAGAACTTCTTCAGCATCGAGCTGGAGCTGCTGTTCAGTCTGACGTTCATGCTGCCCCTCCTGGGCGGCGTGCTGACGTACGCCGCGCTGAAGACGATGCGGGAAGGGTACATGTACGACCTCAACAAGCGGTACTACCGCCTCCGCCCGCCGAAGTAACCGGGCCACTCCGCGGCGTTTTCCTCATGGACGACGATCCCTCCGAACACGACGATGCACCGTCGGATAGCGACGTCTCGACCACGACGGACGCCGCGTCGCAGGCGGACGCCGCGTCCCCGACGGATACCGCGTCGTCAGCCGGCCCCATCGAGCCGGAGGGGCCCCGCGAGGGCCCCGGTGGCCGCGAGGTCGTCGTCCCGCTGCGCCTGTACAAGACGATCACGGTGTTCTCGACGCTCATCGCCGTCGTCGGGTTCATTCTCGGGTTCATCCTCATCGACGCCGCGACGCTACAGGTGAGCCTTCTCCGATCGGTCGTCGTTGCCATCCTGTCGACGGTCGGGCTCGTGCCGAGTCAGGACGTGCTGACGGCGTTGCTGGCGCTGGGCGGGCTCTCGTTGATCGCCGGCGGCGCCGTGGTGTACGTCGTCGGGACGCGGTTCCGCGCCCAGGGAATGGGAAAGTCTCAAGAGGACTCCCGCGAAGGATCCGATAATGGCTGACGAGTTCATGAAGGGGTTCGCCCTCTGGATGCTCGGTGCGCTCGGGTGGATCATCTTCGGGGGCTGGTACCGCACGCCGTCGTTCGAACGGATCCAACAGCTCACCGTGGCACCGCCCGAACCGGAGACGATGTACGACGCCGTGGGCATCTTCGCCAGCGACCTGTCCTTCTACCTGATGCTGCTGGGCCCGATCACGTTCTGGGTCCTCATCCCGGCGGCTCGGGAGATTCGTCGTGCAAGCGCCGGCGAAGCCGCCGAATAAGCTGCGGGTAGTTCGTTTTCTCCTCGCCGTTCCTTCGTCGCTGCGTTTCAATTAGTCGCGGGCGACCTCCGTGACTGAATGGGCACGTCCGAGCGCCCCGCTCCCTTCGATTAGCTTGGCGTCGCCGCCAGCGCCGACGCTCGATATGCCTCGAAAGCTCAGCCGCCGCGCGGTCGTGCTTATAAATAAAGTCGGCTATCGTCGCGATCGACACCACTGGGCACACGTAGAAAGCCCCAGCCGCTGACCGGTCGCGCTGCTCGCTGCGCGCCTCGCCAGCTCACTCGCTTCGCTCGTTCGCTGGCTGTGGTGCTGGCGTCGCAGGGCGTCCCGCGCAGCGGCTGCCCCTTTCAGTCCCGCCCCGGAGTGGTGGCCGGGCGTCGCGACCGGCGGCCGGCAGACGTTCGCGGCGCGGGTGCAATGGGGCGCGAGCAACGCGTGCGGGCGAAGGGGTTCCCAGTGTTGCGATGCTGTCGAGCGCAGCAGCGGCTGGACTGGTAACAACGACTTATAAACGAGAGCGACGGAGGACGTGCGAGAATCCTTCGAACGACGAACCTCTCACTGGCCGAGTCCTGTCCAAAAGCATCGCTGCGGACGAGTTGAGTATGAATCAAACAAAAAGGAAAGCGGCCTCGTCAGGCGAAGATCGCCTCCCAGAACGGGAGGTTGGCGGCGACGAGGGCGTAGTACGCGGTCCAGACGAGCACGAGGCCGGAGGTGAAGATGGAGCTTTTCGGCTTCTCGACCTCGAGGTCGTTGCGCGCTTCCACGTTGCGGGCCTCGAACTCGAAGAGGTCGGCGATGACCATCGTGAGCACGATGATCGAGAGGATGGCGCCGCCGGTGACGTGATGTATCGTGAAGAGCAGACACACGATCAACAGCCCGAAGTTCGTGAACGCGTGCGGGAAGTACTGGTCGATCTCGTCGCGCTCCTTGGCCTGCTCGACGTGCTGGTTGTGAGCGAGATGCCGCGTGACCACGTTCGCGACCGCCATGACGAGTATCGCGAACGGCAGCATCGGCCCGACCACCTCGATCCAGCCGAGGGGCACGAGGAACTGCAGTGGATCCATACTGGGGTATCGGGGCAGCACTCATTAGAGTTTTTCCAATCCCGCTCCGGAACAGGGGGGCTCAGTCCCGGGAGACCGTCGCCGGCGTCCGGACGAACTCGACGTGCCGGTCGATCGCGACGTCGATCGGCTCCTGCACCGGCACCGTCCCCCACGAATCGCCGTCGAGAACGAGCTCGACGGGCTCCTCCTCGCGCTCGACGGTCACCGTGAGGTCGTCCGCGAGGACCCACGAGTCCGTCTGCGTCGTGAAGGGGGCGACGGGGACGACGACGAGCCCCGTCCCCGGCGTGAGCACGGAGCCACCAGCGGCTCTCGTGTACCCCGTGCTGCCGGCCGGCGTGGCCACGACGGCGGCGTCCGCGCGGAACGCCGACACGTGCTCGTCGTCGTGCGCGACGGCGTACTCCGAGATGCGCGCGGGCTCGGTCGTCACGAGGGAGACGTCGAGGACGGCCTCACCGGCGTTCTCGCCAGCGACCGCGACGGAGACGACCGGATGCTCGACGGTCCAGTGCTCGCCGTCGAGCAGCTCCCGAACGGCCTGCCTGGCGTGCTGTTTCGGCGCGGCGAAGTAGGCCTCGCCGAGGCCCACCGGTAAAATAGCGGCGCCCGAATCAGCGCGCGCGACGTCCACGAGCGCGTCCTCGCCGACCGCGACGACGACGTCCGCGGCGTCCGCGTCGGCGACATCCGCGTCGGCGACGTCCGCGGCGGCGACGTCCGCGGCGTCCGCGTCAACAACGTGGACGCCCGACTCGTGGAGGATCGAGCGTACACCTACTTCCGGTCCGACGACGGCGACGTCCAGCCCCGGCTGCTCCATGCGCGAGCCTCCGTGGGGCACCCGGAAAAAGCCCCCGGGAGCGGTAGCGTCGGGCGGTTACCGAGAGGGGTACGCCCGGGCGGGTCGGGCCTAGAACGGCCAGTCGCCGGTGATCTTCATGCCTTCGGCCTTGTCCTCGGCCTCGAGCTGAGCCGCGATGGCGTCGGGATCGCGAGGCTCGGTCGTCACGTCCCCGCCGGCGAGGTCGACGACGAGCGACGTCAGGAGGATGGCCTGCTCGCGCAGGTTGCGGGGTTCCAGCTTGTCGAGGGTGTCGGCATGGGTGTGGCCCCAGCCGCGCCCCTCCTCGTCCGTCTCGCCGGAGACCATGTACCCCGGCACGCCGTCCTGGACGAAGGGCCAGTGGTCGCTGTGGGGGACGAGCTCGTGGTCGCCCGCGACCGGGTGGTCGAACCGCTCCGACAGGCGGTCGGCGGCGGCTTTCAGCTCGTCGAAGTCGTGGTAGTCGAGCTTGAGGGTCCGGCCGTAAACGTTGCTGTCGACGTTGACGATCGCCTTGATCGCGTCGTGGTCCGCGCGGTCGGCCTCGACCGACGAGCCGATCAGGCCGACCTCCTCGGCGCCGTAGGCGATTAGCTTGACGCGCGTGTCGAGGTCGTCCTCGCGGGCGGCGAGCGCGTTGGCGACCTCGACGATCGTGGCCGTCCCGGCGCCGTTGTCCATCGCGCCCTCGGCGATGTCGTGGGCGTCGACGTGGCTCGAGAGGATCACGTACTCCTCGGTGTCGGGCCCGAGCTCCGCGACGGCGTTCCCGCTCTCCGCGTCCGGGGCCTCGCAGTCGACGGCGACGGTCGCTTCCTCGCCCTCGTACTCGCGGAGGAGGCGCGCGCCGGTCTCGGCGGAGACGCCGACCGCGGGAATCCCGCCGATTGGCGAGGCCTCGCTGCCGACGCTACCGGTCGGGGGCAGCTGCCCCTCGACGTGGTTCTTGAACACGAACGCGGCCGCGCCGTTCTCGACGGCGTAGAAGTACTTCTCGCGGCGGTGGATGAAGCGATCGGCGTGGTCCGGGACCGTCGAGGAGACCATCACGACCTTCCCCTCGACGTCCTGCTCGAAGTCCTCGGGCAGCCCGTAGCCGAGGTCGACGAGCTCGCCGCTCGCGGTTCCGTCCGGGCTGCGCGGCAGCGCGATGCACTCGTGGGCCGCGTCGGCGACGCGGTCGCCGTCGACGGCGACGTGGCTGTCGCCGCGGGTCCAGCCCTGGACGTCGAAGGACTCGATGCGCGCGTCGCGCGCGCCGGCGTCGGCGAGCGCGTCACGCGTCAGCTCCAGGGCCTCCCCTTCGCCCGGGGAGCCGGCCATTCGGTTGTCGATACTGACGAGGTCCTCGAGGAGGTCCCAGCCAGCGGTGCTCGTGAACGTCTCGCCGATCCAGTCTGCCATGGCCGAGGGTGGTCCGGGCTCGTCGCTAAGGGTTTCGGTGGCGGAGAGCTGGCACGGGGAGTCGCGGGAGCGAACCGCCCGACATTCCGGGGATGGAAGCGCAAAAACCGGGTTAAACGGCGAAAATCCGGATCGACGATCGCGGCTTTATAACTGTCCCTGGTTCGTTGCACGGCGTGTATGAACTCGAAACCCATCCAGACGCTGCTCGTGGTCGGCATGCTGCTTATCGCCGGCTGCGCCGGCGGCGTCCCGGGCACGGGCACCGACGGCGGTTCCGCGGACACGACCGCGACCGATGCGGGCACGGGCACGACCGCGACCGACGCGGGCACGGTCAACTTCTACATCAGCGACGAGGAGAACGCGATCGACGACTTCCAGCATCTCAACGTCACCATCACCAAGGTCGGCTTCGAGAAAGCCAGCAGCGACGGCGGTGGCTGGGAGGAGTACGACGTCGACAACCGCACCGCCGACCTGACGGAGCTGAAGGGCGCGAACGCGACACTGATGCAGTCGTTCAACCTCTCGAACGGGAACTACACGAAGGTCTTCGTCCACGTCGGCGAGGTGAACGCCACCCTCCAGAACGGCGAGCAGGTCAACGTGAAGCTCCCGAGCGAGAAGCTCCAGATCACCAAGGGGTTCACGGTCGAGAACGGCTCCGAGACGAACTTCGTCTTCGACATCGCCGTCCACAAGGCCGGCAACAGCGGGAAGTACATCCTCAAGCCGGTGATCAGCCAGTCCGGCACTGACGTGCCGATCCGCGACGTCGACGAGGATGACGAGGAGGACGAACTCACCATCGAGTTCGACGAGGAGCCGGTCCGGGGCGAGAACGCGACGCTCACGGTGACGCGGAACGGGAGCGCCGTCGCCAACGCGACCGTCGAGATGAACGACGAGACCGTCGGGACCACCGACGCCAGCGGCCAGCTGACCGTCACCATCCCCGACGCCGAGGAGGTCGAGTTCGAGGTCGAGCACGAGGGCGCCGAGGGCGAACTCGAACTCGAGTTCGGCGAGGACGAGGCGGACGAAGGAGACGACGAGACGGCCGACGAGGAAGGCGATGACGCTGACGATGCCGAAGAGGACGAGCAGGGAACTGACGAGGAGGATGCGACCGACCTGAACGCCTCCTTCGTCGGCAACGTCACGCAGGGCGAGAACGCCACCGTCCGCGTCACTCGTAACGACTCCGCGGTCGAGAACGCGACCGTCGAAGTGAACGGCGAGGGCGTCGGCACGACCGACGCGAACGGGGAACTGACGTTCGAGGTCCCCGAGACGGAGAAACTCGAGGTCGAGATCGAGGCCGACGGCGCGGAGGCCAAGCTCGAAGTCGAGTTCGACGAGGAGAGCTAGGGCGGCTCGTTCGCGGGTGAAGGGCAGGCCGCACCCGAACCGGGCGGGCGGACCGAGCGGGTCGATTTTTGCGGACGTTTTTAAATAGCCACCGTCGCCAGCGACGCCTCAGTACGTGTACCCGTAGACGTGGTTCAGCAGGACGTACGTGACGACGCCGAGGACGAGCGAGAGGAGCCACGCGCCCGCGGCGATGCGGCCGACGCGAGCGTGGGGGGTCTCGGTCCGGAGCTCGTGGGGCGTGTGTGTGAGCCCGAGGACGATGGCGTAGATAACGACGGGCACCGCGAGGATGGACAGGAGGATGTGGATCGCCAGCATCACCGCGTACGCGTAGTAGACGAGCTGCGGGCCCTCGAAGTACTTCGTGCCGCCGCCGGCGACGCGCGGGACGTAGATGCCGAGGAACAGGATAATGAGCCCGAACGACGTCGCCATCGCGGCGCGGTGCTTGCGGACCTCGCCCTGCCGGATCCAGTACCAGCCGAGACTCAGCGTGACGACCGTCGTGGTGTTGACGACTGCGATGGCGTGCGTCAGGAAATTAATCGTCTCGCGGCTCAGGTCGGGGAACAGCGCCGCGAACTCGGGCACGAGGAACACGCCGAGAACGATGCTGTACCCGACGACTGTCAGGAGCGCCGTCACCGCTTTCGGCCGCGCCTTCGCGAACGCGCGGACGCCGGAGTCTGCCATACCGACAGGAGTGGCTGGCGGGGTAATTCGTCTTCGGTTCGTTGCAGGGACTGGGAATCCGGCTGCCGGATCCTGCGTCCCGCTTATATCACGCCCGTCGTCGTCGCGACCTCGATGGCGGCCTCCTCGTTGACGCCGCCCGAGAGGATCGTGTACCGGTCGCGGATCTCGTGGGCCGAGGTGAGCGCCTCGATGACGTCCTCGTCGCTGACGCCGAGTTCGTCGGCCGTCGTCGGCGCGTCGATGGCGGCGAGCGCGTCGCGGATGGCCGTCCACTGGCCGTCCTCGCCGCTGTGGAGGTACTCGGTCATGATCGAGCCAACGCCCGCCTGGTGGCCGTGCAGCGCCTCGCCGGGCGCGATGCGGTCCAGCTGGTGGGAGAAGAGGTGCTCCGCGCCGGAGGCGGGCCGCGAGGAGCCGGCGATGGACATCGCGACGCCGGAGGAGACGAGCGCTTTCCCGACGATCCACGCCGACTCCTCGAGGCCGGGCTTGATCGAGTCGGCGCTGGCGACGAGCAGCTCCGCGGTCATCTCCGAGAGCGCGCCGGCGTACTCGCTGTACTCCGCGTTCCGGAGTCGCCGCGCGAGCCGCCAGTCCTTCACGGCGGTGTAGTTGGAGATGATGTCCGCACAGCCCGCGGTCGTCAGCTCCCAGGGTGCGTCGACGAGGATGTCCGTATCGGCGATGACCGCGAGCGGTGGGTCGGCGGCGACTGAGTGGCGCGTGTCGCCCTCGGGGATCGAGGAGCGCCCGGAGACGATCCCGTCGTGGGAGGCCGCCGTCGGCACCGAGACGAAGCCGACGTTCAGGTGGTCGGCGGCCATCTTCGCCGTGTCGATGGGTTTTCCGCCGCCGAGCGCGACGAGGTAGCCCGGGTCGACGGCCTCGGCCGTGTCGATGAGCTCCTCGACGGCGTCGAAGGAGGCCTCGTCGACGACGGCGGTCGCCGGGTCGTCGAACTGCGCGCGCACGCGATCGCCGGCGACCTCGTTCGGCGTCGGGCTCGTCACGATCAGCGGCCGCCCGGAGAGATAGAGGTCCTCGACCGCCGCGCCGAGCTCGTCGATCATCCCGTGGCCAAGCAGCACGCTCCGCGGCAGCTTGATCCACGTCGACTTCTCGAACATACCGGAGGGTCGTGACGACCCTTAAAAGGCGTTGTCCATGCGGGTGAGTCGCTGATAATTGTGAGAGCCTTTATCGCGCCTCGAATTAATTTGGCGGCGGAAGACTACGTTACGGTTTGACGAGGTAGGTGGAGTGCCACGATCGGTTTTTTAGGTTCCTGTGCCTGGGTTACAAGCTAGTACCTTTGTTTCTCGGTCTAGGGTTTGTTGTGGATGTCAACTATCAACGTATGTATTGAATAGATAGGTAACATGATGGCTCTGAAGATACTCGTCACGCTGTAAGTCCAATAAGTACTCCTCTGCCTCATCTGAATCGTCTGGTATTTGCTGGCCGACATGCTGAAGATAATCCATCAAGTTGTAGGCGTCTCCTGTTCCCCAGTCGAGCGTAGAGTCAACCTCTCGGAACATATTGTAGTTCTCCAGTGTATGCCGCCGGACGGCTTTGTCGACACCCTCCTCTATAGTCCACTGAACAAAACTCTCTGCCTCGGGAATTCCCGTGATGATCTGAGCGTATACAAAAAGTGCTATCAGATCTCTCCAGCACCGGCCCAAAAGAGGTATCTCAGGATATGGCGGCGCATCTCCTCGCTGTCGTTGCGCCTGTGAACGGTATATCCAGTCGTCTGTTCCATCCCATAGCATGGAGATGTCACGACGTGGCAAAGCACGATACATGATATGGAAGTCAAACATAGCGTTTCGAATCCGCTGTCTGATTTGGTAGCGTTTCTGGTATCGCTGATTATCGTTCAGTTCATCGTCGAGGTCACCTCTAAGAAACTGTCTGTCCCGTTTGGTGAGGATTCCTCGATCACGGTCAACCCAGTCGAAATCGCTCATTGTCTTATCTCTAGAACTAAGTACATTAGTTCTAAGGCTAATAGTCAAATTGTTTATCTATCTTAGACCATTATTTGCTTCTATGTCAGGAATTGCCCTGATTGGCGCGGTTTTGGTCATCATGATACTGAATATACTGCCCAGCACCCTTCCAGTGCAGCTCGCTGGGCAATTACATCTGTTATACGTGCTGACAACACTGTTCTGCGGGGTTGTCACGTACAAATCCCTCAATCAGTAATTTTAAACGACGATAAACTAGGAACCCAACCATTTCTCAAAACAAAATAGACGTTCGGCTCAGCTATCGGTCGACGGGGCCAGCTTATGCTTCAGCAATTACTTCGATCTCGACGGCGAGCGACGCCGCCAGGTCGCCGACCTCGAACGCGCTCCGGGCCGGGTACGGTTCCGGCAGGAACTCCCCGTACACCTGATTGACCGTCTCGAAGTCGTCCACGTCGTTCAGGAACACGGTCGCCTTGACGACGTCGTCCAGCGAGGAGCCCGCGGCGTCGAGGATCGCCTCGGCGTTCTCCAGCGCCTGCCGCGCCTCCGCCTCGACACCCCCGTCGACCATCTCGCCCGTCTCCGGATCGATACCGACCTGACCCGAGACGTAGACCGTGTCGTCGTGGACCGTCGCCTGCGAGAGCGGGACCTCGTCCGCATCGAACGTCGGTGCGTCGTCGGTGTGGATGTACTCCGGCATGAGCGATCCGTCGGCAGACGGTCGCAAAAGCGTGGAAGGGCCGCCAGATCCGTCGGTGGCGAGCGCTCACACGAGCAGCGTCGTCGCCGCGTCATAGAGGAAGCCCACGCCGAACGCTGCCAGCACCAGCGCCGAACCGGCGGCGACGAGCGGCGCGAGCCGCTCCATCCGGCGCTCGGCCGCGACGAGCGCCGCGGGGAAGCCCGTGATCCACAGCCCGATGCCGGCGAAGAACCCGCCGATGAGCGCCGGTGAGCCGGTCGCAACGACGAACGTCCCGGCGAGGTCGCTGCCGACGACCGGTAGCGTCGCGAGCACGTCGAGCTCGCCCGGCTCCAGCAGGCCGACGCCGACCGTGAGCCAGAAGAGGATCTGGTAGGGGTTCGTCAGCGCGAGCGCGAACGCCTTGCGGAACCCCTTACTCTCCTCGAGGATAGGGGCCTCGCCGGACGTCGGCCGGAACGTCGAGCGTGCGCCGCGGGCCGCGCCGTACGCGAAGTAGAGCATGAGGCAGCCGCCGACGCCGACCATGGCGCCGCGGAGCGTCGGCAGCGACTCGACGAACGCGACGACGCCCAGCAGCGCGAGGACGAAGAAGACGGCGTCGGCGGTCGCGGCGCCGAGGCCGGCCCGGAAGCCAGCCGACCAGCTCCGCAGGACCGACTCCTCGGCGATGATGGCGTTCATCGGGCCCGGCGGCGCTGCCAGCGCGAGGCCGAAGGCCACGCCGGCGACGACGGTCGTGAGCAGTGACACGTTGCTGGGGAGGACAGGTGGCGAGAAAAAGTCGACGATGGCGGTATCGAGAAGGGTCGGAAACAGTCAGGCGTCGGCTTCGGCGGGTTCCTCGTCGCTCTCCTCGGTCGGCCGCACCCGGATCGAGCGGGCGACGGTCTCGGGGAGGCTCTGCTCGCCCTCGGGCGTTTCGACGGTAACCATCCCGAAGGGCGCGACGTCGACGACCTCGATCTCCGTGCCCGGCGTGACGCCCGCGTCGGCGAGGTAGTCCAGTTCCTCGTCGTCGCGGTCGGAGACGCGGGCGACGACGACGCGGTCGCCCTCCTCGGCGGCGTGGAGCCGCTCCGCGCCGGCCTCCTCGATGGGCTCGAGGTCCGCACCCGGGATCGGGTCGCCGTGAGGATCGACGTCCGGCTGGCCGAGCGCCTCGGCGACGCGGCGCTCGAACTCCTCGGAGATGTGGTGTTCCAGCCGGTCCGCCTCGTCGTGGACCTCGCTCCAGTCGTAATCGAGGTGCTCCGCGAGGTAGGCTTCGAGGAGTCGGTGATGCCGGACGATCTCGAGCGCGACGGCCTCGCCCTCCGGAGTCAGCTCGACGCCCTTGTACGGCTCGCGATCCAGGAGGCCGCGGTCCTCGAGTTTGCCCAGCATGTCCGTGACGGTCGGCGGCGTCTTCTCGAGGTAGTCCGCGACCGACGACGTGGAGACTGGTGGGCCCTCCTCGCTCTGGAGGACGTACACCGCCTTGAGGTAGTCCTCCATGACGTCACTGAGCATTCGTTCGGGTTAGCGGTTTCCGCGGCAAATAGCTACCGGGTCGATACCTCTCGGTGGGGGGGTCGGAGTGCCGGCAATCACGACGCGCTGGCGAGGGTTTAGGTGGGAGCCCGGTCGCCCTCCTGTATGCCGAGTGATTCCGACTCCAGTCTCGCCAACTACCCCGTTGCACGCTATCTGGGCATCGACGCCGCGGACCACCCCTCCATCACGGTCGACGGCACGCTCTGTTACCTCGCCGATACGACCGGGTCGCCGGACGTCTGGCGACGCGAGGACGCCGACGCCGCCCCCGAGCGCCTGACCGGCCACGACGAGCGCGTCTCCTTCGTCTCGGCCTCGCCAACCCGCCGAGAGGCCATCTTCGGGATGGACCAGGGGAGCAACGAGCGCGACCAGCTGTTCCTGTACGACCTCGAAACCGGCGAGGAGACCGACCTCACCCGCGACCCGGACTCGATCCACTCGTGGGGGTGCTGGGCCCCCGACGGCGACCGCTTCGCCTACGCCGCGAACCGGCGCGCGGACGACACGTTCGACGTCCACGTCCAGCGCCGGGACGAGACGGCCGCCCAGAGCGACGTCGTCCACGAGGGCGAGGGCGGCTTCCTCTCGGTCGCCGCGTGGGGCCCCGACGGTGACCGGCTCGCCCTCGTCGACGCCCGCGCGAGCTTCGCGCAGGACCTCTACGTCCTCGATCTCGATTCCGGCGAGACCACTCAGGTAAACGTCGACGAGGACGCCCGCTACGAGGACCCGACCTTTGGCCCGGACGGCGGGCTCTACGTCCGCACGAACCAGCCCGGCGACCACACCGTCCTCGGGCGGTTCGACCTCGACGCCGTCGCGGACGACGACGACGACCGCGAGCCCGGCGCGGCCGACGACGCCCTCGACGTCGTCGCGGACCGCGACAGCTGGAACGTCGACGGCTACGCGCTCGACCGCGACACGGGCCGCGTGGCGTACACGACGAACGTCGACGGGTACTCCGAGCTCGTCGTCGGCGAGCTGACCGCGCCGACGACGGTGTCGGTTACGGCTCGCCCGCCGGTCGGCGCGACCGCCGCGGACCCCGGCGTCGTCTCCGAGCTGGAGTGGGCCCCGGCGGCCGAGCGCCTCGCAGTTACCCACGCCGCGAGCGACCGCCCGTACCGTATCGTCGCCGTCGACGGCGAGACGGCCGTGGACCACGACGGCTCGGTCGACGGCGAGGCCGACGACGAGGTGTTCGACGAGCAGCGCACCCCGGTTCGGCCCTGGGCCGACCACGGGACGCTCGGCCTCCCGCAGAGCACGTTCGCCGCGCCGGCGGTCGTTCGCTACGAGACGTTCGACGGCCGGGAGATCCCGGCCTACTGGACGCTGCCGCCGGGCGTCGCGGGCGCCAGCGACGCAGCCGGTGCCGACGATCCCGCCGAGGCCGACGTCCCGGTCATCGTCGACATTCATGGCGGGCCCGAACACCAGCGGCGGCCGTGGTTCAACCCCACGAAGCAGTTCTTCCTCCGACAGGGGTACGCCGTCCTGGAGCCGAACGTCCGCGGGTCGTCCGGCTACGGCAAGGCGTACACGCACCTCGACGACCGCGGGAACCGGATGGACTCCGTGCGCGACGTCAAGGCCGCCGTCGACTGGCTCGGCGACCAGCCCGCGGTCGACACGGACCGCGTCGTCGCCTACGGGCGCTCCTACGGCGGGTTCATGGTGCTCGCGGCGATCACGGAGTACCCGGAGCTATGGGCCGCGGCCGTCGACTTCGTCGGCATCGCGAACTTCGAGACGTTCCTCGAGAACACGGGCGAGTGGCGGCGCTCCCACCGCGAGCAGGAGTACGGCGCGCTCGAGAACAAAGAGCTCCTCGAGCGGATCAGCCCGATCCACCGCACGGACCGGATCGAGTGCCCCCTCTTCGTCCAGCACGGCGCGAACGACCCGCGCGTCCCCGTCGGCGAGGCCGAACAGATCGTCGCGGAGCTGGAGGAGCGCGGCATCCCCGTCGAGTCCTGCATCTTCGACGACGAGGGGCACCACACGACCAGCCGCGAGAACCGGATCGAGCAGTTCGAGCGCATCGCCGACTTCCTCGGCGAGCACGTCGGGACGAACCCGTAGCGTTCCGGCGATTCGATAAACGAACGACCACTCTTTGCCCGTCGGCGTGCCGATCCGTCCGACTATCGCTAGAGACAATAATGATAATAGTCGTACGTGTCAAATAGTTTCATAAGGATAGAGGCGTAATTAACGAACAGGAGCGTCGTAGTCCAATGGCAAACGTCGAACGCAAACCGGACGGTCAGCAGGGAGCGAGTAGTCACCAGGGAACCGAGAACCACGGGACAGCGGAGCCGACGATCGACTCGAACGAGGCGGAGCTGGCGGCCGCGGCCGGCCTGTTCGACCGCGTCGCCGTCGTCACGGACGAGACGGCGGCCGGCCGCGCGGCCGCGGAAACCGGTCTCGCGGTCGCACAGGCGCACGGCGCCGACGTCGACGCGCTATACGTCGTCGACACCACTCGCGAGTGGGACATCCTCGTCGAGCGGCAGGAGGATTCGGGCGAGGCCGCGGTCGACGAGGTCGCCGCGCACGGCGCGGAGCTCGGCGTCGACGTCGAGAAGTGGTTCCGCTACGGCCGCGACCACGATGAGGTACTCGACTTCGCGAACGCGCACGACGCGGACCTGATCGTCGTCGGCTCCGCGAAGCCGACCGGGATGGAGCGCGTCCTGAACCCGGACACGCTGCCCGCCCGCGTCCAGCGCCGCGCCGACGTCCCCGTGCTGATCGTCGGGCCCGACGAGGTCTGACTGTCTCGCGGTTTCTCCCCCAGCTGCGTCGTCGCTTTTTGTCGTAGTTTCGTTTTCTGCGTGGGTTGCCGGACGTCTGGTCAGTGGCGCATGAACCGTCGTCCGTGGCCGTGAATCTCCCCAGGAGCGGGTCTCGGTATCGCGCGAAATCTCCGATCGGTGTGCGCTATCCGGTTGTTCGGTACTCGTCGCTGGCAACTCCACTCGATACTTCTCGAAAGCTCCAGCCGCTGAGTAGTCTCGCTTATAAATGGGCTTGGCTGGCTTCGTTGCTGAAACCGCTCAGCAGGCTCGGAAACCCCAGTTGCGGAGCAGTCGCATTTATAAACAAGATTCGCTATCGGCGCTTGCGACACCACTCGGCACACCCAGAAAGCCCCAGCCGCCGAGCGGTCGCATTTATAAACAAGATTCTCGATCGGCGCTTGCGACACCGCTCAGCATGCTTCGAAAGCCCCAGCCGCTGAGCGGTCGCGCTGCTCGCTGCGCTCCTCACCCGGCTCGCTCACTCCGTTCGCTCGCCGAGTTCCGGTGCTTGCATCGCAGGGCGTCCCGCTCAGCGGCTGCCCCTTTCAGTCCCGCCCGGGAGTGGTGGCCGGGCGTCGTGAGCGGCGGTTGCCGAGCGGTCGCGGTGCGGTTGGCGCGCGCGAGCAACGCGTGCGAGGGAGGCCGGTGGCGCGCCGCGGCGGTGTCCTCGTGAGCGGAGCAAACGAGGGGCCGGAAGTCGCAGCCCGGACCCGTCCGTCGTAGACGCAACGGAAGCCCGGACCGTCTTCCGAGGCGGAGAGCGCGGATATGTCGCGGAGCGACCGCGAGCGGCCGAGGGCTTTCTGGGTGTTTGCGGTGCTGTCAAGTGCAGCAGCGTCTGCACCTTTAAATACAGTTTATAAGTAAGAGCGGCCGAGGGCCTTCGAGGAATCGGCGGTACCGTATGGAGCACAGCCTCTGCCTCTGTACACCAGTCCTCAAGACGAGAGCCACCAAATACTCCTTAGCCAAGAAAACGAGGAACAGCCCCTCTAAAATCGGCTATTCAGCTCCAGACGTTCGCGAAGACGCGGCGCCAGTTTCGATAGGCGATCGCCTCGATCTCCTCCTCGGAGTAGCCACGGTCGCGAAGCGCGTCCAGCAAGACGTTTAGGCCGCGAACGTCGCCGATGGCCTCGGGGATGCCCGCGCCGTCGAAGTCCGAGCCCAGCCCAACGCAGTCGATCCCGGCCTGCTCGACGAAGTGGTCGATGTGGTCGACCATGATCTCGACCGGCATGTCGTCGTCCGAGTCGCCCTCGGGATGCAGGAAGCCGGTCCCGAACGTCAGGCCGACGAGGCCGTTCTCATCGCCGATGGCCGCCAGCTGCTCGTCGGTGAGGTTGCGCGTCGCGGGACAGACCGCGTGCGCGCCGGTGTGACTCACGACCGGCGGGTTCGCGGACGCCTCGACGACGTCCCAGAAGCCGGCCTCGTTCAGGTGCGCGCAGTCGACGAGGATGCCGCGCTCGTCGCAGGCGCGGACGAGATCGTGGCCGGCGTCGGTGAGCCCGTCGCCGGTGTCGGGGCTGGCGTCGTGGACGAAGGGGACGCCGTTGCCGAACTGGTTCGGGCGCGACCAGGTGATCCCGACCGAGCGCAGGCCGGCCGCGTACAGCAGGTCGAGGTTCGAGAGGTCCGGAGCGATGGCCGCGGCGCCCTCGACGTGCGCGATGGCGCCGAGCGACTCCCCGTCCAGGCAGTCGTCCAGGTCGTCGATGTCCTCGACGATCCGGAACGCGTCGCTCGCGCGGGCCCAGCGGTTCAGCGCACTCAGCTGGTCGAGGACGACCCGTTCCGCGACCTCGGGGTCGATGGCCGCCGGGAGCTCGCCGTCGTGGACGTCGACCGGCTCGGTGTTCGGGTCCGCGCTCGACGGGACGAACGACGCGAAGATCCCCACCGCGAGCGGCGATTCGAGGGCCCGCGGCAGGTCGAGGTGGCCGCCGTCGCGCTCGAGGAACGCCTCGTCGACGCCGGGGACTTCCTCACTGACCGCTGCCGACTTCTCCGCGCGGCGCTCGTCGTCCGTACACCGCAGCAGGGTGTCGTTGTGGCCGTCGATTACCGGCACGGCGTCGACCACGTCGGCCGCAGCTTCGGCGGCCTCGACGGTCTCGGCGACCTCGGCGTTGGTGGCGGCGGAGTCCTCGGTGTCGACCATCAGACCGTGTTCGAGTCGATGTCGCGCGGGAAGTGCGTGAGCCACTCGACGCCGTCCTCGGTGATGGCGATGGTGTCGGAGTGGCGGTAGCCGAACTCCTCGGTGTAGAGACCGGGCTCGATGGTGTACACCTGGCCGGGCGCCATCGTCGCGTCCTCGCCGTCGTAGCGCTCGTCCCAGCCGCGGTCGATGTACGGCGGCTCGTGGCCGTCCATCCCGATATTGTGGCCGACGTGGTGCTGCGCGAGGTCGGTGATGCCCTGCTCCTCGAAGTAGTCCCAGACGGCCTGGTCGACGTCGCTGACGGGGACGCCCGGGCCGAGCGCGTCGATGGCGATGTCCTGGGCCTCGAGCATGAGCTCGAAGTAGTGCTCCTGCTCGTCGGTGTAGTCGCCGACGAACATCGTCCGCTCCAGCTCGGAGTTGTAGCCGTCGACGTTCGCGGACGCGCCCGTGATGAGCACGTCGCCCTCCGAGAGGCGCTCGTTCGGCGTGTGGCCGTGCGGGAGCGCGGTCTCCTCGCCGGAGATGTAGCCGGCGTGGACCGGGCCGCTGCCGCGCACGCGCACGGAGTAGGTGTCACCGAGCGTGTCGAGCATCGCGCGGGAGGCGTCGGTCGATGCGCGCTGTGAGACCGTCGAGGGATGTGCGCCGACCTCGGTGTAGTCGGCGAGGTAGCGGTGACCCAGGTTGGCCCACTTCGCGGACTCGCGGATGAGGTCGACCTCCGCGTCCGTCTTCTCCCAGCGCAGGCGGTCGACCCACGACTGGTCCTCGACGTCGACGAACTCGGAGAGGCTCGGCCCCTCGTACCCCATCACGCCGGGCGCGCCGTCGGAGTCGGCGGCGACGGCGTCGACGCCGAGCCCGTCGAGCATCTCCGCGACGACCTCGATTGGCTTGCCGCCGGGGTAGTCGAAGTAGTTGTGAACGGCGTCGATGCGGGGGTTCGGCTCGACGCGCTCGACCTCGAGCCGGGGCACCGTGATCTCGAGGCGGTCCTGCGTGACCGCCAGCGCGACGGGCCGCTCCGTCTGGATGTGGTGGAACCCGGAGAGGTACTCGATGCTGGTCGCGCCGAACCAGACGCCGGCGTCGGCGTCGCTGTCGGCGATCTTCGTGCGTATCTCGGCGAGGCGGTCGTCGAACTCGCGGTCGGGAAGCTCCGTTGCCATACCCATGGGTGGGCGAGTCGCCCTGTAAAAACGTCGGGAAGCGGTCGTTCACGGGGGTCATTGACAGCTCCGCGCCCGCCCCGGAGAAACGGCGATGCCGCGAGGCGTCCCGCGACTACGTTCGGACCCACGCGGCGGTTCCCGCGAGCCCGGCCAGCAGCAGCGCGCCGACCAGGAGCATGACCGGCGACGGCAGCGGGGAGCCACCCTGGGCAGCCGGCGTCTCTCCGGAGCCGTCGGGCGTCGCCTCGACGTTCTGCTGCTCTCCCTCGACCTCGCCGGTCTGGACGGACTCGGACGCCTGCACCGTGATGGAGCCGGCGTCCGTTCCCGAGACGGCGTAGCTGTAGTTGCCCGGGGCGGGCGAATCGGTGAACGTCACCGTTCGGCTCTCGTTCGGCGCGAGGGTGACCGTCGTGGCGGCGACGATCGACCCGTTGCGGCGGAGCGTCACCATCGTCTGCTCCGCGAGCAGCCCGTCGTTCCGCACGGTGCCAGCGACGGTGACCGGCTCGTCGGCCTTGACCGCGGAGTCGTCGACCGTCGCGTTGGGGACGTCGTAGACGGCGGTTTTCGCCCCGACGACGTAGGTGGTCGGGTGGTCCGTCGTCACCGCGAACACGTAGCTCTCGTTCGTCTCGTTGACCAGCGTGGCGTTCGCGTCGCCCCAGCCGTCGCCGACGCCCGATTCGTTGCCGGCGGCCGAGTCGTTGCCGGCGACCGAGTCGTTGCCGATGCGCTCGAAGATGGCGACGTGGCTCGCGTTGTCGACGTCGAAGGCCTCACGGTCGACCGCGACGCGGAGGGTCACGGTCCCGAGACCGTACCCGTCGGGTTCCCGGATAGAGAGGTACGCCGGGTCCTCGACGCCCGTGGGCGGTTCCGGTCCGGTCGGCGAGATCGAGACCACGAGCGAGAAGTTCCGGCTGGTGTCCGGCGTGACGGTGGCCTCGAGCGCCGTCAGCCCGGTCTCGTTCTCGACGGCGGTTCGCGGCATGTCGACCGTGAAGTTCGTCCCGTTCTCGGGGTGCGTGACGTTGATCCAATGGTCGCCGTCGCCGCCCGCCTCGACCGTCCACGTCGTGTTGGTCGAGTTGGTCGAGTTCGTGTCGTCCGTCGATCCATCGCTAGTCGAGTCGTCGGTCGATCCGCCGTCGGAGGTATCGTCGGTCGACCCGTCACCGGAGCTGCCGTCGGACGTGCTGTCCGACGTGGCCTCTTCGATGGTCAACGTCGCCTCCGCGGGGCGCTCGACGCTCTGCGGGTTCAGGTCGCCCTCGACGGTGTAGTTACCGGCGCTGTCGGGGTTTTGCACGTCCTCGTACTCGATGAGAACGGAGTCGCCCGACTCCAGGTTGTAACTGCCGCCGAAGCTGAACTTCACCGTCTCCCCGTTGTTGGACGCTTTGACGCCGCTGAGATCGTCGAGCACGCTCGTCGAGGTGCCGTCGTCGTGCAGGATGACGGCACGCACCACGTCCGACTGGTCGACGTTGCTCACGTCGGCCGGGTTCGAGGACACGCTGTAGTCCATTTTGATCCCGTTCAGCGACGAGCCGCTCTCGTCCGAATCCGGGGTGAGCGTCGCGGTGTGGGTCGACGTGTTACCCGGGGTGTTCGGGTCCGCGGAGACGGTGGCGTCCTGGGTCGCCGCGACCGGGAGCACCGCCGGTCCGGCGACCGTGGCGACCAGCAGGACGACGGCGAACGCGAGGGCGAAACTGGTCCGTGGCTCGATGCTCCTTGGCTGACGCTCGATGTCCGATTGTGTACGAGTCATTCGAGGGACTGGGCACGTGCCCGGTGTGTGCTAGCCGACGCCCGACGCCGGAATAAGGTTTGAGGCCCAGGAAACGACAGAATCCGCCATACGCTCCCCTCAGGCCCGCTATCAGATTTCTACTGCCAAAATAGGTGGAGAAAAATGCCGCAGATAAACGGCGAGGTGGTGAGTGGACCGGGTCGGAGTCCCGGAGTCGCCGTTAGACCTGGCGCGCGAACGCGAGGTCGCCGGAGACGTTCTTGATGTACGCCTTCACGGTCTGGCCTTCCTCCGCGCCCGGGACGAAGATGGTGTAGTCGCCGCGCTCCGCGACGCCGTCACCCTTGCGGCCGGTACCGACGATCTCGACCTCGTAGGTGTTGCCCGACTCGACGGTGTCCTCCACCGTCGTCGTCGACGTCGTCGTCTGCTTGGCGACCGGGCGGAACGCACCGCAGGCCTCACAGCGGAGCATCGACGTCCGGTCCTCGGTCACGAGCTTCGTGTCCGGCAGGCCGCACTCCGAGCAGGTGACGTACGTCGCCACGTAGCCGTCGAGGGCCTCCTGGAAGTCGCCCGCGCGGAAGTTGCCGTTGTAGCGGGCCACGCCGTTCTCGAACTGGCCGGCCGTCCCCAGCTCGCGCTGGATGTTCGAGTGGACGTGCTCGGCCGCGCGTCCGAGCGCGTCGGCGATCGCGGAGATGTTCGTCAGTCGGGTGAACGCGCCGTCCTTCTGTGCCGTCGGGTCCGGAACCTGGAGCCGCTCGTCGGAGCCGCCGAGGTCCGGCAGCGCGTCGATCGCGCGGTCGAGACTCGCCTCGTATTCCATACGATCGGGAGGCGACGACTACTGAAAGCGCTTCCGGGTTGCCACGTCGCCCGCTGCTCACCGCGACCACTGGCCGGCTCAGAACGTAACCGCAATCGACGTTGGGTCCCGGTCGAGCGTGGCGTCCATCGCTCGGGCGAGCGCGGGAGCGGCGCCGAGGTCAGTCGCAACTGCGCTCCCGGAAATCCGCACGTCCGTCTCGGCTCGCTCTCCGTCGTCGACGCTAACCGCGCCGTCC
The DNA here is from genome assembly GCF_050510935.1 of Halosubterraneus shenae. Lineage (NCBI taxonomy): Archaea > Methanobacteriati > Methanobacteriota > Halobacteria > Halobacteriales > Haloferacaceae > Halosubterraneus > Halosubterraneus shenae. The sequence goes on along the minus strand of NZ_JBNLVO010000002.1, from coordinate 508,059 downwards.
AGCGGCGCGGTCGCGGCGAGCAGTGCCGTGAACAGTGCTCGTGCGCGGTCGCCGTCGACCTCGACGGTCCGATCGACGTCGAGCGCGAGGGCTTCCTCGCCCGTTTCGACTCGCTCCCACGCGTCGGTGACGAGGTCCCCGAGCGCGTGTGCGGCGTGGTCCGGCGCCGTTGCGAGCGCGTCGAGCGCCGTCGCGAGTCGGTCGCGCTCGCGCGTCAACTCGGCGTCGCGGTCGATCCGCTCGGTGATCTCGCGACCCACCAGCGTCACCCGTGGCTCCCCGCCCTGCTCGTGCTCCACGAGCGTCACCGAGAGAGGAACCTCGTACCCCTCGGCGTGGCGGGCGAACACCTCGAGGTTCCGCGTCCCGACCGGCGACCGGCCGGTTTCGAGGTACTCGCTCGCGACCTCGGCGGCGGTCTCGAAGAAGCGGTCCGGAAGCAGCTGGGTCACCGGTTCGCCGACGAGCGTACCGGGTGCGTGGCCGAGGACAGTCTCGACTGCCGGGTTCGCCGTTCGCACTGTCCCGTCGCGGGCGACGGTTATCGTCGGGTCCGGACTGGCTCGGAGGAACTCACCGGCAGAAACCACGTCGAGGTCCGCAGATCGGGCGTCGTCAGCTTCGGATTCGACTCGCATTACCATCGATGGACCGTGGGACCATCAAAGACCTTATGGCCGGGGTCACCGCCAGCGTGAGGTCATTCCTACCAGCATACGTAAGTTTGTCAGACGCTGAGCAAGATTCTTATATCCCTCCGTGTAAACGTAACACGATTGATGAGCAAGATCACGTTCCGCGCGGACGACGATCTCGTGGCTCGGCTCGAAGGCCGTCAAGAGTCGAAAAGCGAGATTATGCGCGAGGCACTCAGGTCGTACCTCGACGAGAGTGCCGCGGCGGAGTCGTCCGACGTCGACGACGTGATCGACGACCGGGTCGGTGAGGTGGTCGACGACCGCCTCGATTCGGCGCTCGAATCCCGGATCGACTCGATGATCGACGACCGGCTCGACGCGGCGCTGGGCGATCGATTCGGTCGGTACCCCCAGAAAACGCCGGAGAGTGGGCGTGACGTGAACGTAAACGTCTCACTCGATGGAGTCGGCGGCGAGGTCGAGGGGTCGACCGCGACTGCGTCGGAGGAGTCCGACCGCGTCGAAACCTCGGCTGGAGAAGCCGTCGACGAGTCCGCGGATGGGGTCGCGTCGTGTGACAGCTGTGGTGAATCGATGCCGGACGACCACGTATACTGTCCGAACTGCGGCGAGAAACGGTCCCATCGCGTGTTCTGTGAGTGCGGCGACGAGCTCCGGTCGGACTGGTCGTTCTGCCCGGGCTGCGGCCGTCGGACGCCGGCAGCGGACGTCCTCGACACACGATAACACACAAAAACGGGCGTATACGCACTGTATACGCTATTCCCGCCGGATGTCTTACAACCGGCGGTAATTTTAAGTATCTTCCTTCTGTGCATCCATTCGTGTAAGACGGTCGTCTTACAACCGGACGCCGCGGAGCGGGTCCCCGCTCTTTCCGGCGATTACGGGGCGTGAGACACCAAAGCCACGTGCTTCCGTCTTACCGGGGGAATGACAATATGGAGCGTGTGACACTACGAATCCCGAAACAGCAGATAGAGGAGGTCGAACAGATGGTCGAAACGGGCAAGTTCCCGAACCGGAGCGAAGCGATCCGGTCGGCGGTCCGTGAGATGCTAAGCGAGCACGACGGCGAGACCGAGGGTCGTCGGACGAACGAACGCAGCTGGGCCAAGGTGTAAGTATGCAGGATATCGTTCAGGACGCCCTTGACAACGCCGAGCAGGAGAAACGCGACATGGACGAGGCGCTGGACGGCGCCGACGACGACGAGTTCGGGGACCCCCGGATCGTCATCGTCGGGGCTGGCGGGGCCGGCAACAACACGGTCAACCGCCTGTACAACATCGGTGTCGACGGCGCGGACACGATCGCGATCAACACCGACAAGCAGCACCTCAAGATGATCGAGGCCGATACGAAGATCCTCGTGGGCAAGTCCCTCACCGAGGGGCTTGGCGCCGGCGGCGACCCCAAGATGGGCGAGCGCGCCACCGAGATGGCCCAGGGGACGATCAAGGAGGTCCTCGGCGACGCGGACCTCGTCTTCGTCACCGCCGGGATGGGCGGCGGGACGGGTACCGGTGCGGCCCCGGTCGTCTCGAAGATCGCGAAAGAGCAGGGCGCCATCGTCGTCGGGATGGTCTCGACGCCGTTCAACGTCGAGCGCGCCCGCACGGTGAAAGCGGAGGAAGGGCTCGAAGAGCTCCGGAACGAGGCCGACTCGATCATCGTCCTCGACAACAACCGCCTCCTCGACTACGTGCCGAACCTGCCGATCGGCAAGGCGTTCTCGGTGATGGACCAGATCATCGCCGAGACGGTGAAGGGGATCTCCGAGACCATCACTCAGCCGTCCCTCATCAACCTGGACTACGCGGACATGTCCACGATCATGAACCAGGGCGGCGTCGCAGTGATGCTCGTCGGCGAGACCCAGGACAAGAACAAGACGCAGGAAGTGGTCAACGACGCGATGAACCACCCGCTGCTGGACGTCGACTACCGCGGCGCATCCGGCGGGCTCGTCCACATCACGGGCGGGCCGGACCTCACGCTGAAAGAGGCGGAGGGCATCGCGAACAACATCACCGAACGCCTCGAGGCGAGCGCCAACGTCATCTGGGGCGCCCGCATCCAGGAGGAGTACAAGGGGAAGGTTCGCGTGATGGCGATCATGACCGGCGTCCAGAGCGCGCAGGTGCTCGGCCCGTCCACGCAGAAGCAGGCCGACAAGTCCCGCGAGAAGCTCCAGGATCCCGAACCCGGCACCGTTTCCGAGAGTGCCGACGCCGCAGCCTGGGAGTCCGACGGCGGTCGCGAGGAGGTCGAGCAGAACAACGGCCTCGACGTCATCCGCTAACGGCCCGTCGACGAACTCCCACGGGACGACGACGCGACAACTTCTTTTTGAGCGAACGTCGATGCACGGGGAGGCGTGCCACCATGCCTACCCCCCTCTTTCGCCTGCGACGACTCACACCAGCACTGCTACAGTGGGCCAGCTTCCGAATGCGCTAGCAACGTGGACAGCGAGATCGGGAGAATCGCCGTCGCCGACGGAGACTGATTCGGCTTCAGTGGACTTCGGGGGCAGACCGTTCAGGCGTCACACCGCTTCGATCGCCTCGACCAGCCGGCACTTCCGGCAGACCTCGCGGCTCGTCTTCGACCCGCACTCCGCGCACTCCTGCAGGTCGGCGCCCTCGCCGTCCTCGCGATAGCGGTCGGCCGCCAGCGCTGACAGTTCCTCGTAGCCGGCCATGATCGAGTGGCGCGTGCCGGGGTGGTTCTCCTCCAGCTCGTGGAGCAGCTCCTTGATCTCCCCGCGGTAGGACTCCTCGGCGTGGGGGCACTCGGCCATGTGCGCGGGGATGTCCCGGAGGTGGCAGTAGAGCGCGACCTCCTTCTCGGGCACGTCGCGGAGGGGCTTTGCTCGTGGGACGAACGCCCCCAGGTCCTCGCGGTCGTCGAACGAGCCGATGGAGGCGTCGAAGTGCTTCGCGACCTGCTGGACGTCGCCCTCGAGGAAGTTCATCAGCGCCGTCTGGGCCTCGTCGTCGAGGTTGTGGCCCGTGAGCAGCTTGTCCGCGCCGAACTCGTCGGCATAGGTCTCCAGTAAGTCCCGGCGGAAGACGCCGCAGTACGCGCAGGCGGCCATGTTCTCGGGGTCCTTCTCGACCACGTCGTCCATCTCCACGCCGATCTCGTCCGCGTAGGTGACGACCTCGTGGCGCATGTCGAGGTCGGCCGCGAGCTCCTCGCAGGCGTCGAGGCTCTCGTCGCGGTAGCCCTCGATCCCCTCGTGGATCGTCAGCGCGATCATCTCGACGCGCCGGTCCACCCCGAAGGTGTCGTCGAGGATGGACGCGAGCACGACGCTGTCCTTCCCGCCGGAGAGCCCGATGACCCACGTCTCGGGATCCTCGGGCGTCGCGTCGTCCGGGATGAGGTCGTCCTCGCGGACGCGACGCCGAACCCGCTTCTCCACCGACTCGCAGAAGTGCGTCTCACAGAGGTGGGCGCCGGAGTAGGCGGCGTGGGTCACCGCGTCGGCGCCGCACTTGTCACAGTTCATTACCGGGGCGTAGCGCGCCGCCGCGGAAACCCGTTTCGGGCCCGCGTGACGCCGGGAACTGCCGGGCTCGACAGCCATGGCATACGAGCGTCGCCACCCCGGAGCGAATACCGTCGCGCCGGGACGCAACCGGTTTCAACGCCGACGCCCAATCCGGGCGTAATGGACCGCAGCGCTGCCGTCGACCGGGTCGAGGAGATCGTCGAGACGGTCGAGTCCGAGACGATGCCGGTTCCCGTCCGCGAGGTCTGGGTGTACGGCGACGTCGCGCTCGGGCTCGACCCCGTCGAGCGACTGGACGTCTACGTGACGAAGGACATTCTCCTCGGCGGTGGGGGTGGCGGCGGCGCAGGCGGCGCAGGCACCGGTGACGGCGACGACGTCGACTACGAGAGCAAATACGGCGTCAAGGGTATCGGTGGCACGGTCCGCGCGGACTGGGCCGAACAGCACACTGACCTGATCCGCGCGAACGACGGCGGGTACGCCGCGCCGGAGCAGTGCCTCGCCGCGCACCTGCTCCTGGACGACGAGCCGATCCACCTCGAGGTGTGCAACGCGAGCTTCGACGACAACGTCACCCAGCGGCTGGAGGGCGCGCTCGCCCGCGACACCTACGAGGAGATCCTCGACCCGCGGGGCGTCTGCCTCTGGGTCGACGGCGAGCGCGACCCCGAGGCGTTCGAGAAGCTCCGCGAGGGCTCGTTCGCGATGCCGACCCTCGACGGCGCCCTCGAGATGCTCGGCGCGGACGCGGAGACGGCCGCAACGGCCGCAAAAACCATCGAACAGCAGCGCGCGGAGACGGAGGGCGCCACGGTCCGCGGCGACGTAGTCTGAGCGGTTGGCGGAACCCTCCGCTTAAAAGAGCTCGACGCGCGCGCCGAGGCCCTCGACGACGTCGGCGAACGCCCGGGCGTCCGTCTCGATCGGCTCGAAGGTGTCGTAGTGAACCGGCAGCACCAGGTCCGGGTCCGTCTCCTCGACGAGCTCGGCCGCCTCGTGGCGGTCCATCGTGTAGTGGCCGCCGATGGGCGGGATCAGGACGTCCGGCGAGAGCGCGTCGTGGTGCGGGAGGTGGTCGGAGTCACCGACGACGAAGACGCTGTTGCCCGCGAGCCCGAGCACGATGCCGATGCCGTCGCCCTGCGCGTGGAACGGCTCTCCGTCCTCGTCGACGTGGCCGCCGGTGGGCTCGTTGTACGCGGGCTCCGTAACCACGTCGATGCCGTCGACGACGGTCTCGCCCCGCTCCGCGAGGGCGACCACGTCCCGGTCGAGGTCGCTCGTGTCCACGCCCTCGAAGACGGCTACCGTCGCGTCCGGGCCCGCGACGGCCTCGATGCCGTCAGGGTCGTAGTGGTCGAAGTCGGCGTGGGTGACGAAGACCACGTCGCCGTCGCTCGGGTCGCCCTCGACGACGTCGCTCCACGGGTCGACGTAGACGACCGTCCCGTCGCTCGTTTCGACGCGCACGCTGGCGTGCCCGAGCCGCTCGAACCGGAGATCGTCGTAACTGACGGACATGTCATGTGTGGCTTCGGTGAGATGGGACTTAAAAGACCTCGCCGTATTTGCTGTTGGACTTCGTTCGCCGATCTCGAACGGTCGGGCCTGTGGACTTTCGCAGTTATCCGGCAGATCGGGTTCCGTCCCCGGCGACACCACTCAGCAGGGTTCGAAAGCCCCAGCCGCCGAGCGCTCGCGCTGCTCGCTGCGCTCCTCACGGCTCACTCGCTTCGCTCGTTCGCCGTTGCGGTGCTAGCGTCGCAGGGCTTCGCGCTCGGCGGCTGCCCCTTTCAGTCCCGCCCGGGAGTGGTGGCGAGGCGTCACTCGCGGCGGCTGGATCGCCGCCGACGCGCGCCGGCTGGCCGGCGTGCGGTGCGGGGCGGTCGGCGCGCGCGAGCAACGCGTGCGAGGGAGGGCGGTGGCGCGCCGCGGCGGTGCGGGCCGGCGCGCCCCGGCCGAGGCTGGGGAGGACTGAGGAAGTGCGGTTGTTGGGCGGTGTTGTTGCGGTCGCAGTTGCGGAGCGCTGCTGTCCTGGCGGACTGAAAGGGCGACGGCCGGTCGCGCCGGAGGGGAGTCGCTGAATCGACCCCTATCCACGCCGGGCGGTGTCTTCGCGAGCGCAGCGAGCGAAGGCCAGAAAGTCGCAGCCCGGACCCGTCCGTCGAAGACGCAACGGAAGCCCGGACCGTCTTTCGTGGCTGAGAGGCGTGGATATGTCGTTCAGCGACCGCGAGCGGCCGAGGGCTTTCCGGGCGTTTGTGGTGCTGTCGAGCGCAAGTCCGTATCACCTGTTCAAATTCGCTTATAAAAGCGGCCGAAGGCTTTCTGGCTGCTATCGTCCAATGTAGCAGCCTCTGCACCTGAACTTCCAGTTTACAGACAAAAATCCACCAACGACCTCCCGACTTTCAAACCCGACCAACAGTAACGTCGAAGGGAACGATCTCGATCCGCTCGTACTCGCCCGACTGCATCTGCTCGACCACGGCTCGACCCATCTCGCGCCAGCGACGGCGCAGTTCGTCGTACTCCGTCTCCGAGAGCGCCGACTCCAGTTCGGCGCGATGCGACGCGATGCCGGCGCCGCTCGCCTTTCGGGCTGCGTCCTCCATCGCGGCCTCGGTGTAGGGCGCCTCGACGCGCTTCCGGTGGTGGTACCGGTCCGTCGAGACGTCGCCGAGGCCGACCTCGTCGAACAGCTCCTGCACGCGCCGGCCGAGCGCAACGTCGGTGCCGACGCCGGCGAGGAACGCCTCCCGGGCCTCGCGCTCGAGCCCCTCCTCGGCCTCGACGGTCGAGGAGACAGCGACCTCGGCGTTGTTCGGCTCGATCGCGGCGACGCGGTCCGCGGCGACGCGGGCGAACTCCGCGACCGCGACCCGGGGCTCGGGGAGGTTGATGAGCAGGGCCTGACAGACGACCAGGTCGAACGCGTCGTCGGGGAAGGGCAGTCGCGTCGCGTCGCCGGCGAGGAACGAGCGCTCGGCTGGCCCCTCGTCCGGCGTCCCTTCCTCGCCCGGTGACGCTCCCTCGCCCGGTGCCGCTCCCTCGTCCACCGTCGCTTCCTCGCGGGCGACTGCCAGGAGCTCGGGGTCCGCGTCGACGCCGACGACCGTCGCGTCCGGGTGGGCCTCCTCGGCGAGGACCCGCGTCAGCTCGCCCGTCCCGCAGCCGACGTCGAGGATGCGGTCGTGGGCCGCGAGGTCGAGGTCCGCGAGGGCTGCGCGGCTGTCGGCCCACATCCCGCGGCGCGTGCGTTCGAGGTACTCGGCGGAGAAGCGGCGCACAGCCGGGGTTCTCTCCCCGGAGAAATAAGGCTCATCCCTCGGCGTCGGCAGTCGTCGGGGCGAAGCAAGGACGCCCCGCTATCGACGACTGCGGGAGTTTACTCCTCGTGGTCGTGGCGCAGCTCGCGGACGCGATTGATGTTCCACTCGAAGCTCTTGCCGTCCTCCGTCGGCGTCTCCAGCGCCATCGGGACGTCGGCAAGGTCCGGGTGGTTGATGAAGCGCTCCATCCCCTCCTCGCCGATGAGGCCCTCGCCGATGTGAGCGTGCTCGTCCTTGTTCGTCCCGCACTCGTGTTTGGAGTCGTTGAGGTGGATGTACTCCAGGTGCTCTAAGCCGACGACGTCGTTGAACTCCGCGATGGTCTCGTTGACCGCGGGCGCCGACGAGAGGTCGTAGCCGGCCGCGAACATGTGGGCCGTGTCGAGGCAGACGTCGACGTCCTGCTCCGTGCGGTCGATGACCTCGGCGAGGTGTTCGAACTCGCCGCCGAGCTTCGTCCCCGAGCCCGCGTCGGACTCGACGAGGATGGTGACGCCCTCGGGCACGTCGACCTCGTCGAGGACGGAGGCGGCGTTGTCGAGGCCGCCGTCGACGCCCGCGCCGGTGTGGGCGCCGAGGTGAACGTTCACGTACGGAATGTCGAGCTGGGCGGCGGCGTCGACCTCCTTCTGCATCGAGTCGAGCGACTTCTCGCGCAGGTCGTCTTTCGGCGTACAGAGGTTGACGAGGTAGGAGGTGTGGATCACCCACGGGCCCTTCAGGTTCTTCTTCGTGCCCGTCCGGAACTTCTCGGCCTCCTCGTCGCCGATGTTCGGGTCCTGCCATACCTGCGGCGAGTGGGTGAAGATCTGCCCGCAGTTGCCGCCGACGTCCAGCTGGTTCCCCACGGCGTTGTCCACGCCGCCCGCGATCGACACGTGCGCACCGACTCGGAGAGTCATACGGACACGTGGCGAGCGACCGTCAAAGCCGCTTCGGAAGCGGTCAACGGTGGCGCCGCGTCACGCCGCGGCGGCGGGCCAGCGCCGGCGCACCACGGGTCACGATTTATACGCCTTGGCCGCCACGCATAGACCATGCCTGGAAGCACCGGACTCCCCGTCGGCGCCGAGGCGCCCGCCGTGACGGCGACGCTCGTCACGCCGGACGGAGACGAACGGGACGTGCCGCTCGCGGAGCTGTACGCGGACAGGCCGCTCCTGCTGAGTTTCTATACGGCCGACTTCAGCCCGGACTGCATCAAGGAGTGGTGCTCGTTCCGCGACCTCGACTGGTTCGCCTCCGGCGACCACGTCCGCGTCGTCGGCGCAAGCAAGTCCGGGCCGTCGCTCCACCGGAAATTCATCGACACCCTGGATCTGACCTTCCCGATGTACGCGGATACGAACCTCGAGCTCGCAGCGGCGTTCGAGGTCAAGTACCGGACGCTGGGCCTGTTCCAGCGCTCCAGGCGGTCCTGCTTCCTGATCGACACCGACGGCACCGTGCGCTACCGCTGGGTCGGCGACCACTGGCTGGACCCGACACGGGCGACGCCGCCGGTCGGGGAGATCCACGACGACGTGATGGAGATCCTGGGCGAATCCGAACCCGAGACGTTCGGCTTCTGAAACCGCGACCACCGAGCCGGAGGGGGGATTTGAACCCGCCCCGGTCCGACCCCTCAGCGCGATCCGGGCTGCTGGTGCACCCAGTCGTCGCTCCGGTACTTCTCGTCGACGATCTCGCGCGCACGCTCCAGCTCGGCGTCCGTCCAGTCGCCCTCGCTCGCGTCGGCCCAGTCCGCGAGCGCGTCGCGGACCGCACCAACGGCCGCCTCGCGGTCGACGTCGACCAGCTCGTCCATCCCCACGACGCGCTCGCGGAACTCCGCGGGCGAGGTCGGCGGGTCCGCGAAGACGCCGAGGTGGCGCTCCGCGTCGACGGAGTAGGTCAGCGAGCCATGCTGGATGACGGCGTCGTCGCGGCGGTACTGCGCGTTGCCGGCGATCTTCCGCCCTTCGGCGACGACGTCGTGCGCGGGGTGGAGCTCCCTGAGGTAGCAGGCCGGGTGGTACAGCTCCGGCATCGACTCGTCGACGTAGTCGGCGTCGATCCCGAGCCGGTCGAAGGCGTCGAGGATCGGCTCGCAGAGCAGGTGGTAACAGTCGAGCAGCTCGCCGGGCACCTCGTCAGCGGGCACCGCGATCGAGTAGGCGATGTCGCCGTAGTTGTCGTGATAGATGCCGCCGCCGCCGGTCTGGCGGCGGGTGACGTCGATCCCCTCGCGCTCGCAGAAGTCCCAGTCGACGGTGTCGGGCGCTTGCCGGTAGCCCATCGTCAGGCAGCTCGGGTCCCAGCGGTAGACGCGGACGGTCCACGGACCGCCGTCGGCGGCGGTCTCCGCGGCGACCTCGTCGAGCGCCATCTGCATCGGCCCCGGTCGCACGTCCTCGCGGATCAGCCGCCAGTCGCCCTCGGGCGCATTCATACGCGTGTTCGGGATTCGTGCGTTGATAGTGATTGCGTTCGTATTCGATGAATCACGGTTGGGTCCTGTGGACGTGCGTGTATCCGGTTGTTCGGTCGTTGTCGCCAGCGACACCACTCGGTACATCCAGAAAGTCCAAGCCGATGAACAGTCGCGCTTATAAACAAGATCGATTGTCGTTGCTTGCGACACCACTCAGCACACCCAGAAAGCCCCAGCCGCTGCGCGGTCGCGCTGCTCGCTGCGCTCCTCACGGCTCACTCCCTCCGGTCGTTCGCCGTTGCGGTGCTTACTTCGCAGGGCTTCCCGCGCAGCGGCTGCCCCTTTCAGTCCCGCCCACCGAGTGGTGGCCAGGCGTCGCGCGCGGCGGCTGCGTCGCCGGTATCGCCCGCCAGCTGTCCGGCGTCCGGTGCGGGGCGGCCGGCGCGCGCGAGCAACGCGTGCGAGGGAGGGCGGTGGCGCGCCGCGGCGGTGTCCTCGTGAGCGGAGCGAACGAGGGGCCGGAAGTCGCAGCCCGGCAGCCCGCTACTGCAGGCAGCCCGGACCGTCTTCCGAGGCGGTGCCGGCGCGCCCCGGCCGAGGCTGGGGAGGGCCGAGGCTTGCGGTTGCGGTGCGGTCGCGGTGGCGGTTGCTGTGCGGTGCTGTCCTGGCGGACTGAAAGGGCGACGGCCGGTCGCGCCGGAGGGGAGTCGCTGAGCCGACCCCTATCTGAACCGGACGGTGCTGAGAGGTTCAGATATGTCGCGCAGCGACCGCGAGCGGCCAAGGGCTTTCTGGGTGTTTGCGGTGCTGTCAAGCGTAGCAGTGTCTGCGCCTGAGCTCCTCGTTTATAAACAAGAGCGGCCGAGGACTTTCGATCCTCCCCACCCAACCCAAAAACGCCGGTTCAGTCCGCAGTTTCGGAGTTCCGGAGCGCGTCGAGGAACTTGTTCGGGTGTTCGACGTGGGGCAGCAGCTTCGCGCGGTCGAAGACGACGAGCTCCGCGCCGGCGTCGTCCGCCAGTTCTTTGCCGTCCGCGAGGGGGGAGACCTCCGCCTCGCGGCCCCAGACGATCGTCGTCGGGACGTCCAGGGCCGCGAGCGTCTCGCCGAGGTCGATGTCCGAGTTGAGGAAGCCGGCGACGAAGGAGGCGAACGCGAAGCGAGCGCCCTCGACGTGTGTCGTCTTCCACTCGTAATCCGTCCACTCCGCGGTGATGTTGTTGGCGTCGTAGTAGCCGTGGTCGGCGTTGAAGTACCGGATCGCGGGCTTCGAGGTGAGCAGCCGGAACAGCCCCTCGCCGACGACCGGCGCGCGGAGCAGCTCCCGGGCGGGGCCCTTCGGCGGCTCGGGCCCGGCCTTCGTCGTCGGGCAGATCAGGACGAATCGCGAGACGTCGACGTTGCCGTGCTCCGCGGCGCGGGCGGCGTACGCGGCCGACAGCGACGAGGCCACGACCGTCGGATCGTCGAACGACTGGAGGAAGTCGTGGACGAAGTCCTCGTACAGCGCGGCGGAGTACCGCAGCGGCGGGCGGTCGGAGCGCCCGAATCCGGGGAGATCCGGCGCGACGACGTGGTAGTCGGCGGTGAGGTCGCCAAACACCTCGCGCCACTCGCCGGAGGACCCGGCGGCGTTGACGCCGTGGAGGAGGACGAGGTCCGGGTCGTCGGGGTCGCCACCCTCTGTGTAGGCGACGTCCATCCCGCGCCAGCGGTAGGTGTCCTGCTCGCCGACCAGGGCCGGCTCCAGCTCCTCGTCGTATCGGAGGCCCCGCGCCGCGGCCGCGGCAGTCCCGACGCCGAGGGCGACGCTGCCGAGTGCCTGCTTGAGGTTCATGGGATCCGTTGGTTCGGCGACGACTTATAACCCGCCCCGGATTCCCGAGCGGCGACCGCGAGGAACGCGGTTCCGCCGGTCCTCGTCGCTATCGCTGGTCCGAAACGCACTCCTCGATCGGCTCGACCAGTTCGGCGGCGACGGAGTAGGGGTCGGTCTCGCGGTCGACGACGCGCTGGGCGAGCGCCGAGATGCCGCCATGGGCCTCGATCTCGGACTCGACGAGCGCCCCGACGTCGCTGCGGGCGAGCGTCCGGATCTCCTTGGCGTAGCGCTGGCGCGCCTTCTCCTCGAGTGCCCCCGTGGACTCCAGGAACTCGTAGTGGTCGTCGAAGGCGCCGATCAACTCGTCGACGCCCTCGCCGGTCGTCGCGACGGTCTGGACGATCTCGGGGTCCCACTCGGGCTCGGCTTCGCCGTCGCCCTTCCCATTCTCGTCGTCCGGGTGGTCCGGCACGTCGAAGCTATGATGGCCCGTGTTCAGCCCCTTCGTCGGGCTCTCGCGCATGTGGAGCATCTCTTCGAGCTCGGAGACGGTCCGCGTCGCCCCCTCCATGTCGGCCTTGTTGACGACGAAGACGTCGCCGATCTCCAGGATGCCGGCCTTCAGCATCTGGACGTCGTCGCCGGAGCCGGGCTGGACGAGGACGGCGACCGTGTCCGCGGTCGAGACGACGTCGACCTCGTTCTGGCCGGCGCCAACCGTCTCGATGATGACCTTGTCCTTGCCGAACGCGTCGAGGGCCTTGACCGCGTCCGCCGTCGCCGTCGAGAGCCCGCCGAGCTGGCCGCGGGCGCTCATCGAGCGGAAGAAGACGTCCATGTCGCCGACGTTCGAGGCCATCCGGATGCGGTCGCCGAGCACGGCGCCGCCGGTGTACGGCGAGGAGGGGTCGACCGCGATGACGCCGACGGTCTGGCCGCGCTCGCGGTACTCGGCGGCGAGCTTGTCGACCAGCGTCGACTTGCCCGCGCCGGGCGAGCCGGTGATCCCGATGACGTCGGCGTGGCCCGTGTGGGCGTGCAGCTCCGAGACGAGGTCGCGGTAGCCCGGCGAGCGGTCCTCGATCTTGGAGATGACCCTGGCGAGCGCGCGGTGCTTGCCGTTCAACAGCTCGGTGACGAGGGTGGGTTCGTCGGTGTCGCTCACGGGCGTGCCTCCGTCGGTGGCGACGTTGCGGTCGGCGTCACGGTGCAGGTCGCGACCGTCGCGACGCCGCTCGTCGCTGTCGTCGGTGTCCGCATCCAACTCAGTCACGCTCCGGGACGTTGTTCCGCACGAACTCGATGGTCTCCTCCATCGGCGTGCCGGGCCCGAACACCTCCGCGACGCCGAGCTCCTTCATGTCGTCCTCGTCGTCGTCGGGGATGATCCCGCCGACGAGGATGAGGGTGTCCTCGAAGGCGTCGTACTCCTTCAGCCCCTCGATAACCTTCGGGACGAGCGTGTTGTGCGCGCCCGAGAGGATCGAGATGCCGAGTACGTCGACGTCCTCCTGGACGGCCGCCTGCACGATCTCCTCGGGCGCCCGGTGGAGCCCGGAGTAGACGACCTCGAAGCCGGCGTCGCGAAACGCGCGGGCGATGACGTGTGCTCCGCGGTCGTGGCCGTCGAGCCCGACCTTCGCGACGAGACAGCGGATCGTCCGCCCTTCCTGTTCGGCGCTCATGGCGCGTGCTACGCTGTCATGTGGTTTGACTCTAACGGAAGTTCGTGGGAGAAATGGTAGTGCCGTCGGTTGATTTTAAGTACTGGCCGGGCGTCGTCTGCCCACACTGTCGACGAGGGTCGCCCGTCCCTGGCCGCATCGTCCGCGTTCGCCAGGCACCCGACGACCCGTGGCAAGGGCCTCCCCGTCGATGTCGAGACCTCCATGTTCGAAGACGCACTCACCTACCCGACACGATCCGACGACTGGACCGGTAAACTACTCCTCGGCGGGCTCCTCGGCATGTTCGCCTGGCTGATCGTGCCCCTGTTCGCGCTGACGGGCTACTACGTCCGGACACTCCGCGCGACGATCGCCGGCGACGACGAACTCCCGACGTTCGACGACTGGGGCGACCTCGTCGTCGAGGGGATCAAGGCGGCCGCCATCGTGCTCGCCTTCTTACTCGTCCCGTTCCTCCTCATGGCCATCATCGTCGGCGTCGGCGGCGAACCCGGTCCCGGAGGTGGGTTCGTCCTCCTCCTCGTCACCCTGGCGTTCTACTACGCGGTCCCTGCGGGTCTCGCTGCTTTCGCCGAACGCGGGCGCCTCGCCGACGGCTTCGACCTCGACCGGCTCACGACTCTCCTGACGTCTAGCACCTACGCCTTCGGCTGGCTCATGGCGCTGGCCGTTTCCCTCGTCATCGGCGTGATCACGCTCGTCGGAGCCACGATGGCGACGCTCGCGGCGTCGATCATCGGGATCATTCCAATACTCGGCTGGATCGTCGCCTTCTTCATCGGTGTCGCCGTCGCCCTCGGCGTCCAGTGTGCGAACTTCTACGCGGCGCTCGCAGTCATGCGGATCTACGGGCGCGTGTACGTGAAAGTGCTCGACGTGGCGCCTGCCGAGTCGTCGCCGGCGAGGTCGACGGGGCCGTCATAACGCCGGTTCCGCCAGCATGGTGGCGCGGCCCCGCGCCATCAACCCGATACCCACCCGGCTCAGACGTGCTCCTCGAGGAAGTCGACGACCTCGCTGTACGCCTCGATGCGGTTCTCGAGCTTCGTGAAGCCGTGGCCCTCGTCCTCGAAGATGAGCTTCCGGACCGGGACGCCCTCCTCGCGGGCGCTCGCGACGATCTGCTCGGCCTCCCCGACGGGGACGCGCGGGTCGTTCTCGCCGTGGAGGACGAACAGCGGCGCATTGATCCTGTCGATGTTGTTGATGGGGGAGACCGACTCGAGGAACTCGCGGTCCTCGGCAAGGGAGCCGTACTCCGCCTCCCGGAGGGACTGGCGCCAGTCGCCCGTGTTCTCGAGGAACGTGACGAAGTTCGCGATGCCGACGACGTCGACGCCGGCGGCCCACAGCTCGGGGTACTCCGTCAGCGACGCGAGCACCATGAACCCGCCGTAGGAGCCGCCCATTGCGACGACGCGGTCCGGGTCGACCTCGGGGTGGTCGTCGAGCCACTCGACGCCCGCGCGGACGTCCTTCACGGAGTCCATCCGGTTCTCGACGTCGTCGAGCGCGGCGTACGCCTTCCCGTAGCCCGAGGAGCCCCGGACGTTCGGCTCCAGCACCGCGTAGCCGTGGTTCAGCAGGTACTGCTTCACGCCGCGGAAGGAGGGCCGGCGCTGGGCCTCCGGCCCGCCGTGGATGTCGACGATGACCGGGTAGCCGTCGTCGGGGGTCGGCGTTTCGGGGACGGAGAAGAACGCCGGGATGTCGCGCCCGTCGAACGTCGGGTAGTGAACGAGCTCCGGCTCGACGAAGGTGTCCTCGGGGATCCCCGCCGTCGACGCGTGCGTCCAGCGCGTCGTCTCGCCGGTCGTCGCGTCGACGACGTAGACGTTCCCGTTCGCCGAGCTACCCGCGGCCGACACCGCGTAGCGCTGGCCGTCCGGCCCCCAGTCGATCGCACCGGCGACGCCCTCGGGAAGGTCGGGCTCGGGGAACGCGTCGATGCGGTCCGGTTCGACGAACTCGCCCGCCGTCAGGTCGGTGTAGCCGTCGACGTTGCGCGCGTAAACGACCCGATCGGTGTCCTCGTCGATAGTGACGGCGTTGACGTTCCACTCGCCGTCGCCGGGCCCTGCCCGGCTGCCAGAGGAGCTTCGCTCCTCGCTGCCGTCCTCGACGACGGCGAACTCGCCGGACGGGAGGTCGATGCGCTCCAGGCGGAGCGTGTCGGACTCGCGGTCGGTGACGCAGTAGACCGAGTCGCCCTCGGGCCCCCACTCGGCGCTCCCGTAGCGCACGTCGCCCTCGTGAGGCGTGAGGTGGGTCAGCTCGCCGGACGCCAGGTCGAGCGTGTAGAGGTCCTGGTCGAAGGAGGCGTGGGCCTCGACGACGAGGAGGCGGTCGTCGCTCGGCGACCAGCCGGCCAGCGAGAGCCAGCCGTCGCCCTCGTACACCAGCTCGGCGTCGTCGCCCGTCTCCTCGCGCCCCTGGACGTACACGTCGAAGACGGCCTCGTCGCGGCGGTTCGAGGTGAACGCAAAGCGGTCGCCGTCGTGGCTCCAGCCGCCCCAGCGGTGTTTCGCGTCCGGGCACTGCGTGAGGTTCCGGATGCGGCCCGTCGAGGGGTTCAGCCGGAAGAGCTGGGCGCGCTCGTTGCCGCCCTCGTCCTTGCCGAAGATCAGCTCCGGGCGCTCCGGCGAGTAGTCCGCGAAGGTGACGCGGTCGTCGTAGAAGGTGTGCTGGGTGGGCCAGTTCCCGGGCTCCCCGAGCGACCAGACCTGCGGGGTGCCGGTGGTGTCGATCCGGAAGGCGAGGCGACCGCTCGGACCGAAGGAGGGCCCGCCAGCGCTCCGAACGTTGAGGTACCGCTCGACGTCGTACTGTTGCATGGCAGGCGGTTCCACGGTGCGCGTGAAACCTCTTTGGGTCGCGGTGGTGTGGGTCGGTGCCGGCGACGGCCGTCACTGACGACCTGCGTCGCAGGCGACGTACCCGCGCCCCGAGGACCGCCCGCTCCTGAAGCCGTGTTTTTATATCGGGGCCGTCGAATCCCTTCTCACATGCGCGTCGCGTTCGTCTCGCTGTTCACGACGCACCACGGGGAGACCTCCGCCCGCGTCCGGACGCGACGAACCGCCCGACAGCTCGTCGACCGTGGCCACGACGTCACCTGGCTCTGCGCGGCGTGGTGGGACGGCGACCACGACACCTTCTCCGCGGACGGGATTACCTACCGCGGCGTCGTCGCGGAGCCGTCGCCGACGCGGTTCGCGGCGAAGCTCCCGCTCGCGCTCCGGCAAGCAGACCCCGAGGTCGTCCACGCCGTTAACAGCCCGCCGGGGGCCGCCATCTCGGCGTCGGCAGCGGGGACGCTCCTGCGTCGGCCCGTGGTCGTCGACTGGTGGGCCGACCGCGACGAGGACTCGCCGGCCAGCTACCGGCGCGTCGCCGGCGGCGCCGATACCGTCATCACGCCCTCGCGCACGGTGAAAACCGGGGTCCGCGAGTACGGCGCGGCCGGCGACGCGGTCCGCGTCGTCCCGGAGAGCATCGACTTCGACCTCGTCGAGTCGGCCCCGGTCGACGACCGGTTCGACGTCGTCTACTCGCGCCGGCTCGACCGCCACGCCAACGTCGAGACGTTCCTGCTCGGGCTCGCCGAGCTCCGCGACCGCGACTGGGAAGCGGCGATCATCGGCGACGGCCCGGAGCGGGCGGCCGTCGAGCGGGCCGCGAGCGACCTCCGGATCGACGACCGCGTGACGTTCCTCGGCGAGACGCCCATCGAGGACCGCGTGTCCGTTTTTAAAGGCGCCCACGCCATCGCGCGGACGGCGACCCGGGAAGCGTTCGCGACGGACCTCCTCTGGGCGCTCGCGTGCGGCTGCGTCGGCCTCGTCGAGTACCAGGCCGGCTCCAGCGCCCACGAGCTCGTCGAGGGGCGCGAGCGCGGCCGGCTCGTCACCAGTCCGCAGGAGTTCGCGACGGCGTTCGTCGAGGCCAGCGAGCGCCCACACCGAACGGTCGACGACGCGTTCGCGGAGTACGACCACGACGCCGTGCTCGACTCGTACCTCGACTGTTACCGCGAGGCAACCGCCGAACAGGGCTTGCTCTGAGCAGGTCCGGTTCGGAGACGCTCCCGTCGGGACTCGTGCTGGGCCACCTATGCCGACCAGCCAGTCGTGGCTACCGACGATCCGGTGTCGCTAGCTGGGGCCGAAAAGTGCCGCGGTCGAAAAGTGCCGCGGTCGAAAGAGCCGCAGTCGTCCGGGGCGCTACTCGGACGGCGAGACGGTGCCGTACTTCAGGAAGGCGAACGCGAACGCGAGGGTCGCGACCATGGCGAAGAACGTCGCGACGCCGAGGGCCTTCGCCGCGTCCGGGACGAAGACGACGCCGGCCGCCTCGCCGCCGCCGCCCTCGCCGCCGGACGTCTCCACGTCGCTGCCAACGGCGATGCCGCCGTGCATGCCGATCTGGGCGTGGGGCTGACACTGGTAGTGGGTGATGCCCGCGTGGTCCTCGGTGAACTCGACGGAGAAGGTGTGGCCCTCCTCGCCGACGATCTCGCTTTCGAACTCCGCGGGGCCCTCGACGGTTTCGACGTTGTGGTTGCCGCCCTGGCCGGTCCACTCCCAGGTGACCGTCGTGCCGGGTTCGATCCAGACCTTCGTCGGATCGAAGGCGAGGCCGTCGCCGGCGCCGACATTGATCGTCACTTCGTCCTGGCCGCGAGCGTCCTGGTAACTGCCGACGTTGGCGTCCTCCACGGCGCTGGGCCATGCCGGTTGTTCCTGAGCCGCCGCCGACCCAGTCGCGCTGGCACCGACGCCGGCTGCCGCCACGGTGCCGCCGGCCGTCCGCATGAACGCCCGCCGAGAGACGTCGTCCGTACTCATACCAGCGGCTTGGAGATGCCCGGTAGTGAATACTTTGGTTCGTCCGCGCTATCTCGGGGACTTCCCTGAGTGTTGGGTGGACGGCGATCTGGTCGATACGCGAGGATGGCTGGTCAGTCAGGCTTCATCTAATCGGGGCTGGGCTTTTGAACAGGTGATACGGCCTTGCGCTCAACAGCACCGCAAACACCCAGAAAGCCCTCGGCCGCTCGCGGTCGCTGAGCAGGATATCTGAACCTCTCCGCACCGGTCGGTTCAGATAGTGCCTGTCTCAGCGACTCCGCTACGCCGCGACCGGCCATCGCCCTTTCAGTCCGCCAGGACCACGACAGCAACCGCGACAGCACCGCGACCGCACAGCTTCAGCAATACCTCAGACCTCCCCAGCCTCGTCCGGGGCGCGCCGGCACCGCACCGCGCGGCGCGCCCCGCCCTCCCTCGCACGCGTTGCTCGCGCGCGCCACCGCAGCCGCGCCGCGAACCCCGGCAACCGCCGCGAGCGACGACCGGCAACCACTCGGTGGGTGGGACTGAAAGGGGCAGCCGCTGAGCGGGACGCCCTGCGAAGCTAGTACCGCAATCCCGGCGAGCGACCGGAGGGAGCGAGCCGGGTGAGGAGCGCAGCGAGCAGCGCGACCGCTAAAGCGGCTGGGGCTTTCTGGGCATGCTGAAATGTTTCGCCAGCGACGACGGCCGAACTTGTTTATAAGTACGACCGCCTCAGCGGCTGGGGCTTTCTGGACGTGCTGAGTGGTGTCACTCGCGATGACGGCCGACCCCTTTTATAAGCGCGATCGCCTCAACAACCGGCGTTTTTAAGAAGCTCTGAGGGGCGTCGCAAGCAACGATAATCAGACAATCAACGCAGGAAAAACCGCCCAAACCGCAGGTCTACGAGCTACTTACTGGACTTTGGTCCCGGGTTCGGCGTCGCCGTGCGTCGTCAGCAGGTCGGCCTGGTCGCCCGCGGCGAGCACCATACCGTTCGATTCGACGCCGAACAGCTCGGCTTTCTCCAGGTTCGCCAGGACGACGACCTTCTGCCCCTCGAGGTCGTCGATGTCGTGGAGCTGCTTGAGGCCGGCGACGATCTGGCGGGTTTCGGCGCCGATGTCGACCTCGAGGCGCACGAGCTTGTCGGCGCCCTCGATGCCCTCGGCGCTCTCGATGCGCCCGACGCGGATGTCGAGGTCCTCGAAGTCGTCGAAACTGATGCGCTCGTCGGCCAGGGGTTCGAAGTCCGTCATCGTGGGTTCGGATTCCTCGTCGGCTGCTTCTGCTTCCTCACTTTCCTCTGTTTCCTCGTCCGCTTCGCCTTCGGTCGCCTCCGCGACGCGTGCGTCGAGCTTCTCGTTGAGCTCCTCGACGCGCTCCTCGGGGATCTTCTCGAACAGCTCCGTCGGCTCCGCGAGGCCGCCGTCGGGGGCTTCCAGCGCGTCCGCGACGGTGGTGTTGTGGACGGAGCCCGACTCGCCGAGCTGGGCCCAGATGCGCTCGCACTTCTCGGGCGCGACCGGCTCGAAGAGGACGGCGATGGCCTTCGCGAGCTGGACGCAGTCGTAGATGACCTGCCTGGCTTCCTCGGGGTCGTCGTCGACGAGCTGCCACGGCTCGTTGCGCTGGATGTACTCGTTGCCGAACGCGGCGAGGTGCGTGACGGCGTCGCCGACGTCGCGGATGGAGTAGTCGTTGACGGCCGCGGTGAAGTCGTCGATGGCCCCGTTGATCCGGGACTCGACCTCGTCGCTCGCGCCGTCGACGTCCGCGGGGGCGCCGTCGTAGTTCCGGTACGCAAAGAGGAGTGACCGGTAGAGGAAGTTGCCGACGGTGCCGACCAGCTCGTTGTTCGTGCGCTCGCGGAACTTGTCCCACGAGAAGTCGACGTCGCGCTGGAAGGAGCCGTTGGTAGCGAGGTAGTAGCGCAGCAGGTCGGGGTGGAACCCTTCGTCTATGTACTCGTCGGCCCAGACCGCGCGGTTGCGGCTCGTGGAGAAGCCCTTGCCGCCGAGCGTCACGAAGCCGGAGGCCATGACGGCGCGCGGTTCGACGTGGCCCGACCCGCGCAACATCGCTGGCCAGAAGATGGTGTGGTGCTGGATGATGTCCCGGCCGATGACGTGGACGATCTCGCCGCCGGCGTCGGGACCGGCCGGCTCGGCGTCCTCGCCCGCGTTCCAGGCCTGCTCCCAGTCGAACGTCTCCGCGCCGACCCGCTCGGAGTACTGCTTCGTCGAGGCGATGTACTCGACCGGCGCGTCGACCCAGACGTAGAGGACGAGGTCCTCCTCGTCGGCCCCCGCCTTCTCACCGCTTTCCGCGTCCTCGTCGCTCGGGTAGTCGATCCCCCAGTCCATGTTCCGGGTGATACACCAGTCCTGGAGCCCCTGCTCGATCCACTCGCGGGGCTGGTTCTGGGCGTTCGAGGTCCCCTCGAGGCGGTCGAGGAACTCCGTGAGGTAGTCCGCGAACTCCGAGACCTCGAAGAACTTGTGGGTGCGCTCGTGGTACTCGGCCGGGTTGCCGGAGATGGTCGAGACGGGATCCTCGATCTCGCCGGGCTCGAGGTGGCGCTGGCACCCCTCGTCGCACTCGTCGCCGCGCGCGTGCTCGCCGCAGTACGGGCAGGTGCCCTCGACGTAGCGGTCCGGGAGGTACTGGTCGTCCTCGGGGTCGTACGCGACCATGATCTCCTTCTCGTACACGTAGCCGCGCTCGTCGAGCTCGCGGACGAGCGCCTGGGTCAGCTCCGTGTTCGTCTCGTCGTGGGTGTGGCCGTAGTTGTCGAAGTCGACGTTGAACTTCGGGAACGTCGCCTCGTACTCCTCGTGGTAGCCGAGGGCGAACTCCTCGGGGGAGACGCCCTCCTGCTCCGCATTGACGGCGACGGGCGTGCCGTGCATGTCCGAGCCGGAGACGAAGGCCGTCTGCTGGCCGAGCGTTTCCAGCGAGCGCGCGTACACGTCGCCGCCGACGTACGTCCGGAGGTGACCGACGTGCAGGTCGCCGTTGGCGTACGGCAACCCACAGGTCACCACCGCCTGGTTATCGGTGGGGAAATCCTCGTGGCTCATCTATTGTGTTTCTATCTTGTAGATACGGGCCTAAAGCCCGCTGGTTCCGGATCGGCGCTGACGGGCGCATCCTCGCGGTCGGCGCGCACCACTGACGCAGCAGTCGGCTCCCGGACGGAGAAACGCGCGATCGATCCAAGGTTGTGTCTATATGTCGACTGCACAGCACCGAGACCAGCACGTCCCTGCGTTTCGTTCCGAGGCGCTTTTGTGGCGCCGTGGCCAATCGATCGTATGACTCGCATCGTCGTCATCGACAATCACGGGCAGTTCACGCACCTGGAGCAGCGGGCCCTCCGCGACGTCGGCGTGGACACCGAGATCGTCGACAACGACACCCCGCCCGAGGAGCTCGACGCTGACGGCCTCGTCCTCTCCGGCGGCCCGAGCATGGACCGCATCGGCAACTGCCCCGACTACCTCGACCTCGACGTGCCCGTGCTGGGCATCTGTCTCGGCATGCAGCTCATCGCCGCCGAGCTCGACGGCCGCGTCGGCGGCGGCGACTACGGCGGCTACGCCGACGTCGACGTCGAGATCGTCGACGAGGAAGACCCCCTCATCGGGTCGCTCGCGCCAGAAACGCGCGTCTGGGCGTCCCACGCGGACGAGGTGAAGGAGCTCCCATCGGGGTTCACCCACACCGCGACCTCCGACGTCTGCGACGTCGAGGCGATGTCCAACGTCGAGGACGGGCTGTACGGCGTCCAGTGGCACCCCGAGGTCGCCCACACCGAGGAGGGCCAGGAAGTGTTCGAGAACTTCGTCGACATCTGCGAGCAGGCGTAGGTCGGCTACCTACTCCGTTTTCTCACCAGTAGGTTCACCCAGCCGCGCGGTCATCACCGGCATCGGCGCGTGCCGGACGACGCGTTCGGCCACGCTACCGGCGTTGACGAACCGGTCGATACCGGTCCGGCCGTGGGTCCCCATCACAATGAGGTCGACGTCGTAGGCGTCGGCGGCGTCGAGGATCTCCTCGTGGGGGGTCCCGCGGCGGAGGTGCCGCTCGACCGCAACGTCCCGCTCGTTGCCCGCGGTGGCGACCGCGTCGACGGCCGCCTCGCCGTGCTCTTCCTCGCGCTCGACGACCACGTCCCACTCGCCGGCCGCACCGCGCTCGTCCACGACGAACAGCGCGTGGACCGTCGCGTCCGCGAGGTCGGCGACGTAGAGCGCGTGGTCGATCGCGGCCTGGACGCCCTCGCTCCCGTCGGTCGGCAGCAGTATCTCGTCGTACATACCACGAGCGCGTCGGCAACCGACTTGTAGCTTTCCCGGAACGACGGCGTTGCTGCCGCTGACGCTGGCACTTGCGCTTGCGCTCGGAACGAAGAACGCGCCAGCGTCCGGAAGTAGCGCGACTCTCCCCGCGAGTGAGAGGCGTCGCTAGTCCAGCCGGAACGCGCGAACCGTCCGGTTGCCACAGCTCGGACAGTCGTGCCGGTAGACGACGCGGGCCCCGGAGGTGACGGCATCCCAGCTGCCGTCGTCGTCCTCGTAGCCGCACGCGTCGCAGACGTGGGGCTCGCTCTCGTACCGGTCGCGTAACCGATCGAGCGCCGTCGTACCGCGACCACTGAATGACATGTGCAAACGATTAGCACGGAGCGAACTAATACTTGCCGGTGGTTTCGGTCCCTCACCAGAACCGGCGGAAGCTGGATTACTTCGGTGGTGTCCCTATCGAGGAAGCTGTGGCTAGCCGGAGTGTACGGAGAGGAAAGAGAGATCGCGACGCCGACGGTCGCCGCCGCGGGCTTACTCCTCGAACAGTTCGTCGACGGCCTCGATGGCGGTGTCGACGGCTTCGTCGGCAACCTCGTCCGGGTCGGCATCGTCTTCCGGGGCGTTGAGATAGACGTCGACGTCGAGCGTCCCGTCCTCGAAAGAAACCGTCACGTCGAGGTCGTCGACCTCGGACTGACGGTAGTGTTTGAAGACGATACCCTCAGCTGCTTCCGCAGCCGTGCGGACGATCTCCTCGTCGGAAGGGTCCGCCTCGGACATTTACGCGCCGCCTGCGCCGGGACCGCCGGGGCCCATCGGGCCGCCGCCGCCACCCTGCAGCATCTGCTGAAGCTCTTCCTGCAGCTCGTCGAACTGGTCCTGCACGCGCTCCTCCTGCTTCTTCAGCTGCTCGACGCGGACTTCGAGGTTGTCGACCTCCTCCTCGAGGTCGTCGTAGGCGCTCTCGTAGTCGGCTTCGACGAGCACGTTGCCAACCTCGCGGAACATGTTGGCGTCCTCGTCGACGTCCTCGAGCGCTTCGAGGGCCGTCTTCGACTCGTTGAGCTGGGCCTGCGCCTGCTCCTTCTGCTCCGCAGCGTTCTGTGCGGTCTCCTGTAGTTCCTGCAGCTCCTCGATCTTCTCCTGTGCTTCCGGCGGCATATTGCCCTGCATACTCCGAACGACGGTGCCCGGACTGAAAAACCCCCGACTTTGCGACTCGTCGGCGTTCCGGATCGTATCGGGGTGTAGAAGCGTTCTACTGGCCGTCCATCGGTTACTGGAGTCCGACCGTCTCCGCGACCTCGACGAGGCGCGTCCAGCTGTTGACGCCCGCGCGGAGCGCGACCAGGTCCGCCGCCGTAATCTGCACCTCGAGCGTGTTGCCGTCGCGGTCGACGGTCGCGGCGGAGCGGGGGTCCTCGATCTGGTCGATCTCGGGGGCGAGCGCCTCGGTGACGATCCGAGCGCGTCGCTCGGTGTCGTAGGAAAAGCGGAGAGAAGCGTCGTGCTCGTGCGCCGTCGTCACGGGCGTCGACTACTCGACGTTGACTTCCTTCACGTCGCCGCCACGCTCCTTCAGGAGGACGCGGTGGCCACAGTACGGACAGCGAACGCCCCCGTACTCGTCGAGGGTGACGTCACGCTTGCAGCGGGAGCACCGGTAGCTCATTCTTCGACGTCTTCGACGTCGCCTTCCTCGGCGAGCGCTGCGCGAATGGAGCGCGTGACCGTTCGGCCGCCCGGCGTCTCGGGCTTGTAGGCGCCGCCGGTGAACTTCTCGCCGGTTTCCTCGTTGACCCAGATGCCGGTCCCGACGCGCTTGACGGAGTCGCCGTCGACGGTGGCCTCCTCCATCCCCTTCTCGATCTCGGACACGCGCTTGCGGGCGACGCGGCCGTATCGCGCGCCGAAGCGCCCCGAACTGCCGGTCTGTCGAGCCTGCTGCTCACTCATAGTACACCATTTTACCGCAAGCGCGGGTAAAAAGGCTACGAGTCGGTCGCGGCGCGGGACTCGGGGACACGCGGTCGACGGCGGCGGATCGTGGCGCTCCGGGGGACGCTGACGGCGGGGGCTCGAGGCGCTCGGGACCCCCGAGCCGGACCGACCCCGCGGTACAACGCGCTTTTATTCGCGCCGACGAACGCATACGTATGACCTGTCGGCGGTGTGGAACCCCGCTCTCGAAGCCGGGGGACTACTGTCTCACCTGTAACACCGCCAACTCCGACGCCGTCGTCGTCGAGTTCGAGGCCGACCGTGCCACGCTCACCCTCCTCGACGAGGACGAGGTCGTCGGCGAGACGACCGTCACCACCATCCCGGAATCCGGCGGCGAGCTCGGCGTCGTCCAGCAGCGCAACTTCGCGGGCCGCGTCGCCGACGAGATCCGACGCAAGCGCCCGGACACCGTCTACGCCGCGGGCGAGCGCGAGCCGCTCCGGGAGACCCGCGCACAGCTCCACCACGAGTTCTATCGCGTCCCCAACGACGAGGACGTCGTCGACTGGGTCCTCGACCGGCGCGGCGACCGCGCGCTGGAGGTCGTCGAGACGGCACCGCGGGAGAAGATCGGCGGCTCGCACTCGACCCTCATCGGCGGGCGCACCGGCCGGAACGCGGTGTTAACGGTCGCCCAGCACCCGCACGTGAAGAAGGTGATTCCCGGCCCGATCGATGCCAGTGGGACGGGCTCGCGGACGGGGCTTCGCGCGAAGGCGACCCGTGCCGGGGGCAACGGCAACGTCCGGCTCCTCCTGCGCGACGGCTCGAGCGTGCAGGAGAACCGCGTCGTGACGACCGCGATGGACGCCGAGACCGGCGAGCGCGTGCGCGAAGACCTGAACGAGGCGCTCGCGGACGCCGAACTGCAGGACTGAATCTGCTTATCGGTGGGGCGCGTTTTGAGAGGGTGAGTAACGGTCCGTGCAGGTGCAGACGTTGCAACGCTCGACAGCATCGCAAACGTCCAGAGAGCCCTCGGCCGCTCGCGGTCACTGAGCGACATATCCGCGCCTCTCAGCACCGCCCGGCGCGGATAGGGGTCGGCTCAGCGACTCCCCTGCGGCGCGACCGACCGTCGCCCTTTCAGTCCACCAGGACAGCACCGCAACAGCACCGCGACAGCACAGCAACCGCAATACCTCAGCCCTCCCCAGCCTCGGCCGGGGCGCGCCGGCCCAGCACCGCATCGGCGCGCCACCGACCTCCCTCGCACGCGTTGCTCGCGCGCGCCGGCCGCCCCGCACAGCACGCCGGCAGCCGGCGTTGACGACGGCCGAATAACCGCCGCGAGCGACGTCCAGCTACCACTCCAGGGTGGGACTGAAAGGGGCAGCCGCTGCGCGGGACGCCCTGCGACGCTAGCACCGCAATCCGGCGAGCGACCGAACGAAGTGTGGGAGCGAGCCGGGTGAGGAGCGCAGCGAGCAGCGCGACCGCTCAGCGGCTGGGGCTTTCTGGACATGCCGAGTGGTGTCGCTCGCGACGACAGCTAATACCATTTATAAGAGGGACCGGTCAGCGCCTGGTGCTTCCAGAGTCCGGAGAATGGTGTCGCCATCGACGACCGAGCCGAGAAGCGACACGGAACACATCACTCCGCCTATCCGGACTTATAAGGAGACACCGGCCACACCCAATCGCATGCAGATCGACGCGGACACCGAACGCGCGGTCGCCGACTTCTGTCGCCGGATACTCACGGCGGACCCGATCCCGGGCCTGAGCGTCGCGGTCGTCACGAGCGACGGGGAGGCGTACGCGGACGGGTTCGGCGCCCGTGACCTCACCGGCAACCGGCCGACCTCGCCGGACACGCTCTACGGGATCGGCTCGGTGACGAAGTCGGTCACGGCGACCGCGGTGCTCCAGCTCGCGGACGCCGGGATGTGCCAGCTCTCGGACCGCGTGAGCGAGCACCTCGACGTCGACCTCGGCGACGACCCGAATGACCCCATCACGCTCCATCACCTGCTCTCGCATACCTCCGGGCTGCCGAGCCTGGGCGTCAGCGAGGCGCTCATCGCGCGGCGCGTCCGACGCGGCGAGGCCGGCGTCCCCCTGTCGAGCCACGACGACTTCTACGCGCACGTCGAGGACGCCGCGGCGACCGAGCGCGCTGCGGACCCGGGCGAGCGGTTCGCGTACTGCAACACGGGCTACTGTCTCCTCGGCGACGTCGTCGAGGAGCTCACCGGGAAACCGTTCCCCGCGTACGTCGAGGACCACGTCTTCGCCCCGCTCGGGATGGAGCGGTCGACGTTCGACGACACCGAATTCTCGATGGACGACGACCACATGACCCAGTACCTGATCGAGGACGGCGACCTCGTCGCCGCCAGTCTCCCGACTCGCGAGGTGAGCCAGCCCGCCGGCGGCATCCTGACCTCCGTCCGCGAACTCGGGCGCTACCTGCAGTGTCACTTAAATGATGGCCGGATCCGCGGCTCCGGACCCGGCACCGACGGCGAGAGCGACGCCAGCGGCGACGGCGACGCCACCGGCGCAGGCGACGGCCCCGACGACGCGACCAGCGATCACAGCACCCGACTGCTCCCCGAGTCCCGCATGGAGGCCCTCTACGGCGAGTACGCGGCGACGCCGGCCGGCCCCTACGGCTACGGCTGGCGCACGCGCTCGGTCTGCGGCCGCGACCTGATCGGCCACGCCGGCTCCATCGCGGTCTCGTCGGCGTACGTCGGCTTCAGTCCGGAGGCCGACGTCGGCATCGCCCTGGCGGCCAACTCCTCGCCCGACTACTCGCTGGCGGCGCTCGGCGAGGGCGTCTTCGCGACCCTGCTCGGCGAGGAGCCGGCCGAGACGGTCCCGTTCTTCCGCCGACGCGACCGCTTCGACCGGCTCACGGGGGAGTACGCCTCCCACCGCGGGATCATGCGCGCAGCGGTCGTCGAGGACGGCGGCACGCTGCGGCTCGAACTCGCGAGCCCGATGAGCGACTCGTCGTTCCCGCTGCATCCGGAGGACCTCGAACACACAGCTGAAGCGGACGGGTCCGAACCGCCCGCCGGCGAAGTGTTCCGCTTCTCCGCGCCGCCGAAAACCGGCGACCGGCGGCCGGTCGAGTTCCGCTTCACGGACGAGGGCGACGTTCGCCTGCTCGTCGACCGCTGGAACCTCCAGAAGGTCAGCGAGGAACCGCCGGCTATCGGGAACGACGCGAACACCGGGAACAGTCGGCGTCGCTGACGTCCGGGCGACAGTCGGCGTCGCTGACGTCCGGACGACGGACGACACATGGCCGCGTCCGCACGTGCGGGCGGGCGTCCCATGAGCGCCCGCGCCACCCGCCCGCGACGCCCGCGTAACGGGCGCGTTGCCCCCGTCACGTCCCTCGATTTCGGCATCACGAAAGGTTTAGGCGGAGGAGTGATGTAAAAGAGGGTAATGAGTCGCGGCCCCGAACTGATAATTACTGAAAAGGACAACGCCGCCCGTCGGATCGCGGACATTCTGAGCGGGGAGTCCGCCGAATCCGAGCGGGTCAACGGCGTCAACGTGTACAAGTGGGGCGGCAAGCGCTGCATCGGGCTCTCCGGCCACGTCGTCGGCGTCGACTTCCCCGCGGAGTACAACGACTGGCGCGACGTCGAGCCGGTCGAGCTCATCGACGCGCCGACCACGACGAAGCCGACCCAGGACAACATCGTCTCCGCGCTGCGCCGACTCGCCCGGAAGGCCTCCCGCGTCGTCATCGCGACGGACTACGACCGCGAGGGCGAGCTCATCGGGAAGGAGGCCCACGACCTCGTCCGCGAGGTGAACGAGGACGTCGAGATCGACCGCGTCCGCTTCTCCTCCATTACGGAGAACGAGGTGACCGAGGCGTTCGCGGACCCCGACGACCTCGACTTCGACCTGGCTGCCGCTGGGGAGGCCCGGCAGGTGATCGACCTCGTCTGGGGCGCGTCGCTGACGCGGTTCCTCTCGCTGTCGGCCCAGCAGCGCGGCGACGACTTCATCTCCGTCGGCCGCGTGCAGGGGCCGACCCTGAAGGTGCTCGTCGACCGCGAGCGCGAGATCCAGGCGTTCGACCCCGAGAGCTACTGGGAGCTGTTCGGCGAGCTGACGAAGGACGCCGACGCCGACGACGGCGGCGACCCCTTCGAGGCCCAGTACTTCTTCCACAACACCGAGGGCAACGAGGAGGAGCGCGTCTGGGACGAGGCCACTGCGGAGACGATCGCCGAGGCGCTCGAGGCCGCCGACGGCGCCGAGGTCGACGACGTCAACCGCAACACGCGGACGGACGACCCGCCGGCCCCCTTCAACACCACGCAGTTCATCCGCGCCGCGGGCTCGCTCGGCTACTCCGCCCAGCGCGCGATGTCCATCGCCGAGGACCTCTATACCGCCGGCTACATCACGTACCCGCGGACGGACAACACGGTCTACCCGGACGACCTCGACCCCGAGGAGCTGCTCTCGGCGTTCCTGGAGTCAGGCTTCTCGACCGACGCCAAGCAGCTGCTCGAGCAGGACGAGATCGAGCCGACCGAGGGCGACGAGGAGACGACCGACCACCCGCCGATCCACCCGACTGACGAGCTCCCCTCGCGCGGCGAGCTCTCGGACGACGAGTGGGAGGTGTACGAGCTGGTCGTCCGGCGCTTCTTCGCCACCTGCGCCCCGGAGGCGACGTGGGAGCACCTCCGCGTCGTCGCGCTCGCGAACGGCGCGGCCTCGGAGATCGCGGCCGAGGCCGACCCCCGCGCCGCGCTCCGGAACCCCGACGAGGTCGAGGGGACGCCCTCGCTCGTCGCCGACGGCGGCCTCCGGCTGAAGGCGAACGGCAAGCGCCTGCTCGAACCGGGCTACCACGACGTCTACCCGTACTTCTCCTCCAGCGAGACGATCGTCCCCGACGTCGAGGTCGGCGAGACGCTCGCGCTGGGCGGCCGGCACCTCGACGGGAAGGAGACGCAGCCGCCCCGCCGCTACGGGCAGTCCCGGCTCATCGAGAAGATGGAGGAGCTCGGTATCGGGACGAAGAGTACCCGCCACAACACCATCGAGAAACTGTACGACCGCGGCTACGTCGAGAGCGACCCGCCGCGCCCGACCAAGCTCGCGGAGGCGGTCGTCGAGGCCGCCGAGGAGTTCGCCGACCACGTCGTCAGCGAGGGGATGACCGCCCAGCTCGAGCAGGACATGCAGGCCATCGCTGCCGGCGAGAAGTCCTACGAGGAGGTCACCCAGGAGTCCCGCGACCTGCTGGGGACCGTCTTCGACGAGCTGACCGAGTCCCGCGAGGAGGTCGGCAACCACCTCCAGCAGTCCCTGAAGGCGGACAAGCAGCTCGGGCCCTGTCCGGAGTGCGGCTCCCAGCTGCTCGTCCGGCAGTCCCGGCACGGCTCCTACTTCGTCGGCTGTGACGGCTACCCGGACTGCGAGCACACGCTCCCGCTCCCCTCGACCGGCAAGCCGCTCATCCTCGACGAGGAGTGCGAGGAGCACGGCCTCAACCACGTGAAGATGCTCGCCGGCCGGAAGACGTTCGTCCACGGCTGCCCGCAGTGTAAAGCCGACGAGGCCGACGAACAGGCGGACGAGGTCATCGGCGCCTGTCCGGACTGCGGGGAGGAGCACGGCGGCGAGCTCGCCATCAAGCAGCTTCGGTCCGGCTCTCGGCTCGTCGGCTGTACGCGCTACCCCGACTGCGACTACTCGCTCCCGCTGCCGCGCCGCGGCGAGATCGAGGTCACCGACGAGGAGTGCGACGAGCACGGGCTCCCACACCTGCTCGTCCACGACGAAGGCGACGACGGCGGCGACGGCGGCGACGGCGGCAACGGCGACGACGAACCCTGGGAGCTCGGCTGCCCCATCTGCAACTACCGCGAGTACCAGGCCCGCGAGAACGGGTCGGAGCTCCAGAGCGTCGAGGGCATCGGCGAGAAGACCGCGGAGAAGCTCGAGGGCGCCGGCGTCGAGTCCGTGACGGACCTGAAGGACGTCGACCCCGACGAGCTCGCGGCTGAAGTCGACGGTGTCGGCGTCGACACCGTGCGCGACTGGCAGGCGAAGGCGGACTGACCCGCGACCGGCGCCGACGGCGGGCGACTGTGGCGGCTTCACGCGGCGTACGCCCTATCGCACCCTTTTTAGCCTCCCACCGTGGAATTTCGGCCAATGACGAAGCAGTGGGAAGACTGGGATCACATCCTGAAGATCGACCCCGACAAGGATCTCGTCGAGGGGGAGACGTTCGAGGACGTCGCCCGGACCGGCACCGACGCCATCGAGATCGGCGGCACGCTGGACATGACGACCGAGAAGATGGAGCGCGTCGTCGACGCCTGCGCGGAA
Source organism: Halosubterraneus shenae (assembly GCF_050510935.1). Taxonomy (NCBI): domain Archaea; kingdom Methanobacteriati; phylum Methanobacteriota; class Halobacteria; order Halobacteriales; family Haloferacaceae; genus Halosubterraneus; species Halosubterraneus shenae. Next base: position 477,140 of record NZ_JBNLVO010000002.1, on the reverse strand, counting down.
CACGACGTCCCGCTCTACCAGGAGCCGTCGAACCCCGGCGTCGTCATCGACTCGCCCGCGCTGGACGGCTACCTCATCCCGACCGTGCTCAACGCGGGCGACCCCTTCTGGGTCACCGGCGCGCACAAGGAGTGGGTCCGCATCGACGAGGACCTCGACTGGGACCGGACGCACACGGAGGCGTACATCGTGATGAACCCCGAGGCCTCCGTCGCACAGCTCACCGACGCTGACTGCGACCAGCAGCCCGACGACGTCGGCGCGTACGCCCGCGTCGCCGAGCGCATGTTCGGCCAGGAGATCGTCTACGTCGAGTACTCCGGCACCTACGGCGACCCCGAGGTCGTGCAGGCCGCCCACGACGCGCTCGACGACGCGACGCTGTTCTACGGCGGCGGCGTGCGCGACTACGACGCGGCCTACGAGATGGGCCAGCGGAGTGACGTCGTCGTCGTCGGCGACCTGCTGCACGACGAGGGCTGTGACGCCGTTCGGAAGACCGTCGAAGGCGTGAAGGACGCCCACTCGGACTGAGTAGGGTTCGTTACTGGTCGTCGGTTTGGTGGATTTCTGTTTGTCCGTGTTTGCGAGTGGAACTGTGCTGATATCGATGACGTGGTGTTCCTCGTGAAGGCCCTCGGCCGCTCTTTATAAACTGGATGCAGAGGTGCAGACGCTGCTGCACTGGACAGCACCGCAAACACACAGAAAGCCCTCGGCCGCTCTTTATAAGCAGATTCGAACAGGTGATACGGGCTTGCTCTCGACAGCACCGCAAACGTCCAGAAAGCCCTCGGCCGCTCGCGGTCGCTGCGCGACATATCCGCGGCTCTCCGCACCGCCCGCCGCGGATAGGGGTCGGCGCAGCGACTCCCCTTCGGCGCGACCGGCCGTCGCCCTTTCAGTCCGCCAGGACAGCACCGCAACCGCGACCGCGACAGCGACCGCCCAGCAACCGCATTCCTCAGTCCTCCCCAGCCTCGGCCGGGGCGCGCCGGTCCCGCACCGCCGCGGCGCGCCCCGCCCTCCCTCGCACACGTTGCTCGCGCGCGCCACCGCCCCGCACCGCGCGCCGGAAAGCCGGCGAACGTCGACGGCGACCCAGCCGCCGCGAGCGACGCTCCGCTACCACTCCTGGGTGGGACTGAAAGGGGCAGCCGCTGAGCGGGACGCCCTGCGACGCTAGCACCGCAATCCCGGCGAGCGAACGCAGTGAGCGAGCCGGGTGAGGAGCGCAGCGAGCAGCGCGACCGCTCAGCGGCTGGGGCTTTCTGGGTGTGCCGAGTGGTGTCGCGAGCGTCGATAGCCGATCTTATTTATAAAGCGACCGCCGTAGCGTCCGGGAGTTTCCAGACGTGGTCAGTGGTGTCGCCAGCGATAGGGACCACTCAACCGAAGGAGAGCGATTGCTCGGAGTTAGCATTTATAAAGAATCCAGAGGAGGCACCGAAAATGAGCGCCCAACCGAACCGTGATACGCGACAGGATCAACTTTCGACTTCGGCCACGGTCGGGACTGGCACGTCGTCGAGGACGTCCTCGACGATCGCCGCCTGCGAGACGTCGTTGACCGTCGCGTCCGGCGTGAGGATCAGTCGATGCGCGAGGACGGGGTCGGCGACGCGCTTGACGTCGTCGGGCGTGACGAACTCCCGGCCCTCGATGACGGCCTGGGCGCGGGCGGTCTCGAAGAGGCGCTGGGTGCCGCGCGGGGAGACACCGACCTCGACGCGGCGGTCCTCGCGGGTCGCCCGGGCGACCTCCGCCATGTACTCGAGGAGGTCGTCGTCGACGCGGACGGTCTCCGGCACCCGCCGCAGCTCCTGTACGTCCTCCGGATCGAGGACGGTCTCGACGGTCGGGCTCTGGTCGGACCGCCCGGCACGGCGCCGGAGGAGCTCAACCTCGCCCGCGTCGTCGGGGTACCCCAGCGCGGTCTTGACCGTGAAGCGGTCGAGCTGGGCCTCCGGGAGCTGGAACGCGCCCTCCGACTCGACCGGGTTCTGCGTGGCGATGACGTAGAACGGCTGCGGGAGGACGTGCGTCTCGCCGTCGACGGTGACCTGCCCCTCCTCCATCGCCTCGAGAAGCGCGGCCTGCGTCTTTGGCGGTGCTCGGTTGATCTCGTCGGCAAGGACGACGTTCGCGAAGATGGGTCCGGGCGAGAACTCGAAGGAGCCGTCCTTCTCGTTGAAGACGTTCGTGCCGGTGACGTCCGTCGGGAGGAGATCCGGGGTGAACTGGATCCGCGAGAACTCGAGGCCGAGCGCCGTCGCGAACGAGCGCGCCGTCAGCGTCTTGCCGGTGCCGGGCACGTCCTCAAGCAGGACGTGCCCCCGAGCGAGGACGCCGAGCGTGACCCGTTCGAGGAACGCCCGGTCGGCGACGACGGCGCTGCCGACTTCCTCCATCACGCGGTCGCACACCTCAGCGGCGTCGGGGACCTTCATGGCCGCGAATTCGGTGGGCCGTACTAAGGTCTGTCGCCGGGGCAGGGTGGAGCGCCCGTCAGCGACCCTCCCGCAATCCGCCGACGATCCGCCGACGACCCGCCGATCGCAAGCAGGCGACCCCGGAAGATCGAAACCCATAACAGCAGCAGTCGAGTACGATGAAACGAGCCGAGGTAGCCTAGCCTGGCCAAGGCGGCAGATTCGAGATCTGCTGTCCCTTACGGACACAGGAGTTCAAATCTCCTCCTCGGCGCTCATTGCTTCCGAACCCAACGCTTCGAGCGCTTGCTCCGCGCAGCTCGACCGTTCGGACAGGTCCTTATAAATAGCGCCTCACTTCGCGCCGTCGATCGACTGCTGCTCGGTGCCGTCGTCCCCGCGCAGCCGACGGCGGCGCTTGTCGTAGGCCGCCTCCAGCTTGGCGTTCGTCGCTCGCGACAGCAGGTAACAGTCGACGTCGCTGTCGTCCTCGGGATGGGCGGTCGCGACCCAGACGTGGCCGTCGCCGGTCGAGAGCTCCTCGGCCCACCGCTCGGCTGCCGCCCGGCTCTCGAACGCGTGGCGTGGCCCCTCCTCGAACACGAGGGTCCCGACCTTCGCGTTGCGCTTGCGCGCGGACGGTTTGACGGCGACGACGACGCTCACACCGGCTCCTTACGCGCCATCACATAAAAACTCCGTCAGACGCGCTCACAGGACCAGCCAGAAGGCCCGGACCCCGATCACCCCGAACCAGACCGCGCCGCCGAGGTACACCGCGGTCCGGAGCCGGTCGGGATACCACTCCGGGACCTGGTCCGGATACAGCCGGTAGAGAACGCCGCCGGCCTCGGCGACGAGCGCCACCGAGACGACGGCGAGGACCCACAGGATGATCATCCCGAGCTCGATCCCGAACCGACCCATCAGCCAGATCGCGAGCGGCACCGTCTCCCTGACGTTGGTGCCGATCCGCAAGGCGACGATGGTCCCGACCGTATCGAGCCCCTTCCCGACGACGAGCAGCGCCGCGAGCGTCGGGCGGTTCATACGGAAGACGACGCGCGGTTCGCCAATAGGCGTTCCGGCGACCGGGCCGTCGCTGGACGGGCCCGTTCCGACTCACTCCGCGACGGTCACTCCTCGACGAGCACGACCTCGTCGCCGGCCTCGACGTTCTCGGCCGCACCCGCCGGCAGCTCGACGATCCGGTCGGCGACGCCGCGGCCGAGGCTGACGAACGGCCGCAGTCGCTTCGTGTGGGTGACCTCGGTCCCCGACAGCCACACGGCGTCGATGGGGAACGGCACGAACAGCATGTGGAGGGTCCGGGACTCCGCCCGGTCGAACTCGAAGACGAGCGCGTACTCGTCGGGGATCGACCGGCGGAACATCAGCCCCCGCGCCTGTTCGAGCGTCGAGTCCGCGACGTCGACGTCGCTCGCGAGGACGTCCTCGGTTCGATCGCCCGGCGGCCCGCTGCGATGGACGAGTTGCACACCGGTCGGAGAGGGAGCGGCGATATAAACGTCCGTGGTCGGCCGCGGCGCCAGCGACTGAAAAGTCCCTACTCGCCGGAGAGCCGGTCGACGAGCTCACGGAGCGTCTCCAGCGAGTACTGGCCCGGCGCCGTCGCCTTCCCGGGGTCGACCGGGGCGTAGCCGATCCGCGAGCCGTACACCGGTGCGACGGCGCGCGTGTGTCGCCCCGGTTCCCCCATCGCCATCGTCGCCACCCGACGCCCGTCGGTCGTCGCTTCCTCCGTCGCCTGCAACAGCGCCAGCGCGTCGGCCTTCGTCTCCGCGGTCGTCGCGAGCTTCGCCACGTCGCCCTCGCTCGCGGCGTCCGCGAGCAGGTCGACCATCGTCTCGACCGGGGGCGTCGACTCGAAGTCGTGGACCGAGGCGATAACGGCGACGCCTTCCTCCCGGGCCGTCTCGCGGAGGGCGGTCGCGTGCGACTGCTCGCCCTCTGGCGCGGTCCCGCGCAGCGCGGAGAGCTCGACGTCGACGGCGGCAACGTGGTCGTGGCCGACCGCCGTCGTCAGCTCCTCGAAGCGTCCGAACCCCTCCGCCTCGCCGCCCTCCCACGACGCGCGGTTCGTGACGATAATCGGGAGCGACCCGTCGTACGCCGCGAGCTGGTCGACCGGGTCGCTCGCCAGGTCCATCCGGAACTCCACGGCGTCGGCCGCGTCGCGGGCCAGCGGCTCCTCGGAGAGGTCGGCAGTGCTCGCTGCCAGCACGAACTCGTCGAACATACCTGCCAGTGGTCCCGCCGGCGACTTAGGTGTGTTCGCCTCGACACTGGCGGATGAGTCCGGGACGTGGGCCTACGGTGACCGGACGCTACCGGCGTTGCTTCCGGAGCAGTCGCCAGCGGGCGGCGTTCATCCCGAGCACGATCACGCCGACGGCGGTGATCAGTCCCGCCGTGATCGTCCGTGCTTGCAGCAGCGAGTCGAGGCCGATGGTCAGGATGGCGACCCCGAGCAGCGCTCGCGTGAGGACCTGGACGACCGGCACCGACGGCCTGACGCCGGCCGGCTGTCGGTCGAACTGGCGGGCCAGCCCGCCGCCGAGGTACACCAGCCCGGCTACCAGGCAGCAACCGACCGCCAGCAGCAAGGGCGGCTGCTCGCGGACCGGCGGCACGCCAACGAGGAGCCAGCCGGCGCCGGTCGTGAGCAACAGCCCGAGCCCGAGGTCGCGACTTCGCATCCGAGGACGACGGCGTAGTGGGACGAAAAGCTTCCGTGACCAGCAGTTGGCATCCGGTGCGGAGCAGCACGTCAGATGACGTGGGACACGTCGGGGGCGGTAGCCTACCTGGTCCAGAACCGACTCAATCGCCGTTTCCAGGGAACACGAACGAATCGTCGTCGGCACCGCCGGTGGATTTTTCGTCGTCAGCGACGGTCGGGTCGTCGTCGAACTCCGTCTGCAGGAATTGCTCGACCGGGTCGACCGCCTTGCCGGCCGTCGAGTCAGCTGATCCCGAGTCGGTTCGTTCGCCGGTCCCGGCGTCAGTGGGTTCCGCGTCCTCCCGGACGTCCTCGGCGTCGACGGCGGGTTCGGCATCAACGCCATCGACGGCGTCGGCTTCCACACCATCGACGGCGTCGACTTCCACGCCATCGACGGCGTCGGTTTCTACGTCGGCAGTGTCTCCGGTGCTGGAGGTTTCGTCCGTGCCCTCGCTGGCCACGCTACCCTCGCCCCAGCCCCCGTCGATGCCGGTGGTGCTGGAGGCTGCTCCAGTAGGGCTCTCGATTTCGTCGCCGCCACGGGAGAACGTGTAGACGCTGTCGTCGACGGCGACGACGTACCGCCCCGCCTTTCGGTCGTGGACGACCCGACGGTTCGAGTCGATAGCGACGTCGACGAGGTCGCCGAGCGTGTCGACGACAGCATAGGTCTCGGCGTCGCCGACGTCGACGCGACCGGTCGAGATCCACTCCGAGAACTGGATCCGCTCGAGTTCCCGGTCGATCGCCTGCGGGTCCGGATTCCGGCGGCGCTCACGCTCGGCGAGGACGCTGCCGAGGAGGGCCAGAAGGCCGATGCCGAGGAGCCACACTCCCCCGGTCGTGACGACTACTTCATTGCCGGCGACGGTGAGAACGTCGGTCGCCCCGGGGGCGGGTCGCGAGGTCGGGATCGTCTCGGTCACCTGCACCGGACCACCCAGCCCGCCGGACAGGGAGTAGGAATCCTGCGTGATCTTCAGCGCCGCCGTGCTGGTCCGTTCACCGTTGTGGGCGTCAGTCTCGTAGGTCAGGTCGTGTCGGAGGTAGACGCGGACGACCGCCGCACCACCGACTTCGCTCGTGATGGCCTGCAGGCGTCGTTCCACGTCCCGGACGTCGATCGTGGTCTGAGCTCTCGTTCCCCCATCGGCATTCGTGCGCTCTACGGCGAGCGGAACCGTCTCCGACCAGACGACGTCGTCGCCGCGCTCGGCCTGATACACCAGCGAGAGCCGCTGGTCGACCGTCGCCGCGCCGGTCGGCGTCGCTGTCGTGCTAACGGTGAGGTTCGGCGACGCGGTCCGGAGGTACGTCGCCCGGTCCTCGAGACGTGTCCCCTCCTCGTAGAGCGTCGTCTCCTCGGTGACGACGGCGCTCGTGTGCGTGTCGACCTCGACGACGGTCGTCGCTCGCTCCTCCGTCGAGTCGATCGTCGGCGGCGTAGCGAGCAGCAGTCCCGCCCCGGCGACCGCGAGGACCGCAACGACGAGCAGGCCGAGGACGAGGTGGCTTCCGTACCGACCCACGAGTCGGCGTCCGCGGAGTCGAGCGACCCGTTCCCACCCGCTCATGGTGTGTCCTCCACGAGCATCAGGCGGAACACTCCGTCCCGGTCCGGCTACTGTTGACGGTGCTGTACCGGTCAGTCCCCGCGAATTCGACGGGGGCGCTCGTCGCGTTCACGTGGAAGAACACCCTGGTCCCGTCGTCCAGGTTGGTCGCGAGCTGGATATCGACCCGCTGCGTGGCGCCCACGCCGACCGAGAAGGTGACCTCGTCCCCCTCGTCGCCGTTGCCGATCGTCAGGTTCCCGTAGCCCGTCGAGTCGCTCCGCAGGGATACAGTTACGCTGAGGTCCGTGCCGAGGGAGTTGGTCACGTCGACGAGCTTGCACTGTTCGCCGCTCTGCATGCCGTGGTACGGGTCGAGGGTGGCGCCGCCGGATCCGTCGCCGACGGTGGTCAGCGAGCCCTGGCGGTCGACCCCGCCGGTCGAGAACGCCTCGACCGCGACTGGCCCGGGGCCCACCAGCAAGCCGGCGGCTAGCACGACCGCGATCAGGGAGAGTGTGCTACCGCCGCCGCGATCCCGTCGGGTCACGGCGACTCACCCCTGCTGGTCGCCCGGCTACGACTCCGCACCGGCGTCCCCGGGAGGGACGCGACCCGGTAGTACAGGACGATGGGTGCGTACATGACGGCCGTCGTGCCGACTCCCGCGACAGCCGGGTGCAGCGCCTGCAGCCAGGCGAGCAGGCCGGCGGGAAGCAGCGGCGGGTACTGGTACACGTGGAGCGTCGCGTCCGACACCCCTGAGCGCGAGTCCGGCCGCGACAGGCTGATCTGAAGCGACCCGTCGACCCACTCGGTCCGGTGTACCGTTGCTCCCTCGGCCGTCACGACGGTCGTGAGCAACCGGTGGGACGGCGTGTCGAGGCCGATAGTCGTCGGCTCGTCGGCTACTGTGATCGTGTTCGAGCCGGTCGGGTCCGCCGCGTCAGTAAGTGTGAGTCCGATAGCGCTCCCGCCGACGAGCATCGGGACGACGGCTGCGATAGTGCCGGCGACGAGCGCGAGTCGGAAGAGCCGCCCCTCCGAGAACGGTGTCCGCCGGGGTCGGGACCCCCGGAACGCGGTAGCGACGAAGCCAACCACGAGCAACGCAATCAGTTCGCCCCGATGGCGCTGGATTCCGATCGCTGCCGTCCCGATCCCCGGGATCGCCACCGGCGCGTCGGCGACTGTCAGCACCTGGCCGACGACGGCGTCCGCCGGGACCGGTGGATGGCCCGCGGCCTGGTCCGTCACGTCGTTGTTGTCGCCCTGAGTAACGTAGCCCGCCTCCGTTTCCCCGACTACGCGATGCGTGACGAACTCGTCACGGTGGTCGGAGCGGAACGTCACTATGTCACCAGGTTCGACGGTACCAGCGGGAACCAGCACGACGCCGTCGCCAACGTTCACTGTCGGCTCCATGCTGTCCGATTCGAGAAAGCTCACCCCAACCGGTGCGGTTGGTGGGGCAAGGAAGGCTCCCACGACGACTGCGAACAACACGATTCCGGCCGTTCGTGGGGTCATTGTGTGTCTATGCGTGTGAAGTCGTTAGTTGATCGTGACTTTCAGCGTGCCGGAGAGGTCCGCGTCAACGGCATCGAGTTCGACCACGACGTAGCCGACTTCGCCGGACGTCAGGGTGATCGACCCGCCACTGTTGGGCGAGGCGGTATCGACCTTGGCGCCCGTATTGTCGTACAGGATGAACGAGACGTTCCCGCCGTTCGTGTTCTGGTCGAACGCGTAGTCGAACGTGTACTTGTACTGCGTGTTGTAGTTGTTCGTTACGTTGAACGCGTACGTCTCGTTAGCTGCCGACTTATCGCCCAGCGTGTACGTGGAGTTGGCGTTGACACCAGACGCGGTAACCTGGCTAAAGTCGATCTGGAGCTCGTTGCTGGCATCGTGGTAGACGAGGTCGGTCGCTCCCGGGGCGAGCCCGGTGAGGGCCGCATCGTCCCCGGCGACCTGAACGGTCGCTTGCCGGTCAACTTGACCGCTCGTGAATGCTGCTGTGCCCGCGACGCTCGAAACGCTGATTACCGCAATCAGCAGGAATGCAATTTTCTTGTTCATGGATTGAACGAGCCGATGTCGATCCGTGCCCGGAGTCCGCCGACGCCACTGCACTTCGAACTTCACCTGTCGGTACAGGAGCAGAGTGTGCGACGTACAACTGCCCAGACCTCTGGCTCTACAAACCGAACAGGTAGACCACCTATAAGGCTTTGGAAAAGATCGCCATTCTGTCAACGATGTCTAGATTAAATAGACGTTTACAATATATTCATAGCGCAAAGTAGAATTAATAATGATGAATGCCACTCCGCCGTTGACAGGTCTCGCCGATCAGGCGACGAGACCGTCCTCGGCTTCCAGCAGCTCGTGGTAGCGGTTCCGGATCGTCACTTCGGAGATGTCGGCGACCTCGGAGACGGCGGCCTGCGTCGTCTTCTCGTTCGTCAGCAGCGCAGCGGCGTAGACGGCGGCCGCGGCGAGGCCGACCGGCGACTTGCCGGAGTGGACCCCCTTCTCCTTGGCGTTCTGGAGGAGCTGCTTCGCGCGGAGCTCCGACTCGTCCGAGAGGTCGAGGTCGGAGGCGAACCGCGGGACGTACTGCTCGGGGTCGGCCGGCTTCACTTCCAGCTTCAGCTCGCGGACGACGTAGCGGTACGTCCGGGCGATCTCCGACTTCTCGACGCGGGAGACGTCGGCGATCTCGTCGAGCGAGCGCGGGACGCCGGCCATCCGGGCGGCGGCGTAGACGCAGGCCGTCGAGACGCCCTCGATGGAGCGGCCCGGCAGGAGGTCCTCGTCGAGCGCGCGGCGGTAAATGACGGAGGCCGTCTCGCGGACGTTGTCCGGGAGCCCCTGGGCGGAGGCCATCCGGTCGATCTCGCCGAGCGCCTGCTTCAGGTTGCGCTCCTTGCTGTCGCGGGTGCGGAACCGCTCGTTCCACTTGCGGAGCCGCTGCATCTTCTGGCGCTGGCGACCCGACAGGGAGCGACCGTAGGCGTCCTGGTCGCGCCAGTCGATGTTCGTCGAGAGCCCCTTGTCGTGCATCGTGTTCGTCGTCGGGGCGCCGACGCGGGACTTCTCGTCCTTCTCGCGCGAGTCGAACGCGCGCCACTCGGGGCCGCGGTCGACGGAGTCGGCATCGACGACGAGGCCGCAGTCCGCACAGACGCTCTCGCCGTGCTCCTCGTCGTTAATGACGTTGCCGTCACATTCGGGGCACGTCAGTCGCTCCTCGCTCGATTCCTCTTCGTCCGTTCGTTCGCGCTGGGAGCGGCTCTCCCGTGTGTGTGCTCGTTCGCTCATGGGTTCTAACCCCCCGGAGACCGCATAAAAACCCGAGGCAGTTCTTACGAAATCACTGGGAGGGTAACACTTAAACAGTGCGAAAATCGTCGGCGCTCCGTCGGCGGAGTGTCACGATTCTACACGCCGAAGCTGCCCGCTGGCGAACGGCACCGAAGCGACCTTGAGCCGGGCCGTCGTTTATCCGGCCATGACTGAGCCACGGGTCGTTTCGCTCGCCCCGAGCGCAACGGCGACGCTGTCGGCCCTCGGCGCCGCCGACTGCCTCGTCGGCGTCACCGAACACTGCGAGGTCGCGACCGACTCGGCCGGCTCGACAGACCCGACCGATCCGGAACCCCCCACCGTGGTCGGCGGCTGGCTCACGCCCGACCCCGACGTCGTCGAGCGGCTCGACCCGGACCTGATCCTCACGAGTGACGGCCTGCAGGCCGAGCTCGCCGACGACTTTCGTGACCGAGGCTACGAGGTCCATCATCGCGAGCCCGCCACACTCGACGACGCCGTCGACGGTTTCGCCGACCTCGGCGCCGCCGTCGGCCGCGCCGAGGAGGGCGAACGACTCGCGGCCGCCGCTCGCGACCGGCTCGATGCCGTCGCCGCTGCCGTCGGCGACGCACTCGTCGACGAGACGCCCCCGGTCGTCTACTGCGAGGAGTGGTCCGACCCGCCGATGGCCGCCGGGAACTGGGTGCCGGACGCGGTCCGGGCGGCCGGTGGCCGCTATCCCTTCGTCGAGCCCGGCGACCGGTCCCGCGAGGTCGACGGCGCGGAACTCGCCGCGGCCGACCCCGACCACGTCGTGCTCCACGTCTGCGGCCATGGCGACCGGGTCGATCCCGACGTCGTCCGCGACCGCGGCTGGGACCTCGACGCCCCGATTCACGTTCTCGACGACGCACTCTTAAACCAGCCGAGCCCGCGGCTCGTCGACGGGATCGAGCGCCTGGCGCGGATCCTCCACCCCGACGCATTCGGGGATTGATCCCGAGCCGGAGACACCGGACCGGCGTCCGCCCGAGAACGCGTCGCCGCCTTCGACAGGTCCTTGCCAGCGGCCGACGGACGAGTGGCCATGCGAGTTGGCGTCGGCAGTGGAAACCCGGTGAAACGCGACGCAGTTGCACAGGTGCTCGGCGAGGGCGACGGCGAGTTCGGCGCGGACGCAGCCATCGAAGCCGTCTCCGTCGCCTCCGGCGTAAGCGAGCAGCCGACCGGTCACGCGGAGACCATCGACGGCGCGGAGAACCGCGCGGCGAACGTCCTCGAGACGGACGACTACGACCTCGGCGTCGGGGTCGAGGGCGGCGTCGCCGAGTTCGAGGGCAGCGAGGGACTCTACCTCGTGATGTGGGCCGCCGTCGACGACGGCGAGACGGTCGGTCGCGGGAGCGGGCCGAGCATGCGCCTCCCCCGAGAGATCGAGCGCCGGGTCCGCGACGGCGAGGAGCTCGGCCCGGTGATGGACGGCGTGCTCGACGAGAACGAAGTCGCACAGAAGCAGGGTGCCGCCGGCGCCTTCACGAACGGGCGCGTCGACCGGACGGACGCGCTCGCGACCGCCGTCGCCGGCGCGCTCGGCCCGTTCGCGACGGATCTCTACTGACGCGGAGGTTTTTCACCGATCGGGCGCCAGACGCCCCGTGCTCGCTTCCCCGGTCCGGGGCGGCACGCGGGTGCGCGACACGGACGTCCCGGATGCGACGAGTCCGTGTCGCCTGTACGCCCGGAAAAACCGCCAGCGACTACTCCTGCACCTGGCCGGCGTCCTGCATCTCCTCGCTCTCTTCGACGGCCGTCGTGAGCGAGACGTTGAGCGCCAGCATCGACGTCACGCCGCCGGCGACGGTGACGAGGTTCTTCAGCCCGTGGTCGAGGACCGCCGCGCCGAGCGCAGCCGCGGGACCGATCGGGGTTAGCCCGACGACGATCGCCGTGAACGCGCCCTCGTAGAGGCCGATCCCGCCGGGCGACAGCGGGAGTACCTTCGCGAGGTTGCCGACGCTGACGGCGAAGAAGCACACCGCCAGCAGGGTGACGGTGTCGAGCCCGACGCCGAACGCGGCCAGCACCAGCGCCGCCACGAGCACGTCGAGCGTCCAGATGACGACGCTGGAGAGCGCGACCCGGGAGAACGCGGCCGGGTCGCCCCCGACGCGCTGGACGTCGCCGACGAACCGTTCCATCACGCTCGCGACGTACTCACCGTAGGAGTCGCTGCTGATCCGCGTGACGAGGGTCCGAACCCGGTTCGTGTCCGACCGCGCCGACAGCACGATCCCGACGACCGCGGCGATCGCGGCGAGGCCAACGCCGGCCGCGACGAGGACCGCGACCCGGCCCGCCTCGGTTCCGCCGCCGATCGCCGTGACGACCTCGCCAAGCCGGCCTGTCGCGGTGTAGCCGACGAGGACGAATCCAGCCAGCCCGGCGAGCGTCAGGAGATCGAAGACGCGCTCCGCGGCTAGCGAGGCAAACCCGGAGGCGTACGGTATCCCGCGGCGCATCTTCACGACGTACGCGCGGACGGCGTCGCCGGCCCGCGCCGGGAACACGAGGTTCCCGGTCTGGGAGATGAACACCGCGCCCGTGAGGAAGCCGACGTGTTCGTGAAAACCGAGCTCACGGAGGATATCCCGGTAGCGGTAGCCGCGCAGCGGCCAGGAGAGCGCGTACAGCACCGCGGCCACGCCGACGAGTCGGGTGTCCGCCCGCCGCATCTCGGCGATCACCTCCGCCGGGTCGAGGTACACCGTCATCAGCGCCAGCGCGGCCAGCACGAGCAGCAAGCCCGCGACGACGCTCGTCGTCCGGGTGATCCGCGGCTGCACCGACAGCTGCCACCAGAGGCGGACGACCTGCGAGCCCATCCCGAAGATGTCGCGGACGAGGTCGACCTTCGTGTCGCCCTTCGGCTCCCACTCGACGGGGAACTCCTTCACCCGAAGCCCCGACCGCTGTGCGCGGACGAGCAGTTCCGTGTCCCAGAACCAGTGGTCGTCCTCCACCTGGTCGTCGAGCTGCTCGAAGGCGTCCCGCGAGAGCGCCTTGAACCCGCACTGGTGGTCGCGCAGGTCCGACCGCAGCACGGTTCGCACGAGGAGGTTGAACCCGCGGGAGGGGATCCCGCGCTTCGGCGGGCGGTCCGCTTCCTTGCCGGGCATCCATCGTGACCCGGTCGCGACGTCGTATTCGCCAGAGCGGATCGACTCGACCAGCTCCTCCAGGTGTTGCATGTCCGTCGCGAGGTCCGTGTCGAAGTAGACGAGCACGTCGCCACCGGCGGCCTCGAACGCCCGCTCCAGCGCGCCGCCGCGACCGAGCCGCTCGTCGCTGTGGAAGTGGCGAACCCGGTCGTCTTCGCTTGCCATCCGGGTGGCGATCTCCGGCGTCCGGTCGTCACAGCCGTCCTCGGCGACGATCACCTCGTACGCGTCGCTGGGGAGGAACGAGTCGAGCGTCGATAGCGTGGTCTCGACGGTCCCCTCGATGGTGGCTTCCTCGTTGTACGCGGGAAGGACCACGCTGACGGTCCGCTCCCCGCCCGATCCGGTCATTGCCAGTAGGTGGCGGAGGCGGAGGTAAGTACCTTCTGAAGGGATAACAGCACGTCCGGCGAAACAGCTGACCGAACGGAGAGTTCGACGCAACACCGGGCCGAACGTGCGTTCGACGTTCGTACCGCGGGGACCAGCTGCGTGGACTCGCCGGCCCTATCTTGGCCGGTAAATCGCCCGACAGCGGTGGATTAACCGATCCTACCAAACGCCCTTTTGGTGGGTATCGTCTATCCCGACGTATGAGCACGACCGCGTCCACGACCGACACGATGCTGCCGGAGTCGCTGACGGAGAAACAGGCCCGGATCCTGTCGTTCCTCCGGGACCGGGCGGACACACAGACGTACTTCAAGTCGCGGCTCGTCGCCGACGAGCTCGACATGTCCGCGAAGGAGGTCGGCGCGAACATGGGTGCCGTGCAGGAGGCGGCGACCGACGTCGACATCGAGAAATGGGGCTACTCCTCGGGAACGACCTGGATGGTCACGGCCTAGTACGCGCAGGCAACGGCTCGAAGACGGAGCAAACCAGCAGGAGCGGCGAGTTCCAGCGTTTCGTACCGCCGGTCAGGGGTCGTAGCGAACGAGGTCGCTCGCGTCGTCCGCGAACGCGACGGTGTCGTCGTCGAACGACTCCGCGTGGCGGACCACGAGCGCGATGAGCCGTTCGGGGTCCTGGAGGCGATATCCGTTCGACCGGTCGAGGAGGCCGGCCTCCGCGAGATCGCTCGCGGCGGCACTGATCGTCGGGCGGGAGACGCCGAGGCGGTCGGCGAGCTGGCCGCCGCTCGCGTCCGGATCGCGCAACAGCGCCAGGATCATGCCGCGGGGCGTGTCACGGCGGAGATAGCCGAGGGCCCGCTTCTCGAAGGCGTCGAACCGGCCAGCCGGGAAGAAACGACGGTAGTCGCCGTCCTTGACGGATTCGACGTCGCCAGCGTCCTCCAGCGTTCGGAGGTGATGCTGGGTTTCACCGGTGCCGAGCCGGAGGTCGTCGCGGAGCTTCGAGAAGTGCGCACCCGGGGTCGTCGCCACGTAGCCGCGGATCGCCTCACGCGTCTCGTTGTCGTCGGTCGACGCGTCGGCGTCGTCGGACTCCCCCGAGGCGTTCCCGACGAACGGGGCCGTTGCTCCGATGGCGGCGAACCGCCGGAGCGTCGCCCGTTTCCGCTCGTCGACGCCGTCAGTCACTAGCTACACCTGACAGGGCTGCGAGTAAAAGCGCTTCGTTGCGACGGGTGGGACTCACGTGGTGGTTACGGGGCGGTGACGGTCGAAACCGCGGCCGAAAGCGACGCTAGCTGTGGATACCCATCGCTTCGATCTGCTCCTGGTAGCGGTTCCGGATGGTAACCTCCGTCACCTGCGCGACCTCGGCGACCTCCCGCTGGGTCTTCTTCTCGTTGCAGAGCAGCGACGCAGCGTAGATGGCGGCGGCCGCGTAGCCGGTCGGGGATTTGCCCGAGAGGAGCCCCTTCTCGGCCGTCGTCTCGATGATCTCGTTGGCCTTCGACTGGACCTCCTCGGAGAGGGTGAGCTCCGAGCAGAACCGGGGCACGTACTTCTTCGGGTCGACCGGCTTCATCTCCAGGCCGAGCTCCTGGGAGATGTAGCGGTAGGTCCGGCCGATCTCCTTCCGCTCGACGCGGGAGACGTCGGAGATCTCCTCGAGGGATCGAGGGATCCCCTCCTTGCGGCAGGCGGCGTACAGGGCGGCCGTGGCGACGCCCTCGATGGAGCGCCCGCGGATGAGGTCCTCCTTCAGCGCGCGGCGGTAGATGACGGAGGCGACCTCGCGAACCGAGCGCGGGACGCCGAGCGCCGAGGCCATGCGGTCGATCTCCGAGAGCGCGAACTGGAGGTTGCGCTCGCCGGCGTCCTTCGTCCGGATGCGCTCCTGCCACTTGCGCAGCCGGTGCATTTGGGAACGCTTCTTCGAGGAGATGGAGCGGCCGTACGCGTCCTTGTCCTTCCAGTCGATCGTCGTCGTGAGCCCCTTGTCGTGCATCGTCTGGGTCGTCGGGGCACCGACGCGGGACTTCTCCTGCCGCTCGGAGTGATTGAACGCCCGCCACTCGGGACCGGGGTCGATCTGCTCCTCCTCGATGATCAGGCCGGTTTCCTCGTGTATCAGCTCCCCGTCGGCCGTCCGGGTGAGGTCTTCGGGGTCGAGGTCGTCGACGTCGACGTCGTCGGCGTCGACGTCGACCTCCTCCCCATCCACCTCGGCGACGTCCCCGGATTCGTCGCCCTGCCGCGTGCGCTGCCGGTCGTGCTCCCGCTGGCGGGTAGGCCGTGTCATCGCATTTATATAGTATTTCATCGGACTGACTTAAATTTTGGTCTGGGGGTGAGCGGAGCGGCGGGATCCGGTCCCCCGATCGAGGAGCCTTAGTTGCGTCGCGACGGATGGTGTGTAAATGCCGACTATCGACTGCGACCCCGCCGTCGCTCGCGACCGGCTCACCGACGCCGGCGTGGAGATCGAGCCGGGAAACACGGAACACGAACGGTGGCGGGCCTCGCGGGACGGCGCCGTCGCCGTCGCGTACGAGGACAAGGTTGTCGTGCAGGGGGAGGACCCGGCCGCGCTCACCCTATTTTTAAAAGAGGGCGGCGGTCGCGCGCACGTCTACTTCGACGGGGCGTCCCGCGGCAACCCGGGGCCGGCCGCCGTCGGCTGGTGTCTCGTCACCAGTGACGGCATCGCCGCGGAGGGCGGCGAGACGATCGGGCGGGCGACGAACAACCAGGCGGAGTACGCCGCGCTGATCCGCGCGCTCGAGGCCGCCCGCGATTACGGCTTCGACGAGGTCGACGTACGCGGCGATTCCGAGCTGATCGTCAAGCAGATCCGGGGCGAATGGGACGCGAACGACCCGGAGCTGCGCGAGAAGCGCGTCGAGGCACTCGGCCTGCTCGAGGCGTTCGACCGCTGGTCCATCGCGCACGTTCCGCGGGAGGTAAACGAGCGCGCCGACAAGATGGCGAACGAGGCGCTCGATGACTGACGCGGATCCCAACCAGACCGACGGACGGATCGACCGACGGAACGACGACGAAATCCCGGAGTGGGCCGAGGAGATGGCCGACCGCATCGCCGACGCGGAGGCGGCGGCCAGCATCGACAGTCCGATTCCGGGCGTAGGGGCGGGCGCGGGCGTGCCGAAGACGGATGCGGACGAGGCGGCCGTCGAGGAGGGCGAGAGCGACGGAGACGAGGACGACGGCGAGCGCGTGCCGGACGTCCCGGTCGAGGTCGTCGACGAGGCCGAGCGACTGACGCGCCACGCCCGCGACGCCGTCGACGAGGCTGCGGCCGAGGCGTACCGGGAGCAGCGGGACGACCTCGTGTCGGAGCACGAGTACACCCCCCGGATCCGCGACGAGGACGACACCCTCGTTCTCTATCCTGACGAATGGGTCGAAGACGGCACGGTCCAGTTCGACCGGATCGAGGAGACGGAGCGCGCCGTCGAGGTGTCGCTCTCCGGTCCGGGCGAGTCCGACCGGTTCGAGGCGGTCGCCGACCACAACGAGGCCGTCGTCGACCGCGTCGCCGAGGAGCACGGCCCGGACCACGCGGCCAACGCTCGCGCGTTCGCGGCCTTCATGAACAACTACTACGTCCGCGAGGTGGAGTCGGCCTCGCCGGACGAGCGCGAGGAGTTCCTCGAGGAGTACTACCCGCGGAACGCCTGGCCCACCGAGACCCAGCAGGGGATCGTCGAGGAGACCCTGGACCTGATCGACGACTGCGCCGCCGACCTGTCGTAGTCGAGGACGCCGTTTCCCGTGGATGGCTGCTTCTCGTGGGTGGACGCCCCGCTTTTCGTGATTGGACGCGCCGCTTTTCCTGGGGGGACGCGCCGTTCCGGGTTGTAGATGAGCGGTGGATGCTTCGTGACGAACCCGGCGTCGTGACTACCGAGTTGTGTTCCGAAAAAGCGAAGTTCGGGTGTCGAGGCCCGGCTTACAGCTGGTCGTCGACGACGTCGCGGACCTCGTCCGCGCGGTCGTCACCGGTGACGAACTTCGAGAGCATCCACTCGAGGCGCCCGAGCACCGCGTCGTGGCCCTCCTCGGTGAGCTCGTACTGGTTCGTCCGCTTGTCGAGTTCGCTCTTCTCGACGAGCCCGAGTTCGACGAGGTCGTCGAGGTTCGGGTAGAGCCGGCCGTGGTTCACTTCGGTCCCGTAGTACGACTCGAGCTCTCGCTTGACCGCGAGCCCGTACATCGGCTCCTCGGAGAGGATGACCAGGATGTTCTGCTGGAATGCTGTAAGATCGCGCGCGACTTCTGCACCTCCGCTGACTGCTTGTGCCTCTGACATACACCAAAAGATGTCATCACGCTATTTAACGCTTCCCAACGAAAAACAAGAACTCATATCATCATTTGTAAGAAGATCCGGTTACAGGGCCTCAAATCCCGGTACGCGGAGAAGACTACCAGACAGTACCACCGGATGGCAGCACTAACGAAACTTGCCGGTTATCGCCGTTATCAGAAAAATTCGTTGCTGAATTCGGGATCTCCCTGTAAACTTTCGTTTCGGCGCCGGGTCCAGTCACGCGGACCTCTCGAGGTCGGCGATCGGGGCTGGTGCGGGGTGTGGGCGTCGCGAACAGCACTGAGGGCGTTGCCAACGTTCACAACCCCCGCTGCGACAGCCACGATAGAGCCGTACATCCATGACGGAGTTGCCGGCGTCCGCGACGCCCGCCTCGTCGTCGGCCGGCTCGTCCCGAAAGGTCTTTGCCGGCGTTGGAGGTACTGGCGGACGCATGACGAACCTCTGGGAAGACCTCGAAACCGGCCCCGACCCGCCGGACGAGATCTACGCAGTCGTCGAGTGTCTGAAAGGCGAGCGCAACAAGTACGAGTACGACAAGGACGTCCCCGGCGTCGTCCTCGACCGCGTGCTCCACTCGAACGTCCACTACCCCTCCGACTACGGGTTCATCCCGCAGTCGTACTACGACGACGAGGACCCCTTCGACGTCCTCGTCCTCGTCGAGGACGCGACGTTCCCCGGCTGCGTCATCGAGGCCCGTCCCATCGCCATGATGAAGATGGACGACGACGGCGAGCAGGACGACAAGGTCATCGCGGTGCCGACGGAGGATCCGCGCTTCGACCACCTCGAGGACCTCGACGACATCCCGCAGCAGACGCTCGACGAGATTGACGAGTTCTTCTCGACGTACAAGAACCTCGAGGAGGGCAAGGAAGTCGAGACCCTCGGCTGGGAGGACAAGGCGGCCGCGAAGGACGCCATCGAACACGCCCAGGACCTCTACGACGAGAAGTTCGCCTAACTCGGCGGTTTCGACCTCGAAGTGCTGCTTTTTGACGGGTGAAGCGTGTTTGTGTCTCGGTGTTCGAGAATGAGGAATACCGTTGCTGGTCTGCTGAAAGCCCTCTACCACTCATGAAGCGATTTTATAAATGCAGACACTGCTCCGCTCGACGGCAAAGCAGACTCCTCGAAAGCCCTCGGCCGCTCTTTATAAACAGGCTTGAACAGGAGATACGGTCTTGCGCTGGACAGCACCGCAAACACCCAGAAAGCCCTCGGCCGCTCGCGGTCGCTCCGCGACATATCCGCGCCTCTCCGCACTACCCGGCGCGGATAGGGGTCGTCGCAGCGACTCCGTTTCACCGCGACCACTGGAAGACGGTCCGGGCTGCCTGCAGTAGCGGGCTGCCGGGCTGCGACTTCCATGGTCTCGTTCGCTTCGCTCACGAGAGCGGCCGTCGCCCTTTCAGTCCGCCAGGACCGCACCGCCCAGCAACCGCGACAGCACCGCACAGCAACCGCAGTCCCTCAGTCCTCCCCAGCCTCGGCCGGGGCGCGCCGGCTCCGCAACGCACCGCCGCGGCGCGCCACCGGCCTCCCTCGCACGCGTTGCTCGCGCGCGCCGACCGCCCAGCACCGCACGCCGGCCAGCCGGTGTACGACGACGGCGACCCAGCCGCCGCGAGCGATGCCCAGCCACCACTCCGGGGCGGGACTGAAAGGGGCAGCCGCTGAGCGGGACGCCCTGCGACGCAAGCACCGAGCCGACGAACGAGCGAAGCGAGTGAGTCGGCGAGGCGCGCAGCGAGCAGCGCGACCGCTCAGCGGCTGGGGCTTTCTGGGCATCCTGAGTGGTGTCGCTAGCGACGATATCCGATTTTATTTATAAGTGAGACCGTCGATCGGCTCCGTCTCGTCGGGCGGACAGAGCGATGTCGCAAGCGACGACGGAGACAGCAGTATATACTTATAAACAATCGCTCGCTGTCGACACCGCGATCTCAAATCCACATAACCAATAGGAATAACTGACCTTCGAGAGGATGCGTTATGCCCATGGGTAATCTTTAGAGGGTCGACCCCATATGCACTATCGAGATGGCTGCACGCTCACCGGACTTCGGGATGGATCATCCGACGGTCGTTCCCGCGAACTTCGACCCCGAGGACGTGGACGCACTCGCGACCGACGACCTCGATTCGGACGCGGACCAGTAGCTACTCGGGCGCGATCCAGGACTCCTCCGGGACCCCCTCACCGACCTCTCGACAGGCGGCGATAGCGTAGTTGGTGACGATCGCGATCGACGGTCGCGACTCGTGGTAGCGGATGTGCTCGTCGACGTGTCTGAGCAACTCCTCGACGCCCTCCCCGTCGGCGATGCGGTCGACCTCCTCGAAGACGCGCTCGTACTCCTCGCGGATCGCTTCGTACGCCTCGCCAGCGCCGACGTGCTTCGCGTTCGCCTCGTCGATCTCCCGTAGCGCGGTCTCGACGTCCATGCCCCGATCCGCGTCGGGCGCCGGTAAAAGCCGGATGGCCGTCCACCGGTAGTGGCCGTTCACGTTCCTGCTGTGGTTCTACGACCCGCGATTCACCCGACGCTAGCCAGATAGAAGGGGGTGAGTTTTGCGAGCCGTCCCTCGGTTCGGAAGCTTCATGAGGTGGCTCGCGGTGTTTCCCCTTACAGGCAATGGCTGTACTCTGGCTGGACGACGTTGACGCCGACGACCTCAACCGGGTCGGGGGGAAGGCGGCCTCGCTGGGTGAACTTACGGGTGCGGGGCTCCCAGTGCCGCCGGGATTCGCCGTCACGGCCGGCACATACCGTACGTTCATCGAGGAGGCAGGCATCGACGACGAGCTATTCTCGGCGGTCGACGTCGACCCCGAGGACTCCGCGGCGCTCCGGGCGGCGGAGCAGCGTGCCGAGGAGCTCATTCTCGGTACCGAGATGCCGGAGTCGGTCCGTGAGGGCATCCTCGAGGCGTACCGCGAGCTCGGCACCGACGGCGAGGAGGCGTTCGTCGCCGTGCGCTCGTCCGCGACGGCCGAAGACCTGCCCGAGGCCTCGTTCGCCGGCCAGCAGGAGACGTTCCTCAACGTCCAGGAGGACGACCTCATCCAGCGCGTGAAGGAGTGCTGGGCCTCACTGTTCACGCAGCGAGCGATCTACTACCGCCAGCAGCAGGGCTTCCCCCACCGGGAGGTCGACATCTCCGTCGTCGTCCAGCGGATGGTCGACGCCGACAAATCCGGCGTGATGTTCACGAGCCATCCGTCGACCGGCGAACCCCGGATGGTCATCGAGGCCGCCTGGGGGCTCGGCGAGGCCGTGGTCTCCGGCTCCGTCTCCCCCGACAACTACGTGTTCGACCGGAATACCGACACCGTCGACGAGGTCACCATCGCCGACAAGAAGGTCATGATGGAGAAGGACCCCGAGACCGGCGAGACCGTCGAGAAGGACGTGCCGGCGGACCGCCGCGAGGAGCGCGTCCTCTCCGACGAGGAGATCGAGTCCCTCGTCGAGCTCGGCGAGCGGGTCGAGGAACACTACGGCGAGCCCCAGGACGTCGAGTGGGCGATCGTCGACGGCGAGGTCTTCATGCTCCAGTCGCGCCCGATCACCACCATCTCGGCGGGTGAAGAAGGCGAGGCCGGCACCACCTCGGGTGGCGGTGCCGGCGGCGAAAGCGAGGCCGACACGATCCTCCAGGGGCTCGGCGCGAGCCCGGGGGTCGTCTCCGGCTCCGTCCGCGTCGTGACGAAGCTCGACCACCTCGACCAGGTACAGGACGGCGACATCCTCGTCACCGAGATGACGATGCCGGACATGGTTCCGGCGATGAAGCGCGCAGCCGGTATCGTCACCGACGAGGGCGGCATGACCAGCCACGCGGCGATCATCTCCCGCGAGCTCGGCGTGCCGGCCGTGGTCGGCTCCGGCTCGGCGACTCGCGAACTCGACGACGGCCAGGAGATCACGATCGACGGCGACAAGGGAACGATCCGAGCTGGTGCGGAAGAAGGGGCCGAATCCGCCGAGGAGTTCGAGCCCGTCGAGGAAGCGCGCCCACAGACCCCCGTCAAACCCATGACCGCAACGGAAGTCAAGGTGAACGTCTCGATCCCGGAAGCCGCCGAACGCGCCGCCGCGACCGGCGCCGACGGCGTCGGACTCCTCCGGATCGAGCACATGGTGCTCTCGCTCGGGAAGACGCCGGCGCGATACATCGAGGAACACGGCGAGCGGGCGTACCAGGACGAGCTCGTCGACGGGATCCGCGGTGTGGCCGAGGAGTTCTACCCCCGGCCCGTCCGCGTCCGCACCATCGACGCGCCGACCGACGAGTTCAGCGACCTCGAGGGCGGCGAGGACGAACCCGACGAGCACAACCCGATGCTCGGCTGGCGCGGCATCCGTCGCAGCCTCGACAAGCCCGACATCTTCCAGCAGGAGCTGGCCGCGTTCAGCCGGCTCTACGACATGGGCTACGACAACGTCGAGCTCATGCTCCCGCTAGTCAACGACGCCGAGGACGTCGAGGCCGCGAAGGCGCAGATGCAGCAGGCCGGCATCGACACGGAGAAGCGCCGCTGGGGCGTCATGGTCGAGACCCCCGCAAGCGCGCTCCGGATCGAGGAGATGGCCGAGGTCGGCATCGACTTCGCCTCCTTCGGCACGAACGATCTGACGCAGTACGTGCTCGCCGTCGACCGAAACAACGAGCACGTGGCGGACCGATTCGACGAGCTGCACCCGGCCGTGCTCGAACTGATGGCCGAGACGATCGAGACCTGCCGCGAGCTCGGTGTCGACACCAGCATCTGCGGCCAGGCGGGCTCGAAGCCCGAGATGGTCGACTTCCTCGTCGAGGAGGGCGTCTCCTCGATCTCCGCGAACATCGACGCCGTGCGCGACGTGCAGCACGAGGTCAAGCGCAAGGAGCAGCGGATCCTGCTCGACTCCGTCCGCTAACGACCGCGAACGGAAACGGCTAACACGGTCGTTGGCAACGTTGGGGTATGCCGCAGCAGGCGACCCCGCAGTCGTTCGACCACGTGCTCTCCTCGATGTGCACCGAGCCGCATCCGGCGGCGCGGGACGCAGCCGAACGCTTTCTCGCCTCCAATCCCGGCGATCCAGCCACGTACGAGACGGTCTCGGAGCTCGAATCGCGAGCGGTCGAGCTGCTCGCGACGGTCGCCGAGCATCCCGACCCGGGCGACGCGGCGGGGTACGTCACCTCCGGCGGGACGGAGGCGAACGTGCAGGCTGTCCGTGCTGCTCGAAACCGGACGGAGTCGTCGGACCCGAACGTCGTGGTCCCCGAGAGCGGCCACTTCTCGTTCACGAAGGCGGCGGAGCTGCTCGACGTCGAACTGCGGACGGTCCCGCTCGACGGCGACTTTCGAGCTAACCTCGACGCGACGGCTGCCGCTATCGACGAGGACACGGCACTCGTCGTCGGCGTCGCCGGGACGACCGAATACGGACGCGTCGACCCGATCCCGGAGCTCTGCGAACTCGCCCACCAGGCCGACGCGTACTGCCACGTCGACGCTGCCTGGGGCGGGTTTCTGCTGCCCTTCACTGACCACGCGTGGTCCTTCGGCGACGCGCCGATCGACTCGTTGACGGTCGACCCACACAAGTTCGGGCAGGCGCCGGCGCCTGCTGGTGGGCTCTTAGCGCGCGAGCAGGCGACGCTCGATGCGCTGGCTATCGAGACGCCCTACCTGGAGACGCGGTCGCAGGCGACGCTCACCGGCACGCGGAGCGGGGCTGGCGTCGCCGGCGCGGTCGCCGCGATGGAGGCGCTGTGGCCGGAGGGCTATCGCAAGGCCGCGGACCGGGCCATGGCGAACGCCGAGTGGCTGGCAGCGGCGCTGTCGGACCGCGGCTACGCGGTGGTCGACCCGGATCTACCGCTGGTCGCGGCACAGCTTCCCGAGGAGACGTTCACCGCACTCCGGGAGACGGGCTGGAAGATCTCCCGAACCGCGAGCGACGAGCTCCGGGTTGTTTGCATGCCCCACGTGACGCGGGAGATGCTCCAGGCGTTCGTTCGCGACCTCGATCGCGTCGGCGGCAGCGAGGACGCGTGAGGCGGCAGCGAACTGGCGAACAGGCGGCGCGAGCTGCAGTCACCTGGTGAGCAGGCGACGGTTCCCCCGACGGTGCGCCGCGCTCCCGTCTTGGCCGGTCGAGGGCAAAGGGTGGCGGTGGTGCGCCGGGTTGGTCCCGGCATCGCTGAAAAGGGTTCGCCCGTGTGACCGGCTCACGTGTCCGGATCCGGTCGGGACAGACCAAACAGGTTTTAAGACATCGTGTCCAAGTCGCCAGCAAGGTAGATATCTATGGAGATGCCACGCCGCTTCAACACGTACTGTCCGCACTGTGACTCCCACCAGGAGCACGAAGTGGAGAAGGTTCGATCGGGTCGTGCGACCGGTCTGAAACGAGACGCTCGCCAGCAGCGCCGTGCACAGGCGACCATCGGCAACGCCGGTGGATACTCGAAGGTGCCGGGTGGCGACAAGCCGACGAAGAAGACCCACCTGAAGTACCGCTGTGCCGACTGCGGCAAGGCCCACATGCGCGAAGGATGGCGCGCAGGCCGCCTCACCTTCCAGGAGTAACGATGGCAGGGAACTTCTTCCGCGTCGCCTGCGGCGACTGCGACAACGAACAGGTCGTCTTCGAGAAAGCCTCCACGCCGGTCTCGTGTGCGGTCTGCGGCACCACGCTCGCGACCCCCACGGGCGGTGAGGCCGAGATCGAGGGCGAAATCGTCGAAACCGTCGAGGCACGGTAATCGCCTCCCCTCTCACTATGAAGTACAGCGGCTGGCCCGAACAGGGTGAACTCGTCGTCGGCGACGTCGACGAGATCACCGACTTCGGCGTGTTCGTGGACCTCGACGAGTACGAGGACAAACGGGGCCTCGCCCACATCAGCGAGGTCGCGTCCGGCTGGATCAAGAACGTTCGCGACCACGTCCGCGAGGGACAGACGGTCGTCGCGAAGGTGCTCGACGTCGACAAGGAGTCCCAGCAGGTGGACCTCTCGATCAAGGACGTCAACGAGCACCAGCGGAAAGAGAAGATCCAGGAGTGGAAGAACTCACAGAAGGCCGACAACTGGATGCAGATCGCGTTCGGCGAGGACGTCGCCGACGAGCGCTACTCGGAGGTCGCGAACGCGCTCCTCGCCGAGTTCGAGTCGCTCTACGACGCCTTCGAATCGGCCGCGATTCACGGCGACGAGGCGCTCGAGGACGTCGACCTCGACGAGGAGGCCATCGACGCCATCGTCGAGACGGCCCGGGACAACGTCTCGGTCCCCTACGTCAACGTCACGGGCTACGTCGACCTCGAATGCCCGACCGGCGACGGCGTCGACGACATCAAGGCGGCCCTCCAGGCCGCCGAGGGCAACGGTGAAGTGCCCGAGGAAGTCGATCTCGAGGTCGGCTACGTCGGCTCCCCGGAGTACCGGATCAAGGTACGCGCCCCGGACTACAAGACGGCCGAGCGACACCTCGAGCAGGCCGCCGAGCGCGCGGCCGACTCCATCGAGGCGGCCGGCGGTGCCGGGCAGTATCACCGCGAGCGCCACGAAGAAGAGGAGTAGCGCTCGCCCGTGAAGTCCGACATTCGCGTTTGTGCCGACTGGGAGCACGCTCACGAGCAGCCGGTGTACACGCTCGCGAACGTGTGTCCGGAGTGCGGCGCCACGACCGCGAACAGCGCCCCGGCGCCGTTCAGTCCGGAGGATCCGAACGGCGAGTTCCGGCGTCGCGCACGCCGGAACGCCTCGGAGTAAGGCGGGCCGTTCTGCTCGGAGTAAGGCGGGCCGTTCTGCTCGGAGTTCCGCTTCTCTCGCCGAGTGCGTCGTCGTTCTGGTCGAACCGGATCGGACCACTGTCTTTTAACGTCGCGCAGGGGAAGTAGGCGGTATGAAGGAGATCGAGATCGACGAAGTCGCAACGCCGGAGCTCGACGACCCGGTGCTCATCGAGGGGTTGCCGGGCGTCGGCCACGTCGGGAAGCTCGCGGCCGAACACCTCGTCGAGGAGGGCGACAGCACGCTCGTTCGTCGCCTGTACACCACGGAGTTCCCGCCGCAGGTGACCGTCGACGACGAGGGCGTCGCCGAGCTCACCTGCGCGGAGTTCCACGCCGTCGAAACCGAGGGCGAGGACCTGCTGGTGCTGACCGGCGACCATCAGGCCGCCAGCAACGACGGCCACTACAAGCTCACCTCGGCGTTCCTCGACGTCGCCGAGGCGTTCGGCGCGGACCGCGCGTTCGCGCTGGGCGGCGTCCCGACGGGCGAGCTCGTCGAGGAGTATACGGTCCTCGGCGCTATCAACGACGCAGACATGAAGGCAGACCTCGAGGACGTCGGCGTCGAGTTCCGCGCTGACGAACCTGCCGGGGGCATCGTCGGCGTCTCCGGGCTCGTGCTCGGGCTCGGCGACCGGCGCGGATTCGACGCCGCCTGTCTGATGGGCGAGACCAGCGGCTACCTCGTCGACCCGAAGAGCGCCCGCGCGGTCCTCGAAGTGCTCGAGGATCTGCTCGACTTCGAGGTCGACTTCGGCACGCTCGAGGAGCGCGCCGAGGAGATGGAGGAGGTCGCCGGCAAGATCCAGGAGATGCAGGAGGGGCCGTCCGTCAGCGAGGACGAGCTGCGCTACATCGGCTGACGGTCGGTTCCACGTTCGTCGAACTTGTCGGTCGTCTTCTGCCGTACGGATTTCCGTGTTCGCCGGACGTGAGCGACTACTGTGGGTTCCGGCAGACATTAAGTGGTCGACAATCAACGATGATGTATGACCGATGCACGCGTCGCCGGAGTCGGCCTCACCCACTTCGGCAGTCACCCGGAGCGGACCGGCCGGGACCTGTTTGGCCAGGCCGCACTCCGCGCGTTCGAGGACGCCGGCGTGCCGCGCGAGGACGTCGACGCGCTCAACGTCGGCAACTTCATGGGCTCGATCACGGAGAACCAGGGCCATCAGGCCCCGCTGCTGGCGGAGGCCGCCGGCCTGACCTGTCCCGCGACGCGGTACGAGGAGGCCTGCGCCTCCGCGGGCGTCGCCGTCCGCGAGGCCGTCAAGACCGTCCGGAGCGGCGAGGCCGACGTCGTCGTCGCCGGCGGGATGGAGCGCATGAGCCACCTGCCGACCGAGGACGTCACGGCCGGGCTCTCGACGGCCGCCGACGAGCTGTTCGAGGTCCGGTCGGGGATGACCTTCCCCGGCGCGTACGCGCTGATGGCCCGCGCGTACTTCGACGAGTTCGGCGGCACCCGCACGGACCTGGCCCACGTCGCCTCGAAGAACCACGAGCACGCGCTCCCGAACGAGTACGCCCAGTACCAGCGCGAGGTCAGCGTCGAGGAGGCGCTCGACGCGCCGCCCGTCGCCTCCCCGCTGCACCTGTTCGACGCCTGCCCCATCACGGACGGCGCGAGCGCGGTCGTCCTCGTTTCCGAGGCGTACGCCGCCGAGCACGACGTCGACGCGCCGGTTGCCATTACGGGCACCGGCCAGGGAACGGACAACATCGCGCTGCAGGACCGCGACCACATGGCCCGCACGCCCGCCGCGGACCAGGCCGCGGAGATGGCCTACGACGACGCCGGCGTCGGCCCGGACGACGTCGACGTCGCCGAGGTCCACGACTGCTTCACCATCGCGGAGGTGCTCGCGACGGAGTCGCTCGGCTTCTTCGAGCCCGGCGAGGGGATCGAGGCCGCCCGCGAGGGTGTGACGACGAAGGACGGCGACCTCCCGATCAACCTCTCCGGCGGGCTCAAGGCCAAGGGGCACCCGGTCGGCGCGACCGGCGGCTCCCAGATCGCCGAGGTGACGCGGCTGCTCCGCGGCGACCATCCGAACAGCGAGCACGTCGCCGACGCGGAAGTCGGCGTCGCGCACAACGCGGGCGGGACGGTTGCCAGCGCCGTCGTGCACGTGCTGGAGGTGGACGCATGAGCGACGAGGGCGACCGCGGTGGCGAGACCGGCGACCGCGAGCACCGCATCGCCAACACGGGCTTCGACGAGTGGCTCGACGCGCTCGCGGCGGGCGAGGGCTTCTACCTCGAAGGACCCGAGGGCGACGGCTCGCTCCCGCCGCGCCGCGTCGACCCGCACACGGGTTCGACCGACCTCGAGGAGCAACCGCTTCCGGACGTGGGCGCCGTCGAGACGTTCACCGTCGTCCACGTCGCGCCGCCGGAGTTCGTCGACGACGCGCCGTACGTCACCGCCGTCGCCGACTTCGGTCCAGTGCAGCTCACGGGCGTCCTCCGCGGCGTCGAGCCCGAGGACGACGCCATCGGGCTCGGGATGGAGGTCGAGCCGACCGTCGAGCGGCGCGAGACGGACGACGCGCGCATCGTCGTCTTCCGGCCGGTTTGAGGGACCACCACTGCACACTACTGAACCACCTTCTGGACGCGATAGAACTTAGAGCGTGGACGCGTTTCTCGCGACTATGAACGCTGGGATCCCCCGGCACACGTGGCTCGCGGTCGGCCTGTTCGTCGTCGGTGGGGCCGCCGACGTGTTGACGACGTACGTCGCCATCTCCTCCGGGAACTTCGTCGAGAGGTCACCCGTCGGCGGCCCGCTCATCTCCCGGTTCGGCCTACTCTGGGGGACCGTCCTGACGAAGACGCTCGCGCTCCCCCTCTTCGGCGCCCTCGTCGTGACCGTCCGCCGGAAACGGGCGCTTCTCGCGACCTATCTCCTCGCCGGCGCGGGCGTACTGTCGTTAGTCGCCGCCTCGTACAACGTGCTGTTATACGTGGGATTGCTGTGAGTGACCTTTTCGGGCGGGGCAGTCGCCGCGAGCGACACCACTGGGCATGCTTGGTAAGGCTCAGCCGCTGACCGGTCGCACTTATAAATCAGTACGGTTATCGTCGCTGCCGATACCACTCGGTACACGTAGAAAGCCCCAGCCGCTGAGCGGTCGCGCTGCTCGCTGCGCTCCTCACGGCTCACTCGCTTCGCTCGTTCGCCGTTGCGGTGCTTACGTCGCGGTGCTTCCCGCTCAGCGGCTGCCCCTTTCAGTCCCGCCCGGGAGTGGTGGCCGGGCGTCGCTCGCGGCGGTTCTTCGGCGGTCGCGGCGGCAGCGTGGGTGGCGCGCGCGCAACGCGTGCGAGGGAGGCCGGTGGCGCGCCGCGCGGTGTGGTGCTGTACCGGCGCGCCCCGGCCGAGGCTGGGGAGGTTCGAGGCTTGCGGTAGCTGCGCGGTCGCGGTGCCGTTGCTGTCGCTGTCGCTGTCGCGGTCCTGGCGGACTGAAAGGGCGACGGCCGGTCGCGCCGGAGGGGAGTCGCTGAGCCGACCCCTATCTGGACCGGGCAGTGCTGAGAGGTCCAGATATGTCGCGCAGCGACCGCGAGCGGCCGAGGGCTTTCTGGGTGTCTGCGGTGCTGTCGAGAGCAAGTCCGCATCATCTGTTCAAATCAGCTTATAAAGAGCGGCCGGGGGCTTCAGGTGTCCGCGTTACCGGCAGGAGCAAGACCGCATCACCTGGACGAATCAACACAGTATGAGCAGCCGGGATCGCAGACTCACTGTAACAAAATCGGCCATCGATCCTTCAAGGCCAGCCGCCGATCCCACGACCATGCGACTTTTTCAGACCTGGAAGAACTACGTCGCGCAGATACTCCTCGAACGGGATATCCCGCTCGTCACGAGACAGGTCCGCGAGTGGATCGTCGACGTCCACACGGACTTCTTCGTCGAGCACTCGGAGACGGACGCGGAGCGGCGCCGCGAGCGATTCGACGCGATCTTCGACGCCAGCATCGACGTCTATCTCCGGGCGCTCGCGGAGGGGTACCCGGAGGCGAAAGCGCGGGAGATCACCCACATCCAGGGCTCCTTCGAGTTCCAGAACCTCGGCTGGGGCGAGCTGATCGAGTTCCCGCCGGACGAGCGCGAGGCCTACCACGAGCGCTACGAGGAGTTCTTCGACCGCTACGGCTGCTCGCCGGACCGACCGTTCGGCGAGTTCACCCCGCCCGGCGGCTTCCCGGACGCGCCCTCGACGCCGGAGCGAATGAACGGCGACTACCCGTTCGCGGACCCGGGC
Source organism: Halosubterraneus shenae (assembly GCF_050510935.1). Taxonomy (NCBI): domain Archaea; kingdom Methanobacteriati; phylum Methanobacteriota; class Halobacteria; order Halobacteriales; family Haloferacaceae; genus Halosubterraneus; species Halosubterraneus shenae. Next base: position 447,094 of record NZ_JBNLVO010000002.1, on the reverse strand, counting down.
CTCACGGACGACGTGTACGTCCTCACGGAGGAGGTGGACGTCCGGTTCGAACGCGACGACGTCGCCGAGCCGCTGCGCGGGGAGTAACGCGAGAACCCAACAGACCGTGCAGTTACTCCAGGCGGCAATCACTGCCCAGTATCGGCGGAGGGGACCGGGAAAGCCGAGGGAGCCTAAACTACTTGGGGATCATTTTTATCCCCAATTCTACTGTGAGCTAAATCGGGCACGCAGCCGCGGCGCACAACCGGGCAGCCCACTGATCGAACTGCACGCCGACAGGGACGGGTAACAACATCGATGCAAGCCAAGACACCGGGCAGTAAGCGGGAATATCACCGGTTGTTAGCGGCGGCGACGCTCGCGTGCAGCCTCCTTCTCGTCGCGCTTGCAGCCACCTCGGCACCGGTTGCGGCCGCGGAGTCGAACGCGACCATCACCGCGTCGCCAAACGACCCCGGCGCGACGGCGACCCACCGCGCCACGGCGGTCGTCCAGTCCGAGTCGGCCGGGGACTCGCTGAACAAGTTCCGGCTCGACTACACCGCCGGGACGCACCCGGCGGACGTCAGCAACGTCGGGCAGAACGACGTTGTCAAAGTCGGGCTCGACACCGACGGCGACGGCCAGATCGACACGGACGTCTCCGACGATCTCGGCTCGGTCAGCGTCTCGAACAACGGCCACACGCTCTCGTTCGGCTTCGGTGGCAGCTACAACCTCCACGAAGGGGACCGCTTCATCGTCGTCTTCGAGGATGCCGTCAACCCCAACGCGGAGGGGACCTTCGACGTCAACGCGACGCTCAACTACCAGAGCAATCCCGTCCACACGTACACGTCGGGGCTCACCATCGACGGCACCGACGGCTCGGCCGCGATCAGCGCGGATCCGAACACGGACGGGTCGACGGCGAACCACAGCGTCGACCGCACGGTCGGCAGCGCGAACAACGGAACCGACCTCACGACCCTCGAGGTGAACTACTCGACCGCGTCGACCCCGGCGGACGTCTCGAACGTGACCGCCGACGACGTGACGCAGGCCGGGCTCGACACCGACAGTGACGGGATCCTGGAGGTCGACCTGCTACCGAAGCTGACGGGCGTCACGGTCGACGACGGCGGGGAAACGGTCACCATCGAGTTCGACGGCTCGGAGACGCTCGCCACGAACGACACCGTCCACGTCGCGTTCGGCAACGTGACGAACCCGGCGGAGGCCGGCGACTACACCGTCGAAGTCCGGCTCGACAGCAGCCGCACCGCGCCGCCGACCGCGACGCTCTCGATCACCGCCCAGTCGGAGACGGCGAACGCCTCCGTCACGGCGTCGCCGACGGACCCGAACACGACAGCAACCCACACCGCGACCGGCACGGTCGGGTCGAACTCCGACGGCGACTCGCTCAACGGGTTCACCGTCGACTATACGGCCGGGTCACAGCCGACCGACGTGAGCAACGTCGGCCAGGACGACGTGAAGCGGGTCGGCCTCGACACCGACGGCGATGGTGAGATCGAGACGAACGTCTCCGACGACCTGAGCGAGGTGAGCGTGTCGAACGACGGTCACACGGTCACGTTCGGCTTCGGTGGCAGCTACTCGCTCGCGAAGGGTGACCGCATCGTCGTCGAGTACGCGGACGCCGCGAACCCGGACGCGGAGGGGACCTTCGACGTCGACGTCGTCATCAACCCCCAGAGCACGGGCGACGCCTACACGACGGGGCTCACGGTCGAGAATACGTCCGACGACTCCGACGGGACGACCGACGGCTCCGGCGACGGACCGACCACGGTCGACCCCAGTGCCGACGTCGAGCCGGAGCCGGCGACCGCGAACGCGACGGCCACGCACCGGATCGAGGCCGTCGTCGGGAGCGTCGACGCCGGCGCGAGCCTCGACGCGTTCACCGTCGACTACCCGGTCGAGCGAGGCACGACCGAGTTGACCGACGTCGGGCTCGGCGACGTTCGCGTCGGCGTCGACACCGACGGCGACGGCAGGGTCGAGACCTCGCTGACGGACGCACTCACGGCCGTTCGCATCACGACCGACGGACGGATCCACCTCTCGTTCGACGGGAGCTACACGCTTACGGAAGCCGAGACGGTGGTCGTCACCGTCGCCAACGTACACAATCCCGACGCCGGTGACCACGAGGTCGCAGTCGAGATCAATCCGACGGCGACGGACTCCGCGGTGACGACGACGCTCTCGACGGTGCCGCCGGACCCGACCCGAGACGACGCCGTCGAGAACGCGCTTCTCGTCGCCGACCCGCCGGCTGCGGGGGCGAACGCGACGCACACGGCGCGCATCACCGCGGCCGAGGACCTCACGCTCGACCGGGTGACCGTCGGCTATCCGAACGCCGTCGGTCTCGGCGACGTCGACGAGTCGGCGCTGGTTCGGTTCGGCGTCGACGCCGACGGGGACGGGGAGATCGACCGGCGGCTCCGGGCGTACGTCGGTTCGGTGTCGACGCTCGACGGGGCGGTGCGGATCACCCTGCGCGAGGACCGGCAACTCGCAGCGGGCGAGACGCTCGTCGTCGCCCTGAGCGAGGTCCGGAACCCCGACCTGGGCACGCACGAGGCGACGGTCAGGCTGAACGACCGGTCGGCCGCGACGACGCCGCTGCTGATCGGCTCCGAGGACGCCCGGACCTCGCGGTTCCAGACCGACGGCGGGAACCGGACGATCGTCCAGTACCCCGACGACGAGACGGTCGTCGTCGACCTGAGCGAGCTCCAGCGCAACGGCGTCACGCTCCAGCGAGTGCGGATCCAGCCGGCGAACGACGCCAGCCAGATCGTCGTCGGTACCGGCGGGGAGACGTACGAGCGCGTCGACGCGCGCGGTCGCCGGCTCGCGCAGCTCCCCGTGGACCACAACGACGTGGCGGTCGCGAACGCGACCGTGACGTTCACCGTCGCGAAGTCCCGGCTGGCGGGGACGACGTACGGCCCCGAGAACGTCTCGCTGTACCACCGCGAGAACGGGGGGTGGACGCGCGCGGACACCGAACTGGTCGGTGAGACGGGCGAGCGCTATCGGTTCCGGGCCACCGCGGAGTCGCTCTCGACGTACGTCGTTCGGACGGAGCCGCCGAACCCCCGGCAGCGACCCGCCATCGGCGTCGCGGAGCTGTCGCTGTCCGACCCGGACGTGGTTGCGGGCGAGCGCTCGACGGTGCACGCTATCGTACGCAACGCCGGCAACGCGTCCGGCAGCCGGACCGTCTCGCTGACGGCCAACGGCGTCGTCGTCGATACGAGGACCGTCTCGCTCGCGCCGGACGAGTCCGCAGCGGTGACCTTCGAACACGCGTTCAGCCGCCCGGGAACCTACGACGTCACCGTCGGCGACAGGTCGTTCAGCGTCCAGGTCGGAGCGGCCGACGAGTCGACCTCGTCGACGGCCACGCCGACGACGTCCGGGTCGGACACCGTCCCGGGCTTCGGCGCGTCGTCGACGCTGGTCGCGCTTACTGTCGCGCTCGGCGCGCTCCTCGCCAGGAGGCGCCACAACTGACCCAAGTTATTTATTCATACTCATGACACGAAGACAGACGAAATCGACGTCTCGGCAACCGCCCGCGATGATGGTCGTCGACGACGACGCGGTCGTCGCCTCGGCGACGGAGCCAGTCGAACAGGTGTTCGGATACGCCCCGGCAGAGTTAGTCGATTCGCCGGTCGAGACCGTCGTCGCGGACGGGACCACCGTCCCGGTCGCCGGTGAGAGCCCGCCAACCGGGGCGACCCGGGCCCGCTGTCTGCACGCGTCCGGCGCGGAGTTCACCGCCCGGCTCGCCTGGGCCCCGCTGGCGAGCGCGCCCCGCGTCGCCGTCACCGTCGAGGACGCGTTCGTCGCCCGCCGGGAACGGTACGACGCCGCACTGCGGGCCGCGGCCCGCTCACTGGTCCGGGCGACGACGTGGGACGAAGCGGCCGGGGCGCTCGTCCGGACCGCCGGGAGCGTGTCCGGCGTCGACGATGTCGCGGTCTACGAGACCGACGAAACCGCGGAGACCCTTCGACCCGTCGCAGCCCTCGGGAGCGATCCGCACGGTCTGAAGCCGCCGGCAACGGCCTCGGCGCGACGAGCGCTCGAGAGCGACTCGCTGACGCGTCGGGACGGAGACGAGGAGACGGCGCTGTCCGTGCCGCTCGACGACCGCGCGCTACTTCGGCTGGTCGTGCAGCGCGGCCCGGCGGTCGACCAGGCCGCGTCCTTCGCCCGCAAGCTCGCCAGCTACGGGAGCGCCGCGCGCTCGCGGCTGGCAGGACCCGAGACGGGCGCGGGCGCACGCGACGCCCCGGTCGGGAACCCGACGAAGCCCGTCGCTCCCGAGTCCGAAACGTCCCGCCGGGACCGACCGCCTCGCGGTGACACCGACTCGCGGGACGACGGATCCATCCACGACGAGTGCATCCGCAACGACGAGGCCGCCGACGAGTACACCCGCGACAGCGACGCCGCCGACGACGAAGCCGACCAAAACGCCCGACCACTGGCCCAGCGCAACGCCGAGCTCCGGGAGCGCGTCGAGCGACTCGAACAGCGCAACGCCGAGCTCCAGGAGTTCACTGACGTGGTCGCGCACGACCTCCGGAACCCGCTCAACGTCGCGCAGGCCTGCGTCGAGCTGGCCGAAAGCGAGCCCGACGCGTCCGAGCACCTCACCGACCTCAAGGACGCGCACGAGCGAATGCGGAACCTCATCGACGAGCTACTGACGCTGACCCGGAACGGCGACGTCGTCGGCGAGACGCGGTCCGTCCCGCTGGCCGACGTTGCCGACGACGCCTGGGCGACCGTCCGGACCGACCAAACGGGCGGCGACCCGGCGCTCGAGGTCGAGGACGCAGCCCCGCCGATCAGGGCCGACGACGAGCGCCTGCGGACGCTCCTCGAGAACCTCTTCGGCAACGCCGTCGATCACGCCGGTCCGGACGTGACCGTACGCGTGGGTGGGCTCGCGGACGGGTTCTACGTCGCCGACGACGGCCCGGGCATCCCGCCCGAGGAGCGCGATCGCGTGTTCGAGCACGGCTACTCGACGCACAGTAACGGCACCGGCTACGGACTCGCCATCGTCGACCGGATCGCGTCGGGACACGGCTGGGAGACGACCCTCACCGGAAGCGCCGACGGCGGTGCCAGGTTCGAGTTCCACGGCGTCGAGCTGTCACGAACGCCCGGAATGGGGGATACCTCGGGAGATACCTCGGGGGAGACCCCGGGAGGTGAGATCGATGAGTGACGCGACGCCGGCGTCAGTCGACACGCCGACGGTCCAGATCGTCGAGGACGAGTCGAAGATCGCCGAGCTGTACCGGATGCACCTTCCGGACAGCTACGACGTACGCGTCGAGGCGACCGGGAAGGCGGCGCTGGAGCGACTTGACGACGCCGTCGACGTGCTGCTCGTCGACCGCCGCATGCCGGGGCTCTCCGGCGACGAGTTCGTCAGGACGGTCCGGGAACGCGGCCACGACTGCGCCATCGCGATGGTGTCAGCGATCGATCCGGACCTCGACGTGGTCAGCACCGCCTTCGAGGCGTACCTCGTGAAACCGCTCAGCGGCGAGCGACTGCGCCGGATGGTCGAGGAGCTCACGACGATCCGCGAGCACGACGAGGCGGTCCGAAACCAGTACGCGCTGCTCCAGCAGCTCGCGACGCTGAAGCGCAGCGGCTCGCGGCGGGATCTGCGGACGAACGAGGCGTACACGGAGCTGCTGGACGATCTCCGTCGCCGTCGGGCTGCCGCCTCGACGAGGGTCGAGCCGCTAGTGGGATCGACGTTCGAATTGGTGCTGGAGGATCTCCCGAACGAGCAACCGTCTTCGTGACCATGTCCGGATCCACCCGACCGCTCGCATCGAGCACTCGCTCCGCCGGGACAACCGCTCGCTCGCTCGGGGCGCTCGGCGCGCTCGTCCTGTGCTGCCTGCTGGTCAGCCTGGGGGCGTCGCCGGCAGTTGGCGCCGGAGCCGGTACCGCGGACTCGCCGGAGTCCGCCCAGGCGAACGTCAGCGTCACCACCGAGACGGCCGATGGCACAGTGAGCGTCGCCGTACGCATCGTGAATACCGGCGAGGCCACGGGCCGGTACGCGATCGAACTCGTCGCGGAAGACGACGGGCTGGTCGTGGAGCGCGACCTCCGCGTGCCGCCGAACGGAACGCGGCAGGCGGCGTTCGACGCCGAGATCACGGAGAAGACGACTTACGCCGTGTACGTCAACGACGTGGAGGTCGAGCGGTTCACGGTAACCGTGCCGACGGAGTCGACCGCGTCGAGCGAGCGGGAGGTACCCGGACCGGTCCTCGTCAGCTTACTCGGCGGTACCTTGCTGCTCGTCGTCGGCGCCGGCCTCTTCCGACTCGGCTGACTCGGTGGATAACGCCGGGATCAGCAGGTCGATGGTCGTCCCGTCCTTCCCGGTCGACACCTCGACGGACCCGCTGACCTGCTGGACCGTCCAGTAAACGAAGCGCAGCCCGATTCCGCTCCCGTGTTCCAGCGACGTCTCCTCCGCGCCCGTGAGCACGCGACGGTCCTGGGCGGGGATGCCGGGCCCGTTGTCGCTCAGCCGGAAGCGGACGATCTCCTCATCGTCCACGTGACTCGGGTCCACGTCGCCGGCGACGGGACCGTCGGTGGCCGAATCGACAGCCGGTTCGGTCGCCGAGTCGGTTGCCGACTCCCCGGTCGACCGAGCGGGCGGATCCGCGGGTGACTCCCCGGTCGACTCGGCATCCGAACCGGTCGTCGGAGCGGCAACCTGCTCGACTGAGGCGTCGATGACGACCGGATCGCTCTGATTGTGTTCGACGGCGTTCTCCAGCAGCTCCTCCACTGCGTACGGAAGCAGCGGCGATGCGAGCACCTTCGCCTCGTCCGGGAGCTCCGTGGACACCTGCACGTTGTCGTAGCTGTCGGTGACGGCGCTCGTCTTCTCCTCGACGATGTCGACCAGGTCGACGACCTCGGCTTCGGCCGCCTCCGCCATCAGCTGCTCGAGCTTGCGGGCCTTGTCCGCCTGCTCGATGAGACCCCGGCTCGTGTCACGGATGCTCCGGGCGATCCGGCGGACGTCCTCGTCGCCGGAGTGCTCCGGAACGAGTTCGGCCTGCCCGAGAATGACGTTGATGTCGTTTCGGAGGTTGTGCCGGAGCAGGCGATGGAGCATCCCACGCCGTCGCTTCTGCTCCTCGACGGCCGCCTCCCGCTCGGCCAGCGTCGTCGCCAGCCGGTCAAACTGGCGGTCGATCTCGCGCCACTCCTCGGCCGCCGAGAGGTCGAGCGAGTGGTCGTAGTCCCCGCGTCGCAGCGCCGAGAACCCGTCGAGCAGCCGCTCGATCTGCCCGAGGTTCGTCCGGTACTCCCACGCGCCGAACGTCGCTATCGAGAGGAGGACGATCAGGAGACTCAGCACCTGCGCGTAGAACGCCCGCCTGAGCGTTCGGTCGAGCGCGGCCCGGTTCCGCTCGACCCGCACCACCCAGCCGGTCGACGCGACGGGGGCCGACCCCGTGACCGACGAGTCGAACGAGCCCCGCGACTCGCCGAACGTGAACGAGTCGGCGCCGCCGTCCGTCGGAGCAACCACGTAGACGGCCGTCGTCTCCCGCGTCAAGGCGGTCGGGCTGAAGAACGCGCCGGACCCGACAGGGATGGTCGCCGCGAGGACCGACGTGACCTCGCCGGGGTCGTCGCCGGCGGCGAAGACGGGCGCGCTGATGCGGACGCGACAGCTCCCGCCGTCGAGGCACGTGACCGGCGACATGTACGTCCCGCCGGCGAGCGACCGCTGCACGTACGTCCGGTTCGCGTGGTTCGCGCCAACGGCCGGCGTTCCCGGCACGCCCGACTCCGCGTACGCCGTCGTGACCGTCCCGTTCGCGGCGACGACGTGGGCGCTCGTGAACTCGGAGTTTCTGACGAACGATCGCAAGTACGACCGCACCTCGTCGCCGCGGGCCGGCGGCCGCGCGGCGAGGTACGCTACCCGCTCCTTCTGCTCGCGGATCCGTCCGGCGACGACGTCGGCGCTGAGCCCCGCGGTCTCCTCGACGTTCGCCTCCATCTGGGACACCGTCCGGTCCTCGAACAGCTCGAACCCGGCGAACGTCGTCGCGCCCAGGACGAGTCCGACGAGACAGAGCGCAATGACGAGGCGGTGGCGGATCTTCATCGATATGCCCGGACCATCGAGTCAGCGGATAGTATCCGTGCGCTTCAATAAAATTGGGGGCCGGCGTCGAGTTCGCCGGGAGCTTCAGCACCATGCCTGCCGGATCGAACTCATGCTCTCCTGGCTCGTCACCAGCGAGTCCCAGCCTGCTACCAGTGAACCGCCGGAGCGCGAGCGGGTCGACCGACTCCAGCGGATCGGGAGAGTTCTCCAGATAACCGGGCCGGGTGAAGGGAACGTCGAGGATCGGCCGCCACCGCCATATTTGATATAGCGTAATGAGATTTATTCATCCAACACCCCCGATCTCGCGGCCCTTTTAGGAATCGCCGGTCTATGGCAGGTATGGTGGAAAATATCGCGGGGCTCATGCAGGATCTCGAGCCCGAGGACTTCTATCTGCTCTCCGGGGTCGAGCAGGGGATGCGGTTCTCGGAGTGGGTCCGGCAGGACAAGCTGCCGGACTACGCGGACCTCTCCCCCGAGGAGGTCGAGTACCGGATGGACCGGTGTCTCGACCTGGAGCTCGTGGAGCGAAAGACGATCCAGTACGAGGGCTACCAGCTCACGTTCGAGGGGTACGACGCGCTCGCGCTCCGGGCGTTCGCCGAGCGCGAGACCATCCGTGGCGTCGGCGCACCCCTGGGGGTCGGGAAGGAAGGAGACGTCTACGAGGTGGAGTCGTTCACTCCGCTGGCGCTGAAGTTCCATCGCGAGGGGTACACCAACTTCCGCGAGGTGATGAAAGAACGGGAGTACACGGCCGATCGCGACCACGTCTCCTGGCTCTACACGGCTCGAAAGGCCGCGGAACGGGAGTACCAGGCTCTCGAGGAGCTGTATCCGGACGTCGCCGTTCCGCGGCCGGTCGACCACAACCGGCACGCGCTGATCATGGACAAGTTCGACGGCGTCGAGCTGGCGCGCGCGAAACTCGAATCTGAGCAGGTCGTGGCCGTCCTCGACCTGATCCTCCGCGAGATGACGACCGCTTACGACCACGACTGGATCCACGGGGACATGTCCGAACACAACATCGCGGTCGCCGAGAGCGGGCTCACGATCTTCGACTGGCCCCAGGCGATCGGCACGGACCACGACAACGCGCGCGAGTACCTCACGCGCGACGTGGACAACGTCGTCGGCTACTTCGCGCGGAAGTACCCCAACGAGACCCCCGATTCCCCGGATTCGGACGCCATTGCGGACGCGATCGAGGCCGGCGAGTTCGAGTCGGTCCGGGAGTTCGCCGACGCGTAAACCGCATGTCGCGATAGCAAATCCGGAGTCGCGACGATCCGGCCGCTCTTTCTCGATACTTGCCAAAGCAGCGTCGCTATCCGGCGAGAGAGACAGGTACGACAGGAGAGAATCGGGCTGGGAGAACGGTCCGCGGTCGCCTCACGGGGTTGCGCCGCCAGCCGACGCCGTCAGTCGGCGTTGATCCGACAGGTGCCGCCGTAGTCGATCCCTTCGATCGTCTGGATCTCGTTGTCGCCACAGACGGGACAGTCGGGGTTCTTGGCGTACTCAACCGTCTCGAAGGTCATGTCCATCGCGTCGTAGAAGAGGAGCCGGCCCTCCAACGTCTCGCCGACGCCGAGGACGAGCTTGACGGCCTCGGTCGCCTGGATGCAGCCGACGGTGCCGGGGAGGACGCCGAGGACGCCGGTCGCGGCACAGTCCGGGACGGTGCCGGGTTCGGGGGCCTCCGGGAAGAGGCAGCGGTAGCAGGGACCCTCCGGGGTCAGCGTCGTCGCCTGGCCCTCGAACTTGTAGATCGCGCCGTGAACGACCGGGATCTCCTCCAGCTGCGCCACGTCGTTGACGATGTAGCGCGCGCGGAAGTTGTCGGCGCAGTCGACGACGACGTCGTACTGGCTCAGGATGTCGCGCGCGTTGTCGGTGTCGAGGCGCGTCTCGTAGGGCTCCACGTCGACGTCGGGGTTGAGGTCCTCGACGTAGTTGCGCGCGGAGTCGACCTTCGGGACGCCGACGTCGGCGTCGGCGTGGATGATCTGTCGCTGGAGGTTCGACCTCTCGACGACGTCGTCGTCGACGATCCCGAGCGTGCCGACGCCCGCGGCCGCGAGGTACTGGATCACCGGCGCGCCGAGGCCGCCGGCGCCGAGGACGACGACCTCCGCGTCGAGCAGCTTCTTCTGTCCCTCCGGGCCCACCTCGTCCATGATGATGTGTCTCGAATACCGGTCGAGCTGCGTCGCGTCGAGGGAGAGTGCCATACTCGGGCTTCGTGGCGAAACGACATAAACCCAGCCCGCGCCCGCGGGGAGGATTCGAACGAGGAGGCACAGTTGTAGCCGCCAGCGGCGCTACTCGGCCTCCGGAGAACTCGATCTGAACGGTCGCTTTTATAAACAAACTTGGCTACCTTCGCTGGCGAGACCACTCGGCATATCCAGAAAGCCCCAGCCGCTTTAGCGCTCGCGCTGCTCGCTGCGCTCCTCACCCGGCTCGCTCACTGCGTTCGCTCGCCGGGATTGCGGTGCTAGCGTCGCAGGGCGTCCCGCGCAGCGGCTGCCCCTTTCAGTCCCACCCGGGAGTGGTGGCCGGGGCGTCGCCCGCGGCGGCTGGATCGCGATCGTCGTCAACCGGCTGTCCGGCGGGCGGCGTGGGAGCGGCCGGCGCGCGAGCAACGCGTGCGAGGGAGGCCGGGCGCGCCGGAGCGGTGCGGTCCCGGCGCGTCCCGGCCGAGGGCGGGGAGGGCTGAGGAATGCGGTTGCTGAGCGGTGCTGTTGCTGTGGTAGTTGCTGAGCGGTGCTGTTGCCGTCGCGGTGCTGTTGCCGTCGCGGTCGCGTTCCTGGCGGACTGAAAGGGCGCGGCCGGTCGCGCCGGAGGGGAGTCGCTCCGACGACCCCTATCCGGGCCGGGCGGTGCTGAGAGGTCCGGATATGTCGCGGAGCGACCGCGAGCGGCCGAGGGCTTTCTGGGTGTCTGCGTTGCTGTCGAGAGCAAGACCGTGTCACCTATTCAAATCCACCTATAAAGAGCGGCCGAGGGCTTTCTGGGTGGTTGCAGTGCTGTCGAGAGCAGCTGCGTCTGCACCTAAACTTCCGATTTATAAGCAAGAGCGGTCCAAGTCTTTCCGGGTGGTTGCGGTGCCGTCCAGAACAAGACTGCAACACCAGTTCAGACTACTACCAAGTATCAGCGGAGCCCAACTGCCGGAATACAGCCAGAGCTCTCGCTCCTGAATAAAGTAAAAATACGAAGAAACCGCCGAAGAAGCGTTACTTGCCGCGGCGACTGTCGCTACCGATGGACGGTCGCGTGTGCTCCGTGCCCTTGCCGCGCGTGCGCTGGCCACGGCCCTTCGTTCCGGCCGAGGTGAGGCCACGGAAGGCCCGACCGCGGTGCTGGTCTTCACAGATCCAGCTGAGGTCGCCGTCGTTCTCGATCGCCGGGTGGTCCGGGTCCACGAGGATGATCTCGTGCCACTTCTGGCGGCCGTCTTCACCGACCCAGTAGGAGTTCAGCACGCGCAGGTTGCGGTACTTGCGCGAGGCGCGCTCCTCGGCGATGCGCTGGATCGACTTGCGTCGCGAGAGGCGGTTCACACCCTGTCGCTTCGAACGGCGACCGGCGGTGAACCGCTCCTTGCGGGAGCCGCCCTTCCGGACGCTCACGCGGGCGACGATGACGCCCTGCTTCGCCTTGTAGCCCAGCTCGCGGGCCTTGTCGAGGCGGGTCGGGCGCTCGATGCGCTCGATGGCGCCCTGTTCGCGCCACTCCTGCTTTCGCTGCCACTGCAGCTCTGCGAGTTTCCCCTCCTTGGGGGACTTCCATGCGTCCTTGATGTGCGAGTAGAAGCTTCGTGCCATGGGTTTGTCCACGGACGTTTGCGATTCAGTCCGGACGGCAACGCCGACCGGACCACATTTCGTCCCGTCCTTGCGCCGGCAACGGCACCGACGCGAGCGGCGGGTGCCCGCTGGACGTCCTACCAGCGAGTTATCGGGTTTACTCCGCGACTGACTTTAAGGACTTCGGGTTGGGACGAGCGGGACGACACCCCCAGTTATCGGCGGTCGGTCGCGGAAGCGGGCCATCCAGCCCGTTTATATAATATCGGGAGAATATTGGGGTATGGCCAAGATAAGCGTCGAGATCCCCGAGGAGCTGCTCGATGACCTCGACGACCACGTCGGCGAGGATGGCAAGTTCGTCAATCGGAGCGACGCGATCCGGTCGTCGATCCGGAAGAACCTGGACGTGCTCGACGAGATCGACAAGCGGCACGGCCGGCTCGACGAGGATGAGTGAGGCGGCCCATCCGGCCGAGGAACCGGTCAACCGGCACGCGTTCGGCCAGGTGACGCTGCTCGCGCTGTTCGTCACGGCGCTGATCACCGCCCAGCTGATCGCGGCGAAGCTGCTCGCGGTGCCGCTGCCCGCGGACCTGCCGGTGGTCGGCGCGGCGATTCTCCTGCCCGGCGGCGCCGTCGCGTACGCGATCACGTTCTTCGCGTCGGACTGCTACGCCGAGCTGTACGGCCGCCGCGCGGCGCAGGTGATGGTGAATCTCGCGTTCGCGATGAACTTCGTGATGCTCGGGCTGCTCGCGACAGCACTGTGGGCGCCGGGCGCGGACCCCGAGTTTTCGGCGACGTTCGCGGAAGCCCTCTCGCCCGCGGGCAACATCGTCGCCGGGAGCCTCGTCGCGTACCTCGTGAGCCAGAACTGGGACGTGATCGTCTTCCACCGGATCCGCGAGTACACCGACGGCGACCTGCTCTGGCTCCGCAACGTGGCGTCTACGGCGACGAGTCAGGCGCTCGATACGGTGATCTTCGTTACCGTCGCCTTCGCGATCGCGCCGAACCTCCTCGGCATCGGCTTCGCGCTCCCGACCGGCCAGATCGTCGCGCTGATCGTCGGGCAGTACCTGCTGAAGCTGCTCATCGCGCTGGTCGACACGCCGTTCGTCTACCTGGTGGTTGGTGCGGTCCGAGACTGATCGGGAGTCGACCCATCCCCGGCGAGCCTCGTCGCGTCCGCCGCCGCCGCCGCGGTTACGGTCCTTACCGACGTGAGGGGTCCTCGAACAACGAGTCCAGTAGCTTCCGCTCCGCGACCCGGAGGTGCTGGGAGAAGGTCGACGAGGCGATGTCCAGCTCGTCGGCGATCGCGTCCGTCGTCGCTTCGCGGGGCCAGTCGAAGTACCCCGAGGCGTAGGCCGTTCGGAGCGCCTGCAACTGGCGGTCGGTGAGATCCGAGAGGACGTCGTCGCGGAACCGATTCGCCGTCAACGTCGGCGCCTCGCGGTCGGTCTTCCGGCGCGCGACCAGTTCGGCGTCGGGATACTGCTCGAGGAACGATTCGATGACGGTCGAGGCGTCCACGTGCGAGGGCACCTCCGCCACGAGCCGCCCCTCGCCCGCCTTGGCGGTGATGTTCGTGAACCGCGTCTCGTTGTCGGCGAGCGCCGTCGGGACCGCGGACTCCGAGACGACCTCGAACAGCGCGGTGTCGCCGTCGCGGTCGAGGATCCGCCCGTCGCGGAGCTCGTCGGCCTCCTCGACGAGTTCCAGAACGCGGTCCGGGTCGGCACCGCGAACGGTGACGAACTCGAGAACGCTGCCGTCGGAGCGCTGTCGGAGTTCCTCCAGCCGGAGCTCACAGGAAGCTTCCTCGGAGGCACGAACGAGGAGGAAGTCCGTCCCCCGCATCTCGAACTCGAGTTCGACGACACTGTCCATATGCCACGAAGACGGCGAGCCGACAAAACCGTTTGCGATAGAACTGACCGGGCGGATACCTATTATGGGAGGCACAATCGGTATGCGAAGGACCTGAATAGCAGGTAGTAATGTCGCTGATGAACGCTTCCGTGCCTGGGTACCTCGTTCTGGGGGTCGTGCTGCTCTCCGTGGTCGGAACCGCAGCCGCGACGTCGGTCGTGGTGACGAACGATGGCCCCGACCCGATCACCGGCGTCGAGGGCGACCTCCAGGCGTCCGGGAACCTGACCGTGGAGACCCAGACGCTCCAGTACGAGGGGACGAACGTGTCGGCCGTGAACATCACCGTGAACAACACCGCCTCCACCAGCGTGAGCGGGAACATCTACGTCGCGATATACGACGATACGGACAGCCTCCTCGTGAGCAAAACCCGGACCGGCGTGTCCTTCCCCGGGGGCAAGACGTCGACCCACAACGTCACGCTCTCGTCGAACCCATACATCGGGGACGTCGTCAGGGTAGAGGCGACGATCGAGGAGACGAGCAGCTAACGAGGGATCGCTCGTGAGCCATCACAGATGATTCAACTTGGGACCACGGACTGATGACATCCCGCCCCAGGCGGATTCGGCGTCTCGTCGGCACTTTGCTGGTCATCTCGCTCTGTTCGATGGTCGTCGTGGCGGCTCCTGCCGTAGTGACGACCGTGGATCTGGCGATCGACAGGACCAGCTCGGAGTCCGACAGTCCGGGAAAACTCGTCCCGGAGGGGCACACGCTGAACTACGACGGCAACGAGGTGACCTCGGTGACGCTCTACGTGAACAACACGGGGGGCCTCGACACCGGGGACTTCATCGTCGAACTACTGGCGAAAAACGGGACCACCGTCGCAAGTGGATCCAAGAACGCGGTGACGCTCTCGAGTGGCGGCCAGGAAGTGACGGTGACGTTCGACGGGACCCACTCCCCGACGAACTTCGCCCGCATCAAGATCTGGATGGGGTCGTCACTGTAAGCAGCGTGGAACGTCCTCGCCGACGGGACGTTCCGATCGGCTAGCGCCTCAGTCGAGCCGGTTCGCGAAGCCGAACTTCGGCTTCAGGTCGTCGATGACGACCTCGACAGTCTCGCCTTCTTCGGCGCCGGGAACGAATAGCGTGTAGCCGTCGAGGTAGGCGATGCCGTCACCCTCCTCGCCGACCTCCTCGATCTCGACTGCGACCTGGTCGCCCTCCTCGACGGGCGCCGTGAACCGGCTCTTGCCGACGAGGTACACCTCGGAGGAGGAGTCCCGGGAGGCGTCGGGGTTGACGGTGCGGACGTAGTCGAACTCCTCGTCGACGTCCTCCTTGAGGGCGTCGAGGTCCTGGCCCTGGAACACCTTCACGACGAAGTCGCCGCCGGGGGCGAGCAGCTCCATGGCGGTGTCGAGCGCCTGGCGCGCGAGGTGGACCGAGCGCGCGTGGTCGAGCTCGTACTCGCCGGTCATGTTCGGGGCCATGTCCGAGATGACGACGTCCGCGCCGTGCTCGCCGACCTCGTCGCGGAGGCGGTCGCGGGTCTTCTCCTCGGTCATGTCGCCTTTCAGCGTCGTGACCGTGTCGTACTCGAGCTCGTCGATGCGCTGGAAGTCGACGCCGACGACCTTCCCGTGGTCGTTCACGCGCTCGGCGGCGACCTGCAGCCAGCCGCCCGGCGCGGCGCCGAGGTCGACGACGGTCTCGCCGCCGTCGAACAGGTGGGCCGTCTCGTCGAGCTGCTGGAGCTTGTAGGAGGCTCGCGTGCGATAGCCCTCCTGCTTGGATTTGTTGTAGTACTTGTCCTTGCCACTCATTTCCCGGAAATAGCGGCCGAGACCGTTTATGTGCGTCGCTCGCCGGAACGGTGTGAGCCGCGTTCACGCGGAAAGGAAGGAACGGAGAGTTACAGCGGCAGCGTTCCGCGGAGACGCTCCGGGCTGACCCCGCCCTCGACCGAAACCGGCTCGACCGCGAACCCCAGACCGGCGTAGAACTCCCGGAGGTCGGCGTCGAACTCGGCGGTCACCCGGGAGACGCCCACCAGCACCCGCGCATCGCGAACTGCCCGAACGACGAGCGCGGAGCCGATGCCCCGGTCGCGGCGCGCCCGGCGCACGGCGACCGCGTCGAGGTGGCGGTCCTCGCCGCGCGTCTCCAGTACAGCGGCGCCGACGACCGTTTCCGCTCCCCGTTCGGCATCGTCCCCGGTGCCGCGCTCCGCGACCGCGACGAGCACGTCGTCGGCCTCGATGCGCTCTGGGATCTCGTTCGTCTGCAACATCGCACCGTCGAGGACGCGAACGACGTCGAGCCGGTCGTCGGGGCCGGCCGTTCGGATTCGGATGCCTTCCGGAAGGAAAGCCTGCTCGTCGGGCAAATCGTCCGCGTCACCCGAGAGGCCCTCCGGGTCGCCGGCCGCGCCCTCGGTCATTACGAGAACTTCTCCAGCTCGCGGAGGATCGTGTCGAGCGCGGGGCGGTCCACCGGGTTCGAGCCGGTATGCGACCAGAGCAGCTCCGGCTCGCGGCGGACGTCGACGATGGCGACCGCCGGCATCCGGCCGATCAGGTCGACGCGTCGACCGATCGGGCCGAACTTGATCGCCTGGCCGTAGCGGTCGCCCAGCGTCGCGTCGGGGTCCGCGAGCATCGGGTACGGCATGTCGTGGTGGTCGACCCAGTCGGCCGCGCGCTCCTCGGGTTCGGGGAGGACGCCGATGACCTCCGCGTCGTGCTCGACGAACTCGGCGTAGCGCTCACAGAAGTCGTCGACCTGCTTCCGGCAGTTGCCACAGAGGTGGTCGCGGTGGAAGACGAGGACGGCGAGGTCGGCGTCGAGTTTCGACAGCGAGAGGGGGTCCGGGCCGGGGCCGGGGTTCGGGAGCGAGAAGTCCAGGTCGTTCGGGTCCGCGTCGTCGGCGCGGGCGTCCTGCCCGGTCGACTCGCCCGAGCCGCCCTTCACCAGTCGGAGGAGCTTCACGCGATCGGCCTCGACCGGCTGGTCGCCCGGGACCGGCGAGCCGTCGACGAGCACCGAGGCCTCCTGGGGGCTGTAGCCACTCTCCCGGATCACGTCGGCGTAGGTCGCGTCCGCGGGCAGCGACAGGTCGCGCTCGTCGTCGCCGACGACCTCGACGGTGACGTTCATACGTACGCGTAGGGCGCTACGCCGGTTTAAGCGGTCGGTCTGGATGCGGCGCGGTGAATGGTTACGGCGTGGTTGGTCGGCGTGTTCTGAAGTGTATGGGTGGATGACTGATCGTATTTATAAATGAAGTCGGTTGTCGTCGCTTGCAACATCACTCTGTAAACAGTGAAAGACCCAGTCGCGGAGCGCTCCCACTCATAAATGAAATCGGATCACGTTTCCAGTGCGACCACTCAGCAGGCCCAGAAAGCCCCAGCCGCTGAGCGCTCGCGCTGCTCGCTGCGCTCCTCACACGGCTCGCTCCCTTCGGTCGCTCGCCGGGTTCCGGTGCTAGCTTCGCAGGGCGTCCCGCTCAGCGGCTGCCCCTTTCAGTCCCACCCAGGAGTGGTGGCCAGGGCGTCTCTCACAGCGGCTCTTCGGCGGTCGTCGCTCGTCGGCTTTCCGGCGTGCGGAGCTGGGCGGTTGGCGCGCGCGAGCAACGCGTGCGAGGGAGGGCGGGGCGCGCCGAGGCTGTGCGGTCCCGGCGCGCCCCGGCCGAGGCTGGGGAGGACTGAGGGACTGCGGTTGCTGTGCGGTGCCGTCGCGGTGCGGTTGCTAGGCGGTGCTGTCCTGGCGGACTGAAAGGGCGACGGCCGGTCGCGCCGAAGGGGAGTCGCTCCGTCGACCCCTATCCACGGCGGGCGGTGCGGAGAGCCGCGGATATGTCGCGGAGCGACCGCGAGCGGCCGAGGGCTTTCTGGGTGTTTGCGGTGCTGTCGAGCGCAGCAGCGTCTGCACCTGAGCAACCATCTTCGAAGCAAGAGCGGCCGAGGACTTTGGAGGAGTTTGCGGTGCTGTCAAGCACAACAACGTCTGCACCCTTGTATCCGACTTATAAACAAAAGCGGCCGAAGGCGTTCGCGGCGTCCACGTCCCCGTCAGAAGCGAGTCCGTACCAACAGCCCAGACCAGCCTATAAGAGCAGCCAGTCGCCGATCGAGTAGATCCCGTAGCCGAGGACGAACGCCAGCGTCAACGAGGCGACCCAGGCGAGGACCGTGTACAGCATCTTCTTGCGGCTCACGCCGGCCTCGCCGGCCGCGTAGCCGGCGCCGACGATGGCGGAGACGATGATCTCGTTGAACGAGACGGGGATGCCGAACGCGACGGCGGTCTGGGCGATCGCGAACGACGGGATCAGCGCGGCGATGGAGCGCCGCGGGCCCATCGAGGCGTAGTCCTGCGCGAGCGCCTTGATCATCCGCGGGGCGCCCGTCCAGGAGCCGACCAGGAGGCCGAAGCCACCGCCGGCGAGGACCGCCGTGAGGGGGACGTCGTCGCCGAGCAGGGGCACGAGCGGGCCGATAGCGAGCCCGACCTGCGAGCCGCCGGCCGAGAAGGCAACGAGCGCGCCCATCACCAGCAGGAACCGTCGCTGACCGCCCTCCCGGTCGCGACCGAGGTCGAGATAGACGACGAGGCCGACGAGCGCCGCGACGCCGAGGGTGACCAGCGTACTGCCGAGGGCGACGCCGGTGACTTGCTCGAGGCCGAGCTTCGGGCCGAGCACGCCGGCGACCGAACCGCTCTCGCCGTCCGGCCCGAGGAGCGCGAAGCCGATGTTCGCGAGGACGACGCCGACGACGGCCGCCATCCCGGCCGTGAGCGGGCGCTCCGGGAGGCGATCGGTAATGAGTAGTCGAGCCGCACCGAAGGCGATGCCGCCGCCGACGAAGGGGGTGAGGACCCACAGCGTGACGATCTCCGCGTACTTCGCCCAGGCCGGATCGCCGCCCATCGCGAGACCGACGCCGACGACGGAGCCCGTGACGGTGAAGGCGGTTGCGATCGGGTAGCCGGCGAAGACGCCGACCGCGACGAGCGCGGCCGCCGTGAGCAGCGCGACGATGGCCGCGCCGGCGGTGAGCGTCACGCCGCCGACGAGCTGGGTGCCGACCGCCTCCGTGACGTTTGCGCCCTGAAGGACCGCGCCGAGGAAGCCGAGGACGCCGACGATCAGGCCGGCCCGCATGACGGCGATCGCGTTCGCGCCGACCGCGGGCGCGAAGGGGGTCGAGCCCGACGACCCGGCGCCGATGGCCCAGGCCATAAACAGGCTCGCGGCGCCGGCGACGAGGAACGTGGCGACGGTGACGAGTTCCATCTTACTGCTTGCCTTCGCTGAATCCCTCGCGCAGGCTCACCAGCGTGCGCCGAACCAGCAGGAAGAGGAAGAAGAAGAGGCCTAGCAACGCCACGAGCAGGCCGATAAACACCGGATCTTTCGGAATCATGTGCCGCGGTATTCTCGGCTGCCGGTTAGGCGTTTCGGCGTGGCGGTCCGAGCCCGCTGAACGGCGGAAACGACGGACTCGCCCACGACGGGGGTTGCTAAAACGGGCGTTTGTGCTTAGCTTACTTATATACTCTCGCCCGAACTACGTCGAATCGCCTCACCCGCTTCGGCCCTCCGAGGCTCGCCGGCCCCGACGCAGCGGTCCCACTCGGTACCAACCCTATCCAGATTCACCCCAGTTGCCCGCGACCGCGCGTCGGCGGCTCCGGCGGTCGTCTTCTGTCTACCGTCACCTCCGTCCACTGTCGTGTCCCGTCCAGAGCGTCCCTTATCACCGTTCATCCCGCCGATCACGTCGAGATCGGTCGGCAGTGCCTACGGCGACGCCGTCGAGATCGGTCGGCAGTGCCTACGGCGACGCCGTCGGGATCCTGAACCGCTCGAAGACCTCGCCGTCGGGCGTGACCAGTCTGCCAGCCAGCACGGGGCTCTCGGTGTCCTCGACTCGCTCCAGCTCCGCGTGCGCGGGCCGGTTCCCCCGCGGCTGGGCGTGGCTCCCCGGGTTCAGGAGCGGGATCGCCCCGGAGTCGTCGAAGGTCGGCCGGTGGCTGTGGCCGAAGATCACCGCGTCGGCGTCGCGCTCGCGACCGAACAGCGCCAGGGCGGTCGCGCCGCCGCGTCGCCGGTGTGTCACCGCGAAGCGGATCCCGGCGTACTCGACGACGCGCTCCTCGGGCAGTCGCTCGCGCGTCGCGCTATCGTCGTTATTGCCGTAGACCGCGCGGAGCGTGTCCGCCTCCTCGTAGAACGCGTCGAGGACGGTCTCCGTATAAAAGTCGCCCGCGTGGACGACGAGGTTGGCCTCGCGGACGGCCTCGAGCGTTCGTCCCTCGAGCCGATGGTCCTCCGTGGCGTGCGTGTCGGAGACGACGGTGAGCATGTCTCGGGCTTTAACGGCGGACGGCAAAACGTCGGCGCTCCATCGACCGGGCGCGAGGAACGCACTGCGGCCCTCGGGGACAACGGTTTTCCACCGTCGCGTGCAGGGTTTCTGCATGGCAGGAAGCACCGGCGTCGTTATTGCCGCGATGATCGCGAACGGGGGAATTGCGGTGCTGAAGTTCTTCGGCTTCCTGCTGACGGGAAGCCCGTCGATGCTCGCGGAGACGTACCACTCCATCTCCGACACCGGCAACCAGGTGCTGCTCCTCGTCGGGATCAAGTACAGCGAGCAGGAAGCGAGCGAGAAACACCCGTTCGGGTACGGAAAGGCGCAGTTCTTCTACGCGTTCCTCGTCTCCGTGCTCCTGTTCGGGATCGCCGGCTGGGAGAGCCTGAAACACGGCCTCGAGAAGGTCAGCCACGGCGGCCACGCGACCGAGGCCGGTGCCGCGGAGTTCCTCGGCTACACGGTCGACGTCGCGCTGCCGGTCGAGGCGTTCTGGGTGAACGTCGCCGTCCTGCTCGGAGGCATCACGTTCGAGCTGTACGCGTTCGTCAAGGCGCGGAAGGAGCTGATCCGGCAGATGGGCACGTACGGGTGGTCCGGCTACCGCGAGGCCTTCTCGCGCACTAGCGACCTGACGACGCTGACCGCGTTCACGGAGGACAGCGTCGCCCTCGTCGGGCTCGTGGTCGCCCTCGTCGGGATCGTCGCCTCCCGCGTGACGGGGAACCCCATCTACGACGCAGCCGGCGCGGTGGTCATCGGCGTCCTCCTGATGGTGTTCGCGGTCGCGCTCGCGGTCGAGAACAAGCGGCTCATCGTCGGGGAGAGCGTCGCGGAGGAGGTCGAGGACGAGCTCCGGGCCGTCGTGGAGAACCACGAGAGCGTCACGCACGTCGACGACCTCCGGACGATGTTCGTCGGGTCCCAGACGCTCCTCGTGACGGCGAACGTGAGCTTCGACCCCGAGCTGGTCACGGGCGACGTCGACGAGGACCTCGCGGAGATCGAGCGGAAGCTGAAGGCGGCGGACGAGCGCGTGACGATCGTCTACATCCAGCCGGAGCTGTAGGAGAGCGCGGTTCCTTTTAAAAGAGACGCCGTTCGCGTTCCGCGGCCTCAGTCGTCGATCGCCAGCGACGCGAGCAGCGACTCCAGCTGCACCTGCTCGTTGGCGCCTTCCGTGATCCGGTAGTCGGCCTCGCCGACGCGCTCCATCAGGCGGACCGCCTCGCGCTCGGCGAGGTCGAAGTCCCAGACGGAGCGGTGGAGCTGGTCGATGATGTCGCCGCCGGCCATCCCGGTGTCGGTCAGGAGGGTGTCAAGCGTCGCGCGCGCCTTCGAGAAGTCGCCGTCGAGCGCGTCCCGGACCATTCCCTCGATCTCCTCCGGGCGCGCGGTCGCGGTGATCGCGTAGACGGCCTCGGCGTCGACGACGTCGCCGGTCGTCGCCGCGGCCTGCAGCGAGTTGATCGCGCGGCGCATGTCGCCGTTGGCGGCGTACACGAGCGCGTCGAGGCCCTCCTCGGTGATCTCGATGTCCTCAGCCTTCGCGATCTCGCGGACCTGGCCGGCGACGGCCTCGTCCGAGAGCGGCGAGAAGCGGAAGACGGCACACCGCGACTGGATCGGGTCGATGATCTTCGACGAGTAGTTACACGAGAGGATGAAGCGCGTGTTGTCGGAGAACTGCTCCATCGTCCGGCGCAGCGCGGACTGGGCGTCGTCCGTGAGGGAGTCGGCCTCGTCGAGGAAGATGAGCCGGTGGTCGTAGCCGCCGAACGACGAGCGCGCGAAGTTCTTGATCCGGTCGCGCACGACGTCGATCCCGCGCTGGTCGGAGGCGTTGAGCTCGAGGAAGTTCCCGCGCCAGTCGTCGCCGTAGATCTCCCGCGCGATGGCGGTCGCGGCCGTCGTCTTGCCGATCCCGGCCGGGCCCGCGAACAGCAGGTGGGGGATGTCGTCCTCGTCGATGTAGCTCTGCAGGCGTTCGACGATCTCCTCCTGGCCGTGGATGTCGTCGAGCGTCTGCGGTCGGTATTTCTCGATCCAGATCTCCCGACCGGTGTCGGTGGCGGCAGCCGTCTCCTCGGCCGCCGGCTCGTCGGCCTCGCTCATGGAACATCAAAGGGGACGGTGGGGTGATAAACTCCGCGAGTAGGGGGCGATTCCGAGAATCGGATAGTTCTTTCTCTTTATAAGTAGAGTTGACCAGGTGAGACGGTCTTGCGCTCGACAGCACCGCAGACACCCGGGAAGCCCTCGGCTGCTCGCTTTGTGTCGGTTCGGACAGGTGATACGGTCTCGTGCTCGACAGCACCGCAGACACCCAGAAAGCCCTCGGCCGCTCGCGGTCGCTCCGCGACATATCCGCGCTCTCCGCCGCGAAAGACGGTCCGGGCTGCCTGCAGTAGCGGGCTGCCGGGCTGCGACTTTCTGGCCTTCGTTCACTGCGTTCACGAAGACACAGCCCGCCGCGGATAGGGGTCGGCGGAGCGACTCCGTTACACCGCGACCGGCCGCGCCCTTTCAGTCCGCCAGGACCGCGACAGCTACAGCGACTGCGACAGCAACCGCAACCGCGACCGCGACAGCGACAGCACCGCACAGCAACCGCAATACCTCAGTCCTCCCCAGCCTCGGCCGGGGCGCGCCGGCTCATCACCGCATCGGCGCGCCCCGTCCTCCCTCGCACGCGTTGCTCGCGCGCGCCACCGCACCCGCGCCGCGAACGCTTGCCAACCGCCGTGAGCGACGCTCGGCCACCACTCCGGGGTGGGACTGAAAGGGGCAGCCGCTGAGCGGGACGCCCTGCGAAGCTAGCACCGCAATCCCGGCAAGCGACCGAAGGGAGCGAGCCGGGTGAGGAGCGCTGCGAGCAGCGCGAGCGCTCAGCGGCTGGGGCTTTCAAGACATGCTCAGTGGTGTCACGAGCGAAGATACCAGAATTTGTTTATAAATCGACCGCCTCAACGGCTGGGACTTTCTACGTGTGCCGAGTGGTGTCGCCAGCGATGATGGCCATTCCAATTTAAAAGCGCGAACGAACGCCGCCCGAATTCTCGGCCGTCGTCGACCACTCACGACCAGTGCAAAACCGGGCGTATATTCGGTGTAACACTCCTGAGCGTCGGCCGTTGGCAGTAGGGTTTTTCCCTGTTGACGGCCTCACATCTAATCTATGGACGAGAAGACGGAGGAGCTCCGGGACATCTTCATCGACACCACGGGGGCCGATACCGTCACCGAGAGCCAGGAGGAGGAACCCGGCTCCATCACGGAGTCGGACGAGGACGGCACGGCCGACCGCCTCGCGGAGCTGATCGACGCGATGCGCGCGGAGTACGAGTTCACCACCGACCTCGACGACGCCGACTACGAGCGCGTCGTCCGCGGGTTCTTCGACGGCGAGAGCGACGAGACCGTCGCAGCCGACCTCGACGTCCACGCCGACACCGTGTTCGCGGCGCGGATGGACCTGCACCTCGTCGACGAGGCCGACCGCGACGCCCCCTTCGACCTGGACGAGCTCAAGCGCCTCGCAGTCGACGACGTCCCGGTCGACGAGCGGCCCGCGCACCTCGACGCGGACGTCGACCCAGACACTGTGCGCCACTACTCGGCGGTCGTCGACGCCGACGTCGAATCGACGCGCGCGAACCACCGGTTCCGCGACGAGTTCGAGCAGCTCCTCACCGACGCCGACCTCGAAACGTCCCACGCGTCCGACGTCCACGACGACGGCCTGGAGGAGGCCGCCGAGGACATCGAGACGAACGTCTCGTTCTGACGCGCCCGAACCGCCCCGTCCGACGTCTTCTCGTTTCGCCACTTCCGGCCTCGCGGAGGTTTATACCCGATAGCGCGCCATCCGACGTGTGCCGACCTTCAGCGACCTCGCCCGCGCGGCCTACTGCCCGCGACAGCTCTACTACGCGCGCCGGGAGGACGACGGGGGCCTCCCGCCGGACGCCGCAGAGCGGATCGACCTCGCGTTCGCCTACGACGAGCACGTCGACGCCCCCGACCGTCGCCTGCGACGGCTCCCTATCGATCGCTCGCCGGCCGCGTACCGCCGGAACCTCGACCGTCTCCGGAAGCGTGACGACTGGGACCGCCTCGTCGACCCCGCAGCGACCCGGACGCTGCTCGACGGGAAGGACTGCCGCGGGATCGCTCACAAGATCCTCGAACCGGCAGCGGAGGCTGACGGAACCCTACCAGAGTCCATCCGAACCCGGACGGAACCCGACCGAATACCCCCGCCGGTTCCGACCATCGTCTCGCCCGGTTCCCCGCCGGAGAACGGCGTGTACGAACCCCAGACCGTCCGCGCAGTCGCGGCGGCCAAGGCGCTCGCCTGGGAGCGGGAGCGCGAGGTCCCGCGGGCGCTCGTCGAGTATCCCGCCGTCGGCACCGTCCGGTCAGTCGATCTCACCGTCCGGAAGACGGCCGCCTATCGCCGCGCGCTGCGCACGGTTCGCGCGCTCGACGGTCCGCCGCCCCGGCGCAACGATGCCCACTGTGAGAGCTGTGACTACCGGACGCAATGTGGGGTGAAAACGCGGTCGCTCCGCTCGCTACTGGAGTGACGGCCGCCCGGCAGCCCTGGGGCCGTCAGTGCTCCGCCAGCCAGGCCTCGATCTCGTCGGCGCCAGCGCCGCGGCGGTGGATATCGCCGCTCACGGGGTCGACGACGGTGCTCTCGGTACCGGGCGTCTCCCCGCCGTCGACGACGACGGCGACGCCCTCGCGGATGGGTTCGTCGAGCGCGTCGACGCGCCGGACCGAGCCCGCGCCCGAGCGGTTCGCGCTCGTTGCGGTGATCGGACCCGCCTGGTCGGCCAGCGCCAGCGCAATCGGGTGGTCGGGCACGCGGACGCCGACCCTGTCGCTGCCGGCAGTGAGTACGTCCGGAACGACCTCGTCGCGCTCGACGACGACGGTCACCGGCCCGGGGAGGAACTCGCGCATGAACGCTTCCGCACGCTCCGTCGGTTGCGTGTACGCGAGCGCGTCGTCGACGCTCGCCACCCCGAGGGAGAGCGGGTTCTCGCGACTGCGTCCCTTCAGGTCGAAGACCGCCTCGACCGCGTCGGGGTCGAGCGCGTCGGCACCGAGCCCGTACACCGTCTCGGTCGGGTAGACGACGAGCTCGCCGTCGGCAACGGCGTCGGCTGCGCGCTCGACCGCCTCACGTTCGGTTGAACTCAGGTTCCGCGTCACGACCGATGGTTCGCCGGCAGTCTGAAAAAGGATATCGGGTCGACCTGGCCGGACGTCGGAACCGGTGCGGGAGCGGAAGCGGTGCGGGGTTACCGGACGTGGCGGTCGAGGGCGTCCTCGACCTCGTCGTACTCGGGGAAGGACGGATGCTCGTCGCCGACCCAGGCGTACTGAACCGTGCGGTCCTCGTCGATCAGGAAGACGGCCGGTCGCGCGTCGGTGACGCCCGCCATCCCGTCGAGGTCCTGAGCGATGCCGTACTCCTCGAGGACCTCGGCGCTCGGGTCGGTGAACAGCCGCGCGTCGACCCCGCGCTCCTCGAGGAGCGTCTTGTGTTCGTACGGCGTCGAGATGCCGATACCGATGAGTTCGACGTCGTCGGACCAGTTGCGGTCCCGGATCTCGTTCCAGATGTATGTCGACTGGAACGCGCCGTCCATCGGGTGAGCGACGAGCAGCACGGGGCCGTCGTCGGTGAGGTCGGCGAGCGTGCGGTTCCGCCAGAGCTCCGTGTCGACTAGCGGTCGCTCGAAGTCCGGGGCCGTCTCACCCTCCTCGACGTGGTCCGCTTCCGGGAGGTCAACGACGTCGAATTCTACCATCTAGGCACCCCCCGCTTCGGCTTCCGCGGCCGTCTCCTCCGCGGCGTCGCCGTAGGTCCCCTCGAGGTACTCGACGATGTTCGCGCTCTCGGACATCGTCACGCCAGTCGTCTCGTCGACGATGGCCGGGACCGTTCGGGAACCGGAGACGCGCTTGACGACGTTCCGCTCGGAGTGCATCGGTTCAACGAACCGGGAATCGTACTCCAGCCCCAGCTCGTTCAGCTTGTTGACGACGCGCTCACAGTACGGGCACGCCTGCAGCCGATACAGGGTGATATCTGCACCTGTCATACCCGCCTGTAGGAACTCCGCCCGGGTAATCGTATCGGCGTCGGCAGCGCCCACAGGTCGAGGGCGCGCGCTGCCGGGGCCGGACGACTGTCGGAGGGAGGTGGATACCTGTCGGAGCTTCGACCGTATGCCGGAGAATTTGTCCGGTAACCGCGCTTCGAGGATAACCCTTTAACCATCGCCCGACCCAGGACACATGAGAATGGGCTTGTCGCTGTCGCTCCTGATCGGTCCGCTACTGCAGCTCCCGGCGCTGGATAAGTTCACCGTGACCGTCCTCGGAGTCGCGACGATACTCCTCCTCATCGTCCTCTCCGCCTTCTTCTCGTCGTCGGAGATCGCGATGTTCTCGCTGCAGCAACATCGCATCGAGTCGATGGTCGAGGACGGGATCCCGAGCGCCGAGGTGATCTCCTCGCTCAAGAGCGACCCCCACCGGCTGCTCGTGACGATCCTCGTCGGGAACAACGTCGTCAACGTGGCGATGTCTTCAGTCGCGACCGCGCTGTTCGCCCTCTACCTCTCGCAGGGGAAGGCCGTCTTCGCGGCCACCTTCGGGATCACGACCGTGGTGCTCCTCTTCGGCGAGAGCGCGCCGAAGTCGTACGCCGTCGAGAACACGGAGTCGTGGGCCCTGCGCGTCGCGCGGCCGCTGAAGTACGCCGAGCTGACACTGCTCCCACTCGTCCTGCTGTTCGACTACCTCACCAGGCTGGTGAACCGGGTGACCGGCGGCCAGGCGGCGATCGAGTCCACCTACGTCACGCGCGAGGAGATCCAGAACATCATCCAGACCGGCGAGCGCGAGGGCGTCATCGAGGAGGACGAACGGGAGATGCTCGACCGGATCTTCCGGTTCAACAACACCATCGCCAAGGAGGTCATGACGCCGCGCCTCGACGTCACCGCGGTCCCGAAGAGCGCGACCGTCGAGGAGGCGATCCAGACCTGCGTCCAGTCGGACCACGAGCGCGTGCCCGTCTACGAGGGGAACCTCGACAACATCGTCGGCGTCGTCACCGTCCGGGACCTCGTGCGCGAGCTCAACTACACGGAGGGCGAGCCGGAGCTCGACCACGTCGTCAAGCCGACGCTGCACGTCCCCGAGTCGAAGAACGCGGACGAGCTCCTCCAGGAGATGCAAGAGAACCGGCTCCAGATGGCCGTCGCCATCGACGAATTCGGGACGACCGAGGGGATCATCACGCTGGAGGACATGGTCGAGGAGATCGTCGGCGAGATCCTCGAGGGCGACGAGCCCGAGCCGGTCGAGTTCGTCGACGACGACGTCGCGATGGTGAAAGGCGAGGTGAACATCGACGAGGTCAACGAGATGCTCGGCATCGACCTCCCCGAGGGCGAGGAGTTCGAGACGCTCGCCGGCTTCCTGTTCAACCGGTCCGGCCGCCTGGTCGAAGAGGGTGAGGAGGTCGAGTACGACAACGTGAAGATCCGCATCGAGCGCGTCGACAACACCCGGATCATGAAAGCCCGCGTGACGATCCTCGACGAAGACGAGGAGACAGCTGAAGAGGTCGCCGAGGAAGCCGAAACCGAATCCGAAACCGTGCAGAGCGAGGAATAAGCGGTCGAGTCCGGAGGAGTTCGATCTTTTCGTTACGTCGTCGCGGGCGACATACTTCGGTACTCTCGAAGCGTTCCAGCCACTGAGCGCTCGCATTTATAAACAAATTCGGCTATCGTCGCCGGCGACACCACTCGGCACACCGGAAAGCCCCAGCCGCTGACCGGTCGCGCTGCTCGCTGCGCTCCTCGCCCGCCTCGTTCACTTCGTTCACTCGGCGGAACTGCGGTGCTTTCGTCGCAGAGCGTCCCGCTCAGCGGCTGCCCCTTTCAGTCCCACCCGAGAGCGGTAGCCGGGGCGTCGCTCGCGGCGGCTCTTCGGCGGTTGTCGCTCGCCGGCTGGGAGCTCTCGCGGTGCGGGCTTGCGGTGGCGCGCGCGAGCAACGCGTGCGAGGGAGGGCGGGGCGCGCCGCGGCGGTGTCTTCGTGAGCGCAGCGAACGAAGGGCCGGAAGTCGCAGCCCGGACCCGTCCGTCGCAGACGCAACGGAAGCCCGGACCGTCTTCCGAGGCGGGCCGGCGCGCCCCGGCCGAGGCTGGGGAGGGCTGAGGAGTGCGGTTGCTGGGCGGTCGCGTTGCGGTCGCGTTGCGGTCGCGTTGCGGTCGCGGTTCGGTCGCCGTCGGGGTTGCGGTCGCGTTCCTGGCGGACTGAAAGGGCGACGGCCGCTCTCGTGAGCGAAGCGAACGAGACCATGGAAGTCGCAGCCCGGCAGCCCGCTACTGCAGGCAGCCCGGAACGTCTTCCAGTGGTCGCGCCAACGGGGAGTCGCTGCGCCGGGCTCTATCTGCGCGGACTGTGCGGAGAGCGCAGATATCCCGCGCAGCGACCGCGAGCGGCCGAGGGATTTCTGAGCGTTTTCGTCACCGTGAATGGCTGAAACGACTGGCTATTTATATGCGATTTATAAGCAAGCCCGATCGAGTCCCTCCGAGCCGTCTGCGCTCGTCTTGAATATCTCGGCATTAAATCCAGCAAATCCCGCAAATACGAATCGTCGTCAACCGACGCCCTCAAGTAGGTTTACGGGAATCGTCGACTATGTCGACTACGACAGAGTCCGTCGACCTCGTCGGCGACGAGGCGGCGGCCAACTTCGCTCGCGCGGCGCTGTTCGCGGCGCTCGTGGGCGCGTTCGGCTTCGTATCGTTCCCGATTCCCGTCACGTCGGTGCCGGTGACGCTGCAGGTGCTCGGCGTCTTCCTCGCCGGGATCATGCTCGGTCCCGTCTGGGGCGGCGCCTCGCTGGTGCTGTACCTCGCGGCCGGCGCCGTCGGCGCGCCGGTGTTCTCCGGGGGATCGGCCGGCGTCGGCGTCCTGCTCGGCGCGACCGGCGGATACCTCTGGTCGTACCCCATCGCCGCGGCGCTCGTCGGCGGCGTCGTCCACCGCGGGGCGGAACTCCGCGACCTCGGCGACGTCGGCATCCCGACGTTCGTCGGCGCGATGACGCTCGGCACGCTCGTCATCTACGCGCTCGGCATAGTCGGCCTCATGGTCGTCCTCGACTACGGCGTCGCCAAGGCGTTCCTCCAGGGCGCCGCGCCGTTCATCCCGGCCGAGGCGATCAAGATGGCCGCCGCGATCGGGATCGTCCGCTCCGACTCGGTCACGGCGGCCTGAGATGCGCCGCGACGCCTCAGGAACCGCATGACGATCACGGCTCGCTCGCTCACCTGTCGCTACGGCGATGTCGCGGCAGTCGACGGCGTCGACCTCCGGATCGACGACGGCGAGTGCGTCGTGCTCGCGGGGCCGAACGGCTCCGGGAAGACGACCCTCGTCCGGACGTTCAACGGCCTCGTCGAGCCGGACGCGGGCGAAGTGGCGATCGACGGGACGCCCGTCCAGGACGACCTCGTCGCCGCCCGGGCGGCCGTCGGCATGGTGTTCCAGGACCCCCGCGACCAGCTGGTCGCGGCGACGGTCGGCGCCGACGTGGCCTTCGGCCCCGAGAACCTCGGGCTCGACCACGCCGAGATCGACCGCCGCGTGGCGGACGCGCTTGACGCCGTCGACATGGCGGGACGACGCGAGGAGCGCGTCGACGAGCTCTCGGGGGGCGAGCGCGAGCGCGTCGCCATCGCCGGCGCGCTCGCGATGGAACCCGCCCATCTCGTGCTCGACGAGCCGTTCACGGGCCTCGACGAACCCGCACGGCAGTCGGTCCTGCGTCGCCTTCGCGCGCTCAGCGAGGCGGGCACGAGCCTGATCGTCGTTACCCACGACCTCCGCGACGTGCTCGCCCTCGCGGATCGAGTGGTCGCGCTCGACGATGGCACGGTAGCCGTCGACTCGACGCCAGACGCTGCCGTCGACGAACTGGCGCCCCTCGGCGTGCGAGTGCCGGAGGGCTGGTGATGACTCTCCTGTGGAGACAGCGATGACCTTCTCGTACGTCCCCGGCGACTCGCTCGCCCACCGACTTGACCCGCGGACGAAGCTGCTCGTGCAGGTCGCCTTCGCCGCCGCCGCGTACGCGTACACGACGGCGACGGGGCTAGCGCTGTTGACGCCGCTGGCGGCTGGCTGCGTGTGGGCTGCTGGGGGGTCGATCCGCGAGACAGCGTGGGGGTATCGCTGGGCCGCGCCGATCCTCCTGATCGCGCCACTGCTCGCGGGGGTGACCCTCGGCGCGCCCTGGTTCCGGATCGATGCGGCAGCGACGACGGCCCTGGCGAGCTACCGGGTCGGCCTCATCCTCCTCGTCGCGGGCGCGTTCGTCCGCTCGACGCCGGCCAGGGCGTCGCGCGCGGCGATCCAGCGCACGGTCCCCGGCAAGGCCGGCCAGTTCCTCGGTATCGGCGTCGGGCTGGTCTTCCGGTTCCTGCCGCTCCTGCGGCGGGACCTCGTAACTGCGCGCGACGCGATGCGGGCGCGCGGCGGCGAGCAGTTGCCGGTGCGGGAGCGGATGCGGATCGTAGCGACGACCGGGATCAACCGGGCGTTCACCCGCGCGGACCGGCTGGCGCTCGCGCTCAACGCGCGCTGTCTCGCGTGGAACCCGACGCTCCCCCGACTGCGGTTCCGGCGACTCGACGCGGTCGGGTTCGCGGTGGCGGGCGGGTTGCTCGCGGCGACGCTGCTCGCGCTGGGCTGAGCGGTCGGTCACCGACCGGGCGTTGAGGCCGCCACGGGCCCGCGAAAACGTCGCGGGCGTGGGCGTGAGTTGTGCCAACTTTTAACCCCACGCTACGCACGAATTTCCGTATGACAGTGCTGCAAGCAACGCGGGAGACGTTCTGGACGATCGGGCCGACCGGGAAGGCGGTGTTCTACTACCTCGCCGCCGTAACGGTGGCCGTCTTCGCCTACGGCGTCTACGCCCGCTTCCGGCGGTACACGGAGGGCGAGGCCGACCCGCAGGCCCGCCTCGAGGACCTGCCGCGTCGCGTGCTGGCGGCGACGAAGATCGTCGCCACCAACGAGAAGCAGTTCGACAGGGACCTCTACGCGGGCGTGATGCACGCGTTCATCCTCTGGGGCTTCCTCACGCTGCTGGTCGCGACGACCATCCTCGGCATCGACATCGACTTCTACCGGCCGCTGACGGGCGAGTCCTTCTGGGTCGGCGACTTCTACATCGCGTACCAGTTCGTCGTCGACGCGTTCGGCCTGCTGTTCGTCGTCGGCGTCGGGATGGCGATCTGGCGCCGCTACCGCGAGCGCGACGGGCGGCTGTGGGGCAAACACACCTCCCTCGAGGACGACGCCTTCGTCTGGGTGCTGTTCGGCCTCGGCGTCGGCGGCTTCCTCGCGGAGGCCGTCTCCATCGTCGGCCAGCCGGGCCGGGCGGACGAGACGGTCAGCTTCGTCGGGATGGCGATGGCGACCTGGCTGGAGGGGCTCGGGCTCACCGAGGCCGGCGCCGCCGCCGTCTACGGCCCGCTCTGGTGGAGCCACGCGCTGCTCGCCTTCCTCTTCATCGCGTGGATCCCCTACGCGAAGCCGTTCCACATGATCTCCTCGTACGCGAACGTCGTCACCCGCGACGAGAAGGCGGGCGCCCGGCTCCCGAACGTGCCCGCCGACCTCGATCACACCAACGCCGAGAGCCTCGACGACTTCACCTGGAAGGAGATCCTCGACCAGGACGCCTGCACGAAGTGCGGTCGCTGCTCTTCGGTCTGTCCCGCGAACGCGGCCGGGCGCAACCTCGACCCCCGCGACGTGATCCTCGACCTGAAGTCGTACCGCGAGGAGCAGGACGCGAACGAGGGCGAGGAGATCCCCATCGTCGCCGCCGACGGGGGCGTCATCGACGCCGAGTCCATGGAGAGCTGCATGTCCTGTATGGCCTGCATGGACGCCTGCCCCGTCGAGATCGAGCACCTCACCTCCTTCACGAAGCTGAACCGCCAGCTCACGGACGAGGGGAACATCGACGCGAACCTGCAGGACGTCTTCCAGGACGTGATGCAGAAGGGGAACACCTTCGGCGAGTCCCCGGACGCCCGCGCGGACTGGGCCGACGACCTCGCGTTCGAGCTCGAGGACGCCCGCGAGCAGGAGGTCGAGTACCTCTGGTACGTCGGCGACTACCCGAGCTACGACGACCGGAACAAGAAGGTCGCCCGCGCGCTCGCGCAGCTGTTCGAGGAGGCCGGCGTCGAGTTCGGCATCCTCTTCGACGACGAAAAGTACGACGGCAACGACGTCCGGCGGATAGGCGAGGAGTTCCTCTACCTCGAGCTCGCCGGCCACCACGTCGAGACGTTCGAGGACTGTGACTTCGAGAAGATCGTCTGCACGGATCCGCACTCGTACAACACCATCAAGAACGAGTACCCGGAGGTCGACTTCGCGGAGTTCGCCGACGACCCGATGATGCCGTTCGACTACGACGAACAGTGGAACGCCGACGGCGAGGTCGTCGTCCAGCACTGGACGCAGGTCGTCGAGGAGCTCGTCGCGGAGAACCGCCTTGGGCTCACCGGCGAGGAGCTCGACTACACCGTCACCTACCACGACCCCTGTCACCTCGGGCGGTACAACGACGAGTACGAGGCGCCCCGCGAGCTCGTGCGCGCGACCGGCGCCGACCTCTACGAGATGCCGCGCTCCCGCGCCGACTCGTTCTGCTGTGGCGGCGGCGGGGGTGGCCTCTGGACCGAACACGACGAGGAGGTCAAGCCGAGCGAGGAGCGCCTCCGGGAGGCCCTGGAGGACACCAACGCTGGCGCCGAGATCGAGAAGTTCGTCGTCGCCTGCCCGATGTGCACGACGATGTTCG
The DNA here is from genome assembly GCF_050510935.1 of Halosubterraneus shenae. Lineage (NCBI taxonomy): Archaea > Methanobacteriati > Methanobacteriota > Halobacteria > Halobacteriales > Haloferacaceae > Halosubterraneus > Halosubterraneus shenae. Next base: position 413,848 of record NZ_JBNLVO010000002.1, on the reverse strand, counting down.
AGGACGGTCGCAAGACCGGGAACTTCGAGGACGACATCGAGATCGTCGACGTCGCGGAGCTGCTCCTCGAAGCGATCGAGACGCACGCCGCCGTCGCGAGCGACGTCGACGCCGCGGAGGACGTGAGCGACACGGGCGAGCCGAGCGCCGCTGACTGACCGCGGTTCGAGCCGACCTTCACCGCGGCAGGCTGTTCACGACGAACCCGAGAGCTACGCCGTCGCCTGTATCTCGTCCCATTCCTCCTTCAGCAGGCCGTAGAACACGCGGTCGACGCGCTCGCCGGCGACGTAGTAGTGGTCGCGCTGGCGACCCTCCTCCACGAACCCCAGCGTCTCGACGAGTGCCCGCGACGCGTCGTTGTCGGCGCGGGCGCCGCCGTAGAGCCGATGGAGCCGCCGCTCGTCGAAGGCGTAGTCGACGACCATGGAGACGGCCTCCGTCCCGTACCCCTCGCCCTGCTCCGCCGGGAGGAACCACGCCGCGAGCTCGCCGCGACCCGCGTCGGGCGCGACGTCGAACAGCGAGACGAATCCGACCGGCTCGCCGTCGGCACAGACGACGAACGCCGCGTCGCGCCCGCCAGTACTTAAAAACCGCGCCAGCGATTCCCGGTCGGTCGCTGGTGACTGGGGCTCCGTCCGGGACATCCAGTGGCGGATCGCGGGGTCGTTGCGCCCGCGGGCGAGGAAGTCGAGGTCGTCCTCAGTGACGGCGTGCAGGTCCACGGTCTCGCCGCGGAGAAAGACTGGCCCGGGCATGACTGGGTGGTCGTGGGGTTCGCGGTTGGCGTTTGTGGCTGTTCAGAGGTGCCGGTGTGAGGGGAAGTGGGTCTCGACCACAGCAGGAAAGCCCTCGGCCGCTTTTTATAAGCAGATTTAGACAGGTGATACGGGATTGCTCTCGACAGCACCGCAAACATCCAGAAAGCCCTCGGCCGCTCGCGGTCGCTCCGCGACATATCCGCGGCTCTCCGCACCGCCCGCCGCGGATAGGGGTCGTCGGAGCGACTCCCCTCCGGCGCGACCGGCCATCGCCCTTTCAGTCCACCAGGACCGCTACCGCAACCGCGACAGCAACAGCGACCGCAACCGCGACAGCGACAGCACCGCAACCGCGACAGCAACAGCACCGCAACCGCAACTGCACCGCGCGCCGGCTCCCCGGCGGACGATGTTGGCCCGGTGACCGCCGCGCGCGACGCCCCGGCTACCACTCCCGGGCGGGACTGAAAGGGGCAGCCGCTGAGCGGGACGCCCTGCGACGCTAGCACCGCAATCCCGGCGAACGACCGAACGGAGTGAGGGAGTGAGCCGGGTGAGGAGCGCAGCGAGCAGCGCGAGCGCTCAGCGGCTGGGGCTTTCTACGTGTACCGAGTGGTGTCTGTCACAGCGATGGCCGATCCGGTTTATAAATGGGTGCGCTCAACGGCCGGGGATTTCCCGGCATGCGGAGTGGTCTCCCGAGCGTCGCTGGCCGGTTTCATTTATAAGCTCGACCACGCCAAATAGGCACCAACTGACCCTCAGAATCGCGCTTCGAGCTCGTCTCGGAGGTCGTCGACGTCCATGTCCTCCATGGCGAGCAGGACGAGCAGGTGGTAGACGAAGTCGGCGCCTTCGGCGGCGACCTCCTCGGTATCGTCGTCCTTCGCGGCGAGGATGAGTTCGGTCGACTCCTCGCCGAGCTTCTCGAGGACGGCGTTTTTGCCCTTCTCGTGGGTGAACAGCGAGGCCGTGTAGGAGTCCTCCGGGAGCTCGCGCTTGCGGTCCTCGATGGTGGCGAACAGCTCGTCGAGGACGTCGTCCGCGTCGTCCGACTCGCCTCCGGCGTCAGCGTCGCTCACGCCTCCACCTCCGGCTCCGCGAAGAAGGCGAGGTCGTGGATCCGCGAGTCGTCAGTCAGCTCGGGGTGGAAGGAGCTCCCCAGGACGGGCCCCTGCTCGACGAGGACGGGCCGGTCCTCGACCGTCGCCAGCACGTCGACGTCGTCGCCGACCTCGTCGATGAGAGGCGCGCGGATGAAGACGGCGTGGAACGGCTCGTCGAGGCCTTCGACGTCGAGGGGCGCCTCGAAGGACTCCTTCTGGCGGCCGAACGCGTTGCGGTCGACGGTCACGTCGATCAGGCCGAGGGTGTCGACGCGGTCGTCCTTGGCGTCCGTCGAGAGGACGATGAGCCCGGCACACGTCGCGAGGACGGGCTTGCCCGCCTCGACGTGGTCGCGGATCTCAGGGGCGATACCCTCCCGATGGATGAGCCGGGAGATCGTCGTCGACTCCCCGCCGGGCATGAGGAGGACGTCACACTCCGGGACGATGCCCGAATCCCGGATCTCGACGACCTCCGCCTCCTCGTCGTGGGCGGCGGCCGCGCGGCGGATCGCGTCGGCGTGCTCGCTGACGTCGCCCTGAACGGCGATGACGCCTGCTTTCATACCCGACACTCGGGAGGGAGTCGCTAAAAAGGGCGCGGGATGGGGGCGGGGCGAGCGCGGGACGGGCGGGGGTCGGGCAGGAAGCGGTGGTGGACCCCGTCGCGGGCGTCGCGGGCCGCGAGCGACAGCCTGACGGCTAGCGAGCGTGGCGGTTCGGAAAACGACTCGGCAGCTATCCGACGATCAGCGAGATGATCTGGACGGAGACGCCGAAGAGGAGACAGAACGCCACGACGGTTTTCGGATTGATCTTGATGGCGTTTCGGTCTTCGTTCTCGAAGTAACGGACGAGGCCCGCGCTGGACATCAGCCCGCCGGAGTTCTGGCCGCTGCTCATACCAAGCGATGCGCGGCGGACGCGTGTAAACATTTCGCTCTCGCGGACGCCGGGTTCGCCCGCTCGCACGCCGGTTTTCGCTGGCCTGCCCCCGGTTGTTCCGTCGGCAACTGACCCGACGCCTCCGGGCGTCTCCGTCCGGTTCTGACGGCTCGCACACAGGTGGGAAACCCTTATGCGCGTACCCTTGCTAGGGTGGCTTGTATGACCGTTCGACTCCTGGACTTCCATGCTGACTGGTGCGGCCCGTGCAAGACGCAGGACCCGATCCTCGAGGAGCTCGAGGAGGAGCAGGGCGACTCCTTCGAGCTGCAGAAGGTCGACGTCGACGAGGAGCAGGACGTCGCCAACCAGTATCAGGTTCGCTCGCTGCCGACGCTGATCGTCGAGAACGACGAGGGCGTCGTCGACCGCTTCGTCGGCGTCACGCAGAAGGACGACCTCGAATCGGCGCTCGCGGAAGCCGGCGCCTGAGCGCGACGTCTCGCAAGCTTTTACAGCCGCGGCCTGTTCTGACACTGTATGGCAAAATTCGAGGAAGCGGAACGACGGAACCTGAACAAGCAGATCTGCATGCGCTGTAACGCCCGGAACTCGGAGCGAGCCGACAGCTGCCGCAAGTGCGGCTACGGCAACCTCCGTCCGAAGGCGAAGGAACCGCGCGCAGCCTAACGCTCCGAGCGCTTTCTTTCAGCAACCCGTCCAGTCGCCAGCGGCAGCGCCGTCGTGAGCAGCGCATAGCCTCCGCCGCCAACGACGAGAGGGCATCCGTCGCCAGCGATAGCTCGAGATTCGTCGCCAGCAACCGCGTCGGTCGAACCCGACGGCGACGCGCTACTCGTCGGGGTACTTCGGCTCGCGACGCTTCGCTCGCTCGAGCGCGCGCTCGATGACCTCGCGGATCGTGTCGTCGCCCTCCTCCTCGCGGTAGACGTCGCCGTGACCGGCGTACATCCGGGAGACCGAGTCCGGCAGGCGGTCGAGGATCGTCTCGATGCTGTCGATGAGCTCCTCGCGGGACTGGCCGGGCTTGTCCGTGCGACCGAACGAGCCGTCGTCGAAGGCGCCGTCGTTGTAGACGACGACGTCGCCGGAGTAGAGTCGCTCGTCGCCGATGAAGGAGACGTGGTCGTCGGCGTGGCCCGGGGTGTAGACGACCTCGCAGTCCTCGTCGCCGATGGTCACGGTGTCGCCGTCCTCGAGCTCGACGTCGCGCCGCGCGTGGTCGCCGTAGGCGAGGAGGTCCGCGTCGAACGTGTCCAGCACCGCGTCGAGCTGCTGGACGTGGTCGAAGTCCTGGTGGGTCACGACGACCTGGTCGAGCTCGTCGACGTGCTCGTCGACGACCTGCTCCACGCCGGGCATCGTGCCGGCGTCGACGAGCGTCGGCGTTTCACCCGGGACGAGGTAGACGTTACAGGTGAACTGCTCCGCACGCTCCGTGACGGTGATCGGTTCCATGCTCGTGGATCCGGCGACCAGCCGTAAAAATCCGCCCGGACCGGGTCGGGGACGAGGCGGAACGGATCGGCACCGACCCGGGACGAATCGGCGCCGAGCCGGTACCGGGAGAGCAGTAAGCCGGGGATGCGGATCTCCGGTTTCGAACCACGTCCTCTCTCAGCCGACGGATTTCAGGGAGGCAGGGGATTTTTCTGTACCGATTGTTAATGTTACAGTGTATGGGCTTCGGAAGCTACGATGAATCCGAGCAGGAGAATCAGGACCTCGACGCTGATTTCGAAGACGACGACGGTGTACAGACGGGGGAGAAAACCCACGAAGGCAGCGTCGAGTACGAGATCGGGGCCTCGAACGACGAACTCCTGAATCGGCTTCAAGACATCAAAAGCGAGGAGTAGGCGGTGAAGCCCGGGAGTCGGACCCTCGGCGTCGCCGTGTCGGCCGGCGACGAGGTCGCTCGACTCGCCGGCGCCATCGTCCGCGCCGACGGGACCCTCGACGGGCTCGGCTACGTTACCTGTCGCGTCGGCGGTACGGACGCAACGACCGCGATCGCTGCGCTTTTCGACCGACTGGACCGCGAGGACGTCCAGCGACTGCTTCTCGCGGGCGTCGCGCCCGCCTGGTTCAACCTCGTCGACGTGAACGGGCTGGCGGAGGCTGTCGACCGGCCGGTCATCGCGGTGTCCTTCGAGTCGAGTCCCGGCCTCGAGCCGGCGCTACGCGAGCACTTCGCGGGCGACGCCCTCGCGGAACGGCTCGCGGTCTACCGCTCGCTCCCACCGCGCCGGCGCGTCGCGGTCGACGGCCACGACCTGTTCGTGCGATCCGTCGGCGTCGACGCCGACCGCGCGGCCGAGATCGTCCGCCAGCACACGGCGATCGGCGGCCGGCCGGAGCCGGTCCGCGTCGCCGGTATCGCCGCCAGCGCGCATCGCGAGGCGGTCGAACGCGACGAGTGAGGCAGTCGAACGCAACGAATGAGGTCGGCGGCCAACCGAAAGCCAGCGGAAACGGGCGAATTTATGGCCGCCGGCGTCGGTGTTTGGGTATGAGCGGAAACGCGGCGAACGACGGCTCGGGCGCCGACGCGCTGGACGAGGAACTCTGCGTCCAGGCGTGCGAGCGCTGCCCGGCGCTGGTCGACTCGCGCAGTCGGATCGTCAACGGCGTCGGCCCCGCCGACGCGGACCTCGTCTTCGTCGGCGAGGGACCGGGCGAGCAGGAGGACCAGCAGGGCGAGCCGTTCGTCGGCCGCTCCGGCGACGTGCTCGACGAGGCGCTCCGGGACGCCGGGCTCGCCCGGGCCGACGTCCGGATCACGAACTGCGTCCGCTGTCGCCCGCCGGAGAACCGCGACCCACACCAGGAGGAGCTGGCGAACTGCCGCGGCTACCTCGAGACGGAGCTGGACCGCATCGACCCGGACGTGATCGTCACGCTGGGGAAGGTGCCGAGTCAGCACCTCCTCGACCGCGACGTCGCCATCACGAAGGAGGCCGGCGACGTCGACGAGGCCCGGATCGCGGGCGAGTCGCGGCGCGTCCTGCTGTCGGTGCATCCGGCGGCGACGCTGTACGACCGGAGCCAGCGCGAGGGCTTCTTCGAGACCATCGCCGAGGCTGCAGACCTGGCGGGTGCCGCCGAAAGCGACGGCGGCCAGTCGCGGCTCGGCGAGTACTGACTGGCGGAGGAAACGACCACACAACCGGCGGGCGAAACGCACACACAACCGGCGGGCGAAACGCACACAGAAATACGGCGAACCGTCGGAAACGACGCTACCTGCGAAAAACCGGTTCCGCTCGGGGTAGGTAACTGCGGTTACTGCTTGTTCGACCCCATGCCGAGCCACTTCTCGCCGTCCGCGAGGTCCTGTGCGGCCTCGACCCAGCTTTTACTCTCGTGTTCGCTGGGGCGCAGGCGGGCGCGCAGCCGGGAGGAGATCATCTCCACCGAGAGCACGATGAAGATGACCATGATGATCGCGGCCATCCCCTTGCCGAACTCGAGGAAGCCGAAGAAGCGGTCGGAGAGGTAGCGCCCGATGCCGCCGGCCCCGACGACGCCGAGGGAGACGGCGATGCGGACGTTGATCTCGAAGATGTACAGTGTCCACGCGATGAAGGAGGTGAACACCTGGCTCAGCATGCCGAAGACGACACGCTGGGGACCGGAGGCGCCGGTCGAGCCGATCGCCTCGATCGGCCCGTCGTCGATCTCCTCCAGCTCGTCGGTGAAGAGGCGACCGAGGTTGCCGACCGTGTCGGTCGCGACCGCCATCAGCGCGCCGACCGGGCCGAGCCCGGCCAGCGGGATGTAGATGAGCACCCAGACCAGCGCCGGGATGGCGCGGATGGTCGACATGGTGCCGCGGAAGAGGAAGTTGAAGGGGAACGGCGTGACGCGCTCGCTCCCGAGGACGCCGAACAGCAGGGCGAGCGGGAAGCCGAGCACCGTCCCACAGAAGCCGATCGCGATCGTGATCACGGAGAGGCCGACGAGCCCGTCCTGGGCCATCAGGCTCTCGTAGAGCGTCCACGGGCGAATGAGGCTCTCGTAGATCGCGCGGGGGCCTTCGATGTTGTTCCGGCTGGAGTACGTCGTGAAGTCGACGAAGTTCGGCGGCAGGAAGTCGACGAGCGAACGGATGAAGCCGGGGAAGGTGCGGACGACGTCCGCGAGCTTGAAGCCGATGAACGTGAGGCCGGCAGCCGTCACGAGTCCGAGCAGGACCACGCCGAGCGCCGTCAGGATGCGGCGGATCCGCTGGTTGCGCTCGATCTGGCCGAGCACCTCGTCGATGCTGGTGTCGGGTTCGGCATCGGCGCCGGCGGCCATGTCGGCGCCGGCGTCGGCGGAGTTCGACTCGCCGCTCATGCTTCGAGCACCTCGGCGGGGTCGTCGCCACCCTCACCGTAGTAGATGTCGTCGACGGCCTCCATCGTCAGGTCGTCGCCGTCGCCGTCGAAGACGACCTCACCGTTGCGGATCCCGATGAAGCGGTCGCCGAACTCGCGGGCAATGTTCACCTGGTGCAGGCTCGCGATCGTGGTGAGGTTGCGGTCCTTCGCGGCCGACCGCATGTACCCCATCACCTCGGTCGCCGCCTTCGGGTCGAGGCTGGCGACCGGCTCGTCGGCGAGCAGGAGCGTCGGGTGCTGGACGAGCGCGCGGGCGATGCCGACGCGCTGCTGCTGGCCGCCGGACATCGAGCCGGCGCGTTGCTCGGCCTCCTCGAGCAGGCCGACGGTTTCGAGGGCGTCCAGCGCGGCTCGCTTGTCCTCCTCGTCGTACCAGGTCATGAGACTCTGGAGCAGTCCCGCACGGGAGAGCGCGCCCGTCAGCGCGTTGCGGTAGGCGCTCATGCTCTCGATGACGTAGTGAAGCTGGAACACCATGGCCACGTCGTCACGGCGACCACGCACTTCCTCGCCGTTGACCTCGACGGTGCCCTCGGTCGGTTCGGTGAGTCCGTTGAGAATTCGGAGCAGTGTCGATTTGCCGGCTCCGGACGGGCCGAGGACGACGACGAACTCCCCCTCCTCGATGTCGAAGGAGACGCCGTCGAGGGCGACCTCGTCTTCGCCGTAGACCTTCCGCAGGTCCTGCACGGAAATAGCAGGCATTGACAGTGAAAAATCAGCTTAAAGGTTTGAGGGTTCCGGAGTTTCTTCGCCTCAGGCCTCGTCGAGGAGCTCCGCCTCGATGCCGAGGTCGTTGGCCACGTCGATGACCGGCTGGTAGGTCTCCAGGTTCGCCTCGCGGACGCCGTCGAACCAGAGGTCGTCGTCCGTGCCTTCCTCGCCGTCGGCGCCGTAGTACATGCTGTCGGGCGCTTCCTCGAAGGCCGAGACGAGCATGTCCTGTTTCTCGTCGTCCAGCTCCGGGCTGGCGACGATCGGTGCCCGCGGGATGCCGCTGACCCTGTCGACCTCGGCGACGCCCTCCTTGTAGTCGCCCTTCTCGTAGTTCCAGGTGATGAAGCGACCGACGCCGGCGGCATCGACCTGCCCCTCCATCAGGGACTCGAACGCCTGCGCGTGGCCGGACCAGGTCGCGTTGAAGTCGGCGCCCTCGTCGGAGAGCGGCCCTTCGCCGATGTCGAGGCCCGCCTGCTGGAGCATGTACAGCGGATACAGGGACCCACTGGCGCTCGTCGTGTCCGCAAAGGCGATGTCCTTGCCTTTCAGGTCGGCCGGCTCGCTGATGTCGGAGTCCTCCTGGGTGACGATGACCGAGTAGTAATCCCAGGAGCCGTAGGCGTGTCGCTGCAGCGCGATCTCACACTGCTCGCCCTTCACGCCGAGCGCGGCCGCGAACGGCCCCGTCTCGGCCAGCTCGGCGTTGCCCTCGCCGAGCGCGCGCAGCACCGCCGAGTAATTCTTCGCGTACTGGAGCTCGACGGTCACGTCGTCGGCGACCTGCTCGCCGAGGTACTCCTTGACCGGCTGGTACTGTGATTCCATGTACTCCTGCGGTTCCGTCGGCGACATCACGAACGTCAGCGTCCCGTCACCGTACGGTTTGGAACCGAACTCGCCGATACACCCACTGGTGAGAGCGACCCCGCCGATCGCCCCCGCCCCCTTGATGAAGCTCCGTCTGTCCGTCATGGGACTACCGGAGTATCCCCGAGTTCCCCTGATAAGTTTTGCTATCACCGGTGGGTTGATATCTATTGACATGCCGGAGCGGCGGCGAGAGCCCCGTGAGACGCAAAACGCTTGTCGGTGGGGGGTCTCGTGTGCGTATGAGCATTCCCGAGCCACCCGAGGAGTCGCTGGCGGACGTCGCGGTGGTCGACTACGGACTCGGTAATCTCCGGTCGGCCACGCGCGGCCTCGAGCGCGCCGGCGCGACGGTCACCATCACCGACGACCCGGCCGACTTTGCGGACGCCGACGGCGTCGTCCTCCCCGGCGTCGGCGCGTTTCGCGAGGGGATGGAGAACGCCGGCCCCTACCGCGACGCGCTCGTCGACGTCGCCGAGTCCGGCCAGCCGCTGTTCGGCATCTGTCTCGGCATGCAGATGCTGCTCACGTCGAGCCAGGAAGCCGAGCACGCGGGCCAGGGCGACGTTCGCGGGCTGGACCTGATTCCGGGGAGAAACGTCCGCTTCGAGGTCGACGAGAAGGTCCCGCACATGGGCTGGAACGAGCTCTCGGTCGAGCGCGACCACCCCATCGTCGACGGCGTCGATGGCGAGTACGCCTACTTCGTCCACTCCTACTACGCGGCACCGGACGACCCGGAGGCGGTCGTCGCGAGCACCGACTACGGCGTCGAGTTCCCCGCCGTCGTCGCCAACGACGCCGGCAACGTCTTCGGGACGCAGTTCCACCCCGAGAAGAGCGGCGAGACGGGGCTGCGGATTCTGCGGAACTTCGTCGAGTACTGCGCCGAGCAGTAGGTCGTCCATCACCGCGCGTCACGGCTCGTTTTCGCTCCTTATTCCCCCGACCCGGCCTCTCCAGTCTCCTCGATCCGGCGCTCGTACTTCGCGAGCGACTGCTGGAGCGCGTCGTCCGCGTCGACGTCGGCCGCCTCCGCGACCGACAGCAGCGCGAAGAGGGCGTCGCCGATCTCGTCGTCGGCGATCTGGATCGCCCCGGGGTCGGCGCCGTAGTCGGTACTCGTGGTCGCCTCCTTCGCCAGCTCGCCGACCTCGCTGGCGAGGTCGAGCAGTCGGTAGGGGAGGGGTGCCTCCATCTCGTGGTCGGCCAGGAAGGCCGCGACCTGATCCTGTTGGTCCATGGCGCTGACTCGGAACGTCAGGCCGACTAAGTGTTACGGAAGCGGGATCGGCCGTATATCGAGTCCTGAGGCGCCCTCAGGGAGGATTGTGCGCGAATACCCTGACTGAAACGTTTATCAGTGCCAGTGCGCTATGTCAGGTATGACGTACGATACCGTCGTCTTCGATAACGACGGTGTCCTGTTCGGTCGGACGAGCTTTGACGTCCTTCGGGATGCGACCCAGGAGACATTCGAGAAGTTCGGTGTGACTGATCCGGACCCAGACCACGTAGAAGACATGACGATCGGCGCGACCCCTGAGCGGGTCAGTGCCGTCTGCAGCACGTACGGCCTCGACGCCGACACGTTCTGGCGCGACCGCGACCGCACGCTCTCCCTCGCACAGCAGGAGGAGGCCCGTGCCGGCCGGAAGACGCCGTACGACGACATTCACACGCTGGACGACCTCGACACGTCGATGGGGGTCGTCAGTTCGAACCAACAGGAGACCGTCGACTTCGTGCTCGAACACTTCGACGTCGCGGACAAGTTCGGCACGGCCTACGGCCGCGCGCCGACCATCGAAAGCCTCGACCTGCGAAAGCCCCACTCCCACTACATCGACCGGGCCCTGGCCGACCTCGACGCCGACAACGCGCTGTTCGTCGGCGACAACGAGTCCGACGTGAAGGCCGCCGAGAACGCCGGGATCGACTCCGCGTTCATCCGCCGGCCCCACCGCGAGGACTGGGACCTCAACGTCTGGCCCACCTGGATCATCGACGATCTGGAAGACCTGCACGACATCTGCGAACCGTAACGCGGGTCGTCGTGTAGGGAGGTGTAGGCTTTTCGCGGTTGCTGGTGGCAACGCTGTCAATCGGGGATTCTTTATAAACGGTTTTTAGATAGTGAAGCTATTTCACGACCGATTGCATCACGGGCGAGTCGAAAGCCCACTGCCGCCCTTTATAAACAGGTTTGAACAGGTGAGACGGTCTTACTTTTGACGGCACCGCAAACACCCAGAAAGCCCTCGGCCGCTCTTGCTTATAAACTGGATCCACAGGTGCAGACGCTGCTGCTCTTGCCAGCACCGCGAACACCCAGAAAGCCCTCGGCCGCTCGCGGTCGCTGAGCAGGATATCTGCGCTCTCCGCACCGCCCGCGCAGATAGTGCCTGTCTCAGCGACTCCCCTCCGGCGCGAGCGGCCGTCGCCCTTTCAGTCCGCCAGGACCGCAACCGCGACGGCAACGGCGACCGCAACGCGACCGCCCAGCTACCGCAAGCCTCGACCCTCCCCAACCTCGGCCGGGGCGCGCCGGCTCCGCACCGCTCGGCGCGCCCCGCCCTCCCTCGCACGCGTTGCTCGCGCGCGCCGACCGCGCCGCCGCCGCGACAGCTCGCCAGCCGCCGCGCACAACGCCCGGCCACCACTCCGGGGCGGGACTGAAAGGGGCAGCCGCTGCGCGGGACGCCCTGCGAAGCTAGCACCGCAACGGCGAACGAGCGCAGCGAGTGAGCCGAGAGGAGCGCAGCGAGCAGCGCGACCGGTCAGCGGCTGGGGCTTTCTGGGCATGCTGAGTGGTATCGACGGTGACGATGGCCGAGTTTGTTTATAAATGCGAGCACTCAGCGTCCGGGGTTCAAAACACGCTGAATAGTGTCGCTGGCAACGATAACCGACTACAATTATAAAGAAAACATCCAGAAACCAGCACAACAGCCCAAACCCGCGGTTCGGGCTCCGTTCCCTATTTAAACTCGACGCCGAGGTCGTTCATGTTCTCGTTGTTCTGCGCGACGTTGATAAGCAGGGGCGTGAGCGCCTCGATCTCGGGCGCGTTGGCGATGCCGCCGGCATCCAGCGCGCGGAGCCCCTCGATCTCCTCGGCGAGCATGGTGACGATCTCCTTGGCGTCCGCGTCGTCGCCGACGACGAGCGTGTCGATCCCGAGGTCGCGGTCCAGGTTCGCGAGGCGGTCGGCCGCGAGGTTGTGGAACGCGCCGACGACGGGGACCTCGTCGGGCGCTGCGTCGGCGGCGATGCGCGTGACGCTGCCGGCGTTCGGGCGGTGGTAGTGGAACCCCTCGTCGTCGCGCTTGATGCCCGTCGCGGGCGTCACGAGGACGTCGTCATCGTCGAGCTTGCCGGCGATCTCCTCGACCGTGTCGCCGACGTGATACGGCGGGATCGACAGGACGATGACGTCCGCACGGTCCGCAGCCATCTCGTTCGCGAAGCCCTTCACCGTCGCCTCGACGCCGCGGCTGTCGAGCTCCGTCTCGTACTCGTCGGCCTTGGTCCGCGCCCGCTCCGGGTCGCGGGAGCCGATGATGACCTCGTGGGTGCCGTCGTACGCCCAGCGGAGCGCGAGCCCCTCGCCGATGTCGCCGGTGCCGCCGAGTAACGCGATTCGCATGTCCCGTACTCCGACCGGGCGGCAGGTAAGCGTTGCGCGACCGGCCGTCCTCGCCACTGTCGCCGCGGCAGCGGCACACGGCAACCGACCGAAAAGAGCTACTCCAGCAGCTCGGGCAGCTCGTTCACGTCCTCGACGACCGCGTCCGCGCCGACCTCGGTGTACTTCCGCCGGCCCTCCTCGCCGGTCAACCCGCCCGTGAGCACGCCGATGCCGTAGTACACGCGCCCGGCGTCGTCCTCGTCCGCGTTGCGCGCGGTCCGGACGTCGTCGAGGGTGTCGCCCGCGAACGCCGTCCGGTCCGCGTCGAACCGCTCCGCAAGGGTCGTGAGCGCGTGCGGGTGCGGCTTCCCCTCCTCCCAGTCGTCCATCGTGAAGCGGTGCTCGTCGGCGACGTCGAGGCCGACGCGATCGAGTGCGATGTCGGCCTCCGCCGCGGGGCGGCCGGTCAGGACGCCGACGGCGTAGCGGTCCTGGAGCGCCTCGAGCGTCTCGGCGTCGACGAGGACCGGCTCGTCGTGGATGTAGCCCTCGGTCTCGACGGGGGGCTCGCCGCCCTCCAGTTCGCGGTAGAGCTCCGACCCGAGGTACAGCGCCTGGAACACGTCGTGGAGTCGGTCGGTGTCCCACTGGTCGCGGATGCGGGCCTGCGAGACGCTCGGGAGGTCGCTGACGACCTGCTTCGCGGCCTCGAGCCCGCCGCCGGCCTCGGCGACCCGGTCGGTGAACTCCTCGACCTCCTGGTGGAGCCCCTCGCGGGTCGCCAGCACGTAGAGCGCGGCCGCGTAGGTGAGCTCCCAGTCGTTGTTGAACCCGCCGGCGTCCTTGAACGGCTGGACGGCCTCACGGTCGATCGTCTCCCCGTAGACGTGGTCGATCGACTCGACGATGGCGCGGCGATACGACTCGCTGACCTCGACGAGCACGCCGTCGATGTCCAGCACGACTGCGTCGACCTGCATGACTGCAGGGGGGAGGGCCGGAGAAAAAACCGTTCCGGGTGCGCGGCGTCAGCGACCCCCCGAATCGAGCGCGTCGAGAGCCCCGGCGCCCGACCCCCGGCCAGCGGCGACGTACAGCGTGTCGCTGCCGACAGTCCGCCGCTCGACGTCGACGACGGGTTCCTCGAACCCGAGCGTCGTGAACGCGCAGCCGGCGCCGAGCCGCTCAGCGAGCGCGACGGTCGGCCGCTGGAGCTCCGCGGGGAGGTTCAGGGCGTACACGAGGTCGAACGCGGGAGGGACCGTAGTCAGGCTCGAGGGGTCCGAATCGCTTCCGCCCTCGACCACCCGCTCGCGGAGCTCGGCGACCGGATCCGGGGCGTCCGCGAGGTCGCGGACGTCGGCCTCGGCGAACGCGACGCCCTCGGGAACGTCGCTGGCGGCGTCGCTGTCGACGTCGATGGCGACGACACTCGTTCCCCGGTCGGCAAGCTGGCTCGCGGCGGTCGTGCGGCGCCCGATTCCGACCTCGAGCGCGGCGTCGAACCCGGAGAGGGCGGCGACGAGTTCGGCGGGAACTGATGGGCTCACGGCGGACATTTTATCACCGCCCGATTCATAACGATGGCTATGCTCGTTGACATCGTGCCTGTCGGGGAGGTTCCCGCGCGGGTGAAGCGGGAAGCCTCGGGCGCGCTCCGGTCTGTCTACGACTGCGACGTGACTCTCCACGACGAGCAGGAGGTCCCCGCAGGCGCGTACGACGACGGTCGGGGCCAGTACCGGGCCGAGGACCTCATCGAGGTCGTCGACCAGGTCGGAACCGGCGAGAAGAACATCGGCATCACTGACCGGGACCTGTTCTACCGGCGCCGCAACTACGTCTTCGGCCTGGCGTACCTCAACGGCAACGGCTCCGTCATCTCCACCTACCGGCTCCAGACCTCCTCCGACGGCGGGATCACGTCGAAGCCCGCCAGCGAGGTGTTCGCCGACCGCGTCCGGAAGGAGGTCGTCCACGAGATCGGTCACACCCTCGGGCTCGAACACTGCGACAACAACAAGTGCGTCATGTCCTTCTCCCCGACGGTCCGCGAGGTCGACGTGAAAGAGGAGAACCTCTGTGGCACCTGCTCGCGGCTGGTTCACTGACGCTTCCGCGCAACCGATCCGAAAGCCGCCGGAGCCCAACGTCAGGGTTTTACTCACACGTCGACTAGCGCGGGCAACGTGAAGCGTCGTCCATTCCTCGCCGCGGCCGCAACCGGCCTCGCCGGCGCCGTCGCCGGCTGTTCCGGCTCCTCCAGCACCGACTCCGGCGATACGACACCGACCGCGACCGACGCGTCCGGGTCGTCGACGAGCACCGAATCGAGCGGCAACGAGGCCCCCTTCGAGCACACGGGTACCCTCGACGCGTCCTTCGTCGCCAACGGCGACTACCCGGCCGACGAGAACCCGGCCGACGGCTTCCCGCCCGAGTTCCCCGACCCGCCGGCCGCACCCGACGTCGACGAGTCGGAGTTCGACACGGTCGGCGCAAACGGCGAGGCGATCACGCTCGTCCCCATCGACGTCGCCGAGAAGTGGTTCTACCGGTCGGAAGCCCGCTTCGTCGACGCCCGCGGGGTACCCCAGTACGAGCACGCCCACGTCTACGGGAGCGTCCTCTCGACGGCCCAGCGCGAGTCCGACGGCGGCGGCATCGACGGCTGGGACAAAAGCGACCGCGTGGTCACCTACTGCGGGTGCCCCCACCACCTCTCCTCGCTCCGTGCGGCGGGGCTCAAGAAGGCCGGCTTCGAGAACGTCTACGCCATCGACGAGGGGTTCGGCGAGTGGTCCGCTCGCGGGAACCCGATGAGCGGCACGTCGTTCGGCGACGGCGACCAGGAGAGCATCTCCGAGTGGGTCCTCGAAGGGTCGGTCGGCGCGAGCTACGCCGGCGAGTACGTCTGGGCCGAGGCCGCCCGGCAGTACGAGGCCGCGCCGATTCGGGCGGACGGCTCCTTCGAGGTCACGCTGAAGTTCTCCGGTGTGACCGAGGAGACCCCGGTGTCGGTGTCGACGCCGGCGTTCGCGACGACGGCGCCGCTCGGTGAGCTGGCGGACGGGGCGATCACCGGGTCGGACTGAAACCCCGCGAATCCGCTACTGGCTTTTTAAACCGGCGTTCGACTACTTCGGTCGCTTTCCAGCGGAGTCGTTGATTCCGCGTCGTCTTTGGAGAAAGCATTTACGATCGCGGGGCAGTTTCCACCCAGTGACACGGACTCCGATCTACGCTCTCGGGCTCGTTTTTCTCGGAATTGGGTTCATCATCGGCGGAGTCGCAGTGTTTCCACACGCCGGAGAGAACGCGTACGAACACAGCGTTGAACGCGTGAACGAGTCAACCGTTCCAGCCGAGAGCGAGGTACTTGCTTACGAAAACCTCTCCACGGCAGGACGGACTGTCTTCCGAAAGGCCGTGAACTCCCCTGCGGGACGGTACACGGCCTACGGCGAGGAGAACGCCGCCCCCGAGTTCCGATACAGTGACGAGGAGACCACCTACTACGTCGAATACGAGTCCGAGTACTACCTGCTTCGCACGCTGAGCGGCAGCTCCCTCGGCGTCGACCGCGTGGTACAGTCGCTGCTCGTGCTGTTCGGGATCCTCGCCGTGGGTGCCGGTTCCTATCGATACTGGACGACCGACTTCGCGGAGTGAATCTCTCCTGTTAAATGCAGCTGATGGGCAAGGTTGCAGGTAAAGGGAGCCGCCGCCGAACGCGGACTAGACCGAGTAGTAGTACTCGCCGGACTTCTTCTGCTCGCGGTCCTTCTGGGACTCCGGCTTGTTGATGCGCGGGCGCCCCGTCCGCTCGTCGCGGCGGAAGGTGATACCGAGGTCCGCGAGGAAGTCGTTCATCCCCTCGCGCATCTCCTGGGGCGGCTTCGCACGCCCGTGCCGGGCCGGCTCGCCGTCGAACACCATCAGGCGGTCGGCCAGCAGGTCGATCATGTAGATGTCGTGGTCGATGACCATCACCGTCGCGTCGTGGTTCTCGGCGTAGCGCCGGATGGCGCTGGTCGCCTGGACGCGCTGCTCGACGTCGAGGTGCGCCGAGGGCTCGTCGATGACGTAGAGGTCGGCGTCCTTCGAGAGACACGCCGCGATGGCGACGCGCTGGCGCTCGCCGCCCGAGAGGTCCGAGAGGTTCTGCTCCATGATCGCGTTGAGCTGGAGCGGGTCGGCGATCTCCGTGTTCCAGAAGGAGGTGCCGAACTTGTCCGTGATCGACCGCAGGAACGCGTCGACGCGCATGTGCTGGTCGATCTCGATGTACTGCGGCTTGTAGGCGATCTCCATGTCGAAGTCGACGGAGCCCTCGTCGGGCTCGATCGAACCCGCGAACATCTTCGCGAGCGTCGACTTCCCGATCCCGTTCGGCCCGACGACGCCGAGCACTTCGGACTCGTAGATGGTGCCGGCCTCGACCTCGAGGTCGAACTGGCCCTCGCCGTAGGACTTGGAGAGGGCGGGGTAGTCGACGAGGGGGTCGCCCTTCGTGGAGACGCGCGGGGCGTGCTCCTCGAAGGTGATCTCCTCGGCACGGATGCGCATGTTCTCGTTGTCGAGGTAGCCCGTGAGGTACTCGTTGATCCCGTTGCGGACGGACTTCGGGTCCGTGATGACGCCGTACGCGCCGGGTTCACCGTATGCGACGTGGAGCGTGTCCGCGAGCAGGTCGAGGATCGCCAGGTCGTGCTCCACGACGAGCATCGAGCGCTCGGTCTCCTCGTCGTCGGCGAGGTCGCGGATGAGGCGCGCGGCGGTCATCCGCTGGCCGATGTCGAGGTACGGCGTGATCTCGTCGAGGAAGTAGAAGTCGGCGTCGCGGGCGAGACACGCCGCGATGGCGACGCGCTGGAGCTCGCCGCCGGAGATGGAGTCGATCGGCTGGTCCATCACCGGGCCGATGTTGAGCCGCTCGATGAGCTCGTCGAGGGCCCCGCGCTCGTCCGTGCGCTCGAGCAGGTCACGGGTGTTGCCCTCGAACTGCTTGGGGATCTGGTCGATGTACTGCGGCTTGCGGGAAACGGTGACCTCGCCTTCCCGCAGCCCCTCGAGGTAGTTCTGGATCTCCGTCCCGCGGAAGCGGTCCAGGACGGCGTCCCAGTCGGGCTCGTCGGCGTGCTGGCCGAGATTCGGCTTCATCTCGCCGGCCAGTGCGTGAACGGCGGTGGACTTCCCGATGCCGTTCGGCCCGAGGATGCCGGTGACGCCGCCGGGCTGGGGCGCCGGCAGGCCGTACAGCGCGAAGGCGTTCTCGCCGTAGCGGTGGACGGGGTCGTCCTCGAGCTCCGAGGGGAGGTTGATGATCTCGATCGCGTCGAAGGGGCACTTCTCGACACAGATACCGCAGGTCTCGCCGAGGCAGATCTCCTCGGAGATGTGGATCTGGTCGGGGTCGCCCTCCTCGGCCTCCTCGCCGCGCATGGTGATACACTCCTTGCCCGTGCGGTTCGGCGGGCAGTAGTTGGCGCACTCGTAGTTACACCGGTCGGGCTGACAGCGGTCGAGGTCGACCACTGCGATGCTGTCGTCGGCCATAGTTACAGTTGGACGCTCGAGGAGAGGAGCACGGCGTAGCTGATGAACCACAGCGTGAACGTCATGAACGCCACGTAGAGGTTGTCCTTTGCCCCGAATTCGGTGATGTCCACGCCGGCCATGTACATCACCGGTATCTCGACGAGGATGAACGCTGTCAGCACGGCCAGCGAGGTCATCGAGGACGCCGCCTCGGGCGTCGTCCCGACGAAGGCAGCCGAGACGATCGCCGCCGCGATCCCGCCGAGGCAGGCGATCGTCGTGACGACCACGCCGCGTGCATGTTCAGAGATCCCCGGTTCGTCGCTCATACGGATCCCTCCGCTGGCGCCCGTAAAAAGGCGTTCGTTCCGTCGACGCGTAGAAATCGGGGAGCGCGTCCGTCCACCGGGAACTGCGGTGCGTTGGCGAGGGATTCCACGAGGTGGTGGAGGGGAGCGGCCGGCGCGGCCGTCGCCGACGCCGCCGTCCCCGGCGACGTCGCTCGACGTTGCCGGCGAGCCCGGTCGCTACCCGCTCGTACTTATAAATAAACCCGGGTAGCGCGGGGTCCGTCGCGGTCGCGGTTGTATCGAAGTCGCGGTTGTACCGCAGTCGCGGTTGTATCGCAGTCGCGGTGGTTCGCGACCGTGCGGCAGTCACCTCCCGGTCGCGACCGCCGAGGTGTGGACCGGAGGGGAACCGGGGCGTCGCTGGCGGGTCGATCGGCTTCGACGTGGGTCATGTTGCTGTCGGAACCTATCCAGGATATGGTAAAAGCGCGCGCGAGCTGAACCACCCCCGATCTCCTGACTGACTGGTCAGTTTGGAGGATGAACTCCCGGCCAATTTCACCGCAACAGGCCGGAAATCGTGTAATAAACCCCGATTTCCGGGGGTCATGGGGACGAATTCCATGAACATTTATGGCCATGTGCGGTTTCGAATCGTAGTGATGGCTGCCACGGAACAGGAAGAGAGTCTGGACGACCTGCCGCCCAGTGCCAAACTCGTCTTTAAAGTACTGGAGTACAACGGCCCGCTGACACAGAAGGGCATCGCGGAGGAGACGATGCTCTCCGCTCGCACCGTGCGCTACGCGCTGGAGCGACTGGAGGGCATCTCGCTGGTGACCGAAGACGTGTACTTCGCGGACGCCCGCCAGAACCTGTACCAGCTGACCGAGCCGGCCGAGGAGTTCACCGCCAGCGACGGTGAGGAAGCCACCTGCGCCGACTAGCGACGCAACTGCTTTGTCTCTTTTACTGCCGTTCGGACGGTTAGCGCAGCGGTAACCAGCATTCCGAACGTCACCGCGAGCACGAACGCCAGCAGCAGGAACCAGGCGTCCGGCCCGACGATCGGGTACTGCCGTGCCCCCGCGAGCGGGCCGAACAGCTCCAGGGCGCGAACGAGGTAGGCCGCGACCGCGACCGCGACACCGACCGCGAGGCCGACCTTCGCGTTCCGCCACAGGCCGCACCGCTCTAACAGCGCGAGCATCGGCGGTTTCTCGGGGGTATCCTCCGTCACGGCCGCGTCTTGCCGCCGATCCGACATAGGTGCGTCGCCTCGCGTGCGCGAACGAAGGAAATCCCCCACAGCGGTCGACGCGCCCAGAAGTCCCCGACCGGCGACAGCCCTCAAGTGGCTCCCCACCGAACGGTCCGTGGACCGCGAGCCGGCGACGACCGACCACCATTGATGACGATGAACGCTGACGCCACCGAGAACGTCGCTGAGCCGGACGTCGTGTACGATACGCTCGTCGAGCAACTGCGCGAGGCACCCCCATCGCCCAGTATCACGGCGCTGCCCGACGGCTCCGTCGATTATCAGTGTCGCGTCGAAACCGGTGCCGCAGGGCCCATCGGCGAGGGCCGCTCGCCACCCTCCCGCAAGCAGCTCGGCGAGTCCATCGCCCGCGGCGAGCACAAGTCGCTCCGGATCGTCCCGGAGGTCGGCGAACCCGGCGGCCAGGCGGTGAACCTCGCGTTCGGCGCCCACGGCTTCGGCGCCGACGTGACGCTGTTCGGCCACCTCGACGCGCCCGCGATGCCCGAGTTCCCGTTCCCGACGCGCTCGATGGGCGCGCCGGCGACGGTCCGCATCCTCGATTTCGTCGACGGCGCGCTCATGCTCGCGGAGGAGTCCGGCGACATCCTCTCGTGGACCTTCGACGACGTGCGGGCGGCCGCGACCGACCTCGGCGCGCGACTCGACGCCGACGTGTGCTGCTGTTGCAACTGGGTCTCGTTCCCGAACATGCCGACCGCGCTCCGCGACCTCGCCGACGCCGCGCTCGACCACGACGCCGACGGGATCTTCGTCCTCGACCCGGGCGACGTGGTCGGGAGCGACCCGGCCGCGCTCCGCGACCTGCTCGACGTGCTCGCCCGGCTCGGCGACGCCTACGACGTCGTCCTCAACGCGAACCGGCGGGAGCTCCGGGAGCTGGCGAGCGTGGTCGCCGACGGCGAGCCAGCCGGGACCGACCAGCGGGGCGTCGTCGACGACGACGGCATGCTCGCGCTCCGGGAGGCCGGCGAACTCCGCGCAGTCGTCATGCACGCGCGCCCGAAGGCCGCGGCGGCGACGGACGACGGCGTCGTCGAGATCCCGAACCTCACCATCGAGGGACCGGAGCGGTGGACCGGCGGCGGCGACCGCTTCGGCGCGGGGCTGGCGACGGCGCTCGGGGCGGGCTGGCCCATCGAGGCGGGGCTGGCGCTGGGCAACGCCGCGGCCTCATACTACGTCACGCAGGCCCGCGATCCCGACCCCGAAGCGCTCGCGGACTTTATCGCCGCCCCCGAGCATCGACCGGGTCGATGAAACAGAGAACGGGACGGAGAAAGAGACGCCGCGCTCAGAGGTTACGCAGACTGTCGTCGAGGTCGAACGCCTCGTTCGCGCCGACCTGTCCGCCGGCGTCGGCGCCGCCTCCGCTGCCTTCGTCGCCTTCGCCGCCTTCGCCCACCGGCCCCGCACTTTCGAGTTCGTCGGCAAGGCCGCCACCGATTCCGTAGGTGTCCATGACCGTTCGCGCGAGGACGCCGTCGCGGTCGAAGACGACGTATACGGCGACGAAGTCGTGCGCGGCGGGGCGGAGCAGGAACACGGCACGCGGTTGGTCGTCGTCGCGGCGGGCGTTCACGCGCCCGACGAGCGGTTCGATGGGGATGGCACCGCGCTCCATACCCGCGAGGGTGTCCTGGTTCGGGCCGTCAGCGAAGAGATAAAGCGCGCCGTTGGGGTCGCCGTCGGAGCTCCGGGTCGTCCGCGACACCAGCGCCTCGCCCGCCGCGCGGGCCTCCTGCCACGCGTCCGTCGCGGCCTCGAACATCCCTTCCACGTCGTCCGCGACGTACAGGCGCGTCTCGCGCACGACGTCGACCGACTCGAACCGGGCCGTGCTGTCGGTCCAGTCGAGGGCTGCCTCGACGACGTAGCCGGGATCCAGCGCGGCCACGTCGTCGGCCAGTTCGCCCTCGTAGCCGTCGCCGGCGACGTAGATCGGCTCGTAGGCGTCGGCCGCGCCGGGGTCGTCCGGGGCTATCGGCTCGTCAGGGACCTCGATCAGGACCAGCTCGTCGCCCGCGGCACCGGGCTCGTCGTCCGGGCGCTCGCCGTGGACGCGGTATCGGTCGGTCGTCGACTGCATGGACGCTCGTAGCGCGCGCGACGGGATAAGCGGCCGGAGTCGCGGCGGCGGGCACGGGCACCGTGGTCGCCCCCGGCGGCGGTCCTGTCGTCCGATCCGCACCGTTATGACCCACGGGGCCCAAGTCGCGTTCACGCATGGGACTCCTCGAGGACAAGGGTCGCGCCCGACTGTTCTACAAGTATCTCTCGAAGGTGTACGACGAGATCAACCCCTTCGTGTGGAACGAGGAAATGCGCGACGAGGCGCTGGAGTGGCTCGGCGTGGAGGCGGGCGACCGCGTCCTCGACGTGGGCTGTGGCACCGGCTTCGGCACCGAGGGCCTGCGCCAGTACACCGACGACGTCCACGGACTCGACCAGAGCGTCCACCAGATGGAGCGCGCGTTCGAGCGCTTCGGCAAGCACGGCGAGGTCAACTTCTACCGCGGCGACGCGGAGCGGCTGCCGTTCGCCGACGACTCCTTCGACGCCGTCTGGTCGTCCGGCTCCATCGAGTACTGGCCCAACCCCGTCGACGGGCTCGCGGAGATCCGGCGCGTCGCGAAACCGGGATCGACCGTCCTCGTGGTGGGCCCCGACTACCCGAACTCGAAGCTGATGCAGAAGGTCGCGGATGCCATCATGCTGTTCTACGACGAGGAGGAGGCCGACCGCATGTTCGAGGAAGCCGGCTTCGCCTCGTACGAGCACCACATTCAGCAGGCGAAACCCGGCAGCCCGAAGGCGATCACGACGGTCGCGACCGTCCCCGAGGAGTAAGCCGCCGCGCCGCTTTTGCCGGGCAGTCATCGCATGCGTGCCGTGAGCTGCGCTAGCCGATAGCCGTCGCTGTACACCGTCACCGCGACGCGATCGCCGGCCGACGGGAGCGGTGAGTTCGTGCCGGCGATCCGGAACGACGCCGTCTCGCCGGGCGACAGCGTCGTGTCGCCGGCGACGTTGAACGCGCCGGTCGGCCCGGGCCGGAATCCCGTCGCGGAGAAGAACGGGACCGGCGGCTGGTGGGCGAGCGGGTCGCCATCGACGGTCACCTCGAGTCGGAGCTCGTCGGCGTCGAGCGCGTCGCCCCCGAGGTGGCGGACCGTGAGCTCGTCGCCGTCGGCCGATAGCGACAGCGACGCGGTCGGCGCGGGCTCCTGGAGCGGCGCGCCGCCGAACGTCGCCGTCCCGACGCCCGCGGCGAGGATCACGGCGATAGCGACGAGGAGGATCGTCCCGATCGGGGCGATCGCGCGGTCGGCGTCGCCCTGTTCGTGGGTCGCAATCGTGCTGTGGGCGTTGCTGTCGCTGGTGCTGTCGCCGGCGCTGTCGCTAGTGCTGTCGCCGACGCTGTCGCTGGTGCTGATGTCGGCGCTGTCGCTTTCCACGTCGCTGCGAGCGTCGCGTGCGACGGCCACGTCCGGCGGCCAGGTCACCGTGATCCCCGCCGCCGTGATACCCGCCGTGATCCCCGCCACCGTCGACTTCAGCGTCACACGCCGTCTGGCGCGGGATAGGATAAAAGGATACGCCCAGCAGCGCGCCGGCCGCGGGCGCCGCCGTTACTCCTCGACTCGCGGCGGCGTCATGGGCTCGATGCCGGTCAGGCGCGCGACGCGCGGGTCGTCGATGACGGTCACGCGGTAGGAGTCGCCGGGCGAGAGGATCCAGAGCTGGCCCTCCTCGTTCGTCGTCCCGACCTCCGTGCTCTCGCCCTGGTCGGCGGCGACGGTGACGGTCGCGCCCTGGATCGGATCGCCGGTCTCCGTGTCGACGACGGTAACGCGAACTGGGCCGCCGGCGTAGGTCCGTTCGATGGTGAGGTTCAGCCCGTCCTGGGTCGTGTTCAGAGTCTCGCCTTCGGTGAACTTCTCCAGATCACGGGTCTGGTGCTCGACGAACACGCCCCCGTCGCCGGCGCTGACGAACGTCCGGAGCTGGCCGGGGTCGTGGTTGAGGGTGACGCGCACCGGCGTCCCGGAGCCCAGCGTGCTAGTATCGGAGTCGGCGATGTTCGGGTACGCCGACGTGGTCACGTTGCGTGCGTCGGAGACGTCCTCGAAGCCGCTCGCGCCGCGGTCCCACTTGTCGTCGCGGAACACCTCCCGGACGTACGTGCCGTCGACGATGGTCGCAAGCACCAGCCCGTCGGTCGTGGATTCGACGAACACGCGGTTCGGGGCGGCCTCGCCGCGCGCGACGTCGACCGCGTGCGACCGGATCGGCCCCTGGTAGACGGCGAGCCGGAGCTGGAGGTTCTCCGTCGCCAGGTTGAAGCCCTCCGTCTCGTCCGCGAGGTTCTTTACAACGTCCAGGCGGTCAGCGAGGATCTCGGCGCGGAGCGCGATCCGGCCGAGCTCGACGAGCAGCTCCTCGTCGCTGATCTCGCCGGCGGCGTGCGCCTCGATGGCGCGTCGCTGGCGCTGGTGGAGGCTGACCTCCGCCTGCCGGATGCTGCTCTCGGCGGCGACGATCCGCCGCTGGCGTTCCTCCAGCGACGACGCGCGCTCGAC
Source organism: Halosubterraneus shenae (assembly GCF_050510935.1). Lineage (NCBI taxonomy): Archaea > Methanobacteriati > Methanobacteriota > Halobacteria > Halobacteriales > Haloferacaceae > Halosubterraneus > Halosubterraneus shenae. The sequence goes on along the minus strand of NZ_JBNLVO010000002.1, from coordinate 389,770 downwards.
GTTCGCGCGGATCTCCTCGGTCTGCATCCGACCGGTCGTGCGCATCACCTCGAGCTCGCTGGCGGGCCCCAGGTTCGCGCTATGGCCGGTGATGCTCCAGGCGGTGTCCGCGTCCGGCGGCAGCGACAGCACGTTGTAACCGGGCGGAGTCTCGTTCTGTATGCTCGTCCCGTTGGTGGTCCCCTGTGCGGCGACGTCGCCGACTACTGTCCCGTCGTCGCCGGCGGCCGTCACGTCGTCGCCGGCGGCCGTCACGTCGTTGGTCGTCGCGTCCGCTGACGACGCTGCCGCGGTGTCGGCGGGGGCGACACCGGCGACCTCGCCGGCGTGGCCGTCGATCGGTCCGACCGCGGCGACGACCGGCGCTGCGAGCAACAGCAGCGACAGCAGCACGGGGAGGGGTTTCATCGTCGTATTGTGAACAGGCGGGGCGCAAAAATCCACCTACTCGCTGGATCCGCCGTGCCCCGCCGTCCGTGAGCTCCGGAACCCACGGCCCACCGTCGCTTTCGTTGGATCACAGGCGATGGAAAGCGTTTTGCCGGATGGCTGATACTCCCCGATGTATGCGGCGACACGCCCTCCCTGTCGTTCTCGCCCTGCTCCTCGTCGTCGCCGGTGTAACGGCTGGCGTTGCGGCCGCCGACGACACCGGGGGGACCGGCAGCCCTGTGGCGGAGATCGCGGGGCCCAGCGACGCCGTCGACGCCGTCGGAACCGAAGGCGTCGTACTGCAGGCCGACGGGTTCGACGTGACGCCGTCGACGACGTTCCACGTCCGACTGCAGCCGAACGCGAACGCCGAGTGGACGGTGTCGGTCGAGTATCGGCTCAGCGACGGGAACGAGACGGCAGCGTTCGAGGCCGTCGCCGAGGACTTCGAGAGCGGCATGGCCGGGCCCTCCGCGGACCTCTACCGCAACCTCGCAGCTGGGGCCGCCGACCGCACGGGTCGCGAGATGGCGATACAGGGCGTCGAACGCGAGGCGACGATCGACGAGACGCCGGACGTCGAGGACGAGTCGGTCGTCGCCGTCGGGACGCTCGAACTGCGGTTCGTCTGGACGAACTTCCTCGAGCGGGACGGCGAAAAGCTCCGGCTCGGCGACGTGTTCCGGACGGAGAACAACGGCACCTGGCTCCGGACGCTCGGCGCCAACCAGCGCCTGGTCATCGAGACACCCGACCGCTACCAGGTGTCCTCGACGCCCGGCGTCTCCGTGTCCCTGCAGGAGAACGCCGTCGTCATCGAGGGCCCGCGGACGTTCGGCCCGAACCAGTACGTCCAGGTCGTCTACTCGCAGACGGCGGTCGGCAGCCAGCCCCCCTGGCTGCTCCTCGCGGGCGCCGTCGTGCTCGCGGGGCTCATCGTCGTCGTCGGGCTGTTCGCGTACCGCCGCGTGGCAGGGCCGAACGGATGGACGCCCGGCGGGGAGCCCGGTGACGGAGCCGGCGGCGCTGGAGTCGCAGTCGAACCCGGAAACGGCGCCGGTGAAGCTGTCGAAGCCGATGGGACCGCCGAGGGGGGCGGAGCAGCAGCTGGCAACGGTGCGGCCGCGAGCAACGGCGCCGGCAACGGCGGCGGCGCGAGCAACGGCGGAACGGCCGGATCCGGTGCGGGCCCGCCGGCCGGCGGCGAGGCCGAATCCGCCGAAGGCCCCGCCGGCGGGCAGGCCGGGTCCGAGCCCGGCGAGGACGACGCGGAGGAGGACCTCTCGCTGCTCTCGGACGCCGAGCGCGTCGAGCGGTTGCTCGATCGCAACGGCGGCCGGATGCGCCAGGCCGACATCGTCGAGGAGACGGACTGGTCGGACGCGAAGGTGTCCCAGCTGCTCTCCTCGATGGCCGATGAGGGGCGCGTGGAGAAGCTCCGACTCGGCCGCGAGAACCTTATCTCGCTGCCGGAGTACGGCGAGGACGAGGAGTCGACGACGTAGAGCGTCCACGTAGATCGTCGACGGCGTGGAGTGTCGTCGGCGTGGCGGAGCGTCGGCGGCGTGGCGGAGCGTCGACAGCAGAGCGCGACGTCCGCACAGAGCGTCGCCACGATGTGTCCGAACCCCCGGATCAACTTCCCCTCCGATGTCGCCCGTTCCGAAAGGTCTTACACTGGTTCCCGGGAAGAATCGTCCATGAAGGTTCTCGTGACCGTCAAGGAGGTCGCCGAGGTCGACGACGACTTCGAGATCGAAGGGACCGAAGTCGCCGAGAGCAGCCTCGAGTACGACCTGAACGAGTGGGACGACTACGCCGTCGAGGCCGGCGTCCAGCTGTCCGAAGACGGCCCCGCCGACGAGGTCGTCTCGGTGACCATCGGCCCGGAGCGGTCCGAGGAGACCATCCGGATGGCGCTCGCGAAGGGCGTCGACCGCGCGGTTCGCGTCTGGGACGACGCCATCGAGGAGGAGTTCCTCGACGTCGCCGGCAAGGCGAGCCTGCTCGAGGCGGTCGTCGAGGAGGAGGAGCCCGACCTCGTGCTCTCGGGCGTCCAGGCGGCCGACGACAGCTTCGGCGCGACGGGCGTCGCGCTCGCGGACCGCATCGGCTTCGAGCACGCTGCCGTCGTCAACGATCTCGAACTCGAGGGCGACGTGGCAAGCGTCCGGCGCGAGCTGGAGGGTGGCGTCGAGGAGCTGACCGACGTCGACCTGCCCGCGGTCCTCACGGTCCAGACCGGGATCAACGAGCCGCGGTACGCCAGCCTGCGCGGCATCCGGCAGGCCCAGCGGAAGGAGATCGCCCAGCGCGACCTGGGCGACCTCGGGCTCGACGCGGCCGACGTGGACAGCACGCTGACGCTGACAGAGATGTACGAGCCGGAGAGCGAATCCGACGCGGAGTTCTTCGAGGGCGACGCCAGCGAGACGGCCGGGAAGCTTGCTGCGGTCCTTCGCGAGAAGGGGGTGGCGGAATGAGCGACGCTGCCGTCCTCGCCGTCGCGGAGCACCGCCGCGGCGAGCTTCGCGACGTGTCCCACGAACTGATCACCGCCGGCCGCGAGCTCGCAGACGACTTCGGCGGCGAGCTGCACGTCGCCGTCATCTCGGGCGACGTCGACGGCTTCGCGGAGGAGCTGAACCGCGAGGGCGTCGACGCCATCCACACGGTCGACCACGGCGAGGAGTTCGACCACGGCGTCTACCAGCAGGCGGTCGAGGCCCTCGACGCCGACCTCGCGCCGACGGCCCTGCTGTTCCCGAACTCCGTCAACGGCCTCGACTACGCGCCCGCGGTCGCGGAGGGCCTCGACGTGCCGTACGTGTCGGACGCGATCGCGTTCGACGCGGGCGACGAGCTGACGGTCACCCGCGAGATGTACGGCTCGAAGGTCGAGACGACCGTCGACGTCGACGCCGACCGCTACGCGCTCTCCATCCGCGGCGGCGAGTGGCCCGCGGCGGAGGGCACCGGCGACGCCGAGATCGTCGCCGCGGACGTCGACGTCGACGAGACCCGGCTCGGCGCCGAGGTGAAGGGCTTCGAGGAGGTCGGCGGCGGCGACGTCGACATCTCGGAGGCCGAGTTCCTCGTCTCCATCGGCCGCGGCATCGAGGAGGAGGAGAACCTCGAGCTGATCGAGGAGCTCGCGGACGCGCTCGACGCGACGCTCTCCTCGTCCCGGCCCATCGTCGACAACGGCTGGCTGCCGAAGAACCGGCAGGTCGGCCAGTCCGGCAAGGTCGTCACGCCGGACGTCTACCTCGCGATCGGGATCTCCGGCGCCGTCCAGCACGTCGCCGGCATGAAGGGCTCGGACACGATCATCGCGATCAACACCGACCCGAACGCGCCCATCTTCGACATCGCCGACTACGGCATCGTCGGCGACCTGTTCGAGGTCGTCCCCGAGCTCATCGACGAGTTTAGCGACTGAAGCGGCGACTTTCGCGGAGCCGTTTTATGAGCCCGAGTCGAGTAGAGCTTCACCGATTTGGCCGGGAAAGATGAATTTATACCGTAAATCTACTCGTCTTCCGGACAGGACTGTCCAGCCCAGAGCCGAAGTCCCCGGTAGTCGATAGTCGCAACCACGGGAGAGCACTCCGCACCAGTGGCTTCGCTTAGGTCCAGCGTCTGCCACGAGTCCTTCCCATCAATCCGGGCGTGGACCGTAAACTGGCCCGGCTCGTCCGGCCAGGTGTTTTCCACCGGCCCACCTCCTGCTTCTCCGGAGTCCTCATCCATCGGACCTGCATCCACCGACGTCCAGGTCTGTAACTCGTCTTCGTAAAACACGAGCACGTTCACTCGATACCGCTGGTCCGTTCTGTTTGCTACTTCGACGCTCTGTAAGCGCGTATTCTCCGTCTGAGACTCCGCATCGTCGAAGGCGGCACAGCCCGACAAGCCGAGCATAGCGAGGGAGAAGCTAGTTACGAGGGTCCGCCGTTTCATGGTATTATTCTCTCCCGCCATTGTGTATATTTACTGGTTGTTTTAAAAGGAAACTAACAGGAACATCTGTGTTCCGGAGCCTGTGATATCGTCGTAGTTTCGGCAAGGACTGTGAGAAAGTGATCCGGCCGCTCGCATTGTGACGGATGGAACGAGTGGTACGGACTTGCACCCATCAGCACCGCAAACACCGGGAAAGCCGTCCGACGCTATTTATAAGCAAATGTGAATAGCTGATACGGTCTTGCGCTCGACAGCACCGCAAACACCCAGAAAGCCCTCGGCCGCTCGCGGTCGCTGCGACTCCCCTACGGCGCGACCACTGGAAGACGTTCCGGGCTGCCTGCAGTAGCGGGCTGCCGGGCTGCGACTTCCATGGTCTCGTTCGCTTCGCTCACGAGAGCGGCCGTCGCCCTTTCAGTCCGCCAGGACAGCACCGCCCAGCAACAGCCTCCCCACCGCGACCGCCCAGCGACCGCAATACCTCAGTCCTCCCCAGCCTCGGCCGGGGCGCGCCGGCACAGCAACGCACCGCTCGGCGCGCCACCGGCCTCCCTCGCATGCGTTGCTCGCGCGCGCCGACCGCCCCGCTCCGCACGCCGGCCAGCCGGCGGGCGACGACGGCAAACCAACCGCCGCGAGCGACGCCCGGCAACCACTCCCGGGCGGGACTGAAAGGGGCAGCCGCTGAGCGGGACGCCCTGCGACGAAAGCACCGCAGCTAGCGAACGAGCGCAGCGAGTGAGCTGGCGAGGCGCGCAGCGAGCAGCGCGACCGGTCAGCGGCTGGGGCTTTCTGGGGATGCTGAGTGGTGTTGCCAGCGACGATATCCGACCTTGTTTATAAGCGCGACTGCTCAGCAGCTGAGGTTTTCAAGCTATACCGAGTGGTGTCGCTCGCTGCGTTGACCGAATTTCTTTATAAGTTCGATCGGACTACGTCTCTCCCTTTCGAGCCATGTGGAGTGGTGTCGCGAGCGATTGCAGCCGATCTCATTTTTAAGCACAACCGCCCGGCTGTCGAACCGACCACACCAACCTAAATCACACATCCACCGACCCATTCACCAACTTCGAATCGCCGTTCCGTCACACCTTTGCTCGGGGGCGCCCATTAGTTCAGTAATGGAGTACCTGGAGCGCCGGGTTGGGCTCGTCGACGACCGCCTGCAGGCGGTTATCGACGACGTCGAGCCGGACGAACTCAGCGCCGAGCTGGAGCACGTCGTGCTCGCAGGTGGGAAGCGCGTCCGGCCGGCGGTGACGATCCTCGCGTGCGAGGCGCTCGGCGGCGACCCCGACGCCGCTGCCGACTTCGCGGCCGGCATCGAGTTCGTGCACAACGCCTCGCTGGTCGTCGACGACATCATCGACCGCTCGGAGGTCCGGCGAGGCACGCCCTCGGCCTGGGCCGAGTACGGCTACGGCCCCGCGATCGTCGCCTCCGACGGGCTGCTCGGCGAGGCGTTCGCGCTCTTCTCGGCGAACGAGCAGGCGATGCAGATCGTCGCGGAGGCGATGGTCGAACTCGGTGAGGGCGAAGCGACGGAGCTCGCGGACCGCCCGACCTCGGACGAGGAGTACATGGAACTCGCGCGGCGGAAGACGGGGGCCCTCTTCCGGGCCGCCGCGGAGCTCGGGGCCGTCGCCGGCGGCGCCGACCCCTTCGTCGTCGAATCGTTCGGCGAGTACGCCGAGCGCGTCGGCGTCGCGTTCCAGATCCGCGACGACGTGCTCGACGCGACCGCGGAGGCGGAGGAGCTCGGCAAGCCGACCGGGCAGGACGTCCAGATGGACCGCCCATCGGTCGTCCAGGTGACGGACCTGACGCCCGAGGAGGCGAACGCCCGCGCCCGCGAGCAGTCCGACAAGGCGCTCTCGGCGCTGGATGCAGCCGATCTCCCCGACACCGAGGCCGTGGAGTACCTGCGGGACCTCGCCGAGTTCGTCGTCGTCCGCGAGCGCTAACCCGCGACCCGTCGCCGAGCGCGTTCCTGACAGCCTGCCCACGAGAGAGACCCACATACGTGCGTAGAACGACGTGGGTTCGCATCGAAGTGTTCATATTTGTGCAAACTCGTATTCCGGATATGAATCGCGCAGAGAAGGCCGCGCTGCAGCTGCAGGCGGTCGACGTCCTCCGGATGTTGAAGCAGACGCGGACGTACGACGAGCTGTCCGAGGTGACCGGCCTCCCCGCCGGCGACCTGAACCGATACGTGAACGGCCACGTCCTCCCCGGGACCGAGCGCGCCCGGGAGGTCGTGGAAGGCATCGGGCTCGACGCGCTCGCCGACGAGCTATCGGCGCGCGTCGAGCTCGACGAGGAGGGCTACGTCGACAACTCCGCCGTCGTCTTCGACCAGTCGTTCCTCGACCTCGTCGCGCCGGTCGCGGCCGAGTCGTTCGACTTCGAGTCGCCGGACGTCGTCCTCACCGCCGCCACGGACGGGATCACGCTCGGCGCCGCGATGGCCTCCTTCTTCGACGCCCGCCTCGCGTACGCGAAGAAGTCGAAGGAGACCGCGGTCGAGGAGTTCATCGAGTCACGGCAGCGGCTCGCCTCCGGCATCGAGCTCACATACTACCTGCCGGCCCGCGCCATCGACGAAGGCGACACCGTGCTCGTCGTCGACGACCTCATCCGGTCGGGCGAGACGCAGGAGCTCCTCCTCGACATCGCGCTCCAGGCCGACGCCGACGTCACGGGCGTCTTCACCCTCATCGCCGTGGGCGACGAAGGGCTCGACCGCGCGCGCGAGATCACGGACGCGCCGGTCGGCGCACTCGAAACGTTCGAGTAAGCACATTCACGTACTAATCGCCGGATGACGGCGGCCAGATGTGCTGTTTCTAACCACGTGCGTGCATAACTCGCCGCTCAGGAGGGGAACGCTTTTATACAGTCTACGGAATATTTGCAGCTATCCACATGGGGCTCGCAAACTCCCTGGGCGAATACTTCGACGTCGAATCGCACGGATCTGACGTCCGCACGGAAATCGTCGCGGGCATCACGACCTTCCTCGCGATGAGCTACATCATCGTGGTCAACCCGTTCATCCTCGCGGAGGCGATCACGATCCCGGGCTACGAGTTCATCGAGGTCGTCCAGATGATCGCGATCGCGACGATCCTCGCCTCGGCGCTGGCGACGGCCGTGATGGCGCTGTACGCGAATCGACCATTCGGGCTCGCACCCGGGATGGGGCTCAACGCATTCTTCGCCTTCTCGGTCGTGCTCGGCCTCGGCATCCCGTGGCAGACCGCGCTCGCGGCCGTGTTCGTCGAGGGCGTCCTCTTCATGGCGCTGACCGCCGTCGGCGCGCGCGAGTACGTCATCAACCTCTTCCCGGAACCCGTGAAGTTCGCGGTCGGCGCCGGTATCGGCGTCTTCCTCCTGTTCATCGGCTTCCAGGAGATCGGCATCATCGTTGCCGACGAGGCGACGCTCGTCTCCCTCGGCAACGTGGCCTCCTCGCCCGCGTCCATCCTCGGCACGCTCGGGATCGTCCTCACGCTGCTGCTGTGGGCCCGCGGCGTGACGGGGTCGATCATCATCGGCGTCGTCTCGACGGCGGTGGCCGGCTGGACGCTCACCCTCGGCGGCGTCTTCGACCGCGGCGTCATCACCCCGGAGACGCTCCCGAGCGCGCAGTACGACATCACGCCGCTCGTCGGCGCGTTCGTCGACGGACTCTCCGGCGTCGACCCCCTCACCTTCACCTTCGTCCTGTTCACGTTCTTCTTCGTCGACTTCTTCGACACCGCCGGGACGCTCATCGGCGTCTCGCAGTTCGGTGACTTCCTCGACGAGGAGGGCGAACTCCCCGATATGGACAAGCCGCTGATGGCCGACGCCATCGGGACCACGTTCGGCGCCATCGTCGGCACCTCGACCGTGACGACGTTCATCGAGTCCTCGACCGGCGTCGAGGAGGGCGGGCGCACGGGCCTGACCGCGCTCGTCATCGCGGCCTGCTTCCTCGCCTCGCTCGTCCTGATCCCCGTCGTCGCGGCCGTCCCGAACTACGCGTCGTTCCTGGCGCTCGTCGTCGTCGGGATCATGATGTTCCAGGGCGTCGCCGACGTCGACTGGTCGAACCCGGCCTGGGCCGTCTCCGGCGCGCTCACCATCGTCGTCATGCCGCTCGCGTACTCCATCGCCGACGGCCTGGCGGCGGGCATCGTCTCCTACCCGGTGATGAAGGCCGCGATGGGCGAGTACGACGACGTCCAGCTCGGTCAGTGGGTGCTCGCGGCCGTCATCCTGGGGTACTACGTGCTCCAGACGGGCGGCTACATCCTCTAGCACGGCGCTCCCGCCGCCTGCGGCGCTACGGCTCCCGCGGCGTGATGTCGCGCCTATGCGGCTCTGCGGCGCAATTTCGCGGCTATGCGGAACCACTGCATACGACCAACGGGTTCTTTTAAACGACGCCCCTAATCATGGGTGATGGCAAACATAACCCTCTACGAACTCGAAGGCTGTCCGTACTGCGCGAAGGTCAAGAGCAAGCTCGACGAGCTCGGGCTCGAATACGACCAGGTATTCGTCCCGAGTTCCCACGCGGAGCGCGACGAAGTGAAGGAAGTGAGCGGCCAGACCGGCGTCCCGGTCCTCGTCGACGAGGAGCACGACGTCGACGGCATGCCGGAAAGCGACGACATCGTCGAGTTCCTCGACGAGACGTACGGCGCCGCTGCCTAACTCGGCCACTACCCCCTTCTGTCGAGGTTCTTTTTATAAACGTCCACGTCCGATAGCGACGGCGCCGTCGCTGCCGGCGTTCTGACCCCGGTGCCGTCGCTAGCGACATCTCGGTCACGGCGCCGTCGCTGGCGACGCGTGAGAGTCGAAGGAACAGCGGACGTCGACTACGCCTCGTTCGGCGCGGTCGAGCGGTCGCGGATGAGGTCCCGGATCGCCTCCGGATCGTTCATCTCCGCGAGCTCCTCACAGGAGACGAGCGCGGTGTCGTCGACGGAGGTGCGCTTCTGGGAGTCCTCCGTGAAGTAGACGGAGCGGGTCTCGGCGACGGTCCCGATGGAGGACATGATCCGCGCGCGCTTCTCCGCGGCCTCCGTGAACGTCGAGTGGCCCGTGAGCAGCCGCATCGACGTGCTGCTCGACCCCTCGTCCTCCGAGACGGTCTTGAACGGGGCCCGGACCGTCGGGTGGACGTCGAAGCCGGCGCGCGTGAGCACCGTGACGACGTGCTCGTCGTCGGGGTCGGCGTCCGGCTCCGAGGGCGTCGGGTCCGCGTCGCGGACCTCCTCGGCACCCTCCAGCACGTTCACCGGGCTGGAGAACTGCTCGCCGAAGATCTCCTCGATCTGGATGGCCACCTCGATGGAGGCGTTCATCCCGTCCTCGTACTTCGAGACCGTGCGCCGGGAGACGCCGAGCTCGTTGGCGAGCCGGCCGAGCGACCAGCCACGCTCCTCGCGCTCGTCGGAGAGCAGGTCGCCGTCGATGCTGACGTAGAGGCCGCCCGGAGCGGCGTAGATCAGCGGCGGCACTTCCTCGATGAACAGGTCGTAGGCGGTGTCGGGGTTGATGACGGGGACGCCGTGCCGGAAGTAGACGACTTCCGGCTTGAGGTCCTCGTCGCGGGTCCGCATCCCGACCACGATGGGGGTCGCCTCGAGATACTCCCCGAGCCGGCGCAGTTCGGCGCCGGTTGCCGCGTCCAGCGCGTCGACGTTTCGCAGGATCTTCAGCAGCACCAGGTCGTCACCGCGGCGGGCTACGAGGTCGAAGCTCTTGGGGCGGACCGCACACCGGTCGCTGACGAGGAACTCCGCGTCCTCGAGCATCGCGGTGATGTTGCCAACCAGTGCAGCCCGTGACATACACGTGAATAGCCGTTTCGGATATATAGGCGTTGTGCCGTCGGTGTTTCGGCAGTATGGTCGCTTGCTTGCGATTTCGATAGTTCAGGGGCGATAGGTTTATATATTGAGTGCAGGTGGAAATTCGGCCGTTGAGTAGGTAAAACGGGGCGGATTGGTTCGTGACGAATGTGTCGACAGCATTGTTGCGTGCTCGACAGCCATCGGCCGCTCTTTATAAGCAAATTTAAACAGGTGATACGGTCTTGCTCTCGACAGCACCGCAAACGCCCTGAAAGCACTCGGCCGCTCGCGGTCGCTGAGCGACATATCCACGCCTCTCAGCACCGCCCGGCGTGGATAGAGGTCGACTCAGCGACTCCGTTACACCGCGACCGGCCGTCGCCCTTTCAGTCCGCCAGGGCCGCGACAGCACCGCAAGCCGACAGCAACAGCACCGCCCAGCTACCGCAAGCCTCGGCCCTCCCCAGCCTCGGCCGGGGCGCGCCGGCACCGCAACGCACCGCGCGGCGCGCCACCGGCCTCCCTCGCACGCGTTGCTCGCGCGCGCCAACCGCCCCGCACCGCACGCCGGGTGCCCGGCGCACGACGACCGCCAACCAGCCGCCGCGAGCGACACCCCGGCCACCACTCCGGGGCGGGACTGAAAGGGGCAGCCGCCGAGCGCGAAGCCCCGCGACGCAAGCACTGAGCCAGCGAACGAGCGACCGTAGGGAGCGGCTGAGCTGGCGAGGCGCGCAGCGAGCGGCGCGAGCGATCGGCGGCTGGGGCTTTCTGGGTATGCCGAGTGGTGGCGCAGATAACGACGGTCGTGCTTATTTAAAAGCGCATCCAACCAGCGGCTTCCGACAAATATCGAACGACCACCTCAACGAAGCATAACACGAAAGCGGCTTTTCCACGCATCCCGTCCAGGCAGACGTGACAGTCGTCGCTCTCGACGATACCGACTCCCGGGAACACGGGATGTGCACGACCTATCTCGCCACGCGACTCGCGGAGCGGGTCGAGGCGGCCGGCGGGACCGTCCAGCGACGACTCCTCGTTCGACTCAATCCCGCCGTCGAGCACAAGACGCGCGGGAACGCGGCGCTCGCGCTCCACACGGACCTCCCCGCGACCGAGGCGTTCGCGCTCGCCCGCGAGGAGCTGTCGGACCTCGCGATCGACGCGGACCCGAGGACGTCGCCCGGCGTCGTCGTCGCGGATCTGGACGATCCGTACCCGCGGGCCGACGACGGCCCGGGGAGCGCCGACAGCGACGCGATCCCCGACGGCGTCGCCGACTTCGCGGCCAGAGCGATGCGCGAGCGGCTCGACCTCGAGGAAGCCCTCGGCCTGATCGAGGCCAACGACTGGGCGCACGCGGGCTACGCCGCGGACGGCTGCGAGGTCGCCGGTCGCGGACGCATCGGCGCGCTCGCCGCCGTCGGCGCGCCGGCGGCCTTCGACGACTGGACCTACGAGCACATCTCCTACCGCGAGTTCGACCGGTGCGGCACGCCGCGCGAGGTCGACCGCGACAGCGTCTTCGACGCCGCCGACTGGGTCTACCCCGCCGTCTGGGACACGGTCGACCGCGAGGAGGGCGAAGCGGTCTGCGTGCCCAACGCCCCCGGGCCGATCCTCCACGGGATCCGGGGCGACGACCCCGACGCCTGCCGCGCGGTCGCCGCCCGGATCGAGAGCGAGCGCGTCGCGCGCAGCGCGACCTTCCTGACGAACCAGGGCACGGACGCCCACGTCGAGCCGGGAGCGATCGGCGAGCTCCGCGACGGCGCGGGCTACCGCGTCGACGGCACCGTCGCGAGCGACCCCGAGACGAAACGCGGCGGGCACGTGTTCTTCGCGCTCCAGGGACCGGAGGGCGACGCGGCGACCGGGGAGGAAACGGTCGACTGCGCCGCCTTCGAACCGACGAAGCGCTTCCGCGAGCGTGTGCGCGCGCTCCGCGTCGGCGACGAGGTCACGGTCTGCGGCGAGTTCGACGACGGCACGATCAAGCTGGAGAAGCTCGCGATCCGGGATCTCGTCGAGACGGAGCCCGCCACGCCGACGTGCCCGGACTGCGGGCGCTCGATGAGCTCCGCGGGCCGTAACCAGGGCTACCGCTGTCGCGACTGCGGCACCTCGGCGCCCGGAAAAGTCCAGCGGGAACTCGACCGCGACCTCGAGCGCGGCTGGTACGAGGTGCCGCCCTGCGCACGCCGGCACGTCGCGAAACCGCTGGTGCGGGACGAGGTCAGCGAAGGAAGTCCGGACGCCCCGGTTCACACTGAAAAGTAGCCGCCGCCGACGACGTCGGGTTTCTCTAGCTTTTCAATCCGCTCCCGGTGAGCGGGACGACTACGTCCGCGTCGTCGTCGAGGACCCCCTGCTCGCGGAACTCGCGAAGCGCCGCGGGCGCGACGGCGCAGGTCGGCTCGGTATAAAAGCCCGCACCGTGGAGCCGGTCGAGCTCGCGCTCCGCGGCCGCCTCGGTGACCGCGACGGCGTCGCCGCCGGTCTCGTCGATGGCGGTCAGGATCCGGTCCAGCTGGACCGGCTCGGCGATCTGGATGCCGTCAGCGGCGTCGTTGACGGTCCCGGTCGGGTCGGCTGCCTCGGGGCCGTGCAGTTCGCGCACTATTGGCGCAACCCCGGCGGCCTGCGCCCCGAGCAGGCGGGGGGCCTCGTCGATCCAGCCGGCGGCTTCGAGCGCCCGGAACCCCTGGTAGGCGCCGAGGAAGAGCGTGCCATGGCCGAGCGGCGTCACGACCGCGTCGGGCGCCGTCCAGTCGCGCTGGTAGGCGACCTCGTAGGCGAACGTGGCCGTGCCGGCGAAGAAGGCCGGGTTCCAGGCGTGGCTGGCGTACCAGGCGTCACCGGCCTTGACCTCGGCGACGCAGGCGTCCGTCACGGCCTGGCGACTCCCCTCGATCCGGACCGGCTCGGCGCCCGCGCGACGGATCGCCGCGAGCTTCGACTCCTTCACGTCGGCCGGGACGTAGATCTCGGCGTCGACGCCGGCCCGGGCCGCGTAGGTCGCGATGGCGGCGCCGGCGTTGCCGGAGGAGTCCTCGACGACGCGCTCGACGCCGAGCTCGCGGGCCCGGGTGAGCGTCGTCGTCGCCCCGCGGTCCTTGAACGACCCGGTGGGGAAGACGTACTCGAGCTTGAACTCGGCGTTCCACTCGGGGGCGGCCGCTGCGGCGCCGTCACCGCCCGCGTCGGCGTCGACGAGCGGCGTGAGCCCCTCACCGAGCGTCACGCGGTCGGCGGGGTCGGCGCCGATGGGCAGGAACGCGTCGAAGCTCCAGAGGCCGCCGCGGGGGTCGAACTCGGTCGGCTCCGGCGCTGGGCCATCCGGGAGCGGCGCGTCGGCGAACCGGAGCGGCGACCCACACGTGCAGCGCCAGCGGTCGGCGTGCGTCGCGCCGCAGTCCGGGCATTCGAGCCGGGCGGGGGCCCGGGAGTCCGCGTCGGCACCGGCGTCAGCGCGGTCCCGGGCCATCTCAGTAGGTGTCGACGTTCGTCCCGACCGAGCAGACGTACTCGCCGGCCGCGACCTGCGGGAGCCGGCGCCGGCGCCAGAAGACCCCGTTGCTGTCGGCGGTGACGCTGGCCTTCAGCTCGCCGAAGGCGTCCGTCACCTCGAAGAGGAGGTCGCCCCGCGTCACCTTCTCGCCGAGGTCCGTCTCGAAGCGGACCAGTCCGCCGGCCGGGGAGCCGTACTGGTCGAAGCCGCGAGCACGGGTCTGCTGCTCGACCGTCGCCTCCTCGTCGAGGAAGTCGTAGTAGCGCAGGACGTTGAAGACGCCCTCGACGCCCTTCCGGATGCTCTCCTCGTCCCAGCCGACGCTCCCGCCGAGTTCGGGGTCGACCGTCGGGATGCCGTTCTCGGGGCCGACGCGAGCGAGCTGCCCGTTCGGGCCCTTCTGGTCGAGGACGTGGCCGCAGCCGAACGCCTTCGCGAGCTCGAGACAGTCGTTGTGGAGTCGATGCCGCGGGCCGCAGCGGACGCGGACCTCGTTTATCATCTGGCTCGTCGACCCCTGGTGGAGGTCGAGGATGAGGTCGGCGTCGCTGGCCGCCTGGAACGTCGCGTCGGTGATGCGGTCGGAGGTCGTCCCGTTCGGGTCCCCGGGGTACGCCCGGTTCACCTTCGTGTCGTCGATCGGGTTCCGATGCTCGGCTACCTGAAAGCCGTAGTAGTTGACGATGCCGGTGACGAGGATCGTGCCCGACAGCTCCGCCGGATCGATCTGCGGAACGACTCGTCGAACGACGCCGAGCCCGTTGAGCTCGTCGCCGTCGCTGACGGCCTGGACGTACAGCGTCTTCCCGTCGCTTGCGCCGTTGATGACGGCGACGGGAAGCCGAACGGGGCTCCCGTCGCGCGTCTCCCCAGCCTCGAGGCGCCCCGTATCGGTCTCCCCTGGAGCGGCACTCGCGGTGCCGAACGTTTTCATTACCGAAGAGAGGGCGGGGGCACCCTTTATCCGTTCGGTCCGCGGCGAACCCCGCGCCGTCTGACACAAGGTTTATAAAGATTTGTCGAAAGGTTACGGGACGAACTACCCGCCTTGACTCCGGCCCTGCTCGTCGCCAGTCGCCTGTCGTCCGTCGGTATTGGCTGTCGACCGACCAGCACTATCGGTCCCCGAATTTGGTCCGGACGGAACGTCTTCGCCGAAAGCCTCTCTGATAAATGAGCATCGACACCGACGTCATCGAGAACGAAGAAGGACTTCGCGTGAAGGATCCGGTCGAGAACGCGCAGTTCGAACTCTACACAGCCGATCCCGTCTCGGCACGGATCGTCGACGACGACCGACTCTACTTTCCCGTTGACACAGCTGTCGCAGTCGAAACGTCAGGCGTGACGATTCCGCGCATCGCAACGGTAACGGTGCGCGATACGAACGGCGGGCTCCTCGGACGTGACACCGACCTCTGGTTCCCCTGGGGCGAGTACCACCTCGAGATCGACCCGGCCCCGTCGAAGATGTACCTGCATTTCGAAGGCGAGCTGAGCGTTACCTCGAAGGAGGGGGAGACGCGACTCGAGTTCGGTGATCAGGTCGAGGTCGACCTCGGGTTCCGCTCGTTCAACGAGTCGCCCGCGGGCACGATTACGACCCCGACCGACCCGGAGTCGCTGATGGACGCAGTCTCGCTTTTAGGCTCGTCGCTGTCGACGACGAGCCCCGAGCGGTCGTTCCCGACGCTCCGGGGACACCCGCCACTGCTCGAAGCCGGATCCGAGTTCTCTATCCCGGAGCGCGTCGATCCCATCGACACCGGTGTAACCATCGTCGTCCCCCCGACGTATCGCTACCTCTACCCGGTCGTCTCCCTTGCTTTCTACCTCGGGGCGACGGTCGTCCCGGGCGACACACCTCGGATCGAGGGCGACGGCTGGACCTTCCCGCTGGAACCGGAGTTCGAGCGCACCGTCTCCCAGGTGTTGCGGCAGACGTTCCACTTCGACTGTATCGTTCGGACGGAGGGGTTCTACCCCGTCGACCTCTACGAGCGGGAGCAGCTCTCGGTTGACCTCAACTGCGACCGGCTGTACGACGCCCCCCTCGCCGAACGGCTCGGGGAGTACCTCGAGGTCCCGTTCGAGACCATCGCTGACGACCTGCCGCAGTGGACCCTGACGACGGACATCCGCCCCGATCCGGCGAACCTCGAGACGCTTCCGTTCGTTGCAGCCGAGCTATCGCTCATCCGCTGTCCGGGGGGCGAGTCCTCCGAGGTCGCGTCCGAGACGGGCGGCTTTTCCGGGCTGCTCCGCTCCAGCGACGAGGAGTCGGCCGGGGAACGGCACACCAGTGTCCGAACGCTCTCACGACGGGAGCGGGGGTTCACCGACGAGGACACCGAGTTCATCCGGCCGGAGTCGGTCGACACGATCGAACACGCCTGGATCGGTGATGGCGTCCCGCTCGGCGCGAACAAGGCGACGCTGGAGGCCTACCGCCGTCGCATCGACCGCGAGTCGACCGACGAATCCCACATCTCGGTCGTGGTCGTTTGCAACGACGAGCAGATGCGCGAGGAGGGCGAGGTCGGCGAGCTGTATGGCCTACGAGAGATGCTGCAGTTCGACATCGAGGTGAAATACGAGCTCTCCAAATCGGAGATGCGTGGCGTGCTGGAATCCGACGTCGACTTCCTTCACTACATCGGCCACGTCGACGAGCGGGGGATGCAGTGCCGCGACGGCTTCCTCGACCTCACCGGGCGGGACCTGTCGGTCGAGGTCGACGCGTTTCTGCTCAACGCCTGCCAGTCATACAAACAGGGGCAAGCGCTGGTCGAACGCGGGAGCCGCGGCGGCATCGTGACCGTGTCCACCATCGCGAACTCCTCGGCGACCCGGCTGGGACGGATCGTCGCGCGCCTGATGAACGGCGGGTTCAGCCTCCGGACGGCCCTTCACGTCGCACAGAAGGCGATGCTCACCGGGAGCCAGTACATCACCCTCGGCGACGGCGGGACCACGCTGTGTCAGAGCCGGAGCGGGGTCGTCGTCGCGATGGACATCGAATCGACGGACGAGGACACCTGGAACGTCGAGAAACAGACGTTCCCGAACGGCGGGTACGGGGTTGGGACGCTGGTAAATCCCAATATCCCCCGGTTCGAGCAGAACCATCTGGTCCCCGCGGAGATCACTGTCCGTGGCCTGAAAAAGGCGGAACTCAGCGAGTTCCTGAATCTCGAGACTGCACCAGTATTTACCGACGGAGAACTGTTCTGGAGTGACGAGCTGTTGCCGCTTTAGGGACCGGCGGTCGCTCCTTCCATGTTCGCCGCCGCGGGCGCCGCCTGGCTGAGCAGGAGCATCGCCATGAACAGGACGCCGGTCATCTTCGGGTGGTTCGCCAGGTAATCTGCAACTTTCTGTCGCATATTTCGAACATCGAGGACTGAAAGTAAATTTTGATGTAAGCGAAGCTATCACAAACACCTGTTCTAAACGGTATAGCGACTGAAAGAAACTCCACTTCCCAGTGAGCGCCTTCTAGGCGAACGATTCGCCAGCTACCACATAAGTTCTTCCGGCCGATTTTCAGCGCCGATAACGGCGGCGCGAGCGGTGCGGTTGAAGCACCGATGAGTCGAGGGGCACGGATACCGGATGGCAGGGTCGATCTCCTCGATCGCCAGGCAGTTCCGCCCGCCGGAGGGGGCGGGTCGGTGCCGGCGCTAGCGACGGTCGCGGTCAGTCCGGGACGCCGGATCGTCGCTGGACTCGTTGACCACGTTGGGCGATCGCGGCAGCAACGGTGGCCGGTTCTCCCGAAAAACGCCCATCGAAATAGGGGTCAGCGGATCACTGCGCGTAGCGTCGAGCAGCCAGCATCGCGGTCAGTATCGCCAGCAGCGCGACGGAGACGCCGAAGCCGGGCGCCGACTCCTCGACCTCGGTGGACCCGTGGCGCTCCTCGACGATGACCGTCTGCTCGGAGAAGCTGTCGATGGCGACGAGGATCGCGGCGTTCGCCTGGCTCGTCGTGGCCTGACTCACGGTGTACGTGTGCTCGCCGTTGCCGAGCGACTGCCGGAGCTCCGCGTGGCTGTCGACGCGGGTCGCTTGCTCGCCGCTCACGCGAACGTCAGCGTCGCCGGGGTCCTCGATCAGGTCCTCGGTGATCTCCATGACGACGATGGTCCCGTTCTCGGTGGTCCGCTGGACGCTCAGCTCCAGGAAGCCCTGCTGGTACTGGGCGACCTCGACGTCGATGTCGGTGTCGTACTCGACCGTGTCGGCGACGACCTCGCCGTCGCGTTCGGAGACGTACGCCTCGCCGGCGGCGGTGCCGCGCTCGATCAGGCGCTCGGTGGCCTGGTCCTCGTCGTCCCGGTTCTGCCCGTTCGACCGGAACACGAGCCCGGAGCCCTTCGGCAGGTCGGCGACGATGTTGCCCTCGTCGTTGACGGTTACGCTCCCCTCGCCGACGACGAAGACGGACCCGACCTGCGTGGCGCCGCCGACGACGATGACGGTCCCCTTCGGCGTCGTGCCCACCGGGTCGGACATGTTGATCTCGACGAGCGTCCGCTCCTCCGTCGCGTGGACCGTCAGGTGCCCGCGCTCGGTGTCGTGAGCGGCGACGCGGGCGCCGTTCTCGCTCTCGAAGCGCGCCGCGGCGGTCGTCGTCGACGTCGACCGGAGAGCGGCCCCCTCCAGCCCGGCGAACGCGCTGGTCTCGAGGTCCGCGCCGACGCGCACATCGGCCTCGGACGCCGCCTGAACGTCGACGGAGCTGAACAGCGTTTCGTTGTTGACACTGTACTCGGCGATGCCGTCCGACTCGACGTCGAAGGCAACGTGCTCCCCGTCGTACTCGTGTTCGTCGGCGGCCGCCGGCGCGACCGTCGCCGGCGCGGCTAGCGAGACGACGAGCAGGGTCGCAACGAGGACTGTGAGCCGTCGCATACGGCGGCGCTACTCCGGGTGCCCCAAAGGGGTTTCCGGCCAGGGCGGGGCCGGCGACGGCCTCCGCGACGACCGCGAGGAGAGCAGCAACCGGAGACCGTGCTTACTCCGCACGTCGGCCCGAATGGCCCGGGTAGTCGCGCTCGAAGCGGTCCTCGATGTTCTCGCGGTCGAACTCGATGACGACGGGCCGGCCGTGCGGGCAGGCGTAGGGGTTCTCACAGGCGTCGAGCGCGTCGAGCAGGTCGACGACCGACCCCTCCGTCAGCGAGGTGTTCCCCGTCACGGAGGGGTAACACGCCAGGTCCGCGAGCAGCTCGTCGACGACGTCCGTCACCGGCGCCGCGCCGTCGCCCGCCTCGTCGACGAAGGAGGTGAGCACGTCCTGCAGGAGCTCGGGGTCGAGCGTGGCGTCGAACACCGCCGGCACCCCACTGACGACGACCTCGCGGTCGCCGGCGCGCTCCGCACGGAAGCCGATCTCGGCCAGCTCGTCGGTGTACTCGGCGAACAGGGCTGCTTCCCGGGCCGTGAGCTCGACCCGCACCGGCTCCGCGAGCGCCTGCGTCGCGGCGCCGTCGGCGAACTCCGCCTGGAGCCGCTCGTAGTTCACGCGCTCGTCGGCGGCGTGCTGGTCGATGAGGACCAGCCCGTCCGGCGCCTCCGCCACGACGTAGGTGTCGTGAAGCTGGCCGAGCACGCGAAGTCGCGGGAGGCCCTCGTACTCGCGCTCCGCTGTCGTCTCCGTCCCGTCGAGCGTGCGCTGGCTCGCGGCGTCGACGACGTGGCGCGTCGGGGATTGAGTCGGGTCGTCGCTCTCGGCGTCCGCCGCGGTGGCTCGGCCACCCAGGTCGCCCGCGCGCGTTCGGGACGTGTCGGCCATCGGGTCACCGCTCGGCGCGTCGGTGGCGGTGTCCGTGGCTGCCGGTTCGGGCTCCTCGGTCGCAGCCGAACCGGTGTCCTCCTCGTCGACGTCGGTCTGCCAGTTTCGGGGCGAGGGGGTGTCCGAGTCGGTCCTGGCGGCGTTGTGCCCCGGCGGCGTTCCCGAGGTCGACGCGTCGCCGAGCGAATCGCCGTCGCTCGAGTCGGCGGGCTCGGTCGCGCCCGACGTCGACTCCGTACCCATCCCCTCGACCGTCCAGGCGTCCTCGTCGTCGGGGCCGAGTTCGGTGGCGACGGTTGGGTCGTCGGTGTCGGCGGCGTTGGTGGTGGCGGCGGCGGTGTCGTCCTTGAAACCATCGTCGGCAGCGTCGGCGGCGGTGTCGTCCCTGAAACCATCGTCGGCAGCGTCGGCGGTGGTGCCGTCCCCGAAACCAGCGTCGGCGGCAGCGTCCTCGAAGCCGCCGGCGTCACCGTCGTTCGCCGCGGTACCGCCGTCCGAGCCGCCGTCGCCGAGGTCGGCCGCGCGCTCGTGGGCGGTGCCAGCGCCGCCCTCGACCTCGCCGTCGTCGGCTTCGGGGTCGATCCGGGCCTCGTCCGGCGCGGAGCGCCCGCGCGGCGCGGTCGACCGGATCAGCCCGTGGTCCAGGAGCGCGCTCTCGACGGCGTCCTCGACCTGCTCGGTGACGGTCGCCTCGTCGTCGAACCGGACCTCCATCTTCCGCGGGTGGACGTTGACGTCGACGCTGCCCGAGGGGACCTCCACGAAGAGGACCGCGAAGGGGTACCGGTCCGGCGCGATCTGGCCGCCGTAGGCGTCGACGACGGCGTTGCGCAGGACGTTCGCGGTCACGTACCGGTCGTTGACGAACGTCGCGAGGTAGTCGCGGCCGGCGCGGGTCGTTTCGGGGTGCGAGACCAGGCCGTGGATGCGCTGGACGGGCGAGTCCGAGGCCGCACCGTCCGGCCCCCAGTCGACCTCGACCATCGCCTCGGCGACCTCGCGGCCGTAGACCGCGAGGACGGTCGAGCGCAGGTCGCCGTTGCCCTCCGTGGCGAACACCTCGCGGTCGTTGTGCTCCAGCGACACCGCGACGTCCGGGTTCGCGAGGGCGTACTGGGTGACGACGGTGTTGACGTGGTCGAACTCCGTCGCATCCGTCTTCAGGAACTTCTGGCGCGCCGGGGTGTTGAAGAAGAGGTCCTCGACCTCGACGGTCGTCCCCGCCGGGCACCCCGCGGGCTGGACCTCGCCCACGTCGCCGCCCTCGACGACGAGCTCCGCGCCGGCCCCGTCCTCGTCCCGGGGGCGCGAGCGGACGGTCATCCGCGAGACGGCGCCGATGGTGTACAGCGCCTCGCCGCGGAAGCCGAGCGTGCCGACGCCCGCCTCGAGGTCGTCGATGTCGCCGATCTTCGAGGTCGCGTGTTCGGAGACGGCGTTCCGGAGCTGGGCCGCGGGGATGCCGACCCCGTCGTCGCGGACGCGGACCCCCTCCTTGCCGCCCTGCTCGACGGCGACGGAGATGCGCGTGGCGCCGGCGTCGAGGCTGTTCTCCACGAGCTCCTTCACCACCGAGGCCGGGCGCTCGACGACCTCCCCGGCCGCGATGCGCTGGACCGTCTGCTCGTCCAGCTCCTGAATGTCGGGGGTTGGATCGTCCGATTCGGCGTCCGCGTCAGTCATAGGTCCCTGTGGGGGAGTGGTGTACTTGAAGGCGTTGTACGTCCTATGGGAGTTCACTCTGGACGTCGAGGTGGTTGAGTGGTGAGGTGGGGAATGGCTCTATCGCTTGCGCTTTTAAATCGGAAGTGCAGGTGCAGCCGCTACAACACTTGACCACAACAGCGAGACGGCCCTCGGTTGCTTTTTAGAGGTGGTTTATACAGGTGGCACGGTCTCGCTCTCGACAGCACCGCAAACGCCCAGAAAACCCTCGCCGCTTTGCTTATAAACTGGTTGTGCAGGTGCAGACGCTGCTTCGCTTGACAGCACCGCAAACACCCTGAAAGCCTTCGGCCGCTCTTGCTTATAAACTGGTTGTGCAGGTACAGACGCTGCTTCGCTTGACAGCACCGCAAACACCCAGAAAGCCCTCGGCCGCTCGCGGTCGCTGTCCCGAAAATCGGAGATTTTCGGGCTCCGAGAAATCTTCGATTTCTCGCGAAGCAGGATATCTGGGCCTCTCCGCCTCGGAAGACGGTCCGGGCTTCCGTTGCGTCTCTCCGCACCGCCCGACGGACGGGTCCGGGCTGCGACTTCCGGCCCTTCGCTCGCTACGCTCGCGAAGACACCGCCCGCCGCTGATAGGGGTCGGCGGAGCGACTCCCCTCCGGCTCGACCGGCCGTCGCCCTTTCAGTCCGCCAGGACAGCACCGCAACCGCGACAGCACGCCGGCTGTCCGGCGAACGACGCCTGCCCGGTGACCGCCGTTCGCGACGCCCGGCCACCACTCCCGGGCGGGACTGAAAGGGGCAGCCGCTGCGCGGGACGCTCTACGACGTAAGCACCGAGCCAGCGAACGAGCGACCAAAGGGAGCGAGTGAGCTGGCGAGGCGCGCAGCGAGCAGCGCGACCGCTCAGCGGCTGGGGCTTTCTGGGTGTGCCGAGTGGTGTCGCTCGAGACGACAGCCGATTTTATTTATAAGTTCGACCGCGCAGCGGCTGGGGATTTCTGGGTGTGCCGAATGGTGTCGCTCGCGACGGTAGCCGAATTTGTTTATAAGCACGAGCGCTAAAGCGGCTGAGGCTTTCGCCTCGAATTTTCCGTAACCTCATTACGCGTGCCGGGCGAGGATCCACGTAATGCCGCACGCGAACGCCGATGGCGTCTCGATCCACTACGAAGTCGACGGCGACGGGCCCCCGGTCGTCTTCTGTGGCGACGCGGGCCTCGGGGCCTGGCAGTTCGGCTGGCAACACGGCGCCGTCGCCGGCCCGTTCACGGCGATCACGCCCGAGTGGCGCGGGATCGGGGAGTCCGACCGACCGACTGGCCCCTACTCGCCGAGCGAGTTCGTCGACGACCTCGAGGCCGTCCTCTCGGCCGAGGAGGTGCGGAACCCGCACCTCGTCGGCTACGGGTTCGGCGGGATGGTCGCGCTCCAGTACGCCCTCGGGCGGTCGCGCCCCGAGAGCCTGACCCTGCTCGGGACGCCGCCGTCGGGCGCCGACCTGAACGCCGAGGGGCTCTGGGGCGACCCGAACGACCCCGGGGAACTGCGCTCCGCGCTCGACGCGGGCCTGTCGGCCGAGTTCCGGGAGGAACGGCCGGACGTCCTCGACCAGATCGAGGACTGGCGCACGGTGGAGGACGCCGACCGGCAGGCGTTCGAGTGGCAGCGGGCCGCCATGTCGGAGTTCGACGTCGGCGACGAGCTGTTCGAGATCACGACGCCGACGCTCGTACTCCACGGGAGCGACGACCGGATCTGCCCCGTCGAGTACGGCGAGACGCTCGCCGAGGGGCTCCCCCGGGGCGAGTTCGTCGAGGTCGACGGCGCGGGTCACCTCGTCGGCGTGGAAGCCTCCCGCCACGTCAACGACGAGCTCCGGAGCTGGCTCGACGAGCACGCCGACGTCGAGCGATAGCCCGGCCTCCGGCTCGGAGCACGTGGCCGCCGAACCGCGGCCCGGATCACGCTCTCCGCCGAACCGCGTCAGCGGCAGTCGTTCGTGGCGACACAACCGTTTTGAGGCCGTGGGGCGTTCGGTTTCACAATGGCACGTCTCCGATTCGCCCTCCTCAACGCGGCCCACGAGGGCGAGAACACGCGGCGCAACTTCCGGCGGGAGATCGACGCCGACCTCGTCGAGTTCAACGCCAACGAGCAGCAGCTGCCGGACCACTACGACTTCGACGCCGTCGTCATCACCGGCTCGCGCTCCTCCGTCTACTGGGACGAGGAGTGGATCCCCCCGCTCGTCGACTACGTGCGGGAGGCGACCGACCGCGGCGTCCCCGCGCTCGGCGTCTGTTACGGCCACCAGGTGCTCGCGGAGGCGCTCGGCGGCCGCGTCGCCGGCATGGACGACTTCGAGCTCGGCTACTCCGAGATCACCCACCACGGCGACGAGATCTTCGCGGGTATCGACGAGGAGTTCACCGTCTTCACCTCCCACGGCGACGCCGTCGTCGAGCTCCCGCCCGGCGCGGAGCTCATCGCCGAGAACGAGTACGGGATCCACGCCTTCCGGAAGGGAAACAACTGGGGACTGCAGTTCCACCCGGAGTACGACGTCGAAACAGCCGAGCGCGTGGCCGACGGCAAGCGCGACCAGATCGGCGACGCACGCGTCGACGACGTGCTCCGCTCGATCACCCCCGAGAAGTACGACGCCGCCTGCGAGGCGAAGCAAGTGTTCCAGAACTTCACGGACCACGTGCGCAGTCTCCAGACCGAGGAGACGGCCTCGGCCGCGGCCGACGACTGACTGAGGCCCCGAACTCGCCGCCGACGCCCGGGCAACGATTGCCGAGACGGCAGATGCCGAACCCCTTTTGTGCCGATACTCCTCACGTACGAGTATGCTCGATTACGTCGGCCTCGAAGCCGATCTTGACGAGGAAGAACGGCTCATTCGCGACACGGCCCGGAAGTTCGTCGAGGACGAGATCGCGGACGACATCGGCGACCACTTCGAGGCGGGCACGTTCCCGACCGACCTCATTCCGAAGATGGGCGAGCTCGGCTTCTTCGCGCCGAACCTCGAAGGCTACGGCTCCCCGAACGTCTCCGAGACCGCCTACGGCCTCCTGATGCAGGAGCTCGAAGCCTGCGACTCCGGCCTGCGCTCGATGGCGAGCGTCCAGGGCGCGCTGGTCATGTACCCGATCCACCAGTTCGGCAGCGAGGCGCAGAAGGAGGAGTGGCTCCCGGCGCTGGGCCAGGGCGAGGCGGTCGGCTGCTTCGGGCTGACGGAGCCCGAACACGGCTCGAACCCCTCGGCGATGGAGACCCGCGCCGAGAAGGACGGCGACGAGTACGTCCTCAACGGCTCGAAGACGTGGATCACGAACTCCCCCATCGCGGACGTCGCCGTCGTGTGGGCGAAGGACCGTTCGGACGACGACACGGTGCGCGGCTTCCTCGTCGAGACCGACCGCGACGGCGTCACGACGAACAAGATCGACGACAAGCTCTCGCTGCGCGCGTCGATCACCGGCGAGATCTCCTTGCAGGACGTGCGCGTGCCCGAGGAGAACGTGCTCCCGGGCGTCGAGGGGATGAAGGGTCCGCTCTCCTGTCTCACCCAGGCGCGCTACGGGATCGCCTGGGGGGCGATCGGCGCCGCTCGCGACTGCTTCGAGGAGGCGCGCGCGTACGCAACCGACCGCGAGCAGTTCGGCGGCCCCATCGCGCAGTTCCAGCTCCAGCAGCAGAAGCTCGCCGAGATGGCGACCCAGATCACGACCTCGCAGCTGCTCGCCTACCGCCTCGCCGAGCTGAAGGAGCGCGGCGACCTCCGCCCGCAGCACGTCTCGATGGCGAAGCGGAACAACGTGCGCATGGCCCGCGACCAGTCGCGCGTCGCCCGCGAGATGCTCGGCGGCAACGGGATCACGACGGACTACTCGCCGATGCGGCACATGGCCAACATGGAGACGGTGTACACCTACGAGGGCACCCACGACATCCACACCCTCATCCTCGGCGAGGATCTCACCGGGATCCAGGCGTACCAGTAGGCTGGTCCCGCGGTCGGCGCGGTCGGCGTCGTCGGTGCCGGCGTCGCAGTCGACGTCGTCGCAATCGGCGTCGCTCCCGCCGCCAATTCGTTTCAGCTCTCCTGCAATTCTCCTTGCTACGATCATCGGAAACGGTACGGCAGTTTCACAACGGCCGTTTCACCCCGTAGTTGAGTGCTGCCGCCGTTCGTGGGGCTCCAGCCACAAAGCATTTGTGCGCTGATGATTGCAGTATGCCAACACGGCACACAGCTTTAAACCGTAGCCCCCGTAGGTACAATCGGGATGAGCCCACCAGCGCACGAACGTTCGACCGCTCTCGACCTCTCCCGGGAGGAGGCGTGGATCGCGCACGTCGCCCTGCTGCGAGCGGCCGAGAAAGCGGTCGAAGACGGGGCGGAATCGCCCGCCGAACTCGGACTCGTCCACCGTATCGAGGACGGGACGCCCTTCGACGAGGAGGGGCTCACGCTCCTTCGCGCGGCGCTGGTATCGTATCTCGCCGACGCCCCCCTGCGCGACCGGGCCCCCGGCCGTGATGCGCTACGAAGCGTCGACGCGGCGCTCGACGCACAGCCGCGGAGTGCCTGAAACGCGCTCGGCTGTCCCCCGTTCCGCCTTTTTGCCTCGTCCACAGCCCGGAAGCGACGGCACCACTCGGCGCTACTCCGCTCCCCGGACGACTTCCCGGGAGCGATAGCGACCCCAGATCGACCGCCGGTCCGCGGCCCAGCGGTAGAGCCATTCGCGGAACGCCGGGTAGCCGGGGATCTCCCGCGCCAGCGCGACGAGCCACCAGGTCGGCGTCGAGAGCCGGGCGATGGACTGCTCGACGGCCTCGCCGCAGGAGTAGACGTCCGTGTCCGTCAGCAGGTGCATGCAGTTCTCGTACTCGTCCGGAAGCCGGGCCTTCTGGTCGGCCGAGAGCTCGGAGAAGCCGACCGGCTCGAAGTCGCCGAACCGGAGGAGGTTGCTGACGAACCACTTGCAGAACCCGCAGTCGTCGTCGTAGACGAGCCGTGGCGCCATACCGAGCCATCGACGGGTGGGGCCTTGTGGTTTGTTGCCGCTAAGCGTCCGGTTGGCTCCATCGACGAGCTGCGGGCGACTCGTTTGGACGCGTTCCGCGGAGAGAACGATTAATAGCCCCCGGCTGACATGTGGCTGTATGCCACGGTGCCACCGTTGCGACAAGGAGCTGGAACAGGGGGGTGGGCTCCTCGTCTCGGTCGGTCTCAGTAGCCTCGACGGCTACGAGTGCAAACAGTGTGGCACGCTGCTGTGTTCCGACTGTTACAACGAACGGACTGTCGAACTCGCCGGCTCGGCGCACGATACGTGTCCGACGTGTAACGGAACGCTGCAGAAGCGGTAGCGGGACCGCTCCGGCGGCACTACCGTTGCTGACGGCGGCGGCGACAGCCGACTGCGACTACGCTTCTTTCGCCTGTCGCAGCGTCTCGACCGCCGCGTCGAGGGCGTCGTCGAGGGCCTCGACCTCCGGGCCGCCCCCCTGCGCGAAGTCCGGCGGCCCGCCGCCGCCGCCACCGACCATGCCGGCGAGTTCGCCGACGACCTGGCCGGCGTTGATGGCGACGTCGTCCGGGACGCCGACGACGAACTGCGCGGAGCCGCCGGCGCCTGAGCCGACGACGGCGACGTTGCCCTCGTCGACGAGGGCGTTCGCGGTCGCGCGGAGCTCCTCGGTGTCGGCGTCGATCCGCTGGACGACGGCCGTGACGCCGTCGAGGTCGACCTCCTCGGCCTCGCTCCCGCCGCCGGCCCGCGCCTCGGCGAGCTGTTCTTTCAGGTCCTCGATCTCCTTGCCGCGCGCCTTCCACTCGTCGAAGAAGCGCTCGGCCGTCTCGGGGACGTCCTGCGGGTCGACGTCCAGCGCGGCTGCCGCGTCGTAGAGGGCGTCCTCCGTCTCCTGGGTCGCCTCGATGGCGGCGTCGCCGGCCGCGAAGACGATGCGCTCGACGCCGTCCTGAACGGGCTCGGTCTTCAGCACCTTGACCGTCCCGATGTCGCCGGTGCGGTCGACGTGGGTCCCGGCGCAGGCCTGGACGTCCTCGTCGCCGACGTGGATGAGGCGGATGTTGGTGCCCGGCGGGACGCCGCCCTGGTAGAGGTCGAAGCCGTACTCCTCCTCGGCCTCGTGGCGGTGGGGCCACTCCTGGCGGACGGCGACGTTGTCCGTCACCAGGTCGTTGGCGACGCGCTCGATCTCCTTGACGTCCTCGCGGGTGATCCGCTCGTAGTGCCGGACGTCGAGTCGCGAGGAGTCGAGCCCCTTCTGGGCGCCGGCCTGGCGCACGTGTTCGCCGAGCACCTCGCGGGCCGCGTGGCCGATGAGGTGGGTGGCGGTGTGGTGCTGCATCAGCTGCTCGCGACGGTCGGCGTCGACCTGGCCGCGGACGAAGTCGCCCTTCCCCGGGTCGCCGTCGGTGTGGTGGAGGACGACGCCGTCGACCTCCTGGACGTCGTCGACCTCGACGGTCGTCTCGCCCGCGGTGAGCGTCCCGTGGTCGGCGGGCTGGCCGCCGCCCTCGGGGTAGAACATCGTCTGGTCTAAGACGACGTCGTAGCCGTCGTCGCGCTCGAAGACGTCGAGGACGACCGCCTCGAACTCCATGCGCTCCTGGTTCTCGTAGAAGAGCTTCTCCGTCTCCGGCAGGTCCTCGAGGCGCTCGTCGCGCTCCGTCTCGCCCTCCGCCGTCTCGCCGCCGTGTCGCCCCGCGACCAGCGAGTAGAAGTCGTCGGGGACGTCGACGTCGGCGCCGTGTTCCGCGGCGATGTCCCGGACCATCTCCGGCTGGATGCCGTGGGAGTCGTACAGCTCGACGAGCGTGTCGGTCGGGATGGGCTCGCCCGTCTCGGCGTACTCCTCGGCGATCTGTTCGACCTTCCGGGAGCCGCGCTCGAGCGTCTCGCGGTACTTCGCGACCTCGGTCCGGACGATGTCGCGGATGGTGTCGCGGTTCTCGTAGCCGAGGCGCTCGGCCTGCATGTCGACGAGCTCGTCGAGGGGGGCGTCGACGCCGACGCCGTCGGCCAGGCGCTTCGTGCGGCGGAGTACCATCCGCGCGAGGTAGCCGGTGCCGACGTTCGACGGGACGATGCCGTCGCCGAGCATGTACGCGAGCGTCCGGGAGTGGTCGGCGATGGCGTAGATGTCCTCGAGCGGTTCGACCAGGTCACGGAGTCGGTCGACGTCGACGCCGATCTCCGCCGCGATGTCGCCGCGGGCGGCCTCGACGTCGTCGACGTCGTCGATGTCGAGTCGGCCGGCCTGGGTCGCGGCGCTGTTGACGATCTCCAGCTCCTCGTCCGTGTAGTCGATGCCGGCGTTGTCCTTCAGGAACTCGATGGCGTCGGGGTAGATGGCCTCGTAGACGGTGGGCGTCCCCTGGCTCATCCAGGTCCAGCGCTCAAGCCCGTAGCCGGTGTCGACGACGTACGTGTCCATGAAGGAGTACGTGTTGCCGTCCTTCATCTCGTAGTCGCCCTCGGGGTCCTGCTCCATGCACATGAAGACGAGCGTTGCCAGCTCGGCGCCCTTGTAGATGACCTCGATGGCGGGCCCGGCGTTGCCGCCGCCGACCCACGGGTCCTCGATGTAGGTAATCTCGTTCAGGTCGGCGCCGAGGCTCTCGAACAGCTCGTCGCAGTAGCGGACCGTCTCGTCCTTCCAGTACACCTCGCCCTCGTAGGCGTACTCCTGCTCGGCGTCCTCGCGGACGTTGAACGCGTGGTGGGCCATCATCTCGAAGGCCATCGTGTGCCGGCCCGTCTTCCCGACGTTGTCGATGTCCTGCATCCGGATGCAGGGCTGGGAGATGGTCAGTGGGTTCGCGGGCGGCGGCGTCTCGCCGGAGGTGACCAGCGGCTGGAAGTCGTAGATGGACGCCTGCGTCAGCAGGACGTCGTCCCGCCAGCGATTCGCGGCGACCGGGTAGGGGTCGATCCGCTCGTGGTCGTGGTCCTCGAAGAAGGAGAGGAACTCCTCGCGCATCTCCTCGAGGGTGTACTCCTCGTCGAATCCGGGGTCGCCGATGAAGCTGTAGTCGGCGCAGGGCGGCTCCCCGCACGTCGTCCGCTCGGCGTCCCGCGTCCAGAAGTGGACCCCGCAGGAGGCACACTCCTTTCGGTGGAATCCCTCCTCCTCGAAGTACTCGAGGCGGTATTCCTCTTCGAGCTCACTCATTACCGTTGTGTGGCCCGTGTTCGTCTAAAAGGGTTCCGGGCCGCCGCTCGCGTCGCCCGCGGGCTTCCGAAAGCCGCTGTCAACGGATCTCCGCGCTGGGCGTCTCAGACGATCGCCGCGATGCGCTCGACGGCCTCGTCCACGTCGTCGGCGTCGATCCCGAGGTGCGTCGTGAACCGCGTCGTGTACTCGCCGAACGCGACGGCGCCGACGCCCGCCTCCTTGCACTCCGGCACGAGGTCGTCGGCCGCGATGCCGGCGGCCTCGCTGTCGACGACGACGATGTTCGTGTCCGGCTCCGCCGCGCTCAGCCCGTCGACGTCGTCGAGGCCGGCCGCCAGCCGTTCGGCGTTCTCGTGGTCCTCCGCGAGCCGGCCGACGTTGTCGAGCGCGACGATGCCCGGCGCCGCGATCATCCCGGCCTGGCGCATGCCGCCGCCGAGGAGCTTCCGCACGCGACGCGCGCGCTCGATGAACTCCTCGGGGCCGGCAAGGATGGAGCCGACGGGCGCGCCGAGCCCCTTCGAGAGACAGAAGTTGACGGTGTCGACGTTCTCGACGAGCTCCGGCGTCGGCGTGTCGAGCGCGACGGCGGCGTTGAACACCCGCGCGCCGTCGAGGTGGACCGGCACGTCGTGGGCGTGCGCGACCTCCGCCGCGGCGTCGACGTGCTCCTTCGGCACCGCGGTGCCGCCGCGGTAGTTGTGCGTGTTCTCCAGCGCGAGCAGCCCCGTCCCCGGCCGGTGGAGGTCCTCGTCGACGAGCCCCTCGCGCACCTGCTCGGGCGTCGGGACGCAGCGCTCCCCGGAGTCGACGATCCGCGTCTGGACCTCCGCGATCTGGGCCGCGCCGGCCAGTTCCCACCGATAGATGTGCGCCTCCGAGTCGAGGAGCAGCTCGTTCCCGCGCTCCGTGTGCGTGCGCACGGCGATCTGGTTGCCCATCGTCCCCGTCGGGACGTAGAGGGCCGCTTCCTTGCCGACGGCCTCGGCGGCCCGGCGTTCGAGTTCGTTGACCGAGGGGTCGTCGCGGTAGACGTCGTCGCCGACCTCCGCGGTGGCGGCGGCGTCGCGCATTTCCTGTGACGGCTTCGTGACGGTGTCCGACCGCAGGTCGATGTCGAGCTCCATTCGTTACCTGTTGGGTGGATACGCGCGTGTTTATATGGTCTGATAGCGGTTCCGCTTCGGTGTTTCTGGCGTGACGTGCGTCTAGGATGCCGTTGACCGATTTCGTTTTTAAATTGAATTCCGAGGATCTGACCCTGCTACACCGGACAAAGACCGTGGGAAAGCCCTCGACCGTTCTCATTTATATACTGTATTTAAAGATGCAGACGCTGCTACGCTTGACAGCACCGCAAACACCCAGAAAGCCCTCGGTCGCTCTTACTTATAAACTGGATGAACAGGTGCAGACGCTGCTATGCTTGCCAGCACCGCAAACGTCCAGAAAGCCCTCGGCCGCTCGCGGTCGCTCCGCGACATATCTGAACCTCTCAGCACCGCCCGGTTCAGATAGGGGTCGTCGGAGCGACTCCGTTACACCGCGACCGGCCGTCGCCCTTTCAGTCCCCCAGGACCGCGACAGCGACAGCCACCGCGACCGCGACAGCACCGCACAGCAACTGCAATTCCTCAGTCCTCCCCAGCCTCGGGCGGGCGCGCCGGTACAGCACCGCCGCGGCGCGCCCGCCCTCCCTCGCACGCGTTGCTCTCGCGCGCCGACCGCTCCGCATCGCACGCCGGGAAGCCGGCAAGCGTCGGCAGCGCAACAGCCGCCGCGAGCGACGCTCAGCCACCACTCCGGGACGGGACTGAAAGGGGCAGCCGCTGAGCGGGACGCCCTGCGAAGTAAGCACCGCAACCAACGAGCGACCGGAGGGAGCGAGTTGGTGAGGAGCGCAGCGAGCAGCGCGACCGGTCAGCGGCTGGGGCTTTCTGGGCATGCTGAGTGGTGTCGCCAGTGACGATGGCGGAACTTGTTTATAAGCGCGACCGGTCAGCGGCTGGGGCTTTCTGGGCATGCTGAGTGGTGTCGCCAGTGACGATGGCGGAACTTGTTTATAAGCGCGACCGGTCAGCGGCTGGGGCTTTCTGGGCATGCTGAGTGGTGTCGCCAGTGACGATGGCGGAACTTGTTTATAAGCGCGACCGGTCAGCGGCTGGGGCTTTCTGGGTGTGCCGAGTGGTTTCAAGAGCGCAATCACCTGCATATCCGTACCCAACGCGTCAGCAGCTGGGATTTCAAAGCATGCCGAGTGGTGTCATCAGCAAATACGAGTCAACCTCGGAATCGTGCGAGTACTCCCCGAAGCACCGGCTTCTCACAGGTGTCCAGTCCCGTATGGAAGGGGTTTTATGCGCCCCGAGTGAAAGTCCGGCTACTATGAGTGACAAGACGAAGGCGCAGAAGAAGCGCCTGGCCCGAAAGGAAAATCAGAACCAGCGCGTGCCGGCCTGGGTCATGATGAAGACTGACATGAACGTCACCCGCAACCCGAAGCGGCGTAACTGGCGGCGGAACGACCTCGACGAGTAAATGAGTACGAGTGACTTCGAGGAGCGGGTCGTCACGGTCCCGCTTCGCGAGACGAAGAAGAAGCCGGTTCAGGAGCAGGCGGACCACGCGATGCAGCTCATCCGCGAGCACCTCGCACAGCACTTCTCCGTCGACAAGGACGCCGTCCGCCTCGACCCCGCGGTCAACGAGACTGTCTGGGCCCAGGGCCGACAGAACATCCCGAGCAAGATCCGTATCCGCGCGGCCCGGTTCGTCGAGGACGACGAGCCGATCGTCGAAGCGGAACCCGCGGAGTAGCGTGATACGGGCGTCCTTCGCCGGGTCGGCGTACGTCGGTGTGTTCGCTCGCGTCGCGGACGACACCCTGTTAGTGCGTCCCGACATCGACGAGGACCTCCAGTCGGACCTCGGCGACGAACTGGACGCCGACGTGATTCCCACAAACATCGGCGGCTCGAACACCGTCGGTGCGCTGGCGACCGGCAACGAGAACGGCATCCTCGTCTCCGCACGCGCGACCGAGCGCGAGCAGGAGCGGATCGAGGCGGCCACGGACAAGTCCGTCCACGAGCTGCCGGGCAAGATCAACGCCGCCGGCAACGTCGTCCTCGCGAACGACTACGGCGCGTACGTGCACCCGGACCTCCCCCGCGAGTCGGTGCAGGTGATCCGCGACGCGCTCGAGGTCCCCGTCGAACGCGGCGACCTCGGTGACGTCCGGACGGTCGGCACGGCCGCCGCCGCCAACAACACCGGCGCACTGTGCCACCCGAAGTCCCGCGAGGAGGAGCTCGAGGCCGTCGAGGAGGCGCTCGACGTCTACGCCGACCTCGGCACGATCAACTACGGCGGGCCGCTCGTCGGCTCGGGCATCGTCGTCAACGACGACGGCTTCGTCGTCGGCCAGGACACGACCGGACCGGAGCTCGGGCGTATCGAGGACACGCTCGGCTTCATCGACTAGCGGACCGCCGCCGTCGCGAATCACGAGCTGGTTCCGCCCCGGAATTTCGGGGTCTTGCCTTTTACTGCCGTTCAGTGGGGCTATGCGTTCGATCTGTCGATCGTCCTCGAACGGCTTCTTTAGGAAGACCTTTCCCTGTCCCTGTCCGATTTACGGCTATGAGTGAATTCACAGTAAGCGGGAAGTTCCAGTCTCGCGACGGCTTCCAGCCGTTCGAGAAAGAGGTCGAGGCCCCGAACGAGGACGTCGCTCGCGAGCGCATCTACACGCTCGTCGGCAGCCAGCACAACCGCAAGCGCCCCCAGATCGAGCTCGACGAGGTCAACGAGGTGACCGCCGCATGATGGGAGGCGGTGGGCAGCAGCAACTCCAGCAGCTCTCGCAGGAACTCCAGGCCCTCGACGAGGAGATCGAGGCGCTCGAGGAGGAGGTCAGCAGTTACCAGCAGGAGCAGCACGAGATCGACGAGGCCATCGAGGCCATCGAGACGCTCGACACCGACGACACGATCCAGGTCCCGCTCGGCGGCGGCGCGTACGTCCGCGCAACCGTGCAGGACATCGACGAGATCGTCGTCTCGCTCGGCGGCGGCTACGCCGCGGAGCAGGAGCAGGACTCCGCCATCGACGCCCTCGAGAGCAAGCGCGACGCGCTCGACGACCGCATCGAGGAGACCCAGGAGGAGATCGACGAGCTCGAACAGGAGAGCAGCGAGCTCGAGCAGCAGGCCCAGCAGATGCAACAGCAGATGCAGCAGCAGCAGATGCAGCAGATGCAGGAACAGCAGCCCGACGAAGAGTAAGTAGCCGTGTTCGACGGACTCAAGGACAAGCTGAACGATTTCCGCGAGGATGTCGAGGAGTCCGCAGAAGCGGCGGCCGAGGAGGCCGATTCCGAGTCCGCGGACGTTGATACCGAATCCTCGACACCCGAGAGCGGCGCTGCTGCCGAGGGGCGTGCGGCGGAGGCGGAGGCCGCGGGCGCGTCGGAAGCCGACGAGGCCGACGACTCGGGCGAGGAGCCCAGCACGTTCAAGCGGGCGAAGGCGTTCGCCACCGGGCGGATCATCATCGAGGAGGAGGACCTCGAGGAGCCGCTCTGGGAGCTCGAGATGGCCCTCCTCGAGAGCGACGTGGAGATGTCCGTCGCCGAGGAGATCCTCGACACCGTCGAGGAGAAAATGCTCGGCGAGACGCGCAAGCAGGTCGAGACGACCGGCGAGCTCGTCGAGGAGGCGCTCCACGACGCGCTGCTGGACGTCATCTCGGTCGGCCAGTTCGACTTCGAGCAGCGCATCGCCGAGGCCGACAAGCCCGTCACCCTCGTGTTCACCGGCGTCAACGGCGTCGGGAAGACGACCTCCATCGCCAAGCTCTCCGAGTGGCTCGCCGACCGCGGCTACTCGTCGGTCATGGCGAACGGCGACACCTACCGCGCCGGCGCGAACGAGCAGATCCAGGAGCACGCCGACGTCTTAGACCGCAAGCTCATCACGCACGAGCAGGGCGGCGACCCGGCCGCCGTCATCTACGACGGCGTCGAGTACGCCGAGGCCAACGACCTCGACGTCGTCCTCGGCGACACGGCCGGGCGGCTTCACACGAGCAACGACCTGATGGCCCAGCTCGAGAAGATCGACCGCGTCGTCGACCCCGACATGACGCTGTTTGTCGACGAGGCGGTCGCCGGGCAGGACGCCGTCAACCGTGCCCAGGAGTTCAACGACGCCGCGGAGATCGACGGCACCGTCCTCACGAAGGCGGACGCCGACTCCTCCGGCGGCGCAGCCATCTCCATCGCGTACGTGACCGGCAAGCCGATCCTCTTCCTCGGCACCGGGCAGGGGTACGAGGACATCGAGCGGTTCGACCCCGAGGACCTCGTCGAGCAGCTGCTCGGCGAGTAGGGCGTCGCGTCCGTCGGCGGCAACGGTGCAGTCCGCCGGCGGCCCGCCGTGTTCGGCCATCGATTTCTTCCGGAGTGCCATCGAATCGGGAGATATGCCTACCGCCATCGGGTTTCGCTGTGAGGACGGCGTCGTGATCGCTGCGGACCGGACCCAGGTGCGCAACGGAATGGTCGAGTCCCGCGACCACCAGCGCACCTTCGGCTACGACGACGAGGAGTGGGGCGTCGCCGTCGCGGGCGACGACGCCGACGCGGTCCACGAGGAACTTCGATCGAAGATCCGAAGTTACGAGTCCCACAGCGACTGGGAGCAAGCGCCGTCACTGGAAGCGCTCGGTCGGTTGGCCGGCGAGGCCGCCGACGAGCACGGCGCACCGCTGGTCGTCGCCGGGGTCGAAGAGGACGGCGACGCGGGGATCCGCGTCGCTTACGCCGACGGGAGCACGCTCGACGAGACGCAGGCGGCCGTCGGCAGCGGCACCGAGTCGGCACTCGGCCAGCTGGAGGCACTCGACACGGACAAGCCGCTCCCCGCGGCCGCCGAGGTCGCCCGCGACGTGATCGCGACGGTCGCCGAGCGCGACCCGGCCACCGGCGAGGCGGCCGACGTCTGGACGCTGGAAGACACGACGAATATCTGAACGGCGGACGATCGCCCGGCCTCGACGTGTCCGGGATCGGCGCCGGATCCCGACGTGTCCAGCAGGGGCGCCGTCCTCTTCGGTCCTGTCGGTTGACGGAGGTGCTGTGTCTGCAGAAAGAGCCGTCGCGTGGTGACCGTCGGGGTCGTCGAAACTCCCCTCGAGGCATCGTACCCCGCGCTGACAGGAGACTATAGACGACCGACATTTTTTGTACCGGTACAAGAAGGAAGCTGGTATGGTGATGATCCTCCACGTAGTGGGGAGTATCGTCCTCCTCGCAGCGGGCCTGATCGGTGTCATCAAGGTGAGATCGACCGATCTCATCTCCGGCGGGGTCAAACCGATCGTCGGGGCCCTCAAGCTACCAGTGGCCCTGTATTTCGTCGGGATCGCCGTGACGGTTGCCGATATCGTGGATATGGGGACCGCGAACTCGCCGGCCGAACAGATCCTCCCCGCATTCTTCCTCGTGTTCCTGTTTATCGCGTCTAGCGGCATGTTCTTCTCGGCGTTCTTGGTCACCGTGAAAGGACAACTCCACGACGAAGCGGCCGGCAGCGTTATCGACGCGCTACGAAAGAGTCAGAACGAGACGGCCAACGTGGTCGGCCAAAAGGCGGCTGAAAACCTGAACACGCGGGCGACGGACGCCGACGAGCTCGAGCCGGAGCGCTCCGCCACGGACGAGGAGCCGTCGGAACCGGCGTCCGCGACTGCGGACCAACCAGCGGCAGCCTCGCATGACTCGGCTACTGCCGCGAGTGCGAAACCAGAATCCTCGACACCTGCGACGACCGGTTCCCAAGCGGAGACCTCGACCGACGAACCGGGCGCGGACGTCGACGCAGGCCCGAGTGAGGCTGGGACACCACCCGGGAGGCTCCGCCGGTTCGAGCTATCGATGTACCTGCTAGCGACGCCGCCCGTGCTGCTGCTCGGGTACGGACTCGTCCAGACCGGGCTTCTGGAAACGGCGACAGCCGGAACGACGATCGCCGTGCTTCTCGGGATCTCCCTCCTGACTCTCCTCGTCGGCGTCGGCGTTAGAAAACGCTGGAGTGTCGCGTATTACGTCGGGATCTGGATGTGTGGGATCTACGGTGCCCTCGGCGTGTACGGCCTCGTGAACGCCGAGGCGACGGGGGCCCTCGGTGCCCTGCTCCTCGTCGCTCTCCCCGGGATATTCTGGGGTGCAAACAGCAAACAGTACTTCTGACGGAAGCGCAACGCGGCCGAGTCGAACCGGGCCGGGAGAGCTGTGGACAGCGTCCCGGACCAAGCACGAGCCGCAGCCGTAATCCAGCGGAGCAGCGTCTCAGCCCAGGTGCTCGTCGAACGCGGTTTCGATCTTCTCGAGCGCGCGCTCCCAGGTGATCCGCTTCGAGAACACGTGGTTCTCGTCGGGGTAGTACTCCCACTCGTGGTCCTTCCCGAGCTCCAGCAGCTCCTCGACGACGACATCTAACTGCTCGAAGTTGACGTAGCGGTCGCCGGTACCGTGGAAGCTGTACAGCGGGTTCTCGTAGTGCTCGAAGTGGGTGCGCGGGCTGGCCTGCTCCCAGTGCTCC
Source organism: Halosubterraneus shenae (assembly GCF_050510935.1). Taxonomy (NCBI): domain Archaea; kingdom Methanobacteriati; phylum Methanobacteriota; class Halobacteria; order Halobacteriales; family Haloferacaceae; genus Halosubterraneus; species Halosubterraneus shenae. The sequence goes on along the minus strand of NZ_JBNLVO010000002.1, from coordinate 352,702 downwards.
GTGGCTTCCCAGGGTTCGCCGTCGAACCGCCGGACCTGCGCGGAGGCGACGGTCGGGTACTTGGTCTCCTCGGCCCAGTCGCGGTACAGTTCGAGGTCCGCGAGGCCGGCGAGGTTGACCGCGACGTCGTACGCCTCGGGGTGGGTCCCGAGCAGCTGGAGCGCGGCGTACCCGCCGTAGGAGAGCCCCCACATCCCCACGTCGTCGCCGACGTAGGGGAGCTCGCGGAGGAAGTCGGCGCCGCGCGCGACGTCGTCCATCTCGTGGTCGCCGCGGTTGCCGAACAGGGCCTCGCGGAACGCGCGCCCGTAGCCGATGCCGCCGCGGTAGTTGACGAACAGGCCGACGTAGCCCTGGTGGGCGAGATACTGCTGGACGGCGTACGCGAGCCCGTACGAGCGCGAGGGGTGCCAGCCGTCCCGCATCTGGCGCATCGGCCCGCCGTGGACCCAGACGACGGCGGGCAGGTCCGTCGCGTCGTCGGCGACGTGCGGCGACTCCCGCGGGTCGAGCAGGTATCCGTTGATCGTGAACCCGCCGACGCCCTCCCACGAGACGTGCTCGGGCTCGATGGGGTCGACCGGCCAGTCCTCGACGACGGATTCGGTGAGTCGGGTGGGCTCGGCGGGCCCTGTCTCGTCGAGCGACGCGACCCGAATCTCGGGCGACCGCTCGCCCGACGCATGAACGTACGCGAGCGCGTCGCCGTCGGGCGCGGGTCGCGGGTGGACGTTGGTGCCGCCGGTGACGAGCTCGCGCACGCCCGGCTCGGCGTCCGGACCGACGCCATCGACGGCGTACAGTCCGCGAACGCCGTGGTCCTCCCGGTTCGAGGCGAAGACGAGGGTGTCGGCGTCGAGCCACTGCGGGACGGAGCTGGCCAGCCCCTTGTCTTCGAACGCGCCGTCCGTCAGCTGCCGGCGGTCGCCGGTGGCGACGTCGACGACGTGGACGTGCTCCCAGCCGTCCAGCGGGAGCGCCATCGCGACGCGCTCCCCGTCCGGCGAGACACTGAAGCCGCCGAGGGAGGCGACGCCGTGCTCCTCCTCCTCCTCGCGGTGGAGCACGCGCGACGCGCCGTCCGCGACGTCGACGGCGACGACCTCGCGGACGCGCCCGTGGTCGCTCGCCCGGTCGAACAGCAGGGTCCCCTCGTCGGCCCAGGCGGGCGAGTGGGTGGAGGCGGGCGTGCGACTGCGCCAGACGAGGTCCCCGGAGTCGGTGTCGACGACGCCGACCTGCTTGGCCTCGTGGTCGACGAACCGGAAGGCGAGCAGACGGTCGGCAGGCCCGAACGCCAGCATGCGCTCCTCGCCGAGGTAGGTGCCGCGCTCGGGGACGTCGAAGCGGAGGTCGTCGCCGTTCTCCAGGTCGAAGACGCAGGGCTGGCCGTCGCGGTACGCCGCGATCCAGCGCCCGTCGCTCGTCCACGCGATGTCGTCGGCGTCGACGTCGCCCGAGATGCGCTCGACCGTCCGCAGGCGGGCGTTCAACAGGAATAGCTCGCCCTCGTCCGAGAGCACGGCGAGGCGCGCCGGCATCGGGTCGGGTCCCCAGGCGAAGTCGGCGACGTAGCCCTCCTCGGGCGCGAAGGGCCAGGGCACCTCGCTGACGTCGTCGTCGATCAGCGCGATCCGGAGCGACTGGCCGTCGTCCTCGTACACCGGCGCGGCGACGTAGGCGCCGTCGGCCGACCACGCCGGTGTTCCCGGGTAGTCGACGTCGAGCACGTCAGCGATCGAGAGCGAGTCGGGCATGGTGTGGGGATCGCCCCCACGGGGTTTGGCTGTCGTCCAAGCGGCAAGCCCCGCCGTTTCGGCGCCGTCGCCGGCGACGGGACGGGCTTTATCCGCCGACCGCGACCCACGCGCCGAGCGCGACGAGGATCGCCCCCGCGACGCGGTCGATCCGGCGTCCCGTCGCTGGCGAGCGCACGAGCGCCGCGGCCGCGTCGGCCGCGACGGCGACGGCGACGAGGTAGCCGGCGGTGATCGCCGCGTAGGTCGCGCCGAGCAGCCCCATCTGCGCGGTCGCGGCCGGCCCCGAGGCGAAGCCCGGGAGGAACGCAAGGAAGAACAGCGCCACCTGCGGGTTCAGGGCGTTGACGAGGAAGCCCTCGCGGAAACCGTCGGTGGCGGCGGCTCCGCCGTCGCTTGCGGCGTCGCTCGCACCGTCGCTCGATTCGGCGTCCGCGACGTCGGCCGCGGCGCCGCGAACCGTCCGCACGCCCAGATACACCAGGTACGCGCCGCCGACGTACCGGACGACCTGCGCGGCACCGGGGACCGTCCGGTAGACGACCGCGAGGCCCACCGTCGCGGCGAGGGTGTGAAAGAGCACGCCGACGGCGACCCCGAGGGCCGCGCGGACGCCGACGCCCCGGTCCTCGACGCTCCGGGAGAGGATGAACAGCGTGTCCGGGCCGGGCGTGAGGATCAGGGCGACGGCGGCCCCGAGGAAGAGCGCGTACGTGGCGGGGTCGGGGACGATGGCGCCGAGCACGCCCCGGGCTTTCGCGCCGCGGCTTAAAAAGACGGCCGTCGCGGCGACCCGCTGCCGTCGGGCGGAACCGTCGTGTGGTAGGTCGGCACACGCGACCCCCCGACGAACAAAGGCTTTACCCGCTGGGTCGCCTATTCACGGCAAATGGTACTCGACGACCTCGGAAGCTCCCTGCGTGGCACCCTCGACACGCTACAGGGGAAATCCCGGCTCGACGAGGAAGACGTCGAGAAGATCGTCAAGGAGATCCAGCGCTCCTTGCTCTCGGCCGACGTCGACGTCTCCCTCGTGATGGATCTGTCCGACAGCATCGAAGAACGCGCGCTGGAGGAGGAGCCGCCCGGCGGCACGACCGCGAAGGACCACGTCCTCAAGATCGTCTACGAGGAGATGGTCGACCTCGTCGGCGACTCCACGGAGCTCCCGCTGGAGTCGCAGACGATCATGCTCGCCGGCCTCCAGGGGTCGGGGAAGACGACGTCCGCGGCGAAGATGGCCTGGTGGTTCTCGAAGAAGGGGCTCCGCCCCGCCATCGTCCAGACGGACACGTTCCGGCCCGGCGCCTACGACCAGGCCAAGGAGATGGCCGAGCGCGCCGAGGTCGACTTCTACGGCGACCCGGACAGCGACGACCCGGTCCAGATCGCCCGCGACGGCCTCGAGGCGACCCAGGACGCCGACGTGCAGATCGTCGACACGGCCGGTCGCCACGCGCTGGAGGACGACCTCATCGACGAGATCGAGCAGATCGAGACGGTCGTCGACCCCGACCGCTCGCTGCTCGTGCTCGACGCCGCCATCGGCCAGGGCGCGAAGGAGCAGGCCCAGCAGTTCGAGGAATCCATCGGCATCGAGGGCGTGATGATCACGAAGCTCGATGGTACCGCGAAGGGTGGTGGCGCCCTCACCGCCGTCAACGAGACGGACTCGTCCATCGCCTTCCTCGGGACCGGCGAGACGGTCCAGGACATCGAGCGCTTCGAGCCGTCCGGCTTCATCTCCCGGCTGCTCGGGATGGGCGACCTCAAGCAGCTCTCCGAGCGTGTCGAGCGCGCGATGGAGGAGGCCGGCGACGAGGACGACGACTGGGACCCCGAGGACATGCTGGAGGGGAGCTTCACCCTGAAGGACATGAAAAAGCAGATGGACGCGATGAACAAGATGGGGCCGCTCGACCAGGTGATGGACATGATCCCCGGCATGGGCGGCGGGATGATGGACCAGCTCCCGGACGACGCGATGGACGTCACCCAGGACCGGATGCGCCGGTTCGAGGTCATCATGAGCGCGATGACCGAGGAGGAGCTGGAGAACCCCCGGAAGGTCGGCCAGTCCCGCGTCGAGCGCATCGCGCGCGGCTCGGGCACCGACGAAGAGACCGTCAGCCAGCTGCTGGAGCAGCACAAGATGATGGAACAGACCATCAAGCAGTTCCAGGGAATGGGCGACGGCGACATGCAGCGCATGATGAAGAAGATGCAGGGCGGCGGCGGTGGCGGTGGCGGCGGCCTCGGCGGCATGCTGGGCGGTGGCGGCGGCGGTGGCGGCAAGGGGCCGTTCGGCTAACGTCGACCGCGACCGACCTCACTTTACTCCGCGACGCGCTCGGCTCCCAGCCACGCTGCCGCATTCCCGCCTTTTAAGCGACCCACCCCGCTACCGGTAGCCGATGGACATCCGGCGGCTCGCCGACTACGACGCGCTCCTCCTCACGGCCGCCATCTGGTTCCTGGCGAAGTTCCTCCGCTACGCCTTTCCGCCGCTGTTCGAACCGCTCCAGGCGACCTACGGCATCTCGAACGCGGCCGTCGGGACGGCCTTTACGGGACTCATGCTCACGTACGCGGCGATGCAGTTCCCCTCCGGCGTCCTGGCCGACCGCGTCGGCTCCGTGCGCGTCATCACCGCCGGCGTCCTGCTCGCCTCGCTCGGCGCGTTCGCGGTCGTCCTCGGCGGCCCCTTCGTCCTGCTCGCGGCGACGATGGTCGTCATCGGCGCGGGGACGGGCGCGCACAAGACGGTCGCCGTTCGGCTGCTCTCGGGCGTCTACCCCGCCCGGACCGGTCGTGCGCTCGGGATCCTCGACACCATCGGCGCGTTCGGCGGGATCGCCGCCCCCGCTGTGGTCGCCGCGCTGCTCGCGACGGCGACGCTCGGCTGGCGGGTCCTCTTCGTCGTCGGGGGCGGCGTCGGCGTCGCGCTCGCCGCGCTCTTTTATATACGCCTCCGCCATCGCGTCGGCGACGACGTCTCGCCGGACGCGGAGCGGGAGAGCGCGGGCGCCCGCGCGTACCTCGCCCCGTTCCGCGAACTCCGATTCTCCGTGTTCGTGCTCGTAACGGTCTGCTACTCGTTCGCGTACAACGGGGCCGTCGCCTTCCTCCCGCTGTACCTCACGCGCGAGGCGGGCGTCGAGCCGGCGGTCGCGAGCCTGCTGTACGTCGTCCTGTTCGCCGCGAGCCTCGTTCAGCTCGCGACCGGGACCGCAGCCGACCGCCTCGGTCCGCTCCCGATCATCACCGGCTGCCTCGCGCTCGCAGGTGTTGCGCTCGGCGGCGTGCTTGCGTTGCCCGCAGCCGCCGGCGTCACCTCGACCCTCGGGGTCGGCACTATCGGCGCCGCGGTCCTCGGCGTTGGCCTCGGCTCGCACGGGTTCCGTCCGGTACGGGACACCTATCTCGTGACGATAATCCCCGAGGCCCACACGGGCGGTATCCTCGGCGTCGTCCGGACGATCCTGATGGCCGCCGGCGCGGTGTCACCCGCGATCGTGGGCTACCTCGCTGACACGGTCGGCTTCCGCCCGGCGTTCGTGATGCTCGCGGCGGCGTACGGTCTCGGGTCGGTGGTCGCCGGCGGACTCTGGGCGACGGGGGAGTGACGCTTCCCCCGAGAGCGACGCCTCAGTGTACGACGACGTCCACCTTCCGCGAGCGGGGGCCGTCACACTCGACGAGCAGGACCGACTGCCAGGTGCCGAGGTCGAGCTCGCCGTCCGTGACGGGGACCGTCACGCTCTCGCCGAGCAGCAGCGCGCGCAGGTGCGAGTCCGCATTGTCGTCGATCCCGTCGTGCTCCCACCCCTCGTCGGGCACGTAGTCGTCGACGAACGTCTCGACGTCCGAGAGCAGCCGCTCCTCGGCTTCGTTGACGACGATGCCCGCGGTCGTGTGCCGGACGAAGACGGTCGCGACGCCGTCCGCGTCGGGCGGGAGCACGGCAGTGACGCGGTTGGTGAGGTCCTGCACGGCCGTCCGGCCGTCGGTCTCGACGGTGAAGCGCATGGCGGCGCTTCGGCCGCGGCGGCCTTATAAATAGGCGGCGGCCTGTCCGCGGATTACGCCGGCTCGTACTCGTGCTCGCGGAGCGTGTCGGGCTCGACGGTCGTCAGCACGGACTCGCTGGTCGCTTCGAGGATCACCGGCGGCGCGACGTCGGGGTCCGCCGGGTTGGTGTCGCTCTCGGCGGCCTCGACGGCCGAGAGCCAGCGGTCGACGCAGACGCACCAGCGGTCGCCCGGTTCCAGCCCCGGAAAGTCGAACTCGGGACGGGGGGTGATCAGGTCGTTGCCCTGCTCGCGACTGTACTCGAGGAACGCCTCCGTCATCACCGCGCAGAGCTGGTGCCGGCCGGCGTCGCCGTCGACGTCCCGGCAGTGGCCGTCGCGGAGGTAGCCCGTCTCCGGGTCGTGGCTACACGGCGCGAGTTCGCCGCCGTAGACGTTGCGGTCGTCGAACTCGTCCGCGTCGTCGGCCCCGGGCGCGTCAGGATCGGTTGCCATACCGCGAGGAAGGCGTGGCTATCGGTTAAAAGGCGGGACGACGCCTCGACGTCGGCGTCTGCAAAGACGGGAGCGGGGAGCGGGCCGCGTGGCTTACGCGACCGGCGTGCGCTCGACGACGGTGCCGTCGACGGTCGGGTACTGCTCGACGATCTCGCCGTCTGCGAGGTCGCCGTCCTCGACCATCTCCTCGAGGAGCCACCACGCGACCTCGACGTGGTTCGATTTCACGGTGTAGAACTCCTCGGGGACGCCGAGCGCCTCGAAGCGCTCGGGGTCGGCGGTCGTCTTGCCGTAGACGAGCGTGCCGTCGTCGGTCACCTCGTCGAACTCGCGGCGGATGTTGTTCGCGATGCGCTTCAGGCGGTTGCGGTGCTGGGCGGCGTCCTTGAAGACGCTCGTACAGAAGTACACCTTCTCGTGGGAGGCCATCTCCTCGAGGATGGCGTCGTCCTTCGAGCCCTCGACGGCGGACATGTGGTCCTCCTGGAGCTCGAAGCCCTCCTCCTGCATGCGACGGTAGTTCCCGTCGCTCATCTCGAACTCGTTGATGTTACAGAACTCGGCGGCGCCCTCGTCGAGGAACTCGAGGAACTCCGGCTCCGCGCGGATGCCGGGGATCTCGAAGGCGGGCGTCAGCCCCTCCTCGCGGGCGATGTGGAGGATCTCCTCCCACTCGGTGCCGTGCATGTCGCCCCACAGCTCCAGCGGCGGGTGGAAGCGGATCTCGTCGAGCCCCGCCTCGGAGAGGCGGCGCATGTTCTCGCGGCCGCCGGTGATCCCGGTGTAGAGGTGGGTGTGGTGGTCCTCGCCGAACTCGTCTTTCAGCAGTTCGAGGTAGTGACACGTCTTCTCGAGGGCTTCCTGCGGCTCCCCGCCCGTGATGGAGGTGCCGAGCGCGTCCATGCGCTTCGCCTCGGTGAGCACGTCCTCGTCGGACTCGACCTTCCGCTCGTTGGCGTACACGTCGGTGACGTTCTTCCGGTTCTCGCCGAGGGGGCAGTAGAAGCAGTCCCGCTGGTCACAGTACCCGTAGACGAACAGGACCATCTTCCCGCCCTTCGCGCACTGTTCACAGCCCTTCGATATCATCTACGCCGTACTACCACCTCGTGCCTGAAAAAGCGTCCGGACCCTCCCTCCGGCCGTGAGACGCTCTCACAGCCCGGCTGCCGCGGGGATTCTTGGGACGGAACATCCTGTCACCCGGGACTCCGAGCCGTCGCCCGCGCCGGTCCACGTTCGTTCTGACCTGCCCGAACAGCCGAAAGCATATGCCGGGGGATGGCGTAGCGTGAGTAGATGCTGCTGGTCCTCTGTGTCGACCTCGACGACGACCTCGGCCGCAAAACCGGGCACACAACCCCGGTTATCGGCCGCGACGCGGTCAGCGAGGCGGCCGTCGACCTGGCGACCGCAGATCCGGAGGACTCCGACGTCAACGTCCTGTTCCAGGGCGTCCACGTCCACGACGACCTCGCCCCGAAGGAGGACGAGGCCGTCGAGGTCGCCGCCGTCACCGGCGTCGACGGCTCTGACGTGAAGGCGAACCGCGCGGTCGGCGACGAGATCGACCGCGTCCTCGCGGAGCTCTCCACCGGCGAGGAGATCCGGGCGATCGTCATCACCGACGGCGCGCAGGACGAGTCCGTCCTGCCGGTGATCCGCTCGCGGATGCCCATCGACGGCGTCCGCCGCGTCGTCGTCCGGCAGGCCCAGAACCTCGAGTCGATGTACTACACCATCAAGCAGGTGCTCGCGGACTCGGAGACGCGCGGGACCATCCTCGTTCCGCTGGGGATCCTCCTGCTCATCTACCCCCTGTTCGTCGCCGCCAGCCTGTTCGACGTCGCCGGCGCCTCCGTGCTCGGGCTCATCTCCGCACTCCTGGGCTTCTACTCGCTGTTCCGGGGCCTGGGCCTCGAGACGACTATCGACGAGTCGGCCGACTGGATCCGCAACGTGCTGTACGCCGGTCGGGTGACGCTCATTACCTACGTCGTCGCGCTCGCGCTGCTGGTCATCGGCGGCGTGCAGGGCCTCGAGACCCTCGACGTCGTCCAGGCGACCCGCGAGGGACCGATCCCGGTCGGGACGGCGCTGGCCGCGTTCGCCCACGGCTTCGTCGTCTGGGCCGCGGCCGCCGGGATCACCTCCAGCCTCGGGCAGATCACCGACGAGTACCTCGCCGGCCGGTTCCGCTGGCGCTACCTCAACGCGCCGTTCTACGTCGTCGCCATCGCCGTCGTCCTCTACGGGCTCTCGGGCTTTTTCCTGCCCGAGACCGAGGGCGTGACGGCGCTCGCGCTGACGGACCTCGCGCTCGCGCTCACCGCCGGGACGCTCATCGGCGTGTTGAGCACGCTCACGTTCGCCGTCGTCGAGTCGTGGCTGCCCTCGAACGTCGAACCGACTTAAAAAAGAACTCGACCGCGGCTTATTCGGACTGCTCCGCGTCGGCGGTCTCGTCGTCGGGCGTCCTCGTCGACTCCTCGTCCTCTTCTCGCTCCCTGGTGACCTGCCGGAACTCCCGGAACCCGGCGGCCATCTTGACCGTGAACCAGAACAGGGCGATCGCGCCCGCCGTCGCCAGCAGCAGCGCGGCGGTCGTCTCCGGGCCGATGGCGACGGGCGGGGCCGAGACCTGCACGAGTGGCGACGAAGCCACGGCGGGGGCGACTGCGTTCATACGTGCCCCAACGAGCCCACTGATAAAGGAACTTCCCTCCTGGCCGGCACGAACTTCGGGCAGCCTCCTAACTGCGGGCCGCCGCGAACTGCGGGCAGCCGCCTGGCTGCGGGCCGCCTTGCTGTGGGCGGCCGCCCTAGCGAACGATGGTGACCGGCACCGGCGAGCGCCGGGTCACCGTCTCCGCCACGCTACCGAACAGCACGCGGCCGATGCCCGACCGACCGCGGCTCCCCATCACGACCTGGTCGACGTCGAGCTCCGCCACCGCGTCGAGGATCTCCCGGGCCGGCTGGCCCGTCCGAAGGCTCGTTTCGACGTCGACGTCGCGGTCGGCGGCCCGTTCCCGGAACCGTTCGAGCAGCTGTTCGCCCCGCTCCATCGACTGGTCCGTCTGCTCCCGATACGCCTCGAAGTCGAAGTGCTCGTCGTCGCTGTAGCCGAACGAGCTGACCGGGTTGACGACGTGGATCAGCGTGAGCCGCTCCGCGGCCAGCGTCTCCAGTGCGTGCTCGAGCGCCTGCTCGGACTCCTCGGAGCCGTCGACCGGAACGAGAACGTGTCGCTGCATACCGACTGGTCGTCGCTTGCCCTCAAAAGTGTACGCGTCTCCACGTGCGGTGGCCGCGTGGCGACCGTGCCGGCCGGTCAGGAATCCGCCCGTTCCGCCGGTGGCGACTCCGCAGTGCTGCTCTCCGATTCCGATCCGGTCGTGTCGGCCGGCTCACGGGGCGCTCGCTCCGGCCCGGAGATCGACCGGAGCGCCACCACGAGGCCCGCGCCGGCGACGACGAAGCCGCCGGCGACCGCGAACGCGACGCGGTAGCCGAACGAGGCGAGCCAGCCGCCGAGCACCCCGCCGACGCCGCCCGCGACAGCCGTCAGGGCCGTGTAGGCGCCGAGGACCTCCCCGCGCGCGGCGGGCGACGCGATCCGGGTGACGACGACGGTGCCGACGACGGCGACGACGGCCCACGTCGCGCCGATGACCGCGAGGCCGACGCCGACGGCGACGAACCCCAGCGCGACGGAGCCGAGGCCCGCGAGCAGCGGGACGAGCGGGAAGCAGACCCCGCGCACCGCGAGCGTGCCCGCGAGCAGTCGCCGAACGTCGTACCGCGAGGCCAGCGCGCCGACGGGCTCGTACAGCACCGCGGAGGCGAGGCTGGCCCCCAGGTACAGCGCGAACACCGACCCGGAGGCGAAGCCGATCTCCGTGAGCAGGAGCGGGAGCGGCGCCCAGAACGCCGCGAAGCCGGTGAAAAAGAGCCCGGCCGCGAGCAGGAACGTCGCCAGCGTCGGGTCCAGGCGGTCGCGGAGGCGCGCGAGGTCGAACTGCTGGGTCGTCCAGTAGAGCCGGTTCGGGAAGAAGACGAACGTCGCGCCGGTGACGCCGCGGCTCGTCCGCGACAGCAGTCGGCCGACCCGGGCCACCTGTCGCTCGCTCGTGACGTGGTCGCCGGGCGCGGGTCGCGGCAGCGAGCGGGCTGCACCGAGGACGCTCAGTGCGGCACAGCCCGCGAGCAGCCAGAAGAGGACGCGGACGACCGGCACCGGCCCGAGGAACGCGCTCCCCACGAGCGGCCAGACGGTGCCGAGCACGAGCCCGCCGGCCCAGCCGTAGCCCTGGTACTCGTTGAAGCGGCCGATCCGGTCGGGCCACTCCTCGGGCGCGGCGTCGTCGACGACGAGCATGGTCGTCACGGGCGCGACCGAGGCCACGAACAGCCAGAGCACCGTGTTGGCGACGACGATCGCGAGGATACTGGTGAGAAAGGGGATGGCCGCGAGCGTCGCCGCGACCGTCGCGAGCGTCAGGAGGACGAGCGTGCGACGGTGACCGACCTGGTCGGCGAGCCGGCCGAAGGCGATTGCGCCCGGCGCGCCGATGAGCGCCGAGGCCCCCGCGAGCAGGCCGAGCTGCACGGGCGTCGCGCCGAGGAGGACGATATATAACGGAACCAGCAGGGACGCCCCGCCGAACGCGACGGAGCCGAGCGCCCACGCGGGGAGCCACCGTTCTCGCATGGCCAATGCGACCCACGCCACCGTGTTAAGCGATGCTGGTTCGGGCGGTATCCGCAGGCGAAAGACGCGAAACGCGGTCGACCGCCCGCGACCCCGCTTACTCCTGGTCCGCGAGTAGCTCGGAGGCGGTCACGAGCGATTCGAGCTCGACGTCGTGGGCGGCGAGCAGCTCCTCGGCACCCTCCTCGCGGTCGACGACGACCAGCACGCGGTTGACGGTCGCGCCGGCGTCGCGAAGCGCCTCGACGGCGTCGACGGCGGACTGGCCAGTCGTCGCGATGTCCTCTAACACGACGACCTCCTCGCCGTCCTTGAGGCGGCCCTCGATCCGGTTGCCGGTGCCGTACTCCTTCGCCTGCTTGCGCGCGATGACGTACGGCCGGTCGAGCTCGGCGGCCGTCACCGCGACGAGCGGGACCGCGCCGAGCGCGACGCCGGCGAGCTTCGCGTCGGTGTCGGCCAGCCGCTCGGCGAAGGCGTCGCCGATGAGCTGGAGACAGTGCGGGTCGGTCTCGAAGAGGTACTTGTCGACGTAGTAGTCGCTCGTCCCGCCGTGGGACAGCTCGAACTCGCCGTATTTGACGGCGTCGGCCTCGCGCAGTGCCGCGATAAGCTCCTGGGGCGTACCTTCGGACATGGCTATGTGGGGGAGGCGCGGTCAAATAAACGGGTCGGAACCGGGCGCTGGGTGATCGAAGTCGCCGCGGGCAGGTGGGTACTATCGAGAATCGGCAGCTTGCGTCGGGGTCGCGTTCCCGGAAAGAACTAAGTAGTGGCACGCGTTACCATGCCTTGTATGGCCTCAGCACCCAGCAGTGACGACCTGTTCGACGAGTTCCTCGAGGACAACGGGCACGAGACGGAGATCGAACGCTGGGAGCGATCGTATAACAAAAAGCAGTGTCCGGACTGCGGCGGGCTCCACGACGAGTCGGCGACGGAGTGCGGCGTCTGCGGTTGGCACCCGGCGGCGTAAGGCACCGATTCGGTGAAGTGTCTTTTTGTTTAACCGTTACGACTATTGTACCGTACAATAAAGACGCGTCTATGCCGAGCTGTCAGAACTGCGGGGCCTTCGTCACGGCGGACTACGTTCGCGTCTTCACCCCCGACGACGTGGATGCTCCCCGTGTCTGCCCCGCCTGCGAGGACAAGGTACGCGATGGCGCGGAAGTACGCGACGCGCGCGCAACGCGAGGGAACTGACCGGGGCACCCGAACTGACCGACGGAGGAGCCGTTTGAATCGATGGAAGTGCCGTGCGAGCAACTCGGGCACACCGTGCGAGCAACTCGGGCACACCGTGCGAGCAACTCGGGCACGCTGTTGCATCCGGCCGGGCAGCCGGTTCGTACGGGAGCTCACGAGGCCGACCGCAACCCACGCCGCTTATCACGCGCCGGGCCCACTAAGTGTACAATGACTGACGCCGAACCGACAGTAACCCGCCTGTTCGGGGGCCCCGGCAGCGGGAAGACGACGGCGCTCCTCGACCGCGTCGAGGCGCTGATCGAGGAGGACGGTATCGACGTACGCGACGTGCTCGTCGTCTCGTACACCCGCGCGGCCGCCGCCGAGATCCGCGAGCGACTCGCCGAGCGGCTCGACATCTCCCCGCGCACCCTCCAGGGGAACGTCTGCACGATGCACGCGAAGGCGTACGAGCTGCTCGACCTCTCGCGCGGCGACGTCGTCGACGAGGACGCCAAAGAGGAGTTCTGTGAGGACTTCGGCATCGAGTTCGAGGACGAGTACGGCGGCGCCGGCCGCCGCACCGCGCGGTCGACGACGCTCGGGAACAAGATCATCGCGACGTCACAGTGGCTCCAGCGAACGAACCGCGACGTCGCCGACTGGTACGACGTGCCCTTCCAGTGGGACGTCGAGGAAGTGCGGCTTCCGCCCGAGGAGGACCCCAACGCGCAGGAGGGGAACAAGTACACGCCGACGTGGCCCTCCGACGACGACCGCATCGACATCCCCGAGGCGATCCGCGGCTGGCGCGCGTACAAGGGCGAGGAGGGCGTCGTCGGCTTCGCCGACATGCTCGAACGCGTGAAGCAGCGCTCGCTCATCCCCAACGTCGAGTACCTCGTCATCGACGAGTTCCAGGACATCACGACGCTACAGTACGAGGTGTACGAGGAGTGGCGCCCGCACGTCGAGCGCGCGCTCATCGCGGGCGACGACGACCAGGTCGTCTACGCCTGGCAGGGCGCCGACCCGGACCTCCTGCTCGACACGCCGGTCAGCGAGGACGTCGTGCTGCCGAACTCCTACCGGCTTCCCTCGGAGATCCTCAACGTCGTCAACGCGGAGATCCGCCACATCGACAAGCGCCAGGAGAAGGACCTCCGCCCGCGGAAGGAGGGTGGCGTCGTCGAGGGGATCGAGAGCCCCTCGATGATCGAGCTCGTCCGAAACGTCCGGTACACGGTCGAGGACGACGAGGGTAGTGTGATGATCCTCTTCCGCGCGCGCTACCAGATGTTCGACTTCATCGACGAGTTCATCGACTACGGCATCCCCTTCACGCTGCTCACGGACGGGCGGATGTGGACGGACCGCCTGCAGGACTACGTCCACGCCATCGAGAAGCTCGCCGCGGACGACCCGGTCAACGGGCTCGAGGCCCGACGGCTGGCCGACATGCTCCAGGAGTCCGCCTTCGGCACCAACGAGCGCGACGAGTTCTACGACTTCCTCGACGACAAGGAGGACGCCGCCGACGTCGAGGACGTCGCCGAGATCGAGATCCCGGCCGACCAGATCGGGAACTTCGTCCCCTTCATGCCGGACAAGGCCAGCGCGGGCGACATGGTCCGGAAGGTCACGAGCTTCCAGCGCAACACGGTCAAGGCCTACTTCGACGGCGATTACCAGGACGTCGAGCCGACCCGCGTCCGCGTCGGCACGATCCACTCGGCGAAGGGCCGCGAGGCCGACCACGTCTTCGTCTCGACGGACCTCACGGAGAAGGTCGTCGAGCAGATGGTCGCCACCGTCGACGACCCGACCGACGTCGACGGCGCCGACGAGGAGTTCACCAGCACGACGAGCCCGGTCCCGGTCCTCACCGACAACGAGCGCCGCGTCTTCTACGTCGGCATCTCGCGGGCCCGCGAGCGCCTCGTCATCCTCGAGAACCTCATCAACGGCGCGCCGACGCTGCCGATCAGCGTGCTGCTGCACAACGAGGTCCGCCATGACCCCGTCGACGAGCTGATCGCGGACGTGCAGGAGGAGCTGGCGGCGCCGGAACCCGAGGCGTGACGGGGGACGACGACGAACCCTCGGCGGCGCCAACGGGAAAGCCGCCGGAGCCCAGCGATAGCCGCCCCCGGCCCGACCTGCCGCGGACGGACCTCTCGTTCGTCGCCGACGCGCTCGACGCGAGCAGCGCAGCCGAGGAGGCCGACGCGCTCGTCGCCGTCGGCGACCGCTTCGACGACGACCTCCGGTACCTCACTCGCTTTTCCGGCCCGGATCGGGACTTCACGGTCGTCGTCACCGCGGACCGCGCGGTCCTCTGTGCGCCGGCGCTTTTTAAGGAGCAGGCGACGCGCGAGTTCGTCGCGCACCACACCGGCAGCGACGGCACGCCCGTCGACGGCGTCGCTCGCGAGGTCCGGACCGAGAACCTCGGCGACCCGGCGGGCGAGCGCGCCGCGGCCGTCGTCGCCGACCTCGTCGGGCCGGACGCGACCCTGCTCGCCCCGCAGTCGATCCCCCACGACGCCGCCGTCTACCTCGAATCGGCCGACCACGAGCTTTCGTCGACGAGCGCCGTCGCCGACGCGCGCCTCGTAAAGACCGACGACGAGCTCGACTGCCTCCGTCGCGTGCAGCGCGCGACCGCGCGGGGGATGGCCCGTGCGGAGACGGTGCTCGCCGAGAGCGTCGTCGAGGGCGACGAGCTCGTCTGGAACGGCGGCCCGCTCTCGACGGAGCGGCTTCGCCGCCAGGTGAACGAGACGCTCGCGGCCTACGGCGTGCGCAACGCCGGCAACACGGTCATCGGTGCGGGGCCGACCGCGGCGGACCTCCACTACACCGGCGTCGACGCCATCAGGCCCGGCGAGACGGTGTTGCTGGACGTCTCGCCGCGCGGCCCGCACGGCTACTACGGCGACATGACCAGGACGTTCGTCGTCGAGTCCGAGGGCGGCTGGGAGCGCCGCGCGTACGTCGCCTGCGAGGCCGCCCGCGAGGCCGCGCTCGCGGAGGTCGAAGCCGGCGCGGCCGCCGGGGTCGTCCACACCGAGGCCGCCGCCGAGCTGACGGCGTACGGCTTCGACCCGAACGCGGGCGAGGGTGAGGCCGGCTTCACGCACGGTACGGGTCACGGCGTCGGCGTCTCGCTGCACGAAGGGCCGTCGCTTTCGAGCGACACCGAGCTCGAAGCCGGCCACGTCGTCACGGTCGAGCCGGGCGTCTACGACCCCGAGCAGGGCGGCGTGCGGCTCGAGGACCTCGTGGCCGTGACCGAGGACGGGTACGAGATCCTCCACGAGTACCCGTTCGGGATCACGCCGGAGCGGCGCTGAGGCTAGCGGGCTGCAGAGCAGGTGAGAAGAACGATCGCGCTACTTATCGGGCGACGAAGTGTCACTCGACCGGAGCCGACTCGGTAGCAGCCCGCTGAGCAATTTCCGGAGCAGGCGCTTCGGGTCGAGGAAGTACTCCTGGATGACGACCATCGCGATGGCGATGCCGACGAGGGTGACCCCGAACAGGGTCTCGCCGTCGAGGATCCGGAGGACGCCGTAGTTCGCGACGGGGAACGCGAACGCGAAGGTGATCGCGAGCCCGACCATGTCGAGGATCCCGAATCGCATTATCGATGGTAGCCCGTGAGCGTTGATAAGCCTCGCGGAGCGGGTGACGCGGCGCCGCGGCGACCGAGGGCCAGCACAGCCGCACCGTCTCAGATCTGCACACGACAACCGATTTGTGTCGCCCACGGGTAGCCAGGGTATGTTCACGGGGATCGTGGAGACGGCCGGCGAGGTCATCGAGCGGACGGCGACGGAGGACGGCCTGCGGCTCCGCATCGCGGCCGCCGACCTGGACGACCTGTATCACGGCCAGTCGATCAACGTCAGCGGCGTCTGTCTGACGGTCGAGGCGTTCGGCGAGGTGGAGACGTCCGACCGCCACTGGTTCGAGGTGTTCCTCGCGGCCGAGACCGTCGCGAAGACGTACCTCGACGAGGTCCGCGAGGGCGACCGCGTCAACGTCGAGCGCGCGATGCCCGCCGACGGCCGCTTCGACGGCCACGTCGTCCAGGGCCACGTCGACACCGTCGCCGAGGTCGAGGCCATCGAGCAAGTGGGCGAGGACTGGCGCTTCACCTTCTCCGTGCCCGAGGGCGTCGAGCAGTACGTTGTCCAGAAGGGCTCCGTCTCGCTGGACGGCATCTCGCTGACCGTCGCCGAGAAGCGTGAGGGCGCCATCGAGGTCGCGATCATCCCGACGACCTACGAGCTGACGACGCTCTCGGAGAAAGCGGTCGGTGACCCCGTCCACATCGAGGTCGACGTCATCGCGAAGTACGTCGAGAGCATGGTCGACGGCTACTTTTAAATAGTATATAAAGAAGAGTTGTCCGTCGCTGTTCGCGGGTTTCTATCCAATCAGTTCCACTTACGGGAGCCTCAGGGACCAGCTATGGGCCGTCAAACGGGGTTCGCTAGGATGTCAACGCGACTGACACCACTCGGCATACCCAGAAAGCCCCAGCCGCTGAGCGGTCGTGCTGCTCGCTGCGCTCCTCACCCGGCTCACTCCCTCACTGCGTTCGGTCGCTCGCCGGGTTGCGGTGCTAGCGTCGCAGGGTGCCCCGCTCAGCGGCTGCCCCTTTCAGTCCCACCCGGGAGTGGTGGCCGGGCGTCGCTCGCGGCGGCTCTTCGGCGGTCGCGGCGCGGCCGCGGTGGCGCGCGCGAGCAACGCGTGCGAGGGAGGCCGGGGCGCCCCGGCCGAGGCTGAGGAGGCCTGAGGGTTGCGGTTGCTGGGCGGTCGCGGTCGTCGTCGCGGTTGCTGTCGCGGTCCTGGCGGACTGAAAGGGCGCGGCCGGCCGAGGGCTTCTGGACGTTTGCGGTGCTGTCAAGCGCGGAACCGTATCATCCATTCAAATATGCTTATAAAGTGCCGCCGAAGGCTTCCGGACGATCCCGTAACTCCGGAGCCGCGTCGCCGTACTCGGCCGAACTCTTCCAGAGAGGTCCGGTAAACGTCCTCCAACTAATCCATCGAAAGGTCACGTAAACAACTCCCAATCAGCAGCACTGGGAAAAAGTATATCACGAAAACCCAACACATCCGGCCCAATGGCCGGAGCAACTATCGAGTTCCACTTCGACGCGCCCGCGGACGAGCGCCGGTTCCTTCGAGAGTACCTCCCCGACGCGTGGGACCGCTTCGAGGCGAGCGACCACTGGGAAACGGGGTGGTTCTGGGCCTACGGGCAGTTCGCCGAGTTCGGCGCCGGGCCCGACGGCGGCTTTCTCCGGCTCGTCTTCGACGGCGCCCCGGACGACCTCGTGGCGCGCGAGACGGACCGCTGGGCGGCGTTCGACGGCCTGAACGATTGGCGCCTCCGTCGATACGAAGAGGAGGAGGAGGGGTACGACAGCCTGCTCGCACAGCAGCGGGACGCGAAAGGCGAGATCGGCGGCGAGCTGGAGTACCGGCTCAAACCGATCGTCGCGCGGTTCGCGCTCGACTACTACCGCGAGTTCGACGAGCCCGTGCCGATGGTCGGCGAGGAGGGGCCGGAGAACCCGAAGGGCATCGGCTTCTGGGCGGCCGTCCACGACCTTCTGGTCCAGTGCGGCTTCCACTGGTACGACGAGACGAGGATGTGCGAGCAGGCGCTCCGGAACCGACTCAAGTCGATCGCCGCCTACCGCGGGGCCGACGCCGCTCGCGAGGAGTACGAGCGCATCCGGGCGGCATGGGACGCGCACGAGGACGAACTCGAAGCGTGGCTCGACGCGAACCCGACGGGGCACGCGTCGGAGCCGTGAGCGGGCCGTGGTCGACGCCTACACGGCGCCCCGGCTGCGGCCGTTTATAAGTCGTACAGCTCGCCGTACTTCTCGTCGACGTAGTCGACGAAGGCGTCGGCGGAGAAGTCCTCGCCGGTGGCGCCCTTGACCAGCTCGTTCGTCTCGTAGCGGGAGCCGTGCTGGTGGACGTTGTCCGCGAGCCACTCGTGGAGGTCGTCGAAGTCGCCCGCGGCGATCTTCCCCTCGAGGTCGTCGATGTCCTCCTCGGCGGCCTCGTACAGCTGGGCGGCCATCACGGAGCCGAGCGAGTAGGTCGGGAAGTAGCCGAAGTTGCCGTGGGCCCAGTGGATGTCCTGCAGGCAGCCCTCGGCGTCGTTCTCGGGGCGGATGCCGAGGTACTCCTCGTACTTGTCGTTCCAGGCCTCCGGAACGTCCTCGACGTCGAGCTCGCCGGCGATGAGCTCGCGCTCGATCTCGAACCGGACGACGATGTGGAGGTGGTAGGTGAGCTCGTCGGCCTCGACGCGGATGAGGTTGTCCTCGTACACCTGATTGACGGCCTCGTAGGCGTCCTCGACGGTGGCGTCCTCGGTCGAGGGGAAGTACTCCTGGAACGTCGGCAGGAGCAGCTCCCAGAAGGCCCGCGAGCGCCCGACGTGGTTCTCCCAGAGGCGCGACTGCGACTCGTGGACCGAGAGGTCGCGCGACTCGCCAAGCGGCGTGCCGTACTCCTCCGCGGGGAGCCCGAGGTTGTACTGCGCGTGCCCGAACTCGTGGACCGTCGAGAGGAACGCGCCGAGCGGGTCGGACTCGTCGAAGCGCGTCGTGACGCGGCAGTCGAACTGGTTGCCGGAGGTGAACGGGTGCGAGGAGACGTCGAGGCGGCCGCGATCGAAGTCGTAGCCGATCACGTCGAGGACCTCGCGGGAGAGCTCCTCCTGCGTCTCCTCGTCGAAGTGGCCCTCGAAGGTGTCGACGGCGAGGTCGGCGTCCGACTCGCGGATGTCCGCGATCATCGGGACGAGGGTCTCGCGGAGTTCCTCGAGGATCGATTCAGCCTGGTCGAGGGGGAGACACGGCTCGTAGTCCTCGAAGAGGACCTCGTAGGGGTCACGGTCAGGGTCGATCGCCTCGGCGTACTCCCGTTTCAGCTCGACGTGCTTCTGGAGGTGCGGGGCGAAGGTGTCGAAGTCGTCCTCGGCCTTGGCCTCCTCCCACGCCTGGAGGGCCTCGGTGGAGGCCTCGGAGATCTCCTCGACGAGCTCCTGCGGGACCGCGTTCGCGCGCTCGTACTCGCGACTGATCTCGCGGACGACGGCTGCCTGTTCGTCGGTCAGGTCGACGTCTTCGAGCTCGTCGAGCAGTTCGCCGGTCTCGTCGGCGGTGACGAGCTCGTGTTCCAGCGAGGAGAGCGTGGAGAGCTGGCGGGACCGGGCGGGGGTGCCACCCTCGGGCATCATCACCTGCTGGTCCCAGGAGAGCACGCCCGCGGCGCTGGAGACGGAGTTCCAGCGTCGGGCTCGGTCGAGTAGCGCCTCGTAGGCGTCGGGGACGTCGTCGGCGTTCGTGGCGTTCGTTGCCATACGCGCCATTTTCCGACTCGCGCTTAAGAAACGTGCGTCTCCGGCCGGGACGGCCGGTTGCGCGGGGAGTACGCCCCGATCGGGTCGCCTACGCGCTGCCGTCGGCACCGAGGTCGCGCTCCGCCAGGGTCCGGTAGATCCGCCGACAGCGAGCCAGCACGTCCAGGGAGACGCTCTCCGTCTCCGTGTGGGCCTCGCCGGGTTCCGAGGGCCCGCAGACGACGCAGGTCGTCCCGGCCTCGGCGAGCCAGCCCGCGTCCGTCGCGTGCGGTTTCGTGACGTGCTGGGGGGTTGCCTCGGCGTCTCCATCCTGAACGGAGCGCGCCGCCGCCAGCGCCGCGTCGGCGAACGCCTCGTCGTCGCAGGCCATCGGCGGGAGGTCCTGGTCGACGGTCCACTCGACGCCCTCGATCTCCTCGACGCGCTCCAGGGCCGCGCGTTCGCCGGGGACGGTACGCTCGTCGACCGTCAGCGTGCACTCGTCAGGGATGACGTTCATCGCCGTGCCGCCCTCGATCTCGGTGACCGCGACGGAGCCGGCCAACTCCTCGCCGACGACCTCGACTGTCGGGAACGCGAGGTCGCGCACGACGTCGACGGCGTCGCTCGCGCGGTAGATAGCGTTAGTGCCCGCCTCGACCTCCGAGGCGTGCGCGGACGCGCCGGACGCCGTGATCGTCGACCCGCGCCGGCCCTTGTGCGCGACGACGACGTCCGTGACGCCCGCCGCGGAGTAGTTTGTCGAGCCCTCGGCGACCAGCGCGTAGTCCGGCGCGAAGCCGCGCTCGATGGCGCCCCGGGCACCGACGCCGCCGACCTCCTCGCCGACGAAGGAGGCGAAGACGAGGTCCTGGTTCGCCGGCACGTCGGCGTCGCGGAACGCGAGCAGGCAGGCGGCGACGGCGCCCTTCATGTCGGCCGTGCCGCGCCCGTAGAGGCGGCCGTCGCGCTCCTCGACGAGGTACTTTTCAGGGGACTCCGGGTCCCCGACGACCTGCTCGGCCGCCGGCGGGACCACGTCGTGGTGGCCGATCAGCGCCAGGGAGGTACCTGCACCGGGATTCCGTCGCGCGATCACGTTGCCGTCGCCGTCGCGTTCGACGGCAGCGTTGGTCTCCGCGCGCAGCCAGTCCTCGATGGCGTCGCCCGCGGCCGTCTCGTCCTCGTGGCTCGGGATCTCGACCAGTTTCCGCGTGAGGTCGACGAGTTCGCTCATGTCCGGGTCGTCGACCGCCGGACGATTAAAAACGCGGCCCTCGGCAGCCGGCGACTCGCCGCCGCGCTGAAACGACGCGGCGCGGCCGGCTGTCGGCGACGGCGGCGGGAGTCGCCGGGCACCTGGACGCTCGTGTCAGCGGTTATAAGCCCGCCGGCGACCCCGCAGTCGAACACTCTTATACCCCTCCCGTCCCGAAATACGGTATGAACGTAGTACCGGACACCAGCGCCATCATCGACGGGCGCGTGTCCGACCGCATCGAGGACGGGACGTACGAGGGGGCGACGATCGTCGTGCCCGAGGCCGTCACCGGCGAGCTGGAAGCACAGGCGAACGACGGCGTCGACGCCGGCTGGGACGGGCTCGAGGAGCTACAGCGCCTCGCCGGCCTCGCCGACGAGGGCACCATCGAGCTGAAGTACGTCGGCACGCGGCCGGAGGGTAGCCAGAAGGGCGCGGCCGAGGAGGGCGAGATCGACGCGCTGATCCGCGACGTCGCCGGCGAGTACGACGCGACGCTGCTGACGAGCGACGTCGTCCAGGCCGAGGTCGCGAAGGCGAAGGGGATCGAGGTCGACTACGTCGAGCCGGTCACCCGGGGCGTCGTCGAGGAGCTGCCCATCGTCGACATGTTCACCGAGGACACGATGTCCGTCCACCTGAAGACGGACACGGTGCCGAAGGCCAAGCGCGGCGCCCTCGGCGAGATGCGCTACGAGGAGATCGCCGACGAGCCCACCAGCGAGGCCCAGATGGACGAGTGGGCGACCAACATCGTCAACCTCGCCCGGCAGTCCTCGGACGGCTTCGTGGAGCTCTCGAACGACGGGATGACGATCGTCCAGTACCAGGACTACCGGATCGCGGTCGCCCGCCCGCCCGCGGCCGACGGCATCGAGATCACCGCCGTCCGCCCGATCGCGAAGACGACGCTGGACGACTACGAGTTCGCGGACGAGCTCCGCGAGCGCTTCCTCGAGTCCCAGCGCGGCGTCCTCATCTCCGGGTCGCCCGGGGCCGGGAAGTCCACCTTCGCGCAGGCGGTCGCGGAGTTCCTCAACGACAACGACTACGCCGTGAAGACGATGGAGAAGCCGCGGGACCTCCAGGTCGGGCCGGAGATCACCCAGTACGGCGCGCTCGGCGGCGACATGGCCAACACGGCCGACTCGCTGCTGCTCGTGCGCCCGGACTACACCATCTACGACGAGGTCCGGAAGACGGAGGACTTCGAGGTGTTCTCGGACATGCGGATGGCCGGCGTCGGCATGGTCGGCGTCGTCCACGCCTCCCGCGCCATCGACGCGCTCCAGCGGCTCGTCGGCCGCGTCGAGCTCGGGATGATCCCGCAGATCGTCGACACCGTCGTCTACATCGAGGCCGGCGAGGTCGACACCGTCTACGACGTGACGACCGAGGTGAAGGTGCCCGAGGGGCTCACGGCCGAGGACCTCGCGCGCCCGGTCATCCAGGTCGTCGACTTCGAGACGGGCAAACCCGCCTACGAGATCTACACGTTCAACAAGCAGGTCGTCACCGTCCCGATCGGCGCGGAGGACGGCGAGAGCAGCGAAACCGGCGTCTCCCGCATCGCGAAAAAGGAGATCGAACGCGAGATCCGGTCGGTCGCCCGCGGCCACGTCGACGTCGAGCTCCAGGGCCAGGAGGAGGCCATCGTCTACGTCGACGAGGACGACATCTCCTACGTCATCGGCAAGGGTGGCGGTCGCATCACCGACATCGAGGACCGCCTCGGCATCGACATCGACGTCCGGACCCACGAGGAGCGTCCCTCGGGCGCCGGCGGCGCCGGTGGGTCCGGTGGGGGTGGGTCGGGCGAGGGCCAGGTCGGTGAGGGCCGCGGCAAGGTCGTCGAGCCCGAGGTGACCTCCCAGCACGTCGTGATTCCGATGGACGAACACGTCGGCGAAACGGTCGAGGTCCGCGCCGACGGCGAGTACCTCTTCACGGCCACGGTCGGGCGCGGCGGCGAGGTGCAGGTGTCCCGCGGCTCGGCCATCGCGGAGGAACTGGAGGACGCCATCGACCGCAAGGCGCAGATCACGGTCGTGCCGGCGCGCGGATAGCGCCGCTCGATCCGGGGCGAGCCCGATTTTGATCGACAATTGCCGCAAAACAGGCGGTTCGTCGTCCGGAAGTTCGACGCCCGTCGAAAACAATTCCTCCTAAACGATAACCCTTTTTTGAGGTGACCCGAATTCTCCGACTATGTCCGACGAGCTGCAACGGGGTCTGGAGGGTGTTCTCGTCGCGGAGTCCGATCTGAGCTACATCGACGGCGAAGTCGGTGAGCTGCAGTATCGCGGCTACCCGATCGAAGACCTCGCTCGCAACGCGACGTTTGAGGAAGTGCTGTATCTCCTCTGGCACGGTGAGCTGCCGGACCGCGACGCGCTCGCGGCGTTCTCCGAGAGCCTCGCGGCGGAGCACGCCGTCGACGACGCCGTCATCGAGACGCTCGAGCGGCTCGTCGAGGCCGACGAGCGGCCGATGGCCGCACTGCGGACGGCCGTCTCGCAGCTCTCGGCGTCCGACCCCGAACCCGACGCCGACCCCGAGGACTTCGAGGCCTCGCTCCGGAAGGGTCGCCGCATCACGGCGAAGATCCCGACGATCCTCGCCGCCTTCGACCGTCTCCGGCAGGGCAAGGAGCCGCTCGAACCGCGCGAGGACCTCTCGTACGCCGGGAACTTCCTCTACATGCTCACCGGCGCGGAGCCGGACGACGTCTCCGAGGAGACGTTCGACATGGCGCTGACGCTCCACGCCGACCACGGCTTCAACGCCTCCACGTTCACCTCCATCGTCATCGGGTCGACGATGGCGGACCTCTACTCCAGCGTCACCGGCGGCATCGGCGCGCTCTCCGGCCCGCTGCACGGCGGCGCGAACCAGGACGTGATGGAGATGCTCTTCGAGATCGACGAGAGCGACAAGGATCCCGTCCAGTGGGCCAAGGACGCCCGCAACGACGGCGTGCGCATCCCCGGCTGGGGCCACCGCGTCTACAAGACGAAGGACCCGCGCGCGAAGATCCTGCAGGGCAAACTGGAGGACCTCGCGGCGGCCAGCGGCGGGTCGAAGTGGCTCGACTACACCACGGAGATCGAGGCGTACCTCACGGACGAGGGCCTCGTCGAGAAGGGGATCGCCCCGAACGTCGACTTCTACTCCGGCTCCGTCTACGACCACCTCGGCATCCCGATGGACCTGTACACCCCCATCTTCGCGATGTCCCGCGCGGGCGGCTGGATCGCGCACGTCGTCGAGTACCAGGAGGATAATCGCCTGATTCGCCCGCTGAGCCGGTACACGGGGCCGAGAGACCAGGAAGTCACCCCGATCGACGAACGGTAAATCGCTTCGTTCCTTTTTATTGGGTAGTTTCGACGAAAGACGCTGAGAGGTGTTGGTACACTTCGAGAGCCTCCGTTACTCGCTTTTCGAGAAGGTGGATAGGTGACACTAACTGTGGCTCGATATCACCGCGAACACTCGGAAGCCCTCGACGGCTCTTATTTATAAATCATATTTAAATAGACAGGCGGCTCTCCGCCCGACGACAACGAAAACATCTCCAAAGCCCTCATTCCAGTTTTATAAGCAGATTTGAACAGGTGAGACGGTCTTGCTCTCGACAGCACCGCAAACACCCAGAAAGCCCTCGGCCGCTCGCGGTCGCTCCGCGACATATCTGGGCCTCTCCGCACCGCCCGGCCCAGATAGGGGTCGCCGGAGCGACTCCCCTCCGGCGCGACCGGCCATCGCCCTTTCAGTCCGCCAGGACAGCGACCGCGACAGCACCGCGCAGCGACCGCAATCCCTCAGTCCTCCCCAGCCTCGGCCGGGGCGCGCCGGCCCCGCACAGCATCGGCGCGCCCAGGCCTCCCTCGCACGCGTTGCTCGCGCGCGCCGGCCGCCCCCGCACCGCACGCAGGACGACCAGCGTACGACATTAGCCAACCCACCGCCGATCGCGACGCCCGGCGACCACTCGGTGGGCGGGACTGAAAGGGGCAGCCGGTGAGCGGGACGCCCTGCGACGTAAGCACAGAGCCAGCGAACGAGCGAAGCGAGTGAGCCGGCGAGGCGCGCAGCGAGCAGCGCGACCGCTCACCGGCTGGGGCTTTCTGGGTATGCTGAGTGGTGTCGCAGGCATCAATAACGGACTTTACTTATAAGCGCGACCGGTCAGCAGTTGGAAATTTCTGGGTAAGCCAAGTGGTGTCGCTTGCGACAGTAGCCGGATTTGTTTATAAAGTGAACCCCTCAGGGGCCGGGGCTTTCTGGGCATGCCGAGTGGTGTCGCCAGCAACGACTACCGACTGAATTCACCAAACAAAACCGCTCGTTCAGATTCACAGTCCGAGTTTCGCGACGCCGGAGAGGAAGGCCCGGTAGTAGTACGGACTGACGAACCCCTCGACCAGCCCGGCCAGCACCAGCAACAGCCCCACACCGACCAGCACCCAGAAGGCCTCTTCGAGGGCGTCCGCGAGGGCCGAGGCCGACGACGCACCGCGCCAGGTCCGCCAGGTGACGACGCCGAGCCGGAGGCCGACCGCGCCGGCGACGAGGATCGCCGGGATCTCGACGACGCCGTGCGGGAGGACGAACGCGACGAGCTCCACGAGGTGCGCCTCGAGGCGAAAGTAGATCCCGAAGAAGAGCCCGTTGTACCAGAGCGCAGCGGCAGCCGGGACCCCCACAGCGGAGCCCGCGAGCGCCGTCCCGACGGCGACGGTCAGGTTGTTTGCCATGAACTCGACGGCGGCGACCGGCGGGATCGAGTCCGCCAACCGGGCCGTGATCGACGCCTGGATCTGCCCGACGAACGGGGAGGCGGCGACCCAGCCGGCGGCGAAGCCGACCACGAATAGCCCGGCGGCGGCGACGATGTACCCGGGGTTCTCGCGAGTAAACCGCCTGAGCACGCGCCAGCCGCGCCAGAGTCCCTTCCGGGCCTGGTCGCGGAGGCGCGCGTCCGGCGGGGCCGGCGGGGCCGTAACGCCGCGCCAGCCCCCGAAGAGCCGCACTTTGAGCAGGTCGAGGGCCGGGGCGACCGTCAGGAGCGTCACGAGGCCGACGACGCTTCCCGCGCCGACGGCGCCGAAGGCCGCCCCGAGGAACGTCGTGACGAGGCCGATCGCGACGACGAGAGCGAGATAGCCGAGCGCAGTCATCGGGTTCGTGTACAGATAGCCGATCCCGCCCTCGACCGCGTCGACGACCCCGGCCTCGTCGACGACGGCGGCCGCCGGCGCGAACGCGAAGACCACTCGCGTCGCGGCCAGGACGACGCTCCACGCGATGAACGCGAACAGCGTCACGAGCGCGGCCAGCACGGTGACCCCCGTCGCGACGGCGACGGCGACGACGATCGTCGCGAGCAGCGAGACCGCCAGCCAGATCCCGACCTCGAGCAGGTACAGCGCGAGGATGGTCGGCCAGTACTCGCGGACGCCGGCGACCCCCGCGGTGAGCCCGCGCTCCTCGCGCAGGCGAGCCAGGCAAGTCGCGTACTGGCCCGCGGAGACGCCGGCGTGAGTGACCAGCGCCACCAGCGCGGCCAGGAGCGCCGCCAGCAGGAGGGTGCCCGCGACGACCGGGTCGATCAGGGACTCGACGAGGGGACCCGCTCGCTCCGCCCACTGCGAGAAGGCGTCGGGCTTCGTGTTCGGGTTCGGCGGATTGCCGAGCCCCGCCGCCGCGTATCGGGCCTGAAACTCCGAGAGGGCACCGGTCACGGCGAGGTAGCCGTACGCGGCAGCGCCGCCGGCGAGGACCGGGACGCGAGCGACGACGGGCACGGCCGCACCGAGCAGGTAGAAGGGCAGGAGGTCCGCGGGACGCCGGCGGAACGTCGCCACCGCGTCGGTGATCGGGGTCGCTAGATCCATACCACCCGGTACACCGGAATCCGCCTTAAAAGTCGCCGGGAGTCAGCGTCGGCTGCGGGCGGATCAGTCGTCGACTGCGTCCGCCTGTTCGTCCGCTGCCGTCCCGCGCTCGGCCATCATCGACGCGGCCCGGTCGGCCCAGCCTGTCGCGCGGAAGCCGTAGACGACGGAGCCCGCCATCCAGGCGTACGCGAGGAAGACGCCGACGTAGGCACCGACGGGGCCGTAGCCCAGCGTCCGGCCGACGAGCCAGGAGAAGCCGAGGAAGAAGCCGAACATCCCGGTCACGCGGGCGACGAAGGGGATCCGCGTCTCGCTGGCCCCCTGCAGCGAGCCCGAGAGCGCCGAGAAGCAGACGAGGACGGCGCCCGCGAAGCCGTAGACCCGCGCGAAGGCGACGGCGTAACCGACGGTGGCCGGGTCGTCGGTGAACAGCGCGACGAGCGGCTCCGCGAAGACGACGAGGAGGAGGCCGATGGTGCCGACCGTCACGACGCCGAGCCCGGCGACCGCCCAGCCGTTGTACCGGGCCTCGCCGGGCGCGCCCTCGCCGAGCGACTGGCCGACGAGGACGGAGGCGGCGACGTTGTAGCCGCGGGAGAGCGGGCCCGTCACCTGCTGGTAGACGCGGCGCCCGATCTGGAAGCCGGCGTTGACGACCTCCCCGAAGCCGAGCAGCAGCGCGTTGAACGGGAACTCCGCGAGCTCGGAGGCGAATCCCTCGGCCATCCGCGGAGCCGACACCTGGAGGAGCTGCTTCACGAGCGTCCGGCTCCGCGGGCGCGTGAAGTTCGCGTCGGTCCAGGAGCCCCAGATGGCGACGACGAGCAGCGTGGCCGTGATAACGTTCGCCGTCGCCGTCGCGAGCCCGACGCCGACGATCTCCAGCCGCGGCGCGCCGAACAGCCCGAGGCCAAGGACCGCGGAGCCGGCGATGTTGACCGAGTTGGCGAAGACGTTGACGTACATCGGCGTCCGCGTATCGCCGGTCCCCTGAAGGGCGCGAGCACCCACGAGCGCGACGTGACGCGCGGGCGCGGTCGCGAAGACGATCCCCAGATACAGCGAGCCGAGGCGGACGACGTCCGCGGAGGCCCCGAAGACGGCGATCGCGTACTCGCCGAGGAACGCCCCGAACGCGATGAAGGGGATCCCGGCGAGGAAGCCGAGGAGAATCGCCTGCGTCACGGCCTCGTCGCGCGTCGCGACCGCGCCCGCGCCCGTGTCCTGCGAGGAGAGCGCGATGGCCCCGCCGCCGAGACCGAGCCCGATCCGGAGGGGAAACCGGGCGTACAGGTCCGCGAGGCCGATGGCGACGACCGCGGCCGGCGAGAACAGCGCGGTGATGACGATGTCCGTCGTCCGCATCGCCGTCCGGAACGTCTGCTCGGCCATGACGGGCCACGCGAGCGCGAACACTCGCGACCAGACGCCACGGAGCCGGGACCAGTCCATCTATCCGGTCGACGGCCCGACGGGGCTTCAGAATGTCGAACCCGGCGGTCGCCGCCGGTGCGGTCGGGTGCGCTCCGGCGGTGCGAGTGGCTACCGCCGGACGAAGCCACCGGACGAAGCCACCGGGCGAAGGTTCAAGCGCGAACGCGCCCCAGTTGTAGCCATGGACGTCTTCGTGTACGGCACCCTGACGGACCCGGAGCAGGTCGGGCAAGTGCTCGATTCGTTCGTCTTCGTCGGCCCCGCGACGCTCTCCGGGCTCCACGCCGTCGACGGCGCGTACCCGACGCTGGCGCCGGGCGGGCGGACCGCTGGGCGACTGCTTCGGACGGACGAGATCGAGGCACTGGACGCCTACGAGCGCGTCGACGACGGCCTGTACACGCGCGTCACGGTGCCACTCGACGGCGGCGAGGACCATCCCGACGAGGCCGCGGTGTACGTCGGCGACCCGGACCGGCTGGACGTCGACGGCGACGTCGACTGGGGCGAGGCCGTCGCCGACGTTGCTGACGGCGGGGTCGAGGCCACCAGCGCCGACGGAACCGACGGCGGTTTCGCGGACCGCGTCCGCGACTTCGTGGCCCGCGAGGACGTGTCGGTCGTCGTCGCGCGGGAGTCCTGAGCGAGTGAGTCGGGCCGAAATTCACCCGCGACTGACGACGGCGTGCCATCCGTCTGACGCGCGTTCTGTCGTACTCCCGTACTGCGGTTATACTTCCACCTCGGGGGGCGCACTTTTTTATATTCCCATCCCCAGATATGAGTTGCACGTCACACGCGTGCATTCCCCCTTCCACTTTCCGTACTCCACCGCCAAGCGGCAGCGTCGTTGTGGCGACCGAAACCCTTAGCTGGGTCCCGCGGGGAGTCCCGCACTATGCTCTCGCTCTCCGACCTCGAGGACGCTCGCGACCGGGTCGCGGACGTGGCCCGCCACACACCGATGGAGTACTCGCACACGTTCTCCGACCGAACTGGGGCCGAAGTCCACCTGAAGCTCGAGAACTTCCAGCGGACGGGCTCGTTCAAGATCCGCGGCGCGACGAACCGCATCGCCACGCTCTCCGAGGAGGAGAAAGAGGCCGGCGTCGTCACGGCCAGCGCCGGCAATCACGCCCAGGGCGTCGCCCTCGCGGCCACACGCGTCGGCGTCGACTCGACGATCGTGATGCCGAAGCACGCCCCCGTCTCGAAGGTGAAGGCGACCCGGAACTACGGCGGCAACGTCGTCCTCCACGGCGTCGACTACAACGAGGCGCAGGCCCACGCCCACGACATCGAGGAGCGCGAGAACCGGACCTACGTCCACGCCTTCGACGACGAGAAGGTGATGGCGGGCCAGGGGACGATCGGGCTGGAGATCGCGGACGACTGCCCGGACGTCGACACCGTCGTCGTCCCCATCGGCGGCGGCGGGCTCATCGCCGGAATCTCGACGGCGATGAAGGGCACGTTCGGCGACGACGTGCGCGTGGTCGGGGTCCAGGCCGAGGGCGCCTCCTCCGCCGCGGAGTCGCTGGAGAAGGGTGAGCGCCACGAGCGCGAGAGCGTCGACACGATCGCCGACGGGATCGCGACGCGGTCGATCGGCGAGCAAACGTTCGAGGTGATCCAGGAGCGCGTTGACGAGGTCGTCACCGTCTCCGACGAGGAGATCGCGCTCGCGCTCACGCTCCTGCTCGAACGCTCGAAGACGCTCGTCGAGGGCGCCGGCGCGGTGCCGATGGCGGCCGTCCTCACGGAGGCGTTCGACTACGACGACGGCGACGTGATCGTCCCCGCGCTCTGTGGCGGGAACATCGACCTGAACCGGATGACGACCATCGTCATGCGCGGGCTGGTCCAGATGGGGCGCTACCTGAAGATCAAGACCGTGCTGAAGGACCGACCGGGCGAGCTGGAGACGATCGCGACGATCGTCTCGAACCACGGCGCCAACGTCTACGCCGTCCATCACGACCGGACGGCCCGCGACGTCGCCGTCAACGCCGCCGAGCTGGAGGTGGAGATGGAGACGAACGACGAGGAGCACGCCGCCGAGATCGTCGCGACGCTCCGCGACCGCGGCTACGAGGTCGAGGTGCTGGTCTGATCACTCGATAAAGCCGAAGGCCTCCTGGTCGACCGCCGTCTCGACGTAGTCCCGCCCGTGCCCGGTGAGCACGTAGTACTCGCCGGTGGCGTCGAGGCGTCGTACGTGGCCCTCGTCCTCGAGTCCCTCGAGCGCCGCCCGGATCGTCTCTGGGGCCGGCGGCGAGTTCATCCGGACGTCGAGGTTCGCGACGATGCTGCCTGGCGAGACGCCGATGCCGGCCTGGTAGAGCAGGCGTAAGACCGGTTCCGTCGCCTCGTTTCGCCACTCGGGTGTCTCGGTCATATGCGATCCACCTCGGACAGCGTGAAAACGAGTACGGCCGTTCCTCACTCGGCCGTCGTCTGCTTCTCGGCCGCCGCCCGCTACTCGGCCGCCGCGCGCTCCATGCGATACTCGACGGTGAGGAATCGCAGGCCGAACACCGCCATCTCGTGGCGAGCGCGGAGGTCCGGCTCCGCGGCCGAGGACGAGTTCCACACGACGAACCGCTGGCTCATCGGGAGTCGGAAGGGGCCGAGCGGCGTCACGAGGTACAGTCCGGGGTCGCCGCCGCCCTCGGTCGTCCACTCGATGCCGTCGTCCACGTTGCGAGCGCGGAGCACCGTGGAGAGGTTGCCGCCGGGCAGCGGGACGGCGATGTTGACGAGGCGTTCCTCGTCGGCCTCGTAGGCGCCGTAGAGCGCGACGAAGACGGCCTCGCGGTCCGCGTCGTCGGGTCCGTCGCCGGCTCCGGCGGCGTCGCCTCGCTCGGTCGTCGTCCGGACCCAGCCGCGAACCTCCTTCCGGGGGTCACCCGGCACGTCGACGGCGACGAACCGGCTGTCGAGGGGGCGCCAGCCGCTCCCCCAGTTCGGCAGGTTGAGCTGCTCGATGCGGCTCGTGAACCGCCCGGCCAACGCCGCGCCGAACCGGAAGCCGAACGACCAGGTGACGCGGTAGTCCATCGCGTAGGCGGCCGTTTCCTCGTAGAAGCGGCGGACCGACGGCCGGACCGCCTCGGGGTCGAACGTGTCGGAGCCGAACTCGTCGAGGT
This sequence comes from Halosubterraneus shenae, assembly GCF_050510935.1. Lineage (NCBI taxonomy): Archaea > Methanobacteriati > Methanobacteriota > Halobacteria > Halobacteriales > Haloferacaceae > Halosubterraneus > Halosubterraneus shenae. The sequence goes on along the minus strand of NZ_JBNLVO010000002.1, from coordinate 321,383 downwards.
CGTCGAGCTCGCCGTTCGGCGCCGGGGCCTCGCGGTCGACGAGCCCGCGTCGCCGAAGGAAGTCGGCGCCGACGTACCGTCCGGCGCGGACCGGGGAGAGCGGCACGTCCTTCGCGGCGGCGCGACTGCGACGGGCGAGTCCGGCCAGCCACGCGAGGGCGATCAACCCCAGGTTGCGTTTCCGGAGTCGGCTACCGGCCACTGCGCGAATCCACCCGCGGAGCCTGCCCATGTGGCAAACCGGGTCCGCACATACTTAAGTAATCCCGCAGGAAGAACCCGGATATGAAGGAAGTCATCGAGACGGACGACGCGGCCGCGGCGGTCGGGGCGTACAACCAGGCGACGACGAACGGCGAGCTCGTGTTCACGGCTGGCCAGATCCCGCTGACGCCGGACGGCGAGCTGCTCGCCGACGAGGACGTCGAGACGCAGACGGAAGCTGCGCTCGACAACCTCGTGGCCGTCCTCGACGAGGCCGGTGCCGGCCCGGAGGACGTCCTCAAGACGACGGTGTTTATGGCGGACATCGACGACTTCGACCGGATGAACGAGACGTACGCGAGCTACTTCGACGAGGAGCCGCCGGCCCGCTCGGCGGTGGAGGCCGGCGCGCTGCCGAAGGACGTCGCCGTCGAGATCGAGGCCGTCGCCACCATCGAGTAGCGCGCGCATGAGCGATACCGGCGCGTCGGACGACGACGGTAGCGACGCGAGATCGCCCGCCGAGACCGGGTTCTCCCGGCGCGCTCGGCTCCGCTCCGCAGCGCTCTGGGGGGCTGCCGCCGCCCTGACGTTCCTGGTACTCGCGCAGGGCTACCTGCTCGTCGGCGGCAGTCTGCCGATCCGGCTCACCGGGCTGTTCGGCCTGGGGCTGCTCGTCGGACTCCTCGCGGCCGGGGTGACGTACGCGACGGAGCATCGCCTGACGGCGAAAAGAAGGGTTTAACAGTTGCACCGGATTATCTTGGAGTGAGCCGGGATGGCCGAGTGGTAAGGCGCACGCCTGGAAAGCGTGTTCCTTCACGGGATCAGGGGTTCAAATCCCCTTCCCGGCGCTTCTTCACCGAACTCTTCTCGCGAGCGGTTGCTCTGCGTCCCTGGACGAACCCTCCGCGGCCGGGGACGAGCCGGCTTTGTCCTCGTCGACGACCGGGGCGGCGTCGCCGGAGCCCCGTCAGTGGCCACGGCTGACCGCCTGTTCGCCCGGGATGTCAGGGTTCGAAGGCAAACCCGCCCGCGATTTCGGTATTTTGCTGACGGATATCACCCGCTCGGAAAGATTCATAAGTATGTGGCTTGTTCACACAAGTGACGATGCCAGACACGAAATCGGGCCGTGAGGAAAACGGCAAAAACAAGCGGAGGCAACTCGACTACCGTCTCGCGAAACAGGAGCTGACGGCTCGCGACGAACCGCCGGAGCCCGACAACGTGGACGGAGAGTATCTCGCGGACCCGAGTGAACTCACATAGGGCACTTCCCTCCTCGTTTTTTCGCCGATCGTCCCACCCGTACACGAACCGACACGGAGCGACTGATCTAGCTCGGTAGTTTCGTCGATCAAGGTCCAGCCTGGTCGTCGCGAACGCCCAGCGACGGCGACGCCGACGCAAACAGCGACGGCGACGCCGACGGCGGCAGCGACGGTGACGGTGACGCCCCAGCCCGTCACACCGTTTACTTAAATGTCGGTTCGATCCGGAGTGGCCGCGCGGTAGGTCTCGTGGTAACGACCCACACAGTTTTGGTGATAACCCTCTGCTTTCCCCGGGTTTTCCGTTCGGCGACGGCCGAACTCGCGAGTCCGTCCGTCGACGAGCGACGAAGGGTTTTTATAGAATCACAAACAATCCCACGTTGTACTATGAGTCAGCGAATGCAGGGACAGCCGATGGTAATCATGGGCGAAGACTCCCAGCGCGTGAAGGACAAGGACGCGCAGGAGTTCAACATGTCGGCCGCGCGAGCGGTCTCGGACGCGGTGCGCTCGACGCTCGGCCCGAAGGGGATGGACAAGATGCTCGTCAACTCGATGGGCGACGTCACGATCACGAACGACGGCGTCACCATCCTCCAGGAGATGGACATCGACAACCCGACGGCCGAGATGATCATCGAGGTCGCCGAGACCCAGGAGGACGAGGTCGGCGACGGCACCACGACCGCCGTCTCGATCGCCGGCGAGCTCCTCGACAATGCCGAGGACCTCCTCGACCAGGACATCCACGCGACCGCGGTGATGAAGGGCTTCCAGCTCGCGAGCGAGTTCGCCCGCGACGAGATCGACGACGTCGCCGAGGAGATCGACCCCACCGACGCTGACCTCCTCCAGAACGTCGCCGAGACGTCCATGACGGGCAAGGGCGCCGAGCTCGAGAAGGAGGTCCTCGCTGACCTCGTCGTGCGCGCGATCCAGCAGGTCACCGTCGAGGCCAACGACGGCTCCCACGTCGTCGACCTGGCGAACCTGAACATCGAGACGCAGACGGGCCGCGCGGCCGCCGAGTCCGAGCTGCTCTCGGGCGCCGTCATCGACAAGGACCCGGTCCAGGACGAGATGCCGACGACGCTCGACGACGCCGACGTCCTCCTGCTCGACGAGCCGATCGAGGTCGAGGAGGCCGACGCCGACGCCTCCGTCTCGATCGACTCGCCGGACCAGCTCCAGAACTTCCTCGACCGCGAGGAGCAGGAGCTGCGCGAGAAGGTCGACCAGATCAAGGCGACCGGCGCGGACGCCGTCTTCTGCCAGAAGGGCATCGACGACCTCGCCCAGCACTACCTCGCGAAGGAGGGCATCCTCGCCGTCCGCCGCGTGAAGAAGTCCGACCTCCGCTTCCTGAAGAACGTCCTCGACACCACTATTGCGACGGACGTCGACGACCTCTCCGAAGCGGACACGGCGAAGGGCGACATCTCCCGCGACGAGGAGGACGAGCTGTTCTACGTCGAGGGCCCCGAGGCCCACGGCGCGACGATCCTCATCCGTGGCTCCACCGACCACGTCGTCGACGAGCTCGAGCGCGGCATCAACGACGCGCTCGACGTCGTCGCGACGACGGTGTCCGACGGCCGCGTCCTCGCCGGCGGCGGTGCCATCGAGGTCGAGCTCGCGAGCCGGCTCCGCAACTACGCGGACTCCGTCTCCGGCCGCGAGCAGCTCGCCGTCGAGGCGTACGCCGACGCCCTCGAGCTCGTCCCCCGCGTCCTCTCCGAGAACGCCGGGCTCGACGCCATCGACCTGCTCGTGGACCTGCGCTCGGCCCACGAAGCCGGCGACACGCGTGCCGGCCTGAACGTCTTCACGGGCGAGATCGAGGACACCTTCGAGCAGGGCGTCGTCGAGACGGCCCACGCGAAGGAGCAGGCGCTCGCCTCCGCCACCGAAGCCGCGAACCTCGTCCTGAAAATCGACGACATCATCTCCGCCGGCGACCTCTCGACCGAGGGCGAGGAGCCCGAGGGCGGCGCCGGCGGCGGTATGGGCGGCATGGGCGGTATGGGTGGCATGGGCGGCGCGATGTAAGCTCGGCCCGAAAGCCACATCACCGCCTCACCCGACGGCCCATCGCCAACCCACGCATCGTTCGCGAGGAGACCACGCGCTCCTGCTTCGAACTGACCTGTTATTTTTGACACTGACCCGGTAGCCGTCGCTGTCGACGTTGCCAACGTGGTCGCTATCGAGGAGCGGACGGCTCCGAATTTCCCGACCGCGCAGCTGCCAACCCAGGTAAAACCGAGTGGTAATGGGCGATGCTGGTTAGCCGGAGTTAAATATTGGACCGTCAAAATTTGCGATATGCAGACGTTACTTCTCAACAGCGCCGACGTCAGCGAGAACGCGCAGATGCCGGACGTCATCGACGCCATCGAGGACGCCTTCCGCGCGTACGAGCGCGGCGACGCCCAGATGCCCGCGAAGTCGTACATCGACCTGCCGGAGTACGCGGGCGACTTCCGCTCGATGCCCGCCTACCTCGACGCCGGCGACTGGGACGCCGCCGGGATCAAGTGGGTCAACGTCCACACCGAGAACCCCGAGAAGCACGACCTGCCGACCGTGATGGGGACGATGATCTACTCCGACCCCAAGAACGCGTTCCCGCTGGCGATCATGGACGGCACGGAGCTGACGATGAAGCGCACGGGCGCGGCCGCCGCCGTCGCCACCGACCACCTCGCCGTCGCGGACGCAACCTCGCTCGGGATCGTCGGCGCCGGCGTCCAGGCGTACACCCAGCTCGAGGCCATCGCGAAGGTGCGGGACATCCAGGAGGTCGTCATCTCCGACCTCGACGAGGAGCGCGTCGCCCGCTTCATCGAGGCCTTCGAGGACCAGTTCGACGTCCGCGCCGGCACGCCCGGCGAGGCCGCCGCCTGTGACGTCCTCTCGACCGTGACGCCGGTCGAGGACCCGATCATCAACCGCGAGGACGTCGGCGAGCACACCCACATCAACGCGATGGGCGCCGACGCCGAGGGCAAACACGAGATCGCCGACGAGGTCCTGCTCGACGCGACGCTGGTCATCGACGACCACGAGCAGTGTACCCACTCCGGCGAGATCAACGTCCCGTACCACGCCGGCACGCTCACCGACGAGGACATCTACGGCGAAATCGGCCAGATCGTGACGGGCAAGAAGGCGGGCCGCACCGAGGAAACCGGCTTCTCCGTCTTCGACTCGACTGGGCTCGCGATCCAGGACGTCGCCGCCGCGCGCGTCGTCTACGAGCACGCTGACGAGAACGACAACGGCTACCCCTTCGACCTGCTCGGCCTCTCCGAAGAGTAAGTTCGTCGAGGCGGTTTCGCTGTAAGAGAGGACTTTTTGGCTGGTGTTCGGATATCCGGGAGTCTGGTCGGTCGTTCTTTATAAGTCGACGTGAGCAGGTGATACGGTCTTACTCCCGACAGCACCGCGAACGTCCAGAAATCCCTCGGCCGCTCTTTATAAGCGGGTTTAAACAGGTGATACGGTCTTACTCTCGCCAGCACCGCAAACACCCAGAAAGCCCTCGGCCGCTCGCGGTCGCTGCACGACATATCCCCGCTCTCCGCACAACCCGCGCGGATAGGGGTCGTCGCAGCGACTCCCCTCCGGCGCGACCGGCCATCGCCCTTTCAGTCCGCCAGGACAGCCCGGTACAGCAACGGCACCGCGACAGCACCGCACAGCTGCCGCATGCCTCAGCCCTCCCCAGCCTCGGCCGGGCCGCGCCGGCACAGCACCGCATCGGCGCGCCACCGCCCTCCCTCGCACGCGTTGCTCGCGCGCGCCGACCGCCCAGCACCGCACGCCGGACAGCCGGCGCAAGTCGTCGGCCAGAAAACCGCCGCTCGCGACGCCCCGGCCACCACTCCCGGGTGGGACTGAAAGGGGCAGCCGCTGAGCGGGACGCTCTGCGACGTAAGCACCGCAATCCTGGCGAATGAGCGACCGGAGGGAGCGAGTGAGCCGGGTGAGGAGCGCAGCGAGCAGCGCGACCGCTCAGCGGCTGGGGCTTTCTGGGTGTGCCGAGTGGTATCGCTACCGGCGTTAGCCGAACTTGTTTATAAGCGCGAGCGGTCAGGAACTCGCGTTTACCGGGCCGGCCGTGAAGCCGCCAGCGACGATAACCGTTCGACGAACCAGGACCTCGAAGATCCGCCTCAGACGGCTTACCAATGGATGGAAAGGTATAGGACGCGCACCCGTTGAACCATATATAAGCAGATGAGCGAAGAGGGATACGACCACGCAGCGGTCGAACGACGCTGGCAGGAGGCGTGGGACGACGCCGACGCGTACCGGACATCCGACGACGTCGAGGACCCGACGTACGTCCTCGGGATGTACCCGTACCCGTCCGGCAAGCTCCACATGGGACACGTCCGGAACTACACGATCACGGACGCGTACGCGCGCTTCCGCCGGATGCAGGGCGACGACGTCCTCCACCCGATGGGATGGGACGCCTTCGGCCTCCCGGCGGAGAACGCCGCCAAGGAGCGGGACACGAACCCCCGCGACTGGACCCTCGACTGCATCGACACGATGAAAGGCCAGATGGAGTCGATGGGCTTCGGCTACGACTGGGACCGCGAGGTCACCACCTGCGAGCCGGAGTACTATCAGTGGAACCAGTGGCTCTTCCGCCGCTTCCACGAGGAGGGCCTCGCGGAGCGCCGCGACGCCGACGTCAACTGGTGCCCGTCCTGCGAGACGGTCCTCGCCGACGAGCAGGTCGAGGGCGACGCCGAGCTCTGCTGGCGGTGTGACACCCCCGTCGAGCAGCGCGAGCTCGACCAGTGGTTCCTCTCCATCACCGACTACGCCGACGAGCTCGTCGACTACATCGACGAGCTGGAGGGCTGGCCGGACTCGGTCCGCCAGATGCAGCGGAACTGGATCGGTCGCCAGCACGGCACCCGGCTCACCTTCGCGGTCGACGGCCACGGCGACGTCGAGGCGTTCACCACGCGCGCGGATACCGTCTACGGCGCGACGTTCTTCGCGCTGGCCCCGGACCACCCCATCTCCGAGGAGCTGATCCAGAGCGACGAGGCCGTCCACGAGTTCGTCCACGAGGAGGCCGACCCCGAGGGCGACGAGCCGAACGGCGTCCGCACGGACCTCACCGCCACCAACCCCGTCACAGGCGAGGAGCTTCCCGTCTTCGTCGCCGACTTCGTCCTCTCGGACGTCGGCACGGGCGCCCTGATGGGCGTCCCGGCCCACGACCAGCGCGACCACGACTTCGCCAGCAAGATGGGCCTGCCCATCGAGCCGGTCGTCGCCCCCGAACCCGAGGCGGACGACGCGGACGCCTCCGATGCCGAGCCCGAACCGCCGGACGTCTCGGACGCGGCCTGGCCCGAGGACGGCGTGCTCGTCAACTCCGGCGAGTACTCCGGTCTCGACAGCGAGACGGCTCGCGAGCGGATCACGGCCGACGTCGACGGCGCCGAGGAGGCGACCCAGTACCGCCTGCGCGACTGGGGCATCTCCCGCCAGCGCTACTGGGGCACGCCGATCCCGATCATCCACTGCGACGACTGCGGCCCCGTCCTCGTCCCCGAGGAGGACCTGCCCGTCGAGCTGCCGGAGTTCATCAACACCACCGGCAATCCGCTGGACGCCGCCGAGGAGTGGAAGCAGACGACCTGTCCGGAGTGCGGCGCCGACGCGACCCGGGAGACGGACACGATGGACACGTTCGTCGACTCCTCGTGGTACTTCCTGCGCTACGTCTCGCCCGGCCGCGACGACGTGCCGTTCGACCTCGACCGTGCGAACGACTGGATGCCGGTCGACCAGTACGTCGGCGGCATCGAGCACGCCGTGATGCACCTGCTGTACAGCCGGTTCGTCACGAAGACGCTCGCGGACTTCGAGGGGCTCGCGGAGCGCGAGCCGTTCACGAACCTGCTGGCCCAGGGAATGGTCCAGCTGGAAGGTCAGAAGATGTCGAAGTCGAAGGGGAACGTCGTCTCCCCGCAGCGCATCGTCGAGGAGTACGGCGCCGACACGGCGCGGCTGTTCATGATGCAGGCCGCCCAGCCCGAGCGCGACTTCGACTGGAGCGAGGAGGGCGTCCGCTCGACGTACCACTTCCTGACGCGACTGAAGAACCTGGTCGAGGAGTTCGACGCCGACGCCGACACCGATGCTTCGTCGGGCGCCTCGGGTGACGACGCCGTCGCCGGCTACGTCGCCGACGAGATCGACGCCACCGTCGCCATCGCCCGCGAGGAGTACGACGACCTGACGTTCAACGTCGCCCTCCGCGAGGCGCAGGACCTGGTCGGTACGCTGCGGCAGTACCGCGAGTTCACCGACGGCGAACCGGATCCCGACACCTTCCAGCGCGGGCTCGAGGCCGCCGTGCGCCTGTTGGCGCCGGTGACGCCGCACCTGGCCGAGGAGCTCCACGGTGAGCTGGGTAACGAGGGTCTCGTCGTCGACGCCGACTGGCCGTCCGTCGACGTCGACCGCGAAACCGCCGAGAAGCGCCGTCAGCTCGTCGAGAACACCCGCGAGGACGTCCGGCAGATCATCGACGTCGCCGGCATCGAGGAGCCCGAGCGGATCGACGTCGTCGTCACGCCCGAGTGGAAGTACGACGCCCTGGAGCTCGCCATCGAGAGCGAGGCCGACAACCTGATCTCGGAGCTGATGCAGGAGTCGCACATCCGCGAGCAGGGCGACGCCGCCGCCGCGTACGGCCAGGACCTGCAGGCCGAACGCGAGGCGCTCTCGCACACGCTCGAGCCGGACGCCGAGTACGACGCGCTACAGTCGGCCGCGTGGCTGATCGAGCGCGAGTTCGACGCGCCGGTGCGAGTCGTCCGTGCCGACGAGGTCGAGGAGTCGGTCGCCAACAAGGCCGAACCCGGTCGCCCCGCGATCGAGATCGAGGAGTAGGCCGCGCCAGCATCCGATTTTGCGCTGGTCACTCGGCGCAGTTACTGACGAAGTTACCGGCAAAGACGTTTTTAAATAGAACGGCGGGAGTGGTGCCTGTGATCCGCACCGCAATCCTGCGCCGACGCGTGGGCTGGTGTCGCGACCGGCCGGGACCGCGGTCGCCGCTGGTCGTCGAGTCAACGGAGCGCCGCGCTCACTCGACGTCGATGCTGTGGCCCTCAGCGTCCTCGGGCCCGACTTTCGGGAGGGTGATCGTGAGGACGCCGTTCGCGTACTCCGCGGTCGCGTCCGCCTCCTCGACGGCCGCCGGGAGCCGGATCCGACGCGAGGCGGAGCGGCGGCGACGCTCGCGGCGGTGGTACGTCTCCTCCTCACCTTCCTCGCCTTCTTCCTCCGTCTCCTCCTCGTGTTCGGCGGCGATGGTGAGGACGTCGTCCTCGACGGTCACGTCGATGTCCTCGCGGTCGAAGCCGGGGAGGTCGGCGGTGACGGTGACCGCCTCGTCGTCCTCGGCGACGTCGACCTTGATCCCGCCGCCGACGCCGGTCTCGACGCCCAACCCGTCGCCGAGACCGCCGCTCAGGTCCTCGAACTCGCGGCTCATTCGGTCGAACAACTCCTCGATCTCGCGGAACGGATCTCGTCGAGGCATGCACCAACGACTGCAGCCGTCTGGCGCTTGAAAATTGCGGCCAGCCTGCCTCAGCGGCGCCTCGCTACAGTGCATCCACGCTACAGTGCGTCCCCGCTACAGTGCGTGTTCCGTGTCGTACGAGCCGAGCACGCGAACCCAGCCTTCCTCGGAGACGATCCCCTCGATCTCCTCGACGGCGCGTTTGGTCCGTTCCTCGTAGAGGCTGGCGTCGACGTCGAGGTGGAAGAGGTAGTCGCCCAGCCGCTCGCCGCTCGGGCGGGACTCGATGCGCGAGAGGTTGATGTCGCGCTCGGCGAACGCCTCCAGCAGCTCGAGAAGCAGGCCGGGGTAGTTCGCGTTCGGGTAGACGATGAGCGTCGACTTGCCGCCGGCCTCGCTCCGCTCGCTCTCGGGGGCGACGACGAGGAACCGCGTCGCGTTCGACGTGCGATCCTGCACGTCCTCGGCAATGATCTCGAGGTCCGTCCCGTCGGGGTCGGGCGACTCGGCGTTGTCGGGATGGCCGATGCCGGCGACGCGGGGGTCCTCGCGGGCGCGCTCGACGCCGCGGGCCGTGGAGGCGACGGCCTCCTGCTCGACGTCGGGGTACTCGCGCTCGAGGTAGTCGCGGCACTGCGCGAGCGCCTGCGAGTGGCTGGCGACGACCTCGAAGTTGCCGGACTGGGCCATCAGCGCGTGGCGGATCGGCGTGACGACCTCGCGGACGACCGAAACGTCCCGCTCCGCGAGCGCGTCGAGGCTCTCCGTGACGGATCCCTCGATGCTGTTCTCGATCGGGACGACGCCCCGCTCGAACTCGTCGCCGACGGCGGCCACGATCGCCGTGACGGATTCGCGGAATTCCACCTCGTCGGCGACGGTCTTCGCGGCCCGGTGCGAGTACGTCCCCGTGGGACCCAGGGTAACGGCCTTCATCACCGGTTCTTTCCGATCGGCGGGCAAAAGGATGCCGGGTCCGACAGAACTGGCGCCGATTAGCAGGGAGTGGTGGTTTTGGCCAATCTCTGGAAGCCGGCGAGCCGTCGTGCTTATAAATACGACCGGCTCTCGTCACCGACGAGACCGATCGGGATACCCGGAGAACCCGGTTTCTGACCGGTCGCATTTATAAACAAGATCGGATATTGTCGCCGGCGACACCACTCAGCACACCCAGAAAGCCCCAGCCGCTGACCGGTCGCGCTGCTCGCTGCGCTCCTCGCCCGCCTCGTTCACTACGTTCACTCGACGGGACTGCGGTGCTTGCTTCGCAGAGCGTCCCGCTCAGCGGCTGCCCCTTTCAGTCCCACCCGGGAGTGGTGGCCGGGCGTCGCAAGCGGCGGTTCTTCGGCGGTCGTCGCTCGCGGCGGTTGTCGGGTGGTCGTCGTTCGCGGCGGCTGGCGCGCGCGAGCAACGCGTGCGAGGGAGGCCGGTGGCGCGCCGCGGCGTTGCGGTGCCGGCGCGCCCCGGCCGAGGCTGGGGAGGGCTGAGGAATCGCGGTTGCGGTGCTGTGCGGTTGCGGGGCGGTGCTGTCCTGGCGGACTGAAAGGGCGATGGCCGCTCTCGTGAGCGCAGCGAACGAGACCATGGAAGTCGCAGCCCGGACCCGTCCGTCGGGCGGTGCAGAGAGACGCAACGGAAGCCCGGACCGTCTTCCAGTGGTCGCGCCGAAGGGGAGTCGCTGAGCAGGCCCTATCTGCGCGGGCGGTGCGGAGAGCGCAGATATCCTGCTCAGCGACCGCGAGCGGCCGAGGGCTTTCTGGGTGTTTGCGGTGCTGAAAAGAGCAAGACCGTGTCATTCGTCCTATCCGACTTATAAATGCAGTCGAAGGATTTCTGGCGTTTGCGGTGCCGTAATGAGTAGAAGCGTCTGCATCTGAGCTTCCGGTTTATGAGTGAGATTGGCCGAGACCTCCGGAAAGTTTGCACCGTTGACCAGCCCAGCAGCATCCGCTTCCACACATACAGTTTATAAACAAGAGTGACCACGGACACGCAGAATATTCACAAAATCAACAGAACGGAATCCACGACACGAACCCGCTCCAGCACCTATCACCCCATCGAAATGCGACATATTCGACCCGCAGGACAACCCTTAGGTGCGCCGCGAGCGCGACAGTAGGTATGCACGTAGTCGTTATCGGGGCCTACGGGAGCGCGGGTGCTGCGACCGCGCAGGAACTGGCGCCCCACGTTGGCAAGCGGATCTCCAAGCTGACACTCGTCGACGACGGCGACCCGGGCGGCGGCCTCTGTATCCTCGAGGGCTGCATGCCCTCGAAGGAGGTCCTCTCGGCGGCGGCCCACCGACACCACGGCCGCGCCGACGACCGACTCACGGGTGAGCCGCACGAGATCGACCTCGCGGAGACCGTCGAGCAGAAGAACGACCGCACGCGCGGCTGGGCCGGGCATCGCCGCGACAGCATCCACGAGCTGGCCGAGCAGGACGACGTCGAGTTCATCCACGAACCGGCGACGTTCGTCGGCGACCGCGTCGTCGAGGTCGACGACCGGACCATCGAGGCCGACTACGTCGTCGTCGCCACTGGCTCGAACCCGAACATCCCGGACCTCCCGGGGATGGACGAGGTCGACTTCTACACGAGCAAGGACACGCTTCACGCGACCGACTTCCCGGACTCCGCGGTCGTGATGGGCTTCGGCTACGTCGGCACGGAGATGGTCCCGTACCTCGCGGAGGCCGGCGTCGACGTGACCGTCATCGAGCACGACGAGCGCCCGCTCGACGAGGCCGACCCCGAGTTCGGCGACGAGCTGATGACGATCTACGAGGAGGAGTTCGGCGTCGACTTCGTCACGGAGGCCTACGAGGAGGGCGTCGAGCAAACGCGGAACGGCGGCGTGCGCGTCCACCTCACCGGGGGCGCGAACGTCGAGGACCCCGACCCGATCGAGGCCGACGAGCTGTTCTGCTTCACGGGCCGCACGCCGAACCTCGACCGCCTCGGGCTGGAGAACACCTCCCTGGAGCCCGAGGAGGGCTGGATCGACGCGACGATGCGCCCGCCGAACGCCGAGCGCACCTTCGTCGTGGGTGACGCCAACGGCCGCGAGCCGATCCTCCACGTCGCGAAGGAGCAGGGGTTCCGGACGGCGGAGAACATCCTCGCGCACGACCGCGGCGAGCCCGTCGAGCCGTACACGAACGTCCACCACCACGTCATCTTCACCGGCGCAGGCGTCTACCCGTTCGCCCGCCTCGGCCACACGCCGCGGTCCGCCATCGAGACGGGCCACTCGATCGTGACGGCGACCCGGAACGCCGACGACGACGGCGTCTTCAAGTCGAAGCAGGTCCCGCACGGCCTCGCGCGCCTCGTCGTCGACGCCGACGACGGCACCGTCCTCGGCTGGCAGGGCCTCCACTACCACGCCGACGTGATGGCGAAGACGCTCCAGCTCGCCGTCGAGATGGAGCTCGACGTGCGCGAGATCCCCGACCGCGCGTACCACCCGACGACGCCGGAGATCCTCGACGGCCTGATCCGGGAGTGTGCGGCCGACGTCGAGCGCGAGGAGTAGGGCGGCTTTCACCCAGTAGAGAACCGTTGCTGCCGCCGTCGGTTGCGCGAAAGCGCTCGATTGGGGTCGGTTGCGCTCGGACAGTTCCGAAGTGCCGACGCTTTCCGGCGAGGCTGGACGGACCTGAATCGGCGTTTCACACCGACAGTAGCAGAATACAGCAACAGCGTCCGCCAAGCGGCTCCCCTCTTCGAGCTATCGTGATGACGCTTGTACGAGTCCGAGTAGCAGAACCGGAAGCCCGGCGATAGCGTACACCAGCATGTAGACGAGAACCAGCCAGACGTCGAACGACCCTTCGAATGCAATACTGATTCCGGCCACTGCCAACGGAATACCGAGAAGCGTTGTTCCCCGTCGTAGGTCGTCGCCAGCGAGTGCCTCTCCTGCGGGGAACCAGAGCAAAAGCGCCAGTGGCGGAAGGAGCAATGCCCATGCGTCGACGTAGAACTCGCCGGTGGCTACTGTTGGTTCCCCAGCCCAACCGACTGCGACTATTGCGCCGAGAACTGCGACCGCGGAGACCACGAATACAACAGCCTGTGGACCTGTAGGTGGTTGCTCCGAATGATGCCGAAAATACTGCCACGAAGCTGCCGTGATGTAGACGATACCCGTCACGCCGACAAATGGGATCAGGAAGAGCAGGTAGGGTCCACGAGGAAGGACCTGCCCAGCGAGGGCCGGGAGACTCCAGGGGGCCGTCAGTAGAAGGAGCCCCAGGGCCGCGAGAACGATTTGGAGTCTGATAGGTCGATGATTCATTTATAAAGCGTATCGGCTTCGTGTGTGTTTCGACACATTCGGCGTTGAAATAATTTCCCCTGTCAAAACAGCTCAACCATGCCCTCGACTAACAGACCGATTGAATACGTTTCTCGACGTATTGGAGCGTCGTGTTCGCTTCGGTAACCTCGTACACGGTCTCGGTCTGGAGCCCGTCGATGGCACCTGACTGGCCATCGCAATTGTATTCGTAGGAATACGACATCGTCACGCTCACGACGTAGGCCGTTTCGGTAGTACCGATGATCTCAGCGGTGGTTTCCCCATATACACCGGTACTCACTCTCGGTACTCCGGAGACGTTAGCGAAGTACGCCTCAATCCGCTTCTTTTCGCTATCCTTCGCCAACTCCCGTGCTTCACTGCGGGAGACATTCGGCGATGGTGTCGAACTCTCCGAGATCGTCGTCGCTGCGGAGGTAGGAGAGGGCGACTCCACAGCGGTCGTGGTCTGTGTTCCATCGGCCGGATCCATCGACGCACCGTTGCTGCCGGCACAGCCTGCGAGCAGGACGAGACACACGAGCAGTGCGATGCTCAGATACTGCTGCTTCGTCATAGCGTATCGAGACGATGGTGGCAGAGGATGTTTTGTGGGTTCTCGGAGACGGCTCGTGAATATCCTGCGTTCAATCGGTGCTGGACGTCTCGAAGACGAGGTCCCGGAACCCGAATCGCGTCGCGCTATCGGGTGTCACGACGGACAGGTATGTCGCTGCCAGGTCCACGTCGGCGGCGTTGCCGACGTACCGGACCCGTTCGATACCTTCCGTCGCCGCGTACGGAAGCGTGTTCGAAAGCGCCGCGAGCTGGTGGGCGTGCTCTGAGAGCAGCCGGGCGTCGGGCTTGGCGTCCGTGAACGAGACCGCGAACTCGGCGCGGTCGTCCGCGGGCGGCTCCTCGCTGACGACCAGTTCTGCCCCCTCGCGCTCGACGCGGGAGACATTGTCGGTCGGCCGGACCGGCGATGCCTTCCCCGCGAACCCGAACACGGCTGCGACCGCGCGCTCGTCGTCTGGGGTGGACTCGAAGTAGCCGTCGTAGGAGAAGCCGTAGACGCCGGGACCGAGCCCACCGATGGTAACATCCGCCGTCGCCCAATACGCGTCCGGGTCCCGAGCGACGCGATCCGCAACCGTGCTGATTCGATGAGTATGCGAGTCGCCGGCTGCCAGTCTGTCCTGTCCCCCCGGAATTGCGAGTGGGGCGAGACGCCGCCACTTGGTTCCATCCCATTTCCGGAGTTTCCAGTTCCTGTAGTTCGTTGTGAAGTGTTCGTCCGTCGGGTTCTCGACGATGAATTCGATAGCATCGTCTCGCAACGAGCCAACCGTGGGCGAGACGGACACGCGGAGCCGGGCATCGTCGCCGGGGCAGGTCGTCGGCAGGTCGGTGAGTGTCGAGCAGTCCCGGGCAGCGAGTTGTTCCCGGACCTCCGCTGTCGTCACCGACGCTGGCTCTTCCGGGATGAGGTCGTACGGCTGTTCCGTTTCTGTTGACGTCGCGGATGGCGTTGGCGTCCGGCTTGACGTCGTAGCGGATGGCGTGCTGTCTCCCCCTCCGAGACAGCCGGCGAGGAGGGCGGGGACGGTTGTGAGGATCTGTCGGCGGCGCATTATTCGGAACTGACCGCCAGCGAACAAAATACTTGGTGTGGTCCCCGATGGGAGTGACGCCTCCCTGATCCAGTCGTTGGCCAGTGTCTCCCGACTCAATGGGAAACTCTACGGAGTTAAAGGTCCAAATTCGGCGAGATAAGGGGGCCATTTCTTCGAAACAAGCGCCCGATCAAACGTCTCTGGCTCCATGCGAGTCCACGGGTATGCAGGTCAAAGCATACTTACACGCAGCGGGGCGAATATAATACAATGAGTAGCGAAGTCGAAGAGGAGGCGAGCGAGGACCGGCGGAAGTACGAGTTCCGCAAGGTCATCGAGGAGCTCCAGGAGTACGAGGGCTCAGGAACGCAGCTCGTCACCATCTACATCCCCGAGGACAAGAAGATCTCCGACGTCGTCGCGCACGTCACGCAGGAACACAGCGAGGCGTCCAACATCAAGTCCAAGCAGACCCGGACGAACGTGCAGGACGCGCTGAAGTCGATCAAGGACCGTCTCCGGTACTACGACACGTTCCCGCCGGAGAACGGTCTCGTCATCTTCTCCGGTGCCGTCGACAGCGGCGGCGGCCGCACGGAGATGGTCACGCGGACGCTCGAGTCCCCGCCGGACCCGGTCACCTCCTTCCGGTACCACTGTGACGCCGCCTTCCTCACGGAGCCGCTCGAGCACATGCTCGAGGACAAGGGCCTGTTCGGCCTCATCGTCCTCGACCGCCGCGAGGCCAACGTCGGCTGGCTGAAGGGCAAGCGCGTCGAGCCCGTCAAGTCCGCCGAGTCGCTCGTCCCGGGCAAGCAGCGGAAAGGTGGCCAGTCAGCCCAGCGATTCGCCCGCCTGCGGCTCGAGGCCATCGACAACTTCTACCAGGAGATCGCGGAGATGGCGGACGACCTGTTCGTCCCCCGCCGCCACGAGCTCGACGGCATCCTCGTCGGCGGCCCGTCGCCGACGAAAGACGAGTTCCTCGACGGCGACTACCTCCACCACGAGCTCCAGGACAAGGTCATCTCGAAGGCCGACGTCTCCTACACCGACGAGTCCGGCCTCTACGACCTCGTCGACGCCTCACAGGAGGCCCTCTCCGACCAGGCCATCGTCGAGGACAAAAACCAGATGGAGGAGTTCTTCGAGAAGCTCAACACGGGCGAGGAAGCCACCTACGGCTTCGAACAGACGCGCCGGAACCTCATCATGGGCTCCGTCGACCGCCTGCTCATCTCGGAGGACCTCCGCTCGGACGTCGTCGTCTACGAGTGCGAGAACGGCCACGAGGAATACGAGCTCATCGACTCCCGCCACGACACGCCCGAGCACGAGTGCTCGGAGTGCCGCGAGCAGTCCGAGGTGCAGGAGCGCGAGGACGCCATCGAGCACCTGATGTCCATCGCGGAGCAGCGCGGCACGGAGACGAAGTTCATCTCCACGGACTTCGAGAAGGGCGAACAGCTCATGGACGCGTTCGGCGGCATCGCCGGCATCCTGCGCTACTCGACCGGCGTCTAGGCGGACGCCCCGACGCGGGGAACCCCCTCTTCGATCCTTCCTTCATCCTCCCGCCTCCCGATTTATAAGAGCTCCCGCAGCTGTGCCGCTCGGCGGTCGAGGTCGACGTCGGCGGCCGGGGCCTCCAGCCGATCGAGCGCGAGGAACACGTCGGCGCCGGCCGTCTCCGCGTACTCGAGCAGCTCCGTGATCGCCTCGCGATTGAGCGCTAGCGAGTCGAGCTTGCCGAGCGCGAGCGCGAACGCGACGCCGGCACGGCCGCCCGGACAGGCCGGATCCAGCGCCGAGAAGTCGGCGTCGGCCGGGATCGTCGCGTCCGCGGTCTCCTCGGTCGACACGTCGAGGTCGGTTACCGGATGCACGGCGAGGCAGTCGACGCAGATCGCCGCCTCGTCGGCGGGCGCGTGCTCGCGGATCGCAGGCGGGACGGCGAAGGCGACCACGTCGCCGCCGCAGTCGGGACAGTGCATACCGGGACGTCGTCGCGGAGGCTTGTAAGCGTGCGTCGCTGGCCACGGGCGAGAATTACACCACCAGGACCGTCGCCGGCGACGCCCCGGAGCCGAACGGTTTTCTCCCGCAGTCCCCCAACTCGGGTATGAACCTCTCCGTCGTCGATCTGTCGCCGGTCCCCGAGGGCGGGACCGCGACCGACGCGTTCGCCAACACCGTCGCGACCGCGAAGCAGGCCGAGCGGCTCGGCTTCGAGCGCTTCTGGGTCGCCGAGCACCACGGGATGGCCGACCGGCTCGCGGGGACGACGCCCGAGGTCCTGCTGGGCCACCTCGCCGCCGAGACCGAGTCGATCCGGATCGGCTCCGGGGCCGTCCTGCTCAACCACTACAACCCCTTTAAAGTCGCCGAGCAGTTCGGCGCCGTCGACGCGCTCGCGCCGGGGCGCGTCGACGCGGGACTGGGCCGGGCGAACGGCTCGCCCGCCGTCGACCGCGCGCTCGGGACGGACCGCCGCGTCGAGGACCCCGACGCGGACCACGCCGAGAAGATCGAGGCCGTGATCAACCACCTCTACGACGACTTTCCGCCGGGCCACCCCTACGCGGACGTCGAGATCCCACGGTCGGGCGCCGAACCGCCCCGACCGTGGGCGCTCGGGTCGAGCACGTCGAGCGCGACCATCGCCGGCGAGCTGGGGCTCCCCTTCTGCTTCGCCGCGTTCATCCGCCCGCAGTTCGCCGAGTACGCCTTCGAGGACTACCGCGAGGCGTTCGAGGCGTCGTCGCTCGCGGGCGGCGTCGACGAGCCGACCGGGATGGTCGCCGTCAACGCCGTCTGTGCGGAGACCGACGAGAAAGCCGCACGGCTGCGGGCGACGGCCGAGGCATCCTTCGATCGCATGCAGCGCGGCGAGGTCGGCACGGTCCCCTCGGTCGAGGAGGCGATCGACGAGCTGGGCGGCGTGCCGGAGCCGACGCCCGCGACGCTGGACGCCGACGAGTGGCCGCGGGCCATCTCCGGGAGCCCCGAAACGCTCGCGGGCCTCCTCGAACAGCTCGCCGACCGCGTCGGCGTCGACGAGGTGATGATCCAGCACACTGTCGCCGACCACGACGACGCGCTCCGGTCACACGAGCTGCTGGCCGATGGGGTCGGACTCGCCGCGCAGTAAGAGATCGGAGGGACACCGGAAAGCGGCCGAGCGATCGCTGGGTGGCGGGAGCGCTCGGCGGCGGGATCGCGTCGAGAAGGGCGAAGAAACCGGGGAGAAAGAACGGCGAGAACGGCGAGAACGGCGAACTCGTCGAGCGGGAGTTTAGTCGGCCGCTTCCGAGACGGTCTCGGCTTCGGCTTCGGCGGCGGCTTCCTCTTCTTCTTCCTCCTTCTCCTTCTTCTCCTTGATCTTCTTCAGGCGGAAGATCTCCTCGCGCTCCTGCTCCTGGAGCTTCTGCTCGATGTACTCCTTGTTCGTGTGGAGGTCGGGCAGGACGGTGAACTCGAGGGCGTTGACGCGCCGCTTCGTCGTCTCGATCTCCTCGAGCATCTTCTTCATCGCCGTCTCGACCTCGGCGGCGAGGATGATCGTCTCGAGCAGCTCCTCGTAGGCGTCGGCCGCCTCGTCGATGCGGGCCGAGGAGCCGAGCAGGCCGTAGCCGCGCTCGTCGAGGGACTTCTTCACCTTCGAGGACTCGATCTGCGGGACCACGACGCCCATGATGTTCTTCGACTGGGTCGTGATCTCCGGGTGCTCCTTCAGCGCGGAGGCGGCGCCGCGGACCGCGACGTCGCCCTCCATCGCGCGGGCCATGTCGATCTTCCGCTGGGCCGTCTCGTAGTTCTCGCCCATGTCGGCGCGCACGTCCTGCGCCTGGTCGAGGATGTCCATGAACTCCATGATGAGGCCGTCACGCTTCTGCTCGAGCGTGTCGTGGCCCCGCTCGGAGAGCTCGATGCGATCCTCGATCGCCATCAGATTCTTGCGAGTCGGTTTGACGTCCTTGGCCATTACTGGACCCTTCCGGGCCGAGGCGGAAAACCTTTTACAGTTCTCCCGGCGGTCGCGGGGCGGTTCCGGGGGTGTACACCCCCGTTTCCGGGGTCGTCCGCGGTCGACGGCGCGGTGCGTGTCGCAGGGCGGGCGCTGTTCACGGCAGCACGCCGACGAGCACGTCCCACAGCGCGGGGGCTCGGAGCAGGTCGCCGTAGCCGAACCGGATCAGCCCGGCGACGGCGACCAGCTCGACACCGGTGACGAGGACCGTCACGAGCGTCGCCACGTTGCTGTCGACGTTGACGCCGACCGGCACGTCGAACATCCCGTCGTACGGGTACAACACGGCGATACCGGCCTGCGTCCCGAGCAGGTCGAGCACGAAGTGCGTCGCGATTCCGATCCAGACGTAGTAGAGGTTGCCGTAGAAGACGGGGAAGAGGACGAACCCCGCGAGCACGAGCGCGTTGTGGAGCGTCTGTCGGTGCGTGCCGAACGCGGTGTCGACGTCCGGGAACAGCGCGCCGACGACGACCGGGATCGTCACCATCCCGATCGTCGACAGTGTGTCGACCGACAGCGACGGATCCAGCAGGACGCCGATCCCGATCCCCAGCAGTAACGCGTTGAGCACGTGATCGCCCTTATTCATGGTCCGTTCTCGGACGCGGGGGTCCCATCTCTTGTGGTTCGGATCAACGAAAACACACGAACGCGATGCGGTCGGCTATGCCGAGCGTTCTCTTGCGAGAACACTATCGAGCTACTCGGCTAACCGTAGAAATCCGCGGGCTATCGCTCGATGGCGTAGACGTAGCCGTCGTTGCTGCCGAAATAGATGGTGTCGTCGGAAACGACGGGCTTCGAGTGGACAGCGACGGCAGTCTTGAACTTCCAGTAATGCTCGCCCGTGGCGGCATCAACCGCACGGAGATATCCGTGATTATCGCCGACGTAGACGGTGTTACCTGCGACTGTCGGAGACGAGTTGATCCCTCCTCCGAATGCTTCGCTCGTCCACTCGACCTCTCCCGTCGACGTATCCACTGCGTACAACGTTCCGATCCAATTTCCGAAATATACGGTCCCCTCAGAGACGGTTGGAGTAGAATTGATCCCGGCCTCCGTTTCTAGCGACCAGAGCAGCTCGCCATTATCTCGATCCAGCGCGTACAAATTCGCATCTGTCGAGCCAACAAAAACGCGGTTGCCTGCAACAGCGGCTTTGACATGGATCAAATCAGCAGTAGCGTATTCCCATTGGAGCTTACCTTCGGATTTATCGAACGCGTAGAGTAAACTGTCCCAACTACCAACATATACAGTTTCTTCGTGTACATTTGGCCCGGCCCCTACTGTTCCATCGGTCTGGACAGCCCATCGTTTACTCCCCGAGTCCGCATTGACAGCGTAGACGTATGAATCGGAACTTCCGAAGTACACTGAACCGTCTACCACTGTCGGAGTACTCCAGATGTCATTACCTGTTTCGAAACGCCATCGTTCGTTGCCACCGCTATCTACAGCATAGAGGGTGCTATCACGACTCCCGACGTAGACCGTCTCGTCGTCAACGGCGGGAGTCGCCCAAATTTCATCATTAGTATCGAACTTCCAGTTGAGTTCACCTGTCGTAGAATCCAGTGAGTGAAGATTCTCATCAAAACTCCCGACGTACAGTTGCCCTTCACTGAGTATCGGCGATGATGGAACTCGACCCTTAGTTTCGTATCGCCAGCGAAGGCGTTCCGGGTCCGGCGTCCACGGCTCCGATGGCTCGTTGCTGATCGTAATGCAGCCTGCAGTTCCAACGGCGGCAAGCGAGACGGACGAGAGAAACGCGCGACGGGAGTAGGACATGCTGGTGATTACCTCTCTATTGCGTACAGGTAACCGTCGTTGCTGCCGAAGTAGATGGTGTCGTCGGTGACGACGGGCGTCGAGTGAACCGCGTTGCCGGTCCTGTACTTCCAGCGGTGGTCGCCCGTTGCTGCGTCGAACGCGTGGAGATACCCACGAAGGTCGCCGACGTAGACGACGCCGTCCACGACCGTGGGATCGCAATTGATCGTCCCGATAGGTTCATCGCTCGTCCAGCGAATCTCGCCCGTTTCCGCATCCAGCGCGTAGAATGTCCCACCGAGGTCGCCGAAATAAGCAATTCCCCCCGAAACGGCTGGAGCGGAATTGAGTCTGGTAGTAACCTCTTGGGACCAGATCCGATTTCCATTCTGATCTAACTTATAGAATTTTTTATCATCTGAGCCGAAGAAGAGATGATCACCCTTCACTACCGGGTCTACCGAGATCGCCCCGCCGGTCGTGTATTTCCAGAGGAGCCTTCCGTCGTTTATATCGAGAGCATGGAGGGATCCCTCGTCGTTGCCGACATACATCGTCTCGTCCTGGATCGCTGGTCCGGATCTGACTCCTGATTGAGTCTGGTAGGCCCAAGACTTCGTTCCTGAACTGGTTTCGATAGCATAAATCCGGCCATCGTTGCTGCCGAAATAGACGAAGTCGCCCTCGATAGCTGGGTTACTGAAGATACCATCCGCAGTTTCGAACCGCCATCGTTCGCTACCCTCGGTACTGATCGAGTAGAGGTTGCGATCTCGAGAACCGAAATAAATTGCATCGGCCTCACCTATCGGATCTGTCCATATTTCACCGTCAGTTCCGAACTCCCAGTTGAGAGTACCGGTGGATGCGTCGAAAGATCGGAAATACCCGTCGTGGCTTCCGACGTAGAGACTCCCATCATCGAGAGTTGGCGACGCTGAAACTCGTCCATCGGTTTCGTATCTCCATCGGAGTCGTTCCCGGTCTAATTCCCATTCATTAGGGGACTCGCTCGTGATACTCACGCAGCCAGCGCTCCCGACAGCGAGCGAGACGGACGAGAGAAACGCACGACGTGAGTGGGACACGCTGGCTACCTCTCTATAGCGTATAGATACCCGTCGTTGCTGCCGAAGTAAATGGTGTCGTCCGTGACGATGGGCGTCGAGTGGACCGCGTTGCCGGTTTCGTATTTCCAGCGGTGGTCGCCAGTCTGTGCGTCCAGTGCGTGAAGGTGCCCGCCGAGATCGCCGACGTAGACCACGCCGTCAACGACCGTCGGGTCGCAGTTGATCGTTCCATACACTTCCTGGCTAGTCCACCGAACATCTCCGGTGTCCGCATCGAGTGCATAGAACACACCGGCCATGTTTCCGAAGTAGACGGTGTCAGCGACGACCGTCGGCGACGAATTGATTCTGGTATCGATATCGAACGACCAGACGTGGCTTCCGTCGTGCCGATTCAGGGCGTAAACCGCGTCGTCGTCGGAACCAAACAGCACCCGATCACCATCAAGAGCCGGATCCACGGAGACGTCTCCCTCGGTCGAGTATGACCAGATAACGTCACCAGTTTCGGTATCGAGCGCGTATACGGAATCGTCCCGACTACCGACGTAGAGTGTCTCCCCCATCACAGCTGGTCCGGAAACAACAGTGTCGTCGGTTGCGCATCGCCACTTCTCCACACCCTTGTCGGCACTAACCGCATGGACATTACCGTTGCTGTTTCCGAAATAGACCGTGTCATCCGCTATTGCAGGGTTACTGAAGATGTTATCCTTGGCTGGGAATCGCCACTCTTGATTACCGGAGATGCTGATCGAATAGAGATAATTATCGAGGCTCCCGAAGAATAGCCGATCCTCGTGAATCAGGCAGTCAGTCCAAATTTCGCCGCCCGTTTTGAATCGCCAGTTGACGTCGCCACTTTCCGGGTCGATAGCTCGGAAATGACCGTCGTGGCTCCCGACGTAGATCGTTCCGTCGTGTAACACCGGGGAGGCTGATACTCTCCCGCCCATCCATTGTCGCCAGCGAAGGCGTTCCAGATCGGGTGTCCACGGTTCCGAAGGTTCGTTGCTGATCTCAATACACCCCGCTGTTCCCGTAACAGCGACTGAAAGTGCCGAGATTATTTTTCTCCGACTCGTAAATGAGCCATTATTCATTTGGCTGTATCTGGTTTTCCCAGGGCAGTTCTTGGACTGACGAAATGTCAAATACCTCACTGGGTTTGTCTATCGGATTTCCGTCAGCATCATAACCGAGTGTTTCCCTCGGAACTTGGAAGAGCGTCTCAGACACCTCCCAATCTTCTGGGAGAGTTTTTAATATCTCTTCTATTCCTTCAGATAGCCGTTCCTGTCTCGATTCTGTGTTTTCGAGTAGCCATCCGTAGAACCCTAATGGTGCGTGATAGGGTGTTAGGCCGGCGGATGCCTGAGCTAAAAAGGCAATGACATGAGGATTTTTATACTTCTGACGGGGGTCGTATGGCATCTTTTCCAGTGATTTACGTTCTCCGTCTATATAGGTTGCCAGCGAAGGATACTGGCTCGCATCCCAAACCCTGGCGTATCGTCGTCCATCGGCAAGAACTATGAATTCAGTAAAAGTATATGTATTTGGAACAACTGTTAGCTGGGCGATAAGAGGTTGAATCTGGATCGGGGCAGCCAACATAGCCAGTTCAGCAACAGTCTGGTCAACTCCCCAATCCCAAACCGTATTAAAGAAGGCCGCTGCATTTTCACTGACTCTTTTTGCCCAGTTCGCAACGAAGCCCGCATAGCCGCCTGAGATCGTCAGAACACGCACTCCTTTTACGCCATCGAATTCGAAATCAGTATCATATTTATAATGTCTTGGTTTTCGATTTGATCGATCGCTAAATCCACCGTGCCATTTTTGAGCAGGAATTCCACTAACATCAGCCTTAGGTGTGACTGTGATGGGGTTTTCTCTTTGTTTGAGTGAGATTCTTTCGTCACCTGGTTCGATTCCTGACTCGTTGAATTTTATTTCTACTGATTCATCATCAATATCGCCACTTTTTGTCTCGAAAGATACCTCAATTTCGTTCTCAAATCTAAATATACCAAATGCCTCTGAACCAAATTCGTCCGAATATTTACGTTGAACCTTATTCCTGGCCTCCTCAAGATCGACCGGTAGCTCATCGTTTCCAGGCCTCACATCGTCCTCCACATACGTCTGATCGCCTTTGAGCCAGCTGTCGAGGACGGGGTCAACCGGAAGCTCCTGCTCGAACCAGTCACCTGCTTCGATAGTCGTGTCTTCGTCGAAGAACTCCAGTAAGCTACCTTCGAGTGGGCTCCCCCCTTCGGAGATGTTCTCGTTTCGACCCGGAATGAACTGAAGCGTCGTCACAGAAGCAGAAACCCTCGATTCATCGGTTATGGTTATCGTCTCGTTTAGATCCAGCTGAATCGGCTGCTGATCAGCAGCACGGAGAATCCAGGTATTGATTCCGGAATCAAAACTCGGATCGATCGTAATCTCGAATCCATCTTTCAAACCGCCTCGGAATACACCACCATCCGTACAGCAAGGGTACCACCGCCAACTCGCCTGCTGATGGCTGTATGAGTCGCCGGAGTCATCTGTAACTACCCAGCTTCCGGTTTCAGGCAAGCCAGTAAATGACAGAGTAACGTTCCCTCCAGAATTGGTGTTTGGCTCGTCGTGGATTATGAAGAGGCTGAGGCCGTTTGGACCGTCGTAGAGGAACAACTGTGACGTGTCCTCGCGCTCCAAGTCCAGCGGCGTATTCGCCGATGCATTATCGGGATAATCATAGCTGTAGAACTCTTCTGCAGTGTTGTTGTTATTCGACAGCGGTTCGATTTCGTACGTGGAATCGCCCTGAGTTAGTTTATAAGTCATTCCCATCCACCTCCAATTTCGAAAGTATCACCATCGATCGTATACTCGAAGCGTGCCGGACCGACCACTTCGAACCTGTACGAAACTTCGTGACCGTCGCTAAACACAAGTCGACCACGCTCGAATCCCTCGCTACGTTCCTCAAAAACTCGATCGACGATCATCCCGTGGTTGCGGTGAAGAGCGGTCTTTTTTCGCTGCTTCTGGGCCTCATCGATACGCGGGGCTGACTCCAAAAGGCGAATGTCGTCAAACACGGCCAACCCTTCGTAGTCGAAGCCGCCTTCGTTGTGACCCCTGGGACCGCCGTCAGGTTCGTGATCTTCGAGATACCAGACAATTTCCAGCCGTTTGGCTGTCTGCAACACCGAATCCGATAGCTCACTCATGTCCCACTGAAGCTGAGTTGGAGTGAGCTGGGGGACCGTCTTTAATTCGGAA
Source organism: Halosubterraneus shenae (assembly GCF_050510935.1). Taxonomy (NCBI): domain Archaea; kingdom Methanobacteriati; phylum Methanobacteriota; class Halobacteria; order Halobacteriales; family Haloferacaceae; genus Halosubterraneus; species Halosubterraneus shenae. Next base: position 296,235 of record NZ_JBNLVO010000002.1, on the reverse strand, counting down.
TCGACGACGTTCTCGTTCTTATTCCGCGACGAGCCGTTACCAGTGGAACCCCCGCCTTGATCCCCTGAATGATGAAGTCGAAATCTAAATGAGAGGTCCGAATCAGTCTTTTCGGCGGTAGCGATGACATGCATTCGAAGGAACGGGTGGCCCAGGAAATCAGCATCCTTGACTTGTCTTCGATTCTCGATTAGGGGGAACGTGTCGCCGTCAATTTCTACAGCGAGCCCACGTTGCCCACTCACAACGCCTGCAGGAAAGTCATCCTCAGCAATGCGATTGAGCTCGGTCCTCCCTGGCGTAGTCCATCCGTCGAGTCCGGTTTCGAAATCACCGAGAACAACGGTCTCCGAGTTCGGATTACTGTTGGACTGACCATTCGAACTGGTGTTGCCGGAAACTCCGGATGGAAGCATGCCAATCCCTCCGACAACTGGCACCGACTTGAGTAGACTACGGCGTTTTGTCAACTTACGCTTCGAGTTAGTTTGCTTCATGGTTCTTTCGTTGATTCAATAATAAATAAAATTTGCCACAAGAATATCAGAATTGATTCTTATGTGCAAAATAGTGGTGCTACTAATCTCTGAAAATTATTTGCGCCACAGAGATGTCTCTATCCCCCTAATGAGGTGCTTATACTGCTAAAAATAAGCAGGTAGGTGAATTAGTCCGCGGCTTCGACGACTTCGCGCTCGGAGTCCTCCTCGCGGTAGTACTCCTCGATGAACTCCTCGTCGACGCGGTTGAGTTCCTCCTTCGGCAGCATCGAGAGGAGGTCCCAGCCGATCTCCAGCGTCGTCTCGAGCTCGCGGTTCGTCTTGAAGCCCTGGTCGACGAACTCGGACTCGAACGCGTCCGCGAAGTCGAGGTACTTGTTGTCACGCTCCGAGAGCGCCTCGCGACCGACGATGTTGACGAGGTCGCGCAGGTCCTCACCCTCGGCGTAGGCGGCGTACATCTGGTCGGAGACGTCGGCGTGGTCCTCGCGGGTGAGGCCCTCGCCGATACCGTCGTCCATCAGCCGGGAGAGGCTCGGCAGCACGTCGACCGGGGGCTGGACGCCCTGCGACTCGAGGTCGCGGTCGACGTAGATCTGGCCCTCGGTGATGTACCCGGTCAGGTCCGGGATCGGGTGCGTGTCGTCGTCGCCCGGCATCGTGAGGATCGGGATCTGGGTGACAGAACCCTCGCGACCCTCGATCCGGCCGGCGCGCTCGTACAGCTGCGCCAAGTCGGTGTACATGTATCCGGGGTAGCCACGGCGACCCGGCACCTCCTCGCGGGCTGCACCGATCTCGCGCAGCGCCTCACAGTAGTTGGTCATGTCCGTGAGGATGACGAGGACGTGGTAGTCCTTCTCGAACGCGAGGTACTCGGCGGTGGTGAGGGCCATCCGCGGGGTGACCGTCCGCTCGACGGCGGGGTCGTCCGCGAGGTTCATGAAGACGACGGAGCGCTCGAGTGCACCGGTGCGCTCGAAGTCCTCCATGAACTCGTTGGCCTCCTCCTGGGTGATCCCCATGGCGCCGAAGATGACGGCGAACTCGGAGCCCTCGCCGTCCTCGCTCTCCTCGTCCTCTTCAGGCACGCTGGCCTGACGGGCGATCTGGAGCGCGAGGTCGCTGTGCGGCAGGCCGGAGCCCGAGAAGATCGGGAGCTTCTGGCCGCGCACGAGCGTGTTCATCCCGTCGATGGCGGAGACGCCAGTCTGGATGAACTCCTCGGGGTAGTCACGCGAGTACGGGTTGATCGCCTCGCCGACGATGTCGATGCGGTCGTCCGGGACGATCTCCGGACCGCCGTCGATCGGGCGGCCGGACCCGTCCAGCACCCGCCCGAGGAGGTCCTCGGTGACGGGCATCTTCATCGTCTCGCCCAGGAACCGGACGGACGCGTTCTGGTCGATGCCGGAGGTGCCCTCGAACACCTGGATGGCCACGAGGCCTTCCGAGGATTCGAGCACCTGGCCGCGCAGCGTGTCCCCCTGCGGCGTCTCGATCTCGACGATCTCGTTGTAGCCGATGTCCTCGTCGACCTCGGCGTACACCAGCGGGCCGCTGATCTCGGTGATTGTTTGGTACTCTTTCATGGTTAGTAGAGTGCGCGGAGCTGCTCTTTGATGTCCGCCTTGAGCTCCTCGACGTACTCCTCGTAGTCGTCCTGGACGTTGATGCGGTTGATCCGCGGGGCGGCGTCGATGGCGATGATCTCGTCGACCGGGACGCCGGCCTCCAGTGCGGAGAACGCCTCGTCGTTGAACGTCTTGATCGTCGTCAGCATGGAGAACGTCTTCTCCGGCGGACAGAACGTGTCCACCGGGTGGAAGGCGTTCTGCTGGAGGTACGCCTCACGCAGGTAGCGGGCGATCTCCAGCGTCAGCTGCTGGTCCTCCGGCAGCGCGTCCTTCCCGACGAGCTGGACGATCTCCTGCAGCTCGGCCTCCTCGTCGAGCACGTCGATGGCCCACTGCCGCTTCTCGGGCCACTCCTCGTCGACGTTGTCCTCGAACCAGGGGTCGAGCTGCTCTCGATACAGCGAGTACGACTCGTTCCAGTTGATCGACGGGAAGTGGCGGCGCTCCGCCAGGTCCGCGTCGAGCGCCCAGAACGTCTTCACGATACGCAGCGTGTTCTGGGTGACCGGCTCCGAGAAGTCGCCGCCGGGCGGGGAGACCGCGCCGATGGCCGACACCGAGCCCTCGGTGCCGTTGATGTTCTCGAAGTAGCCGGCTCGCTCGTAGAACTGCGCCAGGCGGGCGGCGAGGTACGCGGGGTACCCCTCCTCGCCGGGCATCTCCTCCAGTCGGGAGGAGATCTCGCGCATGGCCTCGGCCCACCGCGAGGTGGAGTCGGCCATCAGCGCGACGTCGTAGCCCATGTCGCGGTAGAACTCGGCGATGGTGATCCCCGTGTAGATACAGGACTCACGCGCCGCCACCGGCATGTTCGACGTGTTGGCGATGAGCGAGGTACGGGCCATCAGCGGGTTGCCCGTCTTCGGGTCCTCCAGCTCGGGGAAGTCCTCGATGACCTCGGTCATCTCGTTGCCACGCTCGCCACAGCCAACGTAGATGACGATGTCCGCGTCGGCCCACTTGGCGAGCTGGTGCTGGGTGACCGTCTTCCCGGAGCCGAACGGTCCCGGAATGGCGGCCGTGCCACCCTTCGCCAGCGGGAACAGGCCGTCGAGGACGCGCTGGCCCGACACCAGCGGCGTCCGCGGCGTCTGCTTCTCCTCGGAGGGCCGCGCCTCGCGGACGGGCCACTCCTGGCGCATCGTGATCTCCTCGCCGTTGTCGAGCTCGACGACCGTGTCGGTGACGGTGAACTCGCCGGCCTCGACGGCGACGACCTCGCCGCCCTCGTAGTCCGGCGGCACCATGACCTTGTGGTCGATGGTGACCGTCTCCTCGACGATGCCGACCACGTCGCCGGCCTCGACGACGTCGCCTTCCTCGACCTCGGGCTCGAACTCCCACAGCTCCTCGAGGTCGATACCGGGCGCGTCGACGCCACGGTCGAGGAACGCACTGTCCATTTTGTCCTCGAGCACGTCCAGGGGACGCTGGACGCCGTCGTAGATGGCGTCCAGCACACCCGGACCGAGGTCGACCGACAGCGGCTCGCCCGTACTCTCGACGGGTTCGCCGGGGGCGACGCCCGAGGTTTCCTCGTACACCTGAACGGTCGTAATGTTGCCCTCGATCTCGATGACCTCACCCATGAGGCCCTCCTCGCCGACGTACACGACGTCGTTCATGCGAGCGTCGAGATCGCGGGCGGTCACGACCGGACCGCTCACGCTCTGGATAACACCGGTGTCGGTGATCTCCGTCGCTGTTGCTTGACTCATTGTATTAGTCTTCCTCCATCAGGTCGATTCCGATCGCGCGTTTGATCTGCTCGCGCAGCCCGCCACTGCCGGCGCCGTCGGCGCCGAGCGTGACGAGCACGGGCTCGATGCTGCCCTGTACGTCCTCGCGCACGCCGCGCGAGAGGTACGACAGGTCGTCGTCGTGCATCACGATGATGCCGACGTCCTCGTCAGCGAGGGTTTCCTCGACGGCCTCGTCGAGGTCCGCCTCCTTCCGGTCGTCCGGCACGTTCTGACACTTGCGGACGCCGGCCAGCCGGAAGCCCGTCGTGAAGTCGGGGCTCCCGATTACGGCGATTTCCTGGCTCATTGTATCACCAGCTCCTCTTCGATCTGTTCGTCCGAGAGCCCGGCTTCCTTCCCGCGGGCGATGGCCCGGATGTTCTCGACCTCGCGCTCCTTGGCGAGGATGTACGAGATGACGGGCGTCACGGACGTGGGGTGAATCGTCCCCAGTTTGTCAGCGTACTCTAGCAGCGCCGTCTCCGTCGCGTGCTCGAACGCGATGAGGCTCTCCGCATCGCGAAGCTCGGCCAGCGCGTCGCCGATCTCGCCGCCGTACTTGCTCTCCTCGAGGTACGTGACGAGCTCGTCGACGTTGTTAGCGAGCCGCGAGAGGTCCGAGCGCGAGAACAGCTCCCCGCCTTCGATGTAGTACTCCGCGGGGTCGATCTCGGCGCCGGACCGGGCCAGCCGTAGCGCGTTCCTGGCGTTCCGGAAGTCGATCTCCGCCTGCAGGAACTCCCGGTACTGCCGGATCGGCTCGCCGCCGGGCAGGTTATCGAGCAGGCGCTCGTAGAACGCGCGGTCGACGGCGTTCTCCAGCGGCACGAGCACGCCGCTCTCCTCGTACTCCGGGAGGGCGGCGTCGAGGGCGTCACCGTAGATGGTGTCCTCGAGGATCTCGACGACGGCCTCGACGGAGTCCGCCTCGAGCAGCCGCCGGATGCGGCGGTCGTCGAACTCGCCGGCCCGGATGAGGTCCACCTCGACCTCCTCCTGGGAGGCGTCGGTGTAGATGCCGCGGATGATCGTCTTCACGTTCCAGGCGTCGAACTTGCGCAGGTACCGAACGACCAGATCGTAGATCCGGCCCTCGCTCCAGTCGAGGATGGCCTCGAACTGCTCGGCGAGGTCCTTGTTCAGCGCGTACTCGATCAGGTCGACGCCGGAGTGACGGCTCCCGAGCGCGTTGATCGCCGCCTCGTAGGTCGACTCCTCCATGAAGCGAGCGATCTCCGACGGGGTCATCCGCGTCAGCTTGCGGTACTCTTCCCCGCCGTACAGCTTGCCGCGACGGGCGCGAACCCGCGCGACGACGTACTCCGGGTTCGAGCTCCCTGCGGCGCTCATTGTTCGAACAGGCGCTCCGAGAGTGCTTTGAGTTCGTCGTCCCAGACCGATTCCAGGACGGAGTCGAACGTGTTATTCACGCGAACGCGGGAGACGTCGCTTTCCGCGACGACGCCGCCGAGGCAGTCGACCTCGCCGGCGACGTACGCGTCGACCTCGTCGAGCTCGTCGACGAGGTCCTCGAGCAGCTCCTGGTCGTCCGCACGACCGTACACCGCGACCTCACCGTCGGCGTCGAACGATTCGACGGCACCCTCGAGGAGGGTGCGGGTGAGCTCACGGCGGCGCTCGCCTTCGAGGTCTGCCAGCTCCGACTCGACCTGCTCGCGGACGTCCTCGAGGACGTCGCGGCGGGCCGACAGTCGCTCCTGCTTGGCTTCGAGCTTGGCGGACGAGAGCGTCTGCTCCCGCTCCTGCTCGATCTCCTCTTCGACCTCTGCGAGTCGCTGCTCGCGGATCTCCTCCGCGTCAGCCTCCGCCTCGGCGATAATCTCCTCCGCCTCGGCCTCGGCGTCTTCGCGGATATCCTCCGCACGCGCGCGGGCTTCTTCTCGTATGTCCTCAACGACAGTTTCCAAACTCATTGATTGAAAGGGGGGGGTGGCCGTTAGACCAGGAAGACGACGACGAGCGCCAGGATGACGAGCGTCTCGGGGAGGACAGTCAGAATGAGACCGTTGACGAAGAGGTCCTCGTCCTCGGCCATCGCGCCGACGGCTGCGGATCCGATGCCTCGCTCCGCGTAGCCTGCGCCAGCGGCCGCGAGGCCGACTGCGAGCGCGGCTGCTGCAGAGGGTTCCAGTGCGGGACCGCTTTCCTGAAGTACGACCTGACTGAGTGCGAGTGCGTTTTCGAACATGGGTAGTAGTTAGGGTGCTCGTCTCCGAACAGTCGTTAGTGTCTCCACGACGGTCATAAAGCTTCTCAAAACGTTCGAAGAATCCGTCGTCAGTGGCGCTCTTCGGAGGGTCTGTGGGAGTGGCTGCCACTCGTTCGACGCCGAACTGGCCGGGAGAACCCGGGTGGCTCGACGGAGCTGCGGGGCCCTGTCGGCCGATGGGCGAAGCTCCACAGCCGACAACGGTCGTGCAGCTTCGGGGACGCGATACCGCTGTGGACAAAAGCGATCTATCGCTCAGTCGAGGAAGCAACATCCCGCAGTCGAGGAAGCAACATCCCGCAGTCAGGAAAGCGACCTATCCCGCAGTCAGGAAAGCGAATCCCCGGGCGCGGTCAATGACGTCGGAGTCGACGGCGAAACGAGAGGTTGGTCGGGACGACGGCTACTCCTCGGCAGTGTACTGCCGGTCGTAGCCGAACGGCACGTAGCGCCGACCGCCGCCCTCGTAGAACTTGTTGAAGAACTCCACGTACTCGAGGCGGACGCCCTGAATGCCGGCGGCCGTGATGCCGAGCGCCAGGACGACGATGTGGCCGATGAGCGCGACGACGAGCCCGGCGGCGATACCGACCGGTCCCTGCGTCGTCATGCCGGCGAAGACGACCTCGTAGCCGGCTTCCTGGGCGTGCGCCAGGTTCTCGGCCGTGAAGATGAACTTGAAGTGGCCGTGGTCCATGTACGCGCCGAACGCGAGCAGGTTGACGGCGATCGCCATCCCGGCCTTCGCGAGCAGCACGGCCGTGATCCGGGTGTACGAGATGGTGTTCACCAGCGGCGAGAGCACCTCCGGCAGCTCGGCGGGCTCGCCGATCGCCAGCAGCACGATGCCGGCGACGACGGCGGCGAGACCCAGGAACCCGACGGTCTCGGGGAGACCGGTGAAGCTGATGCCGAGGGCCGTGTTGAACGCCTCGAACAGCAGGTCCGGCTTCGCCTCGTACAGGTGGGCGCTGAAGACCCACGCCCACAGCCCGTTGATCAGGAGCAGCCAGGAGCCGCTCTCGTACATCGTCTCGAGGAAGCTGTGGTGCTTGAGGTTGCTAATGAACGACAGCACGTAGCCGACGTTCAGGTGCAGGACGCCGAACAGCACCGTGATCACCAGCCAGGCCTGCGCCCAGCTGGTCTCGGCGGGCGAGACGCCCTTCGAGGCGTCCCAGTGTTCGAACCCGAGCAGGCTGTAGGAGTGGTAGCCGAACACGTCGAATCCGAACATGATCCCGAACAGGACGGTGAACGCACCGGCCCACATGCCGATGGCGCCCACGTTCTTCAGTCCGGGCGTGTCGAACTTCGAGTAGAAGTAGTAGCCGATGGCGAGGTAGCCGACGCCGTACCCGATGTCCCCGATCATGAACCCGAACATCGCCGGGAACGTGAGGAACACGAGCAGCGTCGGGTCGAACTCGGTGTACTTCGGCCGCGAGACCGCCTGTACCAGGGTCTCGAACGGCGTGGCGATCTTCGGGTTGTCCTGGACGACGGGCGGCTCCTCGGTCGGCTGCTCGTGGCCGCCGTCGGTCGCGGCTTCGCCGACGGACTCCGAGTGATGGTCACCGTCCGGCGTGAACTCGGCCCGCTCGATCTCCTCGATTTCCGCGTGGTCGCCGACGGCCTCCTTGACCGTCGCGGCGAAGCCGTCGTAGGAGTCCGTCGGGATCCAGCCCTCGGCGACGAAGGCGTTCTCCGTCGTCGCGAAGGAGAGCGGGGCCTCCTTCTTCTGGGCCTCGATGGTGAGCTGCTCCTCGGCCCGGAGCAGGAAGCCGGCGGCCTCCGTCTTGGCCGCTTCCAGCTCCTGGTCGACCGCCTCAAGCTCCTCCTCGAGCTTGGCCTTCTCCGTCTCGAGCTCGGCGAGGTAGGATTCGGGGCTGCCCTCCCCCTCCGGAACGGAGAGGAACGTGATGTCGACGCCGACGAGCGCGTCCTGGAGGACGCCCGGGTCGGCGACGTCGGCCGGTTTCGCGAAGGCGGCGACGGCGTCGTCGCCCGCGAAGACGTCGAAGGCGTCGATGCCGCCGGCGTCGGCGAGCTGCGCTTCGACGGCGTCGGGGTCCGCCTGGCCGACGACGACCTCCAGCGTATCGTAGTCACGCAGCAGGTCGAGGTCGATGCCGAGGTCGGCGAACGGAGAGAGTCGGTCGATCTCCTCGTCCAGCTCCCGGATCTCGTCGTCGATCTCGTTGCGACGGTCGTCGAGCTCGTTGACGCGCGTCCGCACGTCTTCGAGTTCCGCTTCGAGCTCCTCGTCCTCGAGGACCCCCCGCGGGCCGGCGTCGGCGTCCTCGACGTCGAGGATGCTCTCCAGCGAGCGCACCGTGACGAGCTTCTCGTTGACCTCCTCCGCGCCCTCGAGCGACGAGCCGGGGGTGAAGCCCTCGTACTCGTTCCCGTAGTCGGAAACGTGGAGGCTGTTGTGGTCGTACGCCGCGTCGATGACGTCGTCGATGACGCGCTTCGAGCCCGTCACCGACACGCGGCTCATCTGCTCAGGCCTGAGCATTCACCGCCTCCTCGAACTGGTCGATCGCGTAGTCGACCACCTCGTCGATCCGTTCGCGGGCCTTGCGTTCGAGCTCCTCGCGGTCCTTCTCGCCCTCGGCGAGGATCTCCTCCTCGCGAGCCTCGATCTCCGAGCGCGCCTCCTCGTGGCGCTGCTCGGCCTCGGCCGCGGCTTCCTCCTCGGCCTCCGAGCGGATCTCCTCGGCCTCGCGCCGGGCCTCGGAAAGGCGCTCGTCCGCGTCGGATTCCGCCTCCGCGATAATCTCGTCGGCCTCATCCTCGGCTTCCTTGATCTCTTCGAGAACCTCTGGTCTCGCCATACTCAGTAATCGTTCGAACGTGCAACAGCGGCGTATAAGGTGTTTGCGAAAGCTATCGGCGATCGACCGCGCGTTCGGGGGCGTTCTGCCCCCCGAGCGCCCGACCGTCGCCGCCCCGAGCGCCCGACCGTCGCCGACACACGCGAGTACCTTTAAGTAGTCGCTGCCGATGAGTTGCGGTATGGCTACGGTTTACGCGGTCGCCTCGGCAAAAGGGGGTGTCGGGAAGACCACCACGGCTGCGAACCTCGCCGTCGCGCTGGCGAGTGCGGGCACGGACGTGGTGGCCGTCGACGCCGACATCGGCATGGCAAACCTCGCGGGCAATCTGGGCGTCGACGTCGACGACCCGACGCTCCACGACGCCCTCGCCGGGGAGGTCGAACCGGAGGCAACGATCCAGGAGGGACCGGCGGGGCTGCGCGTCATCCCGGGCGAAACGGAACTCGACGCGTACGCGGACGCGGATCCAGCCGGCCTCGCGGACGTCGTCGCCGCCGTTGACGACGCCGACTACGTCATCCTCGACTGCGGCGCCGGGCTCTCCCACGACTCCGCGCTCCCCATCGGGCTCGCCGACGAGACGCTGCTCGTCTCGACGGCCGAACGCGACGCTCTCATCGACACCGAGAAGACCCGACAGCTGACCGATCGACTCGGCGGCGACGTCGCCGGCGCCGCGATCACCCGCGTCGGGCCGGACGACGACGTCGACGCGCTCGTCGACGAGCTGCTCGACGCCCCGGTCCTCGGCCGCATCCCCGAGGACGACGCCGTCGCGGGCGCCGTCGCCGCGGGCGAGCCGGTCTGCACGTTCGCGCCGCACTCGAACGCTGCCGCCGCGTACCGGGCGCTCGCGGCGACGCTCACCGGCGTCGACGTGCCCGAACCGGACCTCGCGGACGCAGCCGTCGAGGAACCGGAAGCGGCGGCCGGCGAAGAGGCCGATGAAGCCGATGAGGCAGAAGCCGCGGACGCCGGCGAAGCCGAGGTTGGCGTGGCTGAGGCAGTCGGATCGGTGGGTTCCGAGAACGGTGCGGTCGAAGCGGAGGCCGCCGAAACCGAGGCTGGCGAGCAGGAGTCCGTCGAAGCAGAAGCTGCCGAGGCCGCCGAGGCCGCCGAGGCCGCCGATGCTGACGTCGGCGAGGCCGAAGCGGCGACGGCCGAACCTGTAACGGAGGCGGAGGCTCCTGACCAGGGAACGGAGACCGAAGCGGAAGCCGGCGCCGACGCGGCGGCCGAAGCGAGCGACGAGGCCGACGAGGAGCCCGAGGCAGGCGCGGACGCGGACGCCGCCGAGACCGGGGCGGAACGAACGATCCCGGAGGCGGAGCCCGACCGAGACGAGGACGTGGACGACGAGCTGGCCGGCAGCGTCCCGTTCCAGGACTCCGACCGTGAGGTGCCGGGGAGCGAGAGCCCCGTCGCCGACGACGACAACCCGATCGCGGAAGCCGAGCAGGCAATCGAAGCCGAGGCGGAGGAGGAAGAGGCCGAGGGCGACGAGAACGGCGGCTTCTTCAGTCGGCTGTTCGGCCGATAGCGTCCGGATAGGTCGCGTTTTGGCGTCGCCTGGTCGTCGTGGATGGTTGCTCTCGCGGTGCTCGGAACCCTGGTTGCTGGGAGTTACCACTTATAAACAGAACTGCGAGGCACCGCTTGCAACGCCACTCGGCGCCGGGAGAATTCCCAGTCGCAGGCCGGTCGTGCTTATAAATAGGGCCGTCTACCATCGCCAGCGACACCACTCGGCACACCCAGAAAGCCCCAGCCGCTGACTGGTTGTGCTTATAAACAAGATCGGCTGTCGTCGCGAACGACACCACTCGGCACACCCAGAAAGCCCCAGCCGCTGAGCGGTCGCGCTGCTCGCTGCGCTCCTCACCCGGCTCACTCGCTCCCTCCGGTCGCTCGTTCACCGGGGTTGCGGTGCTTACTTCGCAGAGCGTCCCGCTCAGCGGCTGCCCCTTTCAGTCCCGCCCGGGAGTGGTGGCCGGGGTGTCGCTCGCGGCGGATGCTGAGCCGTCGCGGCGGGGTTGCTGTGGCGCGCGCGAGCAACGCGTGCGAGGGAGGGCGGGGCGCGCCGAGCGTTGCGGTGCCGGCGCGCCCCGGCCGAGGCTGGGGAGGACAGAGGAATGCGGTTGCTGTGCGGTCGCGGTGCCGTCGCTGTCGGGGTGCGGTCGGCGTCGCGGTCCTGGCGGACTGAAAGGGCGCGGCCGGTCGCGGTGTAACGGAGTCGCTCCGACGACCTCTATCTGAACCGGGCGGTGCTGAGAGGTTCAGATATGTCGCGGAGCGACCGCGAGCGGCCGAGGGCTTTCTGGGCGTTTGCGGTGCTGTCAAGCGCAAGCCCGTCTCACCTGTTCAACCCTGCTTATAAAGAGCGGCCGAGGGCTTTCTGGGTGTCTGCGGTGCTGGCGAGCGCAAAATCGTATCACCTGTTCAAACCTGCTTATAAAGAGCGGCCGAGGGCTTTCTTGGTGTTTGCGGTGCTGGCGAGAGCAAGACCGTCTCACCTGCTCTAATCAGTGTATAAGCAAGAGGGGTCGAGGACGGCTGACTGTATTAACAAAATGCAAATTTTGAATAGCCAGCCTTATTAGAACTGTAGTAGATTCTATTAACAGACCAATGGCACACATTCACCTCGGCGACGGCGCGTTTCCGCTGTGGGCGGTCGCGCTCTGGACCGGTCTGGGCGCGCTCCTGCTCGGCGTCGTCGTCCGTCGTCTCCGCAAGGGCGGCGTCGAGCCGAACCAGGTCGCCCTCGCGGGCATCACGGCGGCGGCGAGCTTCGCGATCTTCCAGCTGAACATCCCCGTGTGGGGCGGGATCCACATGAACCTCACCGGCCTCGTCGGGATCCTCGCCGGGCCGCTGCTCGGGACGGTCATCGCGCTCGTGGTCAACGTCTTCTCCGCGGCGCTCGGGCACGGCGCCGTCGGCCTGCTCGGCGCGAACACGCTCGTCAACGCGAGCGAGGCCATCGTCGCCTACTACGCCTTCCGGACGCTGATCCGCATGGACTGGGACCTCTTCCCGGCGGGCGCGACCGCGACAACGCTCGGGCTCGGCGTCGGCGCCCTGCTGATGGGCGGCATCATCGTCGTCAGCGGCGTCAACGGCAGCGCGCTCCCCCGCGCGGACCTCACCGTCGCCGTCGCGGGCATGGTCGGGATCAACCTCGGCGTCGCCGTGATCGAGGGGATCCTCACTGGCTTCGTCGTCCAGTTCCTCGCGACGATCCGCCCGGACCTGCTCGGCCTCGATAGCGGGGCCGCGGACGCCGCGGACGCAACCGAGGTGGCCGCCTGATGGACCGCTGGAAACAGTACGGCGTCCTCACCGGCCTCCTCGCGACCTGCTTCGCGCTCGGCCTGTGGGGCTTCCGGGCGACCGGCGGCGCGCTCCCCTACGCGAAGCGCTTCTCGCTGGCGCTCCAGCGCGGCGCGGACGCGGGGAGCGGCTCCCTCGTCGACCTCGCGCGCGGTATCGTCATCGCCGGCCCGATCCGGAAGGGCGGGCTCGTCGGCGAGTACGCCGTCGTCGTCCTCCTGTTCGCGCTCGTCGGCGTCGGGCTGTACGTCTACGTCGAACGGAACGCGGACCACGAATCCGACCACGAAGACGACGGGACCGGCCCCGAGCAGGACCGGGAGCGGGCCGCCTGACCCATGCCGGCGCTCTCGGACCACGTCCCCGACCCGCGGCTCATCACGGCCCACGCCGAGCACGGCGCTGGCCCGCTCCACCGCGTGAATCCATGGACGAAGCTCGGGATCATCGGCGCGCTCGTGCTCGCGGTGACGGTCCTCGAAGAGCTCCCGCTGCTCGCGGGCCTGTACGCGCTCGTCCTGCTCGTCTACGGCGTCGCGGGCCTGCCGTACCGCCGGCTCGCTGGCTGGTACTCGCTGCCCGCGCTCTTTCTCGTCTCGGTCGGCCTTCCGCTGCTCGTGCTCGAGCCGGGCACGCCCATCGGCGGCTCGATCGCGACACCGCTCGGCACGCTCTCGGTCACCTGGGCCGGGCTCGCGCTGTTCGCGGAGCTCGGCCTCCGGTCGCTGACGGTCGTGACCTTCGTGCTCGCGGCGTCGATGACGACCCGGTACGCCGACGTCGCCGCGCTGCTCGGCCGGATACTCCCGCGGCCGGTCGACCAGGTGGCGCTGCTCACCTACCGGTTCACGTTCGTCCTGCTGGAGAGCCTGGAGGACCTCGTGAAGGCCGCGCGCTCGCGCGGCGCGACCCTCTCGGAGTTCTGGGCGAATCGTCGCGTCTACGCCCGGATCCTCGGGATGACGATGGTGACGGCCATCGAGCGCAGCGAGCGGCTCGTCAAGTCGATGGAGTCGCGCGGCTACGACGGCGACGTGACCGTCTACGGCGACGTGCCACGGCCGCCGCTCGCGGAGGTCGCCGTCGTCGCCGCCGCGTACCTGCTCGTCGGGGGCTACGCGGTCGCGGTCAAGTGGGGGGTCCGGCTGTGAGCGACGCCGACGACCCGCTCGTCGACCTTCGCTGTGCGGCCCACACCTACCCCGACGGCACGGTCGGGATGCACGACGTGGAGTTCAGCGTCGGCCGCGAGGAGGTCGTCGCGCTCGTCGGCGGCAACGGCGCCGGGAAGTCGACGCTGCTGGAGCACCTCAACGGCACGCTCGTCCCGGACGAGGGCGAGCTCGTTGTCGACGGCACGCCGGTGACCGACGGAGACCTCTCCGCGCTCCGGACCGAGGTGGGCTTCGTCTTCCAGGACGCGGACACGCAGCTCGTCGCGCCGACGGTACTCGACGACGTGATGTTCGGCCTGCAGAACGCGGGCGTCGACCCTGCCGAGGCGAAGTCGCGCGCCCGGGAGGCGCTGGCGACGGTCGAGGCGAGCCACCTCGAGGACCGGATCCCGCACTACCTCAGCGGCGGCGAGAAGCGCCTCGTCGGGCTGGCGGGCGTGCTCGTGCTGGACCCGAGCGTCGTCGTCCTCGACGAACCCTTCGCGGGCCTCGACCCCGAGCGCTCCCGGGTCGTCGCCGATCGCATCCGCGCAGTCCACGAGCGCGGCATCAGCGTCGTGCTCTCGACGCACGACCTCGACGTCGCCGCCGACCTCGCCGACCGCGTGACGGTGATGGCCGACGGCAACGTCGTCGGCGACGGGACGCCGGCCGAGGTGTTCTACGACGACGAGCTACTGGCGAGCGCGAACCTCCACCCGCCGACGCCGGTGCGGATCGCGCGGTCGACCGGGATCGTGTCGGCGGCGAAGCCCGTGACGGAGGCCGAGCTCGTGGCGTTGTTGGGGGAAGACTCGGCGGCGGTGTCCGCTGGTGACGACGCGAACAGTCGCGTCGCCGAGTCGGAGTAGCACTTAAAAATAGCGCGACGGCATCGGTGGGTCCTTTTAAACAGCGCTTACATCGAGTCCGGCGCTTCGACGCCCAGCACGTCGAGCGCGTTCGCCATCGTGTGCTTCGAGGCCTTCACGAGGCCGATGCGGGCGTTCCGGACCTCGGCGGAGTCGGCCGAGAGGACGGGGCACTCGCGGTAGAACGCGTTGTACGCGTCCGCGAGCTCGCGAGTGTAGGTGGCGACGACGTGGGGTGTCTTGTCCTCGGCAGCGGCCTCGATGACCGAGGGGAAACGAGCGATTTCGCGGAGGAGTTCCTCGGCCTCGGGTGCCTCGAGGTCGTCGGCGTCGACGCGCTCCGTAACGGAGATACCGGCCTCGTCGGCCTCGTCGAGGATGCCGCAACAGCGCGCGTGGACGTACTGGACGTACGGGGCCGACTGCGCCTCGAAGTCGAGCGCCTGGTCCCAGCGGAAGGTGATCGCCTTCGTCGGCTGCTTGGAGACGATGTCGTAGCGCACGGCGCCGATGCCGACCTGGCGCGCGATGCGGTCGATGTCTTCCTCCTCGAGCTCGTCGTTGCGGATACGGTCGCCGAGGCGGGACTCGACCTCCTCGCGGGCCCGCTGGATCGACTCGTCGAGCAGGTCGTCGAGCATGACGCCGGTGCCCTGCCGGGTCGACATCTTCCCCTCGGGGAGGTTGACGTACGAGTAGATGACGTGTCCGAGCTGGTCGGTGTCGTTGCCGAGCAGTTCGAGGGCGGCGTCGAGCTGGTCCGCCTGGAGCTTGTGGTCCTCGCCGAGGACGGTGACCGCACGGTCGTAGTTCTCGAACTTCCACTCGTGGTGCGCGAGGTCCCGCGTCGTGTACAGCGAGGTGCCGTCCGAGCGGAGGAAGACGAGGTTCTTGTCGATGCCCCACTCGTCGAGCTCGAGCTGCCAGGCGTCCTCCTCGTAGACGGCGTACTCGGTCTCCTTCAGGCGCTCGGCGACGTCGTCGGTGTCGCTGTTTCGCATGAAGCGCGTCTCCTTGACGAACTCGTCGAACTCCGCGGGCAGGCGCGCGAGACACGCCTTCATCCCGGAGAGCACCGCGTCGACGACCTCCTCGACGCGCTCGTAGGTCTCCTCGTCGCCCGCCTCGAGCCCCTGGAGGATCGACTGGATCTCGGCTTCCGCTTCCTCGACTGCCTCCTCGTCGGCCTCCTCGAGGAACGAGTTCCCCTTCCGGTAGTAGCGCACGAGGTCGTACTCGATACGGTCGCGGGCGGGCTCCTCCTCGAGGTCGTCCTCGTCGAAGCGTTCGTAGGCCCACGTGAAGACGGCCATCTGCCGCCCGGCGTCGTTGACGTAGTAGTGCCGGTCGACGTCGTAGCCGGCCATGTCGAGGACGTTGGCGACCGCGTCGCCGACGATGGGGTTGCGCGCGCGGCCGACGTGGACCGGCCCGGTCGGGTTCGCGCTCGTGTGCTCGACGACGACGGAGGTGTCGCGGTCGGGGAGCGCGCCGTAGTCCGCCTCGACGGCGGTCTCGAGCGTGTCCGTCAGGTACCGGTCCGTGGTGTAGAAGTTGACGTAGGGGCCGGCGGTGTCGACGGCGGCGAGGTAGTCGTAGCCGTCGACGGCGACGGCGTCGGCCACCTGCTGGGCGACCTGCGGCGGCGCCGCGCCGACCTCGCCCGCCAGTCGGAACGCGACGCTGGAGGCCAGCGTCGCGTCCATGTCCTCCGGCGGCTGCTCGATACCGAGGTCGTCGGTCGGGAGGTCCTCCCGCGCCAGCGCCGCCGCCAGCGCGTCGGCGACCTCCGACCGGAACTGCCTGAACATGCACGTTCGTTTTCCGGCCGGGCTAAAGGCCCTTCCGAAGCCACGGGAACGGCATCGCGGTCAGCGTGCCCCCTGCAGCTCGCCGTCGGACGTCGATCGAGGAGGAGATGTCAAAATCCACATCAATTATGTCGGCGCCCTCATTTCGAAAATGTTTAATTTATATCGGATTCCCTATCTGTTTAGCCCTCCTCACTAACCCGGTAACGAGTGCAGAGACCGAACGCAGGATGCCCACGATCGGTGACGCGATTTCACGACGGGCCGTTCTCAAGGCGGCAGGTGCATCGGCGGTCGCCGGCGCGGGGGCCGGCGCAGTAATCAACACGGGGCGAGCGACGTCGTCCGACTGGTCGGAGCAGTCGACGCCGATCGAGAAGTCCCTGTACGACGTCGTCTACACGACCGACGGGCCGTACGCCGTCGGCAACGGCGGCTACGTCCTCGGGCGCAACGGCGGCAGCTGGGAGATCGAGGTCTCGAACGGGCCGAACAACTCCGGCAACCCGCTCCATTCGGTCGACGTGACCGACGACGGGAAGCGGATCTACTTCGCCGGCGGCTCCGGCGCGCTCGGGGCCTACGACGTCGAGGAAGGGATCAAGTACGACTACACCGCGCCCGACGGCAAGACCTCCACCTGGGAGGGGATCGCCGTCTCGGGTGACGTCGAGCAGGAGCAGCTTATCGTCGCCAACGGCTCCGGCGAGACGATGGACGCGCAGCGCCAGGAGGACGAGGACGGGAACATGTGTCTCGTCTGGGGCGACGTGACGGAACCGGCCGGGGGATCGACGATCCCGGAGCTGGACTTCGCCGGCGACGACCCGAACCGCTGTCGGGGGATCTCCACCTCCCAGCAGGTGTTCGAGTCGACCGACCTCAACGACACCTGGGCCGACATCGGCGTCGACGACGCGCAGGAGACGTTCTACGACATCACCGGCTCGACCGACGTCGTCTACGTCGCCGCCGGCAGCGGGACGATCTACCGGCGCGACTGCGACTGTGGCGTGTGGACGCCGATCGACGCCGGGTCGAACGCGCTGCTCGGGATCGACCGCTTCTACGACGGCAGCGAGGAGGAGATCATGGCGTCGGCCGGCGGCGGCTACGTCTACGAACGCACGTCCGACGGCTGGGTCGAGATGGAGACGCCGGTCACGGCCGACCTGTACGGCGTCGCCCTTCCGACCGCCGACTTCCTCAGTAGCATCCCGGAGAAAGTCGACGTCGCCGTCGGCTCCAGCGGCAAGGTCGTCGAGCGGGCGTGATGTAGTACGGCGCGGTCGTCGAGCGGGCGCAGCGCAGTACGCCGGACCGCTTCCGCCCCGTCACGGACGACGGCGACCTTCGACGCGACCGGTGGCCTTAGGTAGGTCCCATCCCTCGTTCCGATACTGTTGTGCAGATCCGGGTACCGTCCCGAATCCGTGACGGTTCTTCACGTTTTTGAGATGCTTCCCACATTCGTTATCCTTTTACTACTCGACGGCTAATCGGGAGGTATGGCAGAATCGGCGACAGCAACCGACGTCAGTCCGGCGGAGCGGGCAGCGCTGAAGGAGGTCGCCCTCGAGGGCGGGCTCTCGGAGACGAAGGTGTCGTGTGCGGCCCTCGGCGACTGTCTGGACGCGTCGACGCAGACCGCCTCCCGGCGCCTCCAGCAGCTCGAAGCGGGCGACTTGATCGAGCGGGAGGTCGTCGGCGACGGGCAGTGGGTCTCGATCACCGACGCCGGCGAGGCGTACCTCCGCGGCGAGTACGCTGACTATCGGCGGCTCTTCGAGACGGACGCGGAGCTCACTCTCTCGGGCACCGTCACCAGCGGCATGGGCGAGGGGCGCCACTACATCACCCTCGACGGCTACATGGCCCAGTTCCGCGAACGCCTCGGCTACGAGCCGTTCCCGGGCACGCTCAACGTCGAGCTCGACGAGGAGAGCGTCCGCCGGCGCGGCGAGTTCGGCGGCGTCGACGCCGTCCCCATCGACGCCTGGGAGGACGACGAGCGCACCTTCGGCGCGGCGACCTGTTATGCCGTTACGCTCGTCGCCGACGGCGGGGATGGGGCGACCTACGACGACGCGCACGTCATCATCCCGGACCGGACCCACCACGACGAGTCCCAGCTCGAGGTGATCGCGCCCGACAAGCTCCGCGACGAGCTCGACCTCGAGGACGGGGAATCGATCGCGCTCCAGGTGACGCCCGACTCGCGGGCGGACGAGGAGTCGGCGTGATGCGAGCGGATTCCGACGCGCCGGCCGAGGGCGACGCCGCAGCGGACGTCGACGCGCCGACCGAGGGCGACGCCGCGACCGACCGCGACGCGACGAGCTCCCGCGACGGCCCGGAGGCGGCCCTCGACCGCGCACGCGCCGCGTTCCGCGCCGGCGACCCGGTCTGCGTCCACGACTTCGCCGACCGCGAGGGCGAGACGGACCTGATCTACCCCGCGGCCGCGGTGACGCCGGCCGACGTCGCCCGGATGCGCAACGACGCCGGCGGCCTGATCTGCGTCGCCGTCGACGACCAGGTCGCGAACGCGTTCGAGCTTCCATTCCTCGCCGACGCGCTCGACCACCCCGCCGTCGACGACAATCCCGAGTACGACGACCGCTCGTCGTTCTCCCTCCCGGTGAACCACCGCGACACCTTCACCGGCATCACCGACGAGGACCGCGCGCTGACGATCGCGGAGCTGGCGGCCGCCGCCGGCGCCGTCGCGAGCGACCCCGACGCGTACACGGCCGACGACTTCGCCGCGGAGTTCCGCGCGCCCGGCCACGTCCACGTCCTCCGCGGCGCCCCGGACCTGCTCGCCGACCGCGCGGGCCACACCGAGCTCGGCCTCGCGCTCGCGGCCGACGTCGGCGCCGCGCCCGCCGTCGTCGTCTGCGAGATGCTCGACGACGAAACCGGCGAGGCGCTCTCGCCCGCCGACGCCGAAGCCTACGCCGAGCGCCACGGCATTCCGTACGTCGAAGGCGCGACGCTGATCGAACAGTTGACGTAGTTACTGAAAAGCCGGTTTTGCGAGCGAGCGTTGATCGTTTTATAAGGGATTGGCTATTGTCGCTGGTGGCATCACTCGACACATCTCGTGATCCGTAATCGCTGAGCGACGGGGATGTTTCGGAGGGGTTGGGTACGTTGCCAGCGAGACCACTCAGCATGCCTCGAAAGCCCCAGCCGCTGAGCGGTCGCGCTGCTCGCTGCGCTCCTCACCCGGCTCACTCGCTCCCTCCGGTCGCTCGTTCGCCGGGATTGCGGTGCTAGCTACGCAGGGCGTCCCGCTCAGCGGCTGCCCCTTTCAGTCCCACCCCCCGAGTGGTCACTGAGGCGTCGCGCGCGGCGGCTCTTCGGCGGTCGTCGCTCGCCGGCTGTCCGGCGTACGGTGCGGAGCGGTCGGCGCGCGCGAGCAACGCGTGCGAGGGAGGGCGGGGCGCGCCGCGCGGTGCGGGACCGGCGCGCCCCGGCCGAGGCTGGGGAGGGCTGAGGAATTTCGGTTGCGGTGTTGTCGCTGTCGCGGTTGCCGGGCGGTGCGGTCCTGGCGGACTGAAAGGGCGACGGCCGGTCGCGCCAACGGGGAGTCGCTCCGACGGCCCCTATCCGCGGCGGGCGGTGCTGAGAGCCGCGGATATGTCGCGGAGCGACCGCGAGCGGCCGAGGGCTTTCTGGGTCTTTGCGGTGCTGGCAAGCGCAACAGCGTCTGCACCTGTACATCCAGTTTATAAGTAAAAGCGGCCGAGGGCTTTCTGGGTCTTTGCGGTGCTGGCAAGCGCAACAGCGTCTGCACCTGTACATCCAGTTTATAAGCAAGAGCGGCCGAGGACTGTCGAGTCGTCCGCCCGGCTGTCGAGCACAGCAACGCCCACACCCGCTCGTCCAATTCCGAACCAAGAAGAACCGATTCAGCCCGTTCAACATCGAACCACGCGACATCCAGTTCCACATCTCGTACATTTATACTGACCCCCAGACAAGCGCTCGTACATGAGCTTCGACGAAATGGACGTGGACACCATCTGGAAGAACGGGGAGTTCCTCGACTGGGAGGACGCCACGACGCACGTCCTGACCCACGCGCTGCACTACGGCTCCGGCGTGTTCGAAGGGGTCCGCTGTTACGACACCGAGAACGGCCCGGCCATCTTCCGCTGGGACGAGCACCTCGACCGGCTGTTCGAGTCCGCGAAGGTGTACGACCTCGAGATCGACCACTCCCGCGAGGAGCTCACCGAGGCAACCCTCGAACTGCTCCGCTCGCAGGACCTCGAGAGCTGCTACATCCGACCGATCGCCTACTACGGCTACGACACCCTCGGCGTCTCGCCGGGCAACTGCCCGACCGACGTCGCGATCGCCGCGTGGCCCTGGGGCGCGTACCTCGGCGAGGAAGCGCTCGAGGAGGGCGTCGACGTGATGGTCTCCTCCTGGCGCAAGCACGCCTCCTCGCAGGTGCCGACGAACGTGAAGACGACGGGCCTCTACGTCAACTCCATGCTCGCCGGCGAGGAGGCGCGCCGAAACGGGTACGTCGAGAGCATCGTCCTGAACAAGGAGGGCAACGTCGCGGAAGGCCCCGGCGAGAACATCTTCATGGTCAACGACGGCGAGATCTACACCCCCGGCCCGGCCCAGAGCATCCTCGAGGGGATCACCCGCGACACCCTCATCACGCTCGCCGAGGAGCGCGGCTACGAGGTCCACGACGAGGCCGTCGTCTCCCGCGGCCAGCTGTACACCGCCGACGAGCTGTTCTTCACCGGCTCCGCCGCGGAGGTCACGCCGATCCGCTCCGTCGACGACACGGAGATCGGCGACGGCAGCCGCGGGCCGGTCACCGAGGAACTCCAGAGCGCGTTCTTCGACCTCGTCGAACGCCGGACGGACGAGCACGACGACTGGTTCACGTACGTCTAGCGGGCGACGCGGACGCGCCGCTATCGCGACTTTCGACGTTTTCTCCCCACTATTGGCGCTATCGACGGCAGGCCGAGTGCGAACTCGCGTCGGTCAGGAGCGGTCCTCCCGCGACTGACTCCCCGTCGCTTCCTCGATGCTCTCCTCCTCGACGGGTACCTGGTGTGCGGACTCCGCGAAGCCCGCGGAGAGGATCCGAGTCATCGCCTCCTCGACGCTCTCGCCCGTGGTCTCGACGCGCTCGGGTTCGACCTCGATGACGTACCCGGACGTGATGTTCGGCGCGGTCGGCAGGAACAGGACGAGCCGACCGTCCGGCGTCTTCTTCCCGGTCTTGAACGCGGTCATGCGGACGTCGTTCCAGGTGGTGATCCGGACCGGCTTCTGGAGCTCATCGGTGCCCGAGACCGCCGTCTCGACGGCGAGCTTCGAGGCGTTGTAGACGACGCGGAGCGCGGGGATCCGGTTTATCAGGTCGTCGACCCATTCCTCGAGATACCGACCGAGGGCCGTGCGCATGAAGTAGCCGACCGAGAGGACGAGGGCCATGAAGACGACCAGCGCGATGAACACGCGATACAAGGGGAGGATCGGCCCGTAGAGCCAGGCGGGTTCCAGCGAGCGGATGAGCGGGAAATCCGCGATGTGGCTGTAGACCCACTGCAGCAGGACGAGCAGGACGATCAGCGGCAGGAGGACGATGAGTCCACTCGCGAAGTCGCGTTTCCACGTTGCCATCGGACGTCTGCTCTTGTGGCGGCATCCCTAATCAGCCCTTGGTACGGGACCGGTCGGCGGGGCGAAGCGGGGCGAGGTGAAGCAGGAAGGCGAAGCGTTGCTCGGGCCGATCAGCTCAGGATGGCCTTGACCGCGAACAGCGCGTTCTCCTTGCGCTCGCGGACGCGACGGTAGAAGTAGGAGAGCCACTTGTCGCCGTAGGGCGCGTACTGCCAGACCTCGACGCCCTGGGCGGCCAGGTCGCGCTGGGCGTCCTCGCGCACGCCCATCAGCATCTGGATCTCGTAGTCAGTGCCGTGCTCCTCGCCGAGCCGTCGCGCGAGCGCGATCATTTCGGGGTCGTGGCTCCCGACGGCGACGCCGCGGTCGCGGTTCGCGAACAGGAACTCGATGTCCTCCCTGTACGCCTCGTTGACGCGGTCCTTCTCCTTGTACGCGATCGCCGCCGGCTCGTCGTAGGCGCCCTTCACGATCCGGAGCTTGCCGGGCACGTCGACGAGGTCCGCGAGGTCGTCGTGCGTGCGCTTCAGGTTCGACTGGATGCACTGGCCGAGCGTCCAGGGGTGGTCCTCGGCGAGCTCGACGAACGTGTCCAGGGTGTCGTCCGTCGTCGAGGCGTCCTCCATGTCACACCAGACGAAGACGTCGCGCTCGTGGGCGTGTTCGACGATCGATCGCAGGTTCTCCGCGAACAGCTCCGCGGAGACGTCGAGGCCGAGCTGGGAGGGCTTCACGGAGACACAGGCGTCGAGCTCGGTCTCGGCGATCTCGTCGACGAGCTGGCGATAGGCCGCCGCGTCCTCGTCGGCCGGCTCGGGCTCGTCGTAGTGCTCCCCCAGGAGGTTGAGGATGACCCGGACGTCGTCCTCGTTCATCGCTCGCGCGTGCTCTAGCGCCGCGGCCGGGGACTCGCCGGCGACGAAGTTGCTCGCGATCGGTGGGATCATAAGTCGAGGTTGTAAGCGGCCCGTAATCAGGGTTGTCGTCGGCGATGGTGTGCGATCGGGACCCACGGCCCCCGCCGGGTTCCGGCCCGGTCGCCGGCGTCGGGTATTCCGCATCTTATAAAGCCCGCCCGCGTCTGACCTCGCTATGGTCGGTTCTCTCGTGGCGACGGCGATCTGGACGATGATCCCCGCCTACGTCCCGAACAACGCCGCGGTGCTCGCGGGCGGCGGCCGCCCCATCGACGGCGGACGGACGTGGGACGGCACGCGGATCCTCGGCGACGGGAAGACGTGGCGCGGCACGGCGGTCGGCACGATCACCGGGGTCGTGCTCGCGCTCCTGTTGAACCGGATCCGGGCCCCGGTCGTCGAGGCTACCGGCATCGAGCTGTTGCCCGAGTTCACGCTCCCGGCGGCCGTCGCGCTCGCGCTCGGCGCGATGCTCGGCGACATCGGCGCCTCGTTCGTCAAGCGCCGGTCCGGCCGCGAGCGCGGCGCCTCCTTCCCCGGCCTCGACCAGCTCGACTTCGTCGTCGGCGCGCTCGGGCTCACGCTCGTCGTGACGCCCGAGTGGTTCTTCGCGACGTTCACGCCCGGCGTGATCGCCGTGATCGTCGTCGTCACCCCGCTCCTCCACGTCGTGACCAACGTCGCGGCGTACAAGCTCGGCCTGAAGAACGAACCCTGGTAGCGTGTGAACGATTCTGGTTTATAAGTAGGCATTGCTTCTTCGACCTGATCGGGCATCGTCGCGAGCGCCACCACTCAGCACGCCCAGAAAGCCCCAGCCGCTGAGCGCTCGCGCTGCTCGCTGCGCTCCTCACCCGGTTCGCTCACTGCGTTCGCTCACCGGGTTGTGGTGCTTACGTCGCAGGGCGTCCCGCTCAGCGGCTGCCCCTTTCAGTCCCGCCCACGAGTGGTGGCCGGGGCGTCGCGCGCGGCGGCCACCGGGCCAGGGCCGTAGGCCGGACAGCCGGCGCGCGGTGCGGCAGCGGTTGCGGTGCCGTTGCGGTCCTGGCGGACTGAAAGGGCGACGGCCGGTCGCGCCGGAGGGGAGTCGCTGAGCAGACCTCTATCTGGACCGGGCGGTGCGGAGAGGTCCAGATATGTCGCTCAGCGACCGCGAGCGGCCGAGGGCTTTCCGGACGTTTGCGGTGCTGTCAAGAGCAAGACCGTATCACCTATTTAAACCAACACACAGTGAGCGGCCGAGGGCTTTCGAGATGTTTGCGGTGCTGTCGAGAGCAAGACCGCATCACCTGTACAAATATGCTTATAAATAGCAACAGGGTCCGACCGACGGACTACCGATACAAACCCGTCCCAAGTTCCCTACGCTTCAGAATGGATCCAGCGCTTCACGCAGTGCCCAGACGTCCGCGGTCGGGTCGATCCGGTGCGGCTCGGCGCCGCGCTCCGTCAGGAAGCCGGCGTGATAGAGGATCGCCTTCAACTGGAACACGGTCGGCGCGTGGTACACCGCCCCGTCGGTCAGGGCCTCGCGTCGAAGCTCGCCCTCGGTCGTCAGGACTTGTCGCCGGCTCTCGTCCGTGCCGCGGACGAACAGCTCCACGGCCAGGGAGGGCCGCGTCTCGTGGAGGTGCGTCACGAGGTCGACGAGCGTCGGCTCCGGGTGGCCGTCCTCGTGGAGCGCCTGCAACTCCTCGACGAGCAGCTCCGTCGCGGGATACGCCCAGACGACGCGCCGCGCCAGCTGACCCCACTTCGGCGCGAGCGCAGAGAATCGCCGCGGTGAGCCGGCCCAGTCCGCGAACGCCCCGAGCGCGGCGTCGACGTCGGCGTACTCCCGCAGGGCGAAGCGCACGACCTCGCGCCCGAGCGACGTCAGCTCGGTCCGGTTCGGGCGCTCCTCGATGAGGCCGAGGAAGGCCGCGCCGCGGCGGGCGTCGTCGACGGCGCCGACGACCCGGTTCTTGACGACGGTTTCGGTGTCCCCAGCGGCGTACAGGGCGAGCGGGTAGCCCAGGTAGTTCTTCGGGTGATTCAGCCCGAACGACTGGTCGGCGACGCCCTGCGCGCTGGCCTGG
Source organism: Halosubterraneus shenae (assembly GCF_050510935.1). Lineage (NCBI taxonomy): Archaea > Methanobacteriati > Methanobacteriota > Halobacteria > Halobacteriales > Haloferacaceae > Halosubterraneus > Halosubterraneus shenae. Next base: position 271,451 of record NZ_JBNLVO010000002.1, on the reverse strand, counting down.
AACCGGACCGCGTTCGTCGGCTCGTGGGACGTGTGGCCGACGACACGCGGGACCTCGAGAATCTCGACGGCGTCGGCGGTGGCGGCCACGCCCCCGCTTCCGGCCGCCTCGACGCCGAGTACGCCGACGTTGAGGTCCCGGGCGAGCGCGCGGTTCGTGCCGGTGATGGCCGGTTTCGGGGCCGCGACGTAGGCCGCGTTCGCCTCGCCGAGCCGGTCGTGGGCCTGGACGATGCCGCGCTCGACGTCGACCGTGCCGCCGGCATGTCCCTTCGCCTCGACGGCGACCAGCGGCGGCTCGTCGCCCAGGCGCTCGACCGCGAGCAGCTCCGACTCCAGCGCGCGCACGCCGAGCAGGTCCGGGTAGCCGGACCCGACGGCGACGTGGTTGAACGGCGCGAGCGTTTCCTGGACGGCCTCGGGAATCGGTTCGTCGCGAAGCCACGTCCCCGTCGCGAACTGCGTGTCCGTCACGGCGTACGTGCCGGTTCGCTCGCGCCGAGCAGTTCGACCGTCGCCGTCTGTCGTTTCGGGGAACAGCCGTCGCTTCGTGTGGGCGAGCACCTGCGGTTCCGAGAGCGTCGCGCTCACGTTGATCGTGGATTCCGGGCCGGGGGCTTATAAGTAGGGTTCGGCGTCAGTCCAGCAGCTCCGTGAACCTCGTCGTGTCCGCGTCCGTGCCGGCGACGACCAGCGAGTCGTCGGCCTCGAACGCGAAGTCGGGGCCGAGCTCCGTGATCAGCTCGCCGTCGCGCTCGACGGCGAGGACCGTGCAGCCGGTTCGCGAGCGGACCCGGGCCTCGCCGAGCCGCTGGCCGGCCAGGCCCGCGGCCGGCGTGCGGACGACCTCGATCTGGGTGTCCAGCGAGAGCACCTCCTCGTCCTCGAGGATGGTGGTCGCCAGCATCCGGCCGCTGACCGTCGCCAGCGAGAGCACGTAGTCGGCGCCGGCGCGGTAGATCTTCCGGACGTTCTCGGTCTCCTCGGCCCGCGCGACGACCTCCACCGAGGCGTTGAGGTCGCGGATGACCAGCGTGACGACCTCCATCAGCGCGTCCGCCGGGAGCGCGAGGACGACGGTGTCCGCGTCCTCGATGCCGGCCTCGACCAGCGTCTCCGGCTCCGTCGCGTCCCCGACGACGTCGACGCCCGACGCGTCCTCGACGTCGACGACGGTGTGCGAGACGTTCCGCCGCGAGAGCACGTCGGTCACGGCGTGGCCGGTCTCCCCGTACCCGACGACGATGGTCTCGCCCGCGGTCGGCCGCCGGAGGACGGAGCGCGTCCGGTCGCGGAGCCGCTGGAGCTGGTCCTCGCTCCCGGCCGCCAGCAGCACTGTACTGGCGCCGATCTCCGTGTCGGGCTCGGGCGGGCTCACGAACCGCCCGTCGAGCCAGGCGCCGAGGACGTTCGCCCCCGTCCCCTCGCGGATCCGGCTCTCCGCGATGGTCCGGCCGACGAGGTCACTCTCGCGGTGGACCGGCAGCTCCGCGAGTTCGAAGTCCTCGCCGATCTCGACGGCGTCGCCCAGGTCGCTCGCGACGAACGTGGTCACCTTCGCCGCGAGGCTCTCGCCGAGCAGCTCCCGGGGCGTGAGGACGACGTCGGCCCCGGCGAGCTCGTGGTACTGCCGGCGGTCGGGGTGCTCGACGACGCTGACGACCTGGACGTCGCCGCCGACCTCCCGCGCCGTCAGGACGATGCTCGTGTTCGTCCGGTCGTCGACGTCAGCGACGAGCACGCGGGCGTCCGCGAGCCCGGCCGCCTCCAGTCCGGCGACGCGCTCCGGGTCGCCGTGGATGACCGAGTAGTCGTCCTCGTGGAGGTCCGCCGCCCGGTCCTCGTCGGCGACGACGAGCACGTAGTCGACGTCGCGCGAGTCGAGCTCCGTGACGAGCGCGTCGGTCCGGGGCGTGAGCGAGCAGATGACGACGTGGTCCGACAGCGACTCCGGGAGCTCGGTCGGCGCCGTCGTCGTGACCGCCTCCTCGAACAGCGGGAACAGCAGCAGGGGCGCCGCGAGGAAGATGAGCGCGACGCCGGTCAGGTCCATCACGATGACGAACGCGTTCATCCAGGGCGTCCGCCACGGCGAGTCGGAGCCGAAGCCCGTGGTCGTGAACGTCTCGACGACGACCTGCAGCGAGTGGAGGAAGGTCCGCGGGCGGTTCTCGACGTACGCCATCCCGAGGTGGTAGACGACCGCGTACGCCAGCATGATGGCGCCGAGGGCGAGCGCGTAGTGGAGCGTGCGACGCTGCCAGCTGGTCTCCGTCTCCGACGCGTCGAACTCGAACAGCTCCATGGACTCAGTGCGGAGTCGGGCGACAAAAGTGCCAGTGGTCGCTCGCGTGGGTCTGCTGGGAAAGCCTCGCTGCCCGGAGGCTCGCTGCCCGGAGCCTCACTCCCCGGAGCCTCACTCCCCGGACCCCGGCCGAACTAGATGAACGACAGCGGGAGCATGACGAGCACGCCGAGCGCGATCCCGCCGGCGAGCTCCGGTTTCCCGCCGGACGGGAGCGCTTTGCCGAGGTCGAGCGCCTCCGGGACGAACTCCGAGAGGACGAGGTAGATCATGGCCCCGGCGGCGAAGCCGAAGCCGTAGGGGAGCAGCTCCCGCGCGAGCCGGACGAAGGTGAAGGCGACGACGGCGCCGATCGGTTGCGGGAGGCTCGAGAACACCGCCCACCAGACCATCCGCCACTCCGGGACGTCCATCGCCCGGAGGGGGATCGAGATCGCCGTCCCCTCGGGGACGTTGTGGATCGAGATCGCGACCGTCATGAAGACCGCGAGCACGGGCACCGCGACGCCCCAGAGGCCGACCCCGCCCTCGAGCCCGAGGTCCGCGAACGACACGCCGACCGCGATCCCCTCGGGGAAGCTGTGGACGGTCAGGACGCCGAGGATCAGGACCAGCTTCTTGAAGTCGGCCTCCTCGTACTCCCGCGGGTCGATATCGGCATCCGTCAGGAGTCGGTTGGCGACGACGACGAGGACGACCCCGGCGGCCATGCCGGTCAGGATCTCCGCGGGCGTCCCTTCCGCAAGCCCCTCGTCGACGAGCCCGAAGCCCGACGCCGCGAGCATGACGCCCGAGGAGAAGCCCCAGAGCACGACGTTCCACCGGTCGTTGATCTCGTCGAAGAAGAAGAACGGCAGCGCGCCGATGCCCGTCGCCAGCGCCGTGACTAGCCCCGCGAGGAACACCAGCGTGAGGTTCTCGAGCAGTCCCATGAGGTTGTGAGGAGCGGTGGTACGTGATCGTCGCCTTGGTCAGTCTTCAAGCGGCGTCGCGGGACGGCGGTCGCGGTCGCCCGCTCTTCGTGTGGATGTGGACAGCGTCTGGACATAAGCGGTGTGGCGAACGGGGGAGGGGCTCGACAGAGAATTCTCGTGCATCCCCCTGCTGGGGATACTCAAACAGAAGCGGCTACCAATCTAATGAATAGATGGGCCAGTGGAGCCGTAATCGTTGAAAAAGAGAAGTCTGTTGAATAATTGGTCTCAATCAAAGGAACTCCCCAAGCCCTCCTTCTCTGCCACCATCACCGGCTCGCTGACTGACTAAGGTTTCGATATTCAGGATCTCCGGCATGTGCCCGGGCGTGAATACAAGCTCGCGCTTTTCAACGTGGTTGCCCGCACCTAATTCGTCGATTAGTTTGAACGCGCTCTCGACGCGTCCAGGCTCTAAGCTTCGATAATTGAAATGTGTCCGAAGCTGGCTAACATCAACTCGGATTGGTTCAGAAACTGCTCTCTGTCCCCAAATATTACAGATGCTGACTGCCACACTCTCAATCTCCAACCCATCAGTCATAGAGACAGTGACTCTTGGTGTCTCCGACATCTTGATGCCATACTGCAGCCATTCTGTGAGTTCGCGTGAATCGAACGAACCGGCAAGCAGCCGTAGTCGTCGATCGCCCTCACGGCCAAGCACTGGAGAATGATTTTTCAATTCGACTAGTTGCTCCCTGCAATTCTCCCATTCGTTCAGACAGCGGTCAATGTATTTGCTATCGATCCCATCGTAATAAATGAGCGACTCGACGGAGTATACGTCGCCAGAAAGACCAAATCTGTCAACGTTCACCTTGTCCATGTATTCTTCTGCAGCATCGATAGTCACACTATCTAGCTTCTGAGCCTGCTCAATATCTCGAGGCTCAATGTTATCTCCTTGTTTTATTTCGGCGAGAATCAGAGTTTCACCGTCGTATAATGAAAAATCGGGTTCGATTGCACCACTTGTATGACGGTTGTCTAGCTTCGGGAAGAAGTTAGTCAGTCTAAATCCTCGCATTGAGAAGCCGTGGTAACTACGTCGAGACTGGTACGCAGATAAGAACGCGTTATAGGCATCTATCTCGCCCTTCTGGCGGGACCACGACCTTTCAGTACTCACTGAGCTTTCACCCTCGTTTCCTTCATTCGGACAGAGTATGTCGAATCGAATCCGTCCAGAAGAATCCTGCAGAATGCTCGTAAACTGTGTCCTGTGGTCGTCTCCCTAGCGTGGAGTACCAACTCGTTGGACTCTACTCCGAGCTCAAAAACCTCTTCATGGTTTTTGTCGTATACGAAGAACGTATTCTCTCCCCACCTTCCGTATCGATAACGGTTCTTTGAGAATATCTCCTCCTCAAGCTCTTGGTCGAGGTTCTCGGCTTCGTCTCTCTCCGGATCATGCAGTTCAATGCTCGTGTACTCATCAACGATGAAGCCAGGTTCAAGCAATTTCCAACTGGTATCAGCATCGACCTCGAACTTCTCGCTGTCTCTGGCGACAAATTCGTTCGAAGTCGCCAGTAACGTGTCTGCTGCTTTCCCTTCTGAGTCTTTTCGGACGCTTTCTAATTTAAAGAAGCCATCATTTGATCCCGACCCCTGAATCGCTGTCGCTGGACTATTCCGCTGATTGAACTCAATCCGCGTGGGAGTGGCAGAAAAGGTGTTTTCTGCTTTTCTAATGTCACCTGTCTCAGCGCCATGGAATTGGAGCGTCGCGTCCCTGTCTCTATGCTGAGAGTGATATTCAGCAGTGAATCCCGCAATCTCCGAATCGACGATATTTCGCATTGAATCCTCTAAATCATCTGGTGAAAGGTAGACGCGCTCCAACTGCGGGAGATATTTAATTACCTTCTCCACAGTATCCTCCAACCAATCTTTTAATTCTGTGGATAGGAACCAGAGTGCGTCCCCTCGATCGATGACAATTACTTCGTCGGTTCGATCATAACGAGGGTAAGAAACGCCGAGAAAAGTGATGTTTTCACTTACTCTCTCTTCCTCGATTACAATCTCTCTGAAGAAATCTCGGGCCGCTTGTTTCGTACTTTCGTCCTCAGCCACATCTAACCCAGCTTCGGCAAACTGACCCTGTATATCTTCCTTGGAATCGATGATATAGAGCTTCAAATCAGTTGTTTTCGCCCCGCGTGTATCTTTTTCGTCCATTTCCTCACCGCTTTTCGTGACTTCTGCGATGAGTTCCAGAATTACCTCCCTTGTGTTGAGGCCCTGGAGGTCAGATGGGTTGATGTTCATAATGGTCGAATGTTGTCGGCCAAGACTGATTAGTCTGACCGCTTTTTCACGTGCATATTCCTCCCTCAGCCGGTCTTATATCTTTGCCTGAACATTCAACTGAGAAATAATCTAGCATCACGCCTTAGAGTGCCAAGAACAGTTGCAGGACCGTTCGTCAAGTTCGCTGTTGGAACGTCATGAGGCAATGTGAGGTTAGGGTTTGGGAAGCACCCAGTAACTGGTTTAAAACGTATGGGCCCTGCCGGATTTGAACCCCAGTCGCTCCGCGATGCTCCGCTCCCTGGTTCAAATCCGACCTCCATACCTGCGGCTCGCGACGTTGCTCGCCACAGGAAGTGGGCCCTGCCGGATTTGAACCAGCGATCACTCCGTTATGAGCGGAGGGCTTTAAACCAGACTAAGCTAAGGGCCCGTATGCGACGGTTGCTCCGGGGTTCCCTTTAGCCTACCGGGTTCCGCGTCGTCGAGCGCGACGAAACCCGGCGACGCGGCGCCGTCGCTCGCGAGTGCGGAACCGAAAGGAAGGCGCCGTCGCTCGCGAGTGCGGAACCGAAAGGAAGGCGCCGTCGCTCGCGAGTGCGGAACCGAAAGGAAGGCGCCGTCGCTCGCGAGTGCGGAACCGAAAGGAAGGCGCCGTCGCTCGCGAGTGCGGAACCGAAAGGAAGGCGCCGTCGCTCGCGAGTGCGGAACCGAAAGGAAGGCGCCGAAGCCAGGACTCGAACCTGGGACCGCCTCGTGGCTGCGACGAACGGGGGAAGCCGCACGTCCTAACAGCGAGGCGCTCTACCAGCTGAGCTACTTCGGCGCTCACTCCATCGTAATCGGGTTGATTTGATAGGGCTTTCGTTTCCGCCCGACGGCAGCGACATGGCCTCACACACCGCGGGCGGTCCGTTCGACCGACACGCTTTCACGCCGACCGCGAGAAGCGGGGGCCATGAGTGAACTGGAGTCGGTGCTCGCGACCGTGCGCGAGCGCGTCGAGCCCGACGCGGCGGAGCGGGAGCGACTCCGGACGGTCGCCGAGCGACTGGCCGACCGCGCACGCGACGCCATCGACGACCTCCCGACCGACGCGGACGTCGTCCAGGTCGGGTCGACGGCCCGCGGCACGTGGCTCTCGGGCGACCGCGACATCGACCTCTTCGTGCGCTTCCCCCCGGACCTCCCCCGCGAGGAGCTGGAGTCGTACGGCCTCGAGGTCGGCCACGCCGTCCTCCCGGACGGCCACGAGGAGTACGCCGAACACCCCTACGTCAAGGGCAGCGTCGAGGGGTTCGATATCGACCTCGTCCCCTGCTACGACGTCGCCGCGGCCACCGAGATCCAGTCCGCCGTCGACCGCACCCCCTTCCACACGCAGTACCTCGAGGCGCGACTCGACGCGGACCTCGCGGGCGACGTGCTGCTCGCGAAGCGCTTCCTCAAGGCCATCGGCGCCTACGGCAGCGACCTGAAGACCCGCGGCTTCTCGGGCTACCTCACGGAGCTGCTCGTCGTCGAGTACGGCGGGTTCGTCCCCCTCGTCGAGGCCGCCGCGACCTGGCACCCGCCCGTCGAGCTCGACCCGGAGGAGCACGGCACGCGGCGCTTCGAGGACCCCCTCGTCGTCATCGACCCGACGGACCCCGAGCGCAACGTCGCCGCGGTCCTCTCCGCGGAGAACGTCGCCCGGTTCCAGCACTACGCCCGCGAGCTGCTCGCGGAGCCCCGCGAGGAACTGTTCTTCCCCCCGGATCGCGAGCCGATCGGCGCCGACGAGCTCCGGGAGCACCTCGCTCGCCGGGAAACGGAGCCCGTCGCCGTCGTCTTCGACGCCCCCGACCTCGTGGACGACCAGCTGTGGCCCCAGCTCCGCAAGTCGCTGTCGGGCGTCGTGCAGGGGCTGGAGGACCGGGGCTTCCGGGTGCTCCGCTCGCGCGCGATGGTCGAGGAGGACGTCGACTCGCCGCGCGAGGCCGGCACCGACCGCCGCGCCGCCCTCCTCGTCGAACTCGAGGTCGCGGAGCTGCCGGCCGTCGAGCGCCACGAGGGCCCGCCGGTCCACGTTCGCGGCCATGCCGAGGGGTTCTACGAGGGGTACGCCGACGCGGACGACCCGCGCACCTATGGGCCGTTCCTGGAGGGCGACCGCTACGTCGTCGAGCGCGAGCGCGAGGTGACCGATGCTGCCGCGTTCCTCGCGAGCGACGACCTGTTCGACGTCGGGCTCGGGGCCCACGTGTCGAACGCCCTCGAGGACCGGACGATCCGCCGCAACGAGGACGTCGCGACGCTCGCGGACGGCTTCGGCGACGCGCTCCGCGAGTACTTCGAGCCGGAGCCGTAGCTGGTCGTCGTGCGATCCGGGAAACTCGCCCCCAGTTAGCTACAGGAACGTCGACCGCAGCGTCTCGACCAGCTCGACGGTTGCGTCGTCCGGCTCCTCCTCGCAGTCGACCGGCTGCCGGCCGTCGAAGGTCTCGTGGACCATGCCGATCCCCTCCGAGAGCGTGTCCAGCCCGTAGCCGCCCTCGAGCACGAAGCCGAGCCCGGCGTCGAGGCCGCCCGCGATGTCGCGAACGCGGTCGGTCAGGAGCGCGTACCCCTCCGATGAGACCCGCATCCGCGAGATGGGGTCGTGGCGGTGGGCGTCGAAGCCCGCGGAGATCAGGAGGAGGTCGGGGTCGAACGCGTCGAGCGCAGGCGCGATGGCCTCGTCGACGACGTGGAGGAAGTCCGCGTCGCCGGCGCCGGCGCCGAGCGGCGCGTTCAGCGTCGTCCCCTCGCCGGCGCCCTCGCCCGTCTCGTCAAGGTCGCCAGTGCCGGGGAAGAGGCCGTCCTCGTGGATCGAGGCGTAGAACACGTCCTCGCGGTCGTAGAAGATGTCCTGGGTCCCGTTGCCGTGGTGGACGTCCCAGTCGAAGATGGCCACGCTGTCCGCGAGCCCGTCCGCGAGGGCGGTCTGGGCCGCGACGGCGACGTTGTTGAAGAAGCAAAAGCCCATGGCGTCGTTCGCGACGGCGTGGTGGCCCGGCGGTCGCCCGAGGGCGAACGGCGTCGACCGGCTCTCGGCCCCGTTCAGCGCCTCGACGGCCGCCCACTGGGCGAGCCCCGCGCTCGTGAGCGCGGCGTTCCAGGTGGCCTCGCAGGCGACGGTGTCGGCGTCCCAGTTGCCGCCGCCGTCCGCGCAGAACGCCTCCAGCTCGTCGACGTAGTCGTCGCCGTGGACCGCGGTCACGGCGCTTCGGCTCGCCGGGGTCGCCTCGACGTACTCGACGCCGTGGCGCTTCTGGAGGCCGCGCCTGATGGCCCGCAGCCGGTCGGGCGACTCCGGATGCCGGTCACCCGTATCGTGGTCGAGACAGGTGTCGCTGTAGCCGAACTGCATCTATTCGAAGAGGGCGAAGTACGTCTCGATGTCGTCGGCCTGTATCGTGCGTCTGTCGGCGTGGCGGGCGAGCGTCGCGGCCGCGCTCGCCACGTTGTCCGCGTAGTCCTCCAGGATGTCGGCGAGGGCGATCCGTGCATCCATCCCGACGCGGTAGCGGGAGTCGATGCGGAGCCGCGCGATGCGGTCCACCGGGGCGACGGGGAGGGTGAGGTCCTCGCGCTCGACGACCTGCCCGACACCGAAGTCGGCGGCCATCAGCGTCTTCCGCCCGTCGGCGTCCGCCTGCGCGGCGGCCCCCTCCGCCAGGTCCGCGCCGTGCTCCTGGACACGGCGCGCCAGCGCCTCCGCCGCCTCGGCGCTCACCCGCAGGTCGCCCGCGTTCCGCCGGATGATCTCGTCGACCGGGGCGAACGGCAACTCGACACTCATACACACACACGGGAGCGAGCGCTGTTTAACCCTTTCCGTCGCGGCGTCTCCGCTGGCGACACGCGCCCTCAACGGATCTCAGCCGATAGTTGCGACTCGTCGCCGGGCTCAGCGACCAACGCGTGGAATTAGCTACCGTGGGAACACCACCCGCAAGGGGAGTGAACCGGCGCCGGGTGGGAATAATGTGGCCGACAAAGAGGAGTGCGCCGCCGGCCGGACGACAGTGCGTCAGCGCCGCCCGCCGAAATCAGAACACGTCCTCGGCGTCGATCGTGCCGCCGCGCTCGACGCCGCGAACCGTTACTTCCTCCCCGAGCCGCAGGCTCTCGTCCGTCTCGACGCTCCGGGTCTGCTGGCCGTCGTCGAGGACGACGGGGCTTCCCGCCTGCACGACCGTGCCGGTGAACTCGACGGTGTCGCCGCCGGCCGACCCCGTCGCGTCCGCGTCGCGCTCGGCGGTCGCCGCGGCCGCGCCGCCGGAGCCGGCCGAGCCACCGGATCCACCTGCTGCCGCGGTCGACGCTGAGCCACCGCCGCTCGCGCCCGCCTCGCTGCCGCTGTCGGCGCCGGCGTCACCGTCGTCGCCGCCGAACGCGCCGAGGCCCTCGTTCGAGCCCGTGCTCGAATCGCTACCGCCGCTCGCGCCGCCGGTCGATCCAGCGGCGGCGTCGGCGTCGCCGGCGTCGCTGTCGAGGACGCTCACGGTCGAGCGCCAGTTCGCGGAGGCCTCGAGGTCGTCCTGCCAGCCGTCCTCGATGTCGACGTCAGTGAAGACGACCTGGTCCGCGAGGTCGATGTCGGCGTCGGCCTTGTCGCCCCACAGCGCGACGCGGATCTCGCCGGTGTCGTCCTTGATCCGGACGTTCCGGACCTGGCCCTCGCTGCCGTCGTCGCGGTCGAACGTGCGCTTGGAGTCGGCCTCGATGACGCCGCCCGCGATGTCGACCGTATCGCCCATCTCGGCGTCGGCGATGTCCGTCGTCTCGGGGACGTACTCGACGTCCTCGTCGACTTCCTCGACGGCGCCGCGGCCGCCGACGTGGAGCTCGAGGTCGCCCTCGCGCTCGCGGACGTAGCCGTCGGTGATCTCGACGATCTGGCCGGCCTCGAGCTCGGTCGCGAGGTCGGCCTTCTCGTCCCAGAGCGTCACCCGGATGCGGCCCGTCTCGTCCCCGACGGTGAGGTTCGAGACCTTGCCCTCGCTGCCGTCGTCGCGGTCGAACGTCCGGACCGTATCCGTCTCGAGGATCTTGCCGACGAGATCGACGCCGGAGGCGCCGAGCGTGACGTCCTCGACCTGGTAGGTGTCGAGGATCTGGACGTCGACCTCGGCGTCCTCGTCCTGCTCGACCTTGTTCGCGCTCACTTCGAGGCCGTTGTACCCCTCCTGCGGACGCCCGGCCACGCGCAGGACGTCGCCGACCTCGAGCTGGTCCTGGGCCGCGGTGGCCATGTCGTCCCAGAGCGCGACGCTGATCGCCGCGGAGGCGTCCGCGACCTCGACGTTGCAGACGCGGCCCTCGCTCTCCTCCTCGTCCTCGGCGTCGTCGCGGTCGAACGTCCGGACCTCGCCGATCGACGTGACCTTGCCGAGGAACTTCACGTCGTCCATGCCCGGCTCAATGTCCGCAATGGTTTCCACCTCCTCGTCGTTCAGTTCGTGCGCGATGAGCATCGCCGCCGTCTCTTCGTCCGCGAGGCCCCCCATCTGCTCCACCTTGTCCTCGACGGCCGCTTCGAACTCCTCGAAGTCGACGTCGGTGTCGAGGTCCTCGTAGACGTCCTCGATCACTCCCATATTCGTACCTCGAAGGTGGGTAAGCCCGCGCATAAGCGTTGTCCTTGGGCCTGTAGGGCGCCGCTGGCCGGCGATTTCGGGGGAGCTCGCGTAGGGTCAGCTCTGGACATCGTCATTACGAGCTATTCGGTCCGGCTTCCGGGATAAAGCTCCGGACGGCACACGGTGGCGGGTCGTGCGGCGGTGACGGCGAGGCGTCTCCCGCGCTAGTCGTGCGCTTTCGCGACCGTCTCGCGACCCTGGGCCGTCACGTGGACGACCTCGACCGTCTCGGGGGTGCCGCTATCGAAGGTGGCCTCGACCTCGTAGGCGCGGTACTCGATGGCTTCAGTGCACATCTCGTCCGGGTCGGACTCGTCGACCTCCTCGACGACGACGCGGAAGACGTCGCCCTCGTAGCTCGCGTCGGCGAGCGCCGGATAGTGGCAGCCGTCGCGGGCGGTGAGGCAGCCCTCGACGTCGACGAACGCGTCGCCGAAGGCGACCTGGGCGCTCCCGGCAGCGCTCTCGTCGCAGTCGCCTTCCCGCGTGAACGTCGCCTCCCGGTGAGCGGGCCTCGTGGTCGGCGTGTCGGTCGGCGTGTCAGTTGGGGCGTCGGTCGGCGTCGAGCCCGAGCCGTCCGACCCGTCGGTGCCGCCGGTACAGCCGGCGACCGCGCCCGTACTCACCGTGCCCAGCGTCGCGAGCAACGTGCGTCGCTTCATACCTCGTCGCACGCGAGGGAGCGACATAGCCTTTCGTTTAGCACAAACAGTCGTTTGTACAATCAGGCGTCGGTCGTCTCAGCCGGCGTTGCCGCCGGACTCGCGGGACCGTAGTCGACGAGCAGGTCGTTTCCCCCGGACCGCGTACCGGCGCCGGCGGGTGAATAGTGGGGACTCTCCCCACGGCGCCCCCGGACCGTAACCGTCTTATGTAACTCGGCAGTACGTGTAATTGAGTCCTGGTAGGGTAGTGGACTATCCTCTTGGCTTGCGGAGCCAGGGACCGGAGTTCAAATCTCCGTCAGGACGTTTCTCCGACGCGTTACTCGAGAAGCGGCGCATCGATCCTCGTCGCAGGCACCCGAATATTCGAGCGACGGCACCGGTGGTTCGAGCGACGCCACCGTCGCGTCGCCGTCCCGCCTCCCCTTACTGTTCGGCTTCCTCGGCGTCGAGCTCGGCGCCGAACGCCTCCTCGAAGTCGTCCACGCTCGCGTCCTCCCCGAAGTCGCTGAAGGCCGCCTCCACCGGCGCCGACTGCTGCTCGCCGACGAGCAGGTCGTAAAGCCCGACGGCCATGACGAACGCGGAGACGGCGTGGACCCCGTGGATCCCGCGCGGGAGGAACAGGCCGATGAGCAGGCCGCTGAAAGCGAAGATGAACATCCCGACGACGATGATCCGGAAGAAGCGGGGGTAGCCGACGACGAAGACGTCCTTGTACAGCAGGTAGCCGAGCGCGGCGCCCGCGGTGATGCCCGTCAGGAGCGCGACGCCCTGCAGCAGGAACGTCAGGGAGAACGGGCCGATCATGCGTTCGCCTCCCCGGGCGCCCGGCTCAGCTGATAGTGAATGCGCAGCATTTCGACGGCGAACACGACCAGGAGCAGGAACACCGACACCTCGACGTACACTGCCTCCTCAAACGAGGGCACGGCGATCAGGAGCCCATGGTAGACCGTGAACCCCAGGAAGAAGGGCGGCAGCACGGCGAGCGCCCGGCCGAACGGCGACCCCCAGAATCGATACACCGCGAGCAGGGAAAGGGCAGTTCCCGCGGCCCCCGTCGCGACCGCGAACACGACGGTGACGTTGAACAGTAATGACGGCATACTTCCACCCTACAAAATCGAATCACAAAGGATTGTAGGCCGGCGGCCCTACGTGCAGGTACGAATGGTCCCCGATGAGGAGGCAAACGGCGGTGACGATCCATCCCCTGACGCACGCGCCGTCGACGACGCAGCCGCTGCCGACGACGCGCACGCCGCCACCGACGCACCCACCGTCGACGACGCGCTCCGCGCGGGGATCGTCCTCTACGAACGGGGCTACTACCACGCCGCCCACGACCCGTGGGAAGCGGCCTGGCTCCCGCGCGACGGGGCCGACGCGAACCTCCTCCAGGGGCTCATCCAGCTGACCGCGGCGGTCCACCACGCGCGCGACCACAACTGGAGCGGCGCGACGGGGGTCGCAACGTCCGGCTACGAGTACCTCGCCGCCGTTCCCGACGACCACGCACCCGTCGACCTCGGCCCGGCGAGGCGGTACCTGGCCCGCCTCGCGGTCGACCCCGAGCACGCCGAGCGACGCGACCCGCCACCGCTTCCGTACGAGGGCGGCGCGGTCGGCGTCGACGGCCTCGGGTTCGACGCGCTCGCGCTTGCGGTCGGTGCCGTCGCCGAGGAGACGAACCTGGACGAAAGCGTCGTCGCCGACGCGATCCGGTACGCCCGCGAGGAGCAGGGGTCGGGACAGGCCCGGTTCAGGGGCTTGCTCGCCGACCTCGTCGCGGAGGACCCGGAGCGACGCGCGGTCGCCTACGCGCGGCTGGAGAGTCACGTCGAACGCGAGCGATCGAAGGAGCGGGACGTGGATGGGCTGTTCTGAGAGTTAGATTCCTACCGACACCGCTTAGTGAAATATTATACTATATTTAAGCGATCAATTCGCACAAATCTCCGGACTTTGCTCACCGATACAATTGTCAAATCTATAGGGAGAGGCTCTTTTGCTAGCGTTTATGTGGGTAAAACCTTCATTCTCAGTATAAATACTGCCTTTGAAATTCCATCTAAATTGACCAGAAACCATCACAGTGCCTTTAGACGCGTTATAATTTTGTAATCCAGATGTTTCCCAGTAACCTGGTAAGACTCGTTCTTCCGGACTTCTATCTATGAGAAAGGTTGCCGTAACTACTTTTCCAGGAGGTAAGTGGCTTATACGAATCGCATTTGTAATGTGTGTAGTGTTTTCAACATGATTTTGAACAGCTAATCGGGCATTAGCCGAATAGCTGGAAGCGTCCGTAACTTGATAATGGCCCACCTCCTGAGCTTCAATCCCTCCTAGAAACGCTAAACCAATCGTTACTGTGGTGAGTCTTCTTGATGATGGGTTGCGTATTATTACTCTATACCTGTCATACGATTCTTGATCTGATACATTGAACGTGCTTGACTCAACGTCTTCAGCATATTCGACCTCTACACCCAAAGTCGGATTTTGCACTCCGAAATGGTTCACTTGGGCATCATGGATTACTGGGACAACGATCGGACTGATAGCTGTGAATATCAAGCCACCAAGTATACTCCCTAATATTATCAGAGTCAACTCCTTCGGCCAGTTTGTCTCCTCATATATGTTATATAGAACTTCTAAGAAGCGATTGTCAGATGGCATAATACATTACCATCTGTCTTTTTATATAAACATCCTTATTGTATGTCTACTCTGGATCTTTCGGCTCGCCTTCGAACGTGAAGTCGGCGGAGTTGTCCTGCGGGTCGTAGCCGAGTACCTCCTTCGCGCGGTCGAGCGAGTAGTACTTCCGGTCGTTGTCGGAGATCCCGTAGACGATCTCGTAGTCGAAGTCGGCGGTGAGACAGCAGTCGAAGAGGTGCGCGCAGTCGCGGTGGGAGAGCCACATCGCCTGTCCGCGCTCGTACTCGCGCGGCGGGTGGTCCTTCGTCAGGTTGCCGATGCGGACGCAGACGACGTCGCGGTCGTACTCGTCGTGGTAGTACCGCCCGAGCGTCTCGCCCGCGGCCTTCGAGACGCCGTAGAGGTTCGAGGGGCGCGGGAGTTCCTCGCCCGTGAGCCGGAAGTCGTCGTCCGTGCGGTAGAGGTCGGGCGCGCGCTCCGTCTCGTAGTGGCCGACGGCGTGGTTCGAGGAGGCGAAGACGACCGTCTCGACGCCGGCGTCGACGGCGGCCTCGAAGACCGTCCGGGTCCCGTCGATGTTGTTCCGGAGGAGGCTGTCCCACGGCGCGTCCGGTCGGGGGTCCCCGGCGAGGTGGATGACCGCGCCGACGCCCTCCATCGCCTCGCGGACGGCGGCCTCGTCCGTGATGTCCGCCACGACGGTCTCGGCGTCGTCGACGGCGGCCGGCACGTCCTGGCCCGTCAGCGGTTCACGGTCCAGCAAGCGCCAGTCGTACTCGTCGCCGATCCCACGGAGGATGGCGCGACCCACCCGCCCGCCTGCACCCGTGAGGAGGACTGGCTCGTCCATTCACGTGCGTATCGTCGTACCGAGGGGATATATCGTC
Organism: Halosubterraneus shenae; assembly: GCF_050510935.1. Taxonomy (NCBI): domain Archaea; kingdom Methanobacteriati; phylum Methanobacteriota; class Halobacteria; order Halobacteriales; family Haloferacaceae; genus Halosubterraneus; species Halosubterraneus shenae. The sequence continues at coordinate 256,026 of NZ_JBNLVO010000002.1, read as the reverse complement.
CGGTTCGATTCCCGTTCGATCGTTGTCAATGGTATCAGAATCGGGCGCTGGATTTGCTTTCGGCATCGCCGGCAACACCACTCGGCGTGCCGAAAAAGATCCAGCTGCTGACCGGTCGCACTTATAAGTGGAGTCGGACATCGTCGCCGGCGATACCACTCAGCACACGTAGAAAGCCCCAGCCGCTGAGCGCTCGCGCTTATAAGTGGAGTCGGAGATCGTCGCCGGCGACACCACTCGGCACACCCAGAAAGCCCCAGCCGCTGAGCGGTCGCGCTGCTCGCTGCGCTCCTCACGGCTCACTCGCTTCGCTCGTTCGCCGTTGCGGTGCTTGCGTCGCAGGGCATCCCGCTCAGCGGCTGCCCCTTTCAGTCCCGCCCGGGAGTGGCGGCCGGGGCGTCGCTCGCGGCGGCTCGCGGGCTATCGCGGCGCGGTTGCGGTGGCGCGCGCGAGCAACGCGTGCGAGGGAGGCCGGGGCGCGCCGAGCGTTGCGGAGCCGGCGCGCCCCGGCCGAGGCTGGGGAGGACTGAGGTATTGCGGTAGCTGTGCGGTGCTGTTGCGGTGTGGTTGCTGAGCGGCGCTGTCCTGGCGGAATGAAAGGGCGATGGCCGGTCGCGGTGTAACGAAGTCGCTGAGTCGACCTCTATCCGCGCCGGGCGGTGCTGAGAGGCGCGGATATGTCGCTCAGCGACCGCGAGCGGCCGAGGGCTTTCCTGGTGTTTGCGGTGCTGTTAAGCATGGCAGCGTCTGCGCCTTAGCTTTCAGTTTATTAGCAAGATCGGCCGAGGGCTTTCTGGGTGTTTGCGGTGCCGACAAGAGCAAGCCCGTATCACCTGTCCAAACCTGCTTATAAAGAGCGACCGAGCACCATCGAGAAGCCGACCGAGCTCCCGACCGTCGCAATCACTACGGAACGTCGTAATTGGAGAGAAACTGCCCTCGAGAAAACGCCCTATTCGAGCTTCTCGCGGGAGATCTTCATCCCGGTCGGCGTGAGGATCAGCTGGTCGTCGCCCTTCTGGACGATGTCGCCGTCGACCTCGTCGGCGACCTGGCGCAGTTCGTCGATGATGTGCTCGACGGTCCGGTCGGACGTGGAGTGGCGCGTAATGTCCGCGATGACGAAGTCACCGTCGTAGACGGCGTCCTTGATCGGAATGACGTCGCCCTTGTCCGCGATCTCCGCGATGTGAACCTGCACGCCGGCCTCGCCGGTCGCCTCGGCGAAGTCGTCGAGGTCGAGTTCGACGTAGTCGTCGACCGACCGATTCCCCTGACCGCCGAGGATCTTGCTCATGATGCCCATACACCCTACTGGCCGGGTTTCCGCATTAGTTCTTACGTCAGACGCGGGCCGCCATCTGGGAGATTACCCGGATCGCCGCCGATCCAGGCCGGGCTCTCCGCGAACACGTGGTTTTTGCGCCGCCGTCGCTCACTGGCGACCATGACGTTCAGCATCTGCGTCCGCGAGGAGTACACCGACGAGGAGGGCGACCGCCAGACGCGCTTCGGCGTCGCCGTCACCACGCGACTGCCGGGCGTCGGCACGCTCTGCCCGTTCGCCTCCGAGAACGGGGCCGTGGCGACACAGTCGCTCGTCAACGTCGAGCTCGGCCGGAAGGGCATCGAGTACGTCGACGACGGGCTCGCCGTCGACGACGCGCTCCAGGCCCTCCTGAACGCCGACGAGGGCAGCGCGCAGCGCCAGCTCCACGGCGTCGACGCCGACGGGACCTTCACCTTCTCCGGCGACGAGTGCAAGGACTGGTACGGCCACACGTCCGGCGAGAACTACACCGTCGCCGGCAACCTCCTGACCGGCGAGAACGTCGTCGCCGACACCGCCGCAGCCTACGAGTCCGACGCCCACGGCGACGACCCGCTCGCGGAGCGGCTCATCGACGCGCTCGAAGCCGGCCACGAGGCCGGCGGCGACAAGCGCGAGGAGCTGCCGGTCCAGTCCGCGGCGCTCATCGTCGAGACGACCGAGGAGCGTGAGACCGGGGACCCGTACTACAACGACCTCCGCGTCGACGCGACGGAGACGCCCATCGACGACCTGCGGGAGACGTACGAGACCGCCAGGCGCGGCTGGAAGGACGCGATGGAGCTGTACGCTGAGGAGATGGAGGAGGACGACCTCGACGCCGACGGCGACGAGGCCGAATAAGCGGCTGTCAGGCCGAATAGGGCGGCTATCGCGTCGGGGCCTTACGCCGAGAACTCGTAGAGGTCGTCGCCGACGTGATGGACCGACTTCACGACCTTGCCGCTCTCGCCGACCATGTCGTCGCCGTCGGTCAGCGCGCGCCCGATGGCGAGCACCTTGCCGTGCGTCTCCTCCGCGATGGCGACGAGGTCCCCCTCCTCGATCCCCTCGTCGGCGCTCTCAATACCGGGGCGCATCACGTCGGCGCCGTCGGAGACGAACGAGATGGCGCCGGCGTCGACCGTGACGACGCCCTTCTCCGGGTCGTAGGCGTTGGCGCCGTGGACCGTGACGAACGGCTCCTCGTCGACGTAGAAGACCTCCGGCTCGCCGTCGACGAGGACGACGTCGACGTCGCTGTCCTCGAACTCGACCAGCTCGAAGGTGTCGCCCTCGATCTCGATGCCGAGCCCGTCCCGGAGCGCCTCCTTGATCTCGTCGATGTCGTCGCTGCGAAGGTGGTGGCGGGATTTCACCTGCATACGAGGCCGTGCGACCGGCGCGCGGATAAATCGCCCCCTTCTCCGCAGTCGCCGCCGGACAAGGATCCCTTGCACGCCCACGGCACGATCCCCAGCACGGCCGGGGGACACTTCCCGCTGGCCGGCGAAGAGCTGCCGTGACCCGCGACGCCAGCGCGACGCGCGCGACCTTCATCGGCCGGTTTCAGCCCTACCACGAGGGACACCACCGCGTCGTCGAGTGGGCGCGCGAGGAGTACGACTTCGTGCTCGCGCTCGGCAGCCCCCAGCAGGACCGGACGCCGGAGAACCCCCTGACTGCGACCGAACGCGAGACGCTCATCCGGGCGTGCGAGCCCGACCTCGAGATCGTGCGCGTGCCCGACGAGAACCGCGGCGAGGCGGGGTACCCCGTCTGGGCCGAGCGCCTCGTCGACCGGACCGACGCCGACGTGGTCCTCTCCCGGAACGACCTCGTGCAGCGACTCGTCCGGGAGCACACGACCGCCCGCATCGAGGAGCAGCCGGAGTTCGACCCGGAGCGGTTCTCGGGCACGGAGGTCCGCCGCCGGATCCGGGCGGGCGAGCCCTGGCGCGAGCTCGTCCCCGACTGCTGTGCCGACGAGCTCGCGGAGCTGACCGACGTGATCCGGCGATGTGGGGCGGACGCAGGCGACGGTGGCGATGGGGGCGACGGTGGCGGTGGCGGTGGTGGCGGTGGGGGCGACGGCGGCGGTGGCGGTGGCTGAGGACGCCACAGTACCCGACGGCCCGCAGCCTTAGGGGAGAGCCGACCGCACCTTCTCCCATGAACGACCGACCGGCGGACGCGCCGACGGAACCGGACGACGGGGACAGTGCGGACTCGGGCGGCGAGGACGGTGCGGACCTGGGAGCGAACGCTGACGAGCGCGAGGTCACCCCCGAGGTGCCGACGTCGACGGAGCAGGCGCCGGAGGGAACCGTCATCGAAGCGGGCGTCGCCCGCGACGCCATCGTGGAGTTTCTGCGGACCTACCTCTCCAAGTCGGACGCCGACGGCTACGTGCTGGGCATCTCCGGCGGCCTCGACTCCGCCGTCGCAGCGACCCTCGCGGTCGAGGCCGTCGGGCCGAGCCGCGTGACGGGCATCGTGATGCCGGGCGAGCCGAGCGACCCCGAGAACATGGCCGACGCGCGGAAGCTCTGTGCGGCCCTCGACATCGACCACTACGAGGTCGACATCGCGCCGCTGGTCGAGGGCTTCTCGGACGCGATCCCCTACGACCTCGAGAAGGTCGGACTCGGGAACGTGCGAGCGCGTACGCGGATGGTCCTCTGGTACGCCGACGCCAACGCGAACGACCGGCTCGTCCTCGGCGCCGACAACCGCGCGGAAGTCCTGCTCGGCTACTTCACGAAGCACGGTGACAACGGCGTCGACGTGAGCGCGCTCGGCGACCTCTACAAGACCGAGGTCGCGGCCCTCGCCCGCTACGTCGACCTCTCGGACCGGTTCATCGAGAAGACGCCGACCGCGGGGCTCTGGGAGGGCCAGACCGACGAGGGGGAGATCGGCGTGCGCTACGCCGTCGTCGACGACGTCCTGCGCCACGTCGTCGACCGCGGGCACTCGATCAGCGAGACGGTGGCGAAAACGGGCTACGACCGCGAGGCCGTCGAGCGCGTGGTCGAGCTCCACCGCGCCTCCGAGCACAAGCGGTCGCCGCCGGAGAGTCCCGGACTGCGACACTGAGGCGAATTCGCTGGCTGCGTCGGACGCCGCGGTCGACGCCGCGTCCAACGCTCCGTCCGACGCCCGTCAGCCGCGGAGTAAAACGCTAAGTGGGCCCCCTCCCTGACTCCGGGTATGTGGCGTTCCGGTCGAAACCGGGACCGGCGAATGGTCGTCTGCATCGCGTGCGGGGAGTCGCTGCTCCGCGAGGAGGCCCGGGAGTACGACAAGGAGGGTGACCGGTGGAACCGCGCGGACAAGGAGTTCGAGTACCTCTGTCCGGACTGCGACGACGAGCGCTGTCACCAGCCGCGAAACGGACTGGAGTCGCTGATCACCGCGATCGAGGGCGACGGGCTCTCGCAGGAGGAGTTCCTCGAGCGCTACGCCGACGCCGTGGCCGAGGACCGCGCCGACGCCGGCGACCGGTCCTGAGGCCAGGTGATCGATCCTGACCCAGTAACGCGGCGCGTCACGGGGCGACCCCGGCGTCGTCGCCGTCGGAAGTGACGGGGCCCAGCCCGACACGTCTTTCTATCCCACACCCCTTACTCCACGTATGACTGACGAGCCGGACCCCGGCAGCGCGGAAGCGCAGGGGCCTGTGACGATCACCGAGGAGTTGGCCGAGGCGCTGGCCGACAAGCGCGAGGAGCTGTTCGAGGAGTTCGGGATCAACGACGGATTCCCTCCCGAGGTCATCCGCGAAGCTGAGACGCGAACGGAAGGCGTCACCCAGGAGATCCAGGACGAGCTCGACGAGCGGCAGGACCTCCGGGACCTGACGACCTGGACGACCGACCCCGCGGACGCGCAGGACTTCGACGACGCGATCTCGATCAAACGCGAAGACGGCGCCTACCGCCTGTGGGTCCACATCGCCGACGTGACCCACTACGTGAACCCCGAGACGTCGATGTGGGAGGAGGCGATCCAGCGCTCGAACACGGTGTACCTGCCGGGCTACACCATCCACATGCTGCCGCCGATCCTGGCCGAGACGGTCTGCTCGCTCGTGCCGCAGGAGGACCGGCTCGCCCACACCGTCGAGATGGAGATCGACGACGAGACGCTCTCGTTCGAGGACGTCGAGATCTACAAGTCGGTCATCAACTCCGACGAGCGGCTCACCTACAACGAGTGCGAGGAACGGCTGGAGAACGAGGACCTCCCGCTCCACGCGGAGAACACCCTCGCCTTCGAGCTCGCGGACCGGATGCACGAGCAGCGGAAGGAGGACGGCTCGCTCGTCTTGAACCCCCGGCGGGACCGCGCGCACACCATCATCGAGGAGTCGATGCTGAAGGCGAACAAGGCCGTCACGCACACGCTGATGTGGGACCGCGGCGTCGAGGCGATGTACCGCGTCCACCCGCAGCCGACGCCGGACCAGTGGAACGACGCGCTCAAAGAGATCCAGGAGCTCAACGGCGTCTCCATCCCCGGGCAGGCCTGGGGTGACGACCCGCGGCTCGCGGTCAACGCCGCCCTCGAGGAGGCCCCGGACCGGCAGCTCAACAAGATCCAGCGCGCCGTGCTGAAGGTGATGCCCCGCGCGAAGTACATGAACGACCCCTTCGGCGGCCACCACGCGCTCAACTTCGACATCTACGGCCACTTCACCTCGCCCATCCGCCGGCTCTCGGACCTGATCAACCACTGGATCGTTCACGAGAACGACGTCCCCGAGAACCTCGTCGAACTCTGTGACCGCGCCAGCGACAAGCAGAAGGACGGCGAGACGGTCGAGCGGCTCTACAAGCAGTTCATGGAGGAGAACGGGATCGACCCCCACGCCGTGAACAACCGCGGGATGGAGGTCGTTGACGCGGAGGAAGCGAAGCACACGGTCTGATCGGGCGCTTTCTTTTTATTAGCTGTCGGCGCGAACGTCGCCTGCGATACCGCATAGCACATTTTAAACCCTTCAGCTGGCGAGCGGTCGCTCTTATAAATGAAGACGGTCGTCGTTATCTGAGACACCACTCAGCATGCCCAGAAAGCCCCAGCCGGCGAGTGGTCGCACTTATAAACGAGATTGGCTGTCGCTACCGGAGACACCGCTCAGCATGCCCAGAAAGCCCCAGCCGGCGAGCGGTCGCGCTGCTCGCTGCGCTCCTCACGGCTCACTCGCTTCGCTCGTTCGCCGTTGCGGTGCTTACTTCGCAGGGCGTCCCGCTCGCCGGCTGCCCCTTTCAGTCCCACCCACCGAGTGGTGGTCGGGGCGTCGCGGGCGGCGGTTCTTCGGCGGTCGTCGCTCGCCGGGTCCCCGACGTGCGGTGCGGAGCAGTCGGCGCGCGCGAGCAACGCGTGCGAGGGAGGCCGGTGGCGCGCCGCGGCGGTGCTGTGCCGGCGCGCCCCGGCCGAGGCTGGGGAGGGCCGAGGCTTGCGGTAGCTGTGCGGTGCTGTCGCGGTCGCGGTCGCGGTCGCGGTCGCGGTTGCTGTCGCTGTCGCGGTCCTGGCGGACTGAAAGGGCGACGGCCGGTCGCGCCGAAGGGGAGTCGCTGAGACAGGCCCTATCCGCGGCGGGCGGTGCGGAGAGCCGCGGATATCCTGCTCAGCGACCGCGAGCGGCCGAGGGCTTTCTGGGTGTTTGCGGTGCTGTCGAGTACAGCAACGTCTGCACCTACGAATCCCGTTTATAAGCAAGACCGCCCGTGGACAAGACCGTAAGAAGCCCCAACCAACAATCAAGCGCCAACTCAGAATAGCGTGTCGTACTCCGTGGGCAGCTGATTCCGCAGTTTCGACTCCTCGCCGCCGGTTAGTTCCTTCGCGAGCGTATGCACGACGACCTGCGAGCGGTGATGGGCCTCCTGCTTCGAGACGTCGAGCTCGTCGGCGACGCGCTCGATGAACTCGTCGACGCCGAACGCCTTCTCGGAATGGGACTCCCAGTCGATGATCGATGTCTCGAACTCCGCCGGAAGGAACGCGGCGAGCTTCCGGCCCTCCTCCTGGGAGATGCGCTGGCCGAGCGTCGACAGTACCGCCTCGATCGTCTCCCGAACCTCCTCCTCGGAGTCGGCGTCCGTATCGCTGCTCACTCGATGGTGGAACGTGTCCATGGTCGACATGTGCGAGGAGTCGAAGGGGTGGTAACTGTATCTGGTGGCCGGAGTCAGAGTGTATACTAAAACACGATCTCAGCTCCAGTGAGCTCAGACCTAGTCTTCCCCCAATGAGTGGGAGTTCGAATCCATTGGTGTGTGACAATGAGGACAATTGAATTCATTTGTTTCCCCCCAATATGTGAAAGCCCATTCGCAGGCAGGACATTGTACTTGCGGTGCCCTATCACCCCCAGAAGATAGCGCAGCTCCAAGAAGAGCTCCAACCAAGGCGGCTCCACCGGTTCCAACTGTGGCTGCACCGAGTATACCGCCACCTATGGCACCCGCTGCCTCATCTCCCTGTGATTCCATCAGTTCCTCCATCCTCTCCTGAAGTTGTAGCGGTAGATCGGCGCTATCGTAGACAACTAACACATCAAAATAGGGGAAGTTAATCTCATAGCTATCTCCTTCTTCTTTAAATATAGCCGTCGGGATATTCTGATCTCCGGCAATAGAAGATTCTGCGATCAACCATGCAGGTGTGACCTTCTGGTCCCGAACTGTTGATGTTGGGAAGACGAAACAAGCATCGCATTCACTCATCTTCTGTTTTATCACTTCCCTGTCCGGTTCTTCGTCTGGGATGTCCTCCCACTCATAAATGAGGGTATCATATCCCACAAGGTCCAGCGCACGATCTATGCGGTCAACTAACTGCTCATCACGGCGTGAATGAGAAATGAATACCTTCCTCGACATTGTACACTGTTTTTCACCAGTAATAAGAAAAGTTTGGGATAGCAGAGTGAACCTGATTTTTGGAAAATTTAACACTCTTTTTAAGTTCTAAACCGCTAATTGAATAATACTATTTATCGATCCAAAAGTAATTCAACGAGAACCATCAAGCTCTGAGAAGAATCTACTCAGATACCGTTGCTAATCAAAACGGTCACTCTGCGCCCGAATGCTCGACTTTATAGCACTAGACAGAGTGGCTGCGACCTGCTCAATATTCTCTCCGTCAGTTTGGACAGCCTTCTTATCAGCGAGAGATGGGCTGTATTCCATTACTTCCTCCTTTCCAATTTGATACCATATTGGAAGAATCACTGGTGCTTCAGAACTGACATCGCGCGATGTGAGTCCATTCAGCTCGTATTCTGTCCAGCCCTTATCAAAGAAAGAGTCTGAAAGTACTACGATCCCACAATGTGCACGCGAGAGGCCTTCATCAATAGACTCACGAATACTATCACCTATCTCTAACTCATCATCGTCATACCAAACGAGATGCCCCTTTCTGTTTAGTTCCCTAACTAGCGGCTCGACAAATTTACTCTTATCATCGCTTGAATGGGAAATAAATACATCGTATTTTTCGCCCTCCGGAGGTTCATCCATGTCTTTTAATTGTCGTTCACCCATCCGAGACATCAGACCTGTATGGAAGGAAAAGACGTAATCGGGATTCTCAAACTGGGATTTAGGATAAAGATTAGTCGGGGTTTCTCCCGCAACTACCCACCATTCTGATTGCTCATCATCCGTCGTTTCCGTCGTGAATACATACGAAGCGTCTCCAAAATGAGAGAAAGAGTCAGCCAAGTCAATTGATTCCACCTCGGTATCAGCTTCTAACTCGACATATTCTACTGCGGATTGTTTCACTTCCTCTATATCCATACTATGAACGGTCTTAGTAGGAATAATATTTCAAATTACTCCTGCAATTAGCAAAGATGGAGAAGTGAATTCGAATTGTCAAAATTCAGTAACAAACACAACACATATGACAAGAAGTCAGGTAAGAGAATAATATCTTTTTGAAGAGAACAATCTCAACGAGAATCTGCAAAATCCACAAGTGTCGAAACAGACGCTAAATCATATTATAAAGGCTGAACGGAATATTACGAGTGGACTCTCGGGGATTTGAACCCCGGGCCTCTTCCTTGCGAAGGAAGCGATCTACCGCTGATCTAAGAGCCCTCGCTACATTCATACGAAGTCGGTGGCCGTATTTGTACCTTACCTTTCGGACCGTCGCGTGGGACGGCGACCCGCACGAGACACCGACCTCGACCGCTTCGCACAGCCACGCTCGCACTCGGACGCCGTCGCTCACCGGGTGGAAATATAGAAAGGGTGAGACGACGTGACTGCGCCCTAGCGCTTAGTCTTCGAGAACGATCTCGATGCTGACGTCGTTCGGAACCTGAATGCGCATGAGCTGGCGAAGCGCCCGCTCGTCCGCGTCGATGTCGATCAGACGCTTGTGGACGCGCATCTCCCAGTGTTCCCACGTCGCCGTGCCCTCACCGTCGGGCGACTTGCGGGACGGGATCTCCAGCGTCTTCGTCGGCAGCGGGATCGGGCCCGACAGGGAGACCCCCGTCGAGTCCGCGATCTCGCGGACGTCGTCGCAGATGTCGTCGAGGTCTTCCGGCGATGTGCCGGCGAGACGGACGCGTGCCTGCTGCATCGATTATCGCTCGTTAACTTCGAGCACCTTGCCCGCCGCGATGGTCTGACCCATGTCACGGATGGCGAAGGAGCCGAGTTCCGGAATCTCGCCGGACGGCTCGATGCTGAGGGGCTTCTGCGGGCGCACGGTCACGACGGCGGCGTCGCCGGACTTGATGAAGTCCGGGTTCTCCTCGGCGACTTCGCCGGAGGACGGGTCGATCTTCTGGTCGATCGACTCGATGGTACACGCGACCTGTGCCGTGTGGGCGTGGAAGACCGGCGTGTAGCCGGCCGTGATGACGCTCGGGTGCTGCATGACGACGACCTGCGCCTGGAAAGTCTCGGCGACCGATGGCGGGTCGTCGGCCGGGCCACAGACGTCGCCACGACGGATGTCGTCCTTGCCGATGCCGCGGACGTTGAACCCGACGTTGTCACCGGGCTCGGCCTTGGGGACTTCCTCGTGGTGCATTTCGACCGTCTTCACCTCGCCGCCCACGTCGGACGGCTGGAAGGAGACGTTGTCCCCAGTGTTGAGGATGCCCGTCTCGACGCGGCCAACCGGCACCGTACCGATGCCGGAGATGGTGTAGACGTCCTGGATCGGCAGGCGGAGCGGCGCGTCCGTCGGCGGCTCGGCCTCCGGCAGGTCGTTCAGGGCCTCGAGCAGGGTCGGGCCGTCGAACCAGTCCGTGTTCTCGGACTCCTCGGCGACGTTGTCGCCCTCGAAGGCCGAGATCGGCACGAACGTGGTGTCGTCGGTCGCGAAGCGGACCTGGTTGAGGAGGTCCTCGACTTCGGAGACGACCTGCTTGTAGTCGTCCTCGCTGTAGTCGACGAGGTCCATCTTGTTGACGCCGATGACGAGCTCGTCGATACCCAGCGTACGGGCCAGGAAGACGTGCTCGCGGGTCTGGGGCGCCACACCGTCGTCAGCGGCGACGACGAGGACGGCGTTGTCTGCCTGGGACGCGCCCGTGATCATGTTCTTCACGAAGTCGCGGTGGCCCGGACAGTCGACGATGGTGAAGTAGTACTCCTCCGTGTCGAACTCCTGGTGGGCGATGTCGATGGTGACACCACGCTCTCGCTCCTCGGCGAGGTTGTCCATGACGTAGGCGAACTCGAAGCCGCCCTTGCCCTTCTCTTCGGCTTCTTCGCGGTGCTGCTCGATGACGTGCTCGGGGACGCTCCCTGTCTCGTACAGGAGTCGGCCCACGAGCGTACTCTTGCCGTGGTCGACGTGGCCGATGATGGCCAGATTCTGGTGTGGTTTGTCGCTCATGATATTCACGCGCTAAGGCGCTCTGTGAGGATTGTTTCGGTTGATTCAACTAAAACGGTTTCGATACTGATTCCAGTTGATCATGACGCCTTCTGGCGTTTTGTGTCACGTCCCCACACGAGACGTGTACCCACGGTAAGGGTAGCCGATCAGGTGATCAACTGCCGATAGCTATCGACCGATCCGAGAACGAAGACCACGGCAGTGCGACGGTAGAGCCCTACAGCCGGAGACGACGGCGTCGACCAACCGCGACAGCAACGTGCCGAATGACAACGTGCCGAGACGGCAACGTATGGCGAACAGCAACGTGCCGCGATGGCAGCGCCTCCGTCGGCGACCGTCAGCCGGGCTTCCGGCTATTCGAGCCGGCCGACGTCCGCGAGGACCGCGCTCGCGGTTTCGGGGCCGCCCGCGCCGCGCCCGGAGAGGTTCAGCCGGCCGGCGTGGCTCGTCTCGATCTGGACGAGGTTCTGCGTCCCGGTGACCGAGAGCGTCCCGTTGTCGGGGACGAGGCGGGGGCCGACGCGGACGCCGTCCCGACTGGCCTCGCCGATGAGCCGGACCGTCCGGCCACTCTCCGCGGCCAGCTCCAGCGCGCTACCGGGGACGTTGCGGATCCCCTCGACCTCGGCGTCCGACAGCGAGAACTCGCGGGCCTCGGTCGGGTCGTCGGCCGCGCCGTGGCTCAGGACGTTCGCGAGGATGACGCACTTCAGCGCGACGTCCGTCCCGTCGACGTCGAACGTGGGGTCCGCCTCGGCGACGCCGAGGTCCTGCGCCTCCGCGAGCACGTGCTCGTAGTCGAGCCCCTCGGCGGCCATCCGGGTGAGGATGAAGTTCGACGTCCCGTTGAGGACGCCGCGCGCGCGGGTGACCTTGCTCGGGCCGACGTCCTCGACCGTCGAGACGGCCGGAATGGCGCCGCCGACCGTCGCCTCGAAGCGGACCGTGCCCTCGCTGTCGCGTTCGAGCGCCGTGAGGTCGCCGAACCGCTCCGCGACCGGCCCCTTGTTCGCGAGGACGACGTGCCGGTCGCGCTCTAAGGCCGTCCGCGCGTGCGAGAAGCCGGGCTCCGCGTCGCCGAGGGTCGTCGGCGTCGCCTCCACGAGCGCGTCGTAGTCGGCCGCGAGCGCGTCGGCCGGGTCCGCGTCGCCGACGACGCCCGTCTCCGCCTTCGTGGCCAGCGCGGCGTCGACGTCGACGCCGGACTCGTCGACGACTGCCCCCTCGGAGTCGACGAGCGCGGCGACGTCGTGGCCGTAATCGGCGGCCAGCTCCGCGACCGAACGGCCGACGGCGCCGCAGCCGAGGACCGCGAGCTTCACGCGTCCACCTCCGTGAGCGGCTCGATCACGTCGATCCCCTTCTCCTCGGCGACGGAACGGACGGCCGCGACCGCCGCGGCCGACTCGCCCTCCCGGATCGCGAGTCGGAGCCGGGCGCTGGAGACGTCCTCGGTCCCTTGCGGCGAGGTCAGGGAGACGTCGTCGACGGACGCGGACGCACACTCCTCGATGCGCTGGAGCGTGTCCGAGAGGTCCGTGTCGATGATGTGGCCGACGAGCAGCAGCGTGAGCTCCTCGACGTATCGCTCCGTGCCCGCCTGCATCACGTTGATCCCCTCCTCCCGGAGCGCCTCGACGATCGTGTCGAACCGCTCCTCGGTGGCCTCGACGTCGACCTCGACGGGGATGTGCCCACGGGGCGTCAGGTTCCCGCGCTCGTGATAGATGGACAGCAGGTTGCCGCCGTTGTCCGCGATGGGCTGGAGCGCGGCGAGCAGCTGCCCGGGCTCGTCGACGAGTTCGAGCCGGATCGTGTGCGTCGACGGCATCGTCGCACGACCGCCGTCGGTTGCGGGGTCGCCGCCAGCCGCGTCGCCGGAGGTCGCCGGTTTCCCGTCAAGCGGGGAGTGCTCGTCGGTCGGTACACCGTCGCTCTCATCGGCCTCGACGTCGCTCACGCGGCCACCTCCGGCGTCCGCGCGGCGGTGGACGACCCGGGCGAGCGCGTCGGGCACGCAGTTTCGTCGACGCTAATTGTCGGTGCGGAGCGACCGCTTGCTGGCTCCGAACCGATGCGCCGAACGGGAGTCGTGCCCGTGTGCATACTCGAATCGAGCGCCGGCAGCCGGTATAAGCCTTCGGCGGGGGCAGGGCTTGCCGTTCCCTGACTGTGAGAACGACGGGCATGCCGCGAAGACCTCGACGATTTTTCGGCGAGAGCCGCCATTGATCGGTGAATCGAGAAGTAAGGAGAACGAACCGCAAACCGTGTTTCGGCCCCGTAAACTGCGACCGCGAACTGCAAATCGCAAACCGGGACCTGTAATCGCGAACCGCGAACCGCGCGACCGACCTAGATGTAGTCGATCGACTGCGGCAGCTCGAGCTTCATTCCTTTACGCTCGCGGATGTCCATGATCTGCTCGCGCTGGAGGTTGTCCGCCATGACGCGGAAGCCGGCGTTCTCCGTGTTCCAGGAAGCACGCCCCTCGGTCGCGGAGCGGATGTCGCTCGAGAAGCCGATCATCTCCTCGACCGGCGCGATGCCTTCGACGACCATCAGGTCGCCCTCCTGGTACATGTCGTCGACGCGGCCACGGCGACCCTGAATCTCGCCGGAGGCGGCGCCCATGTGCTCCGAGGGCACGTCGATGCGGACGTCCTGAATCGGCTCGAGGAGGCGGACCTCCGCGTCGATGAGGGCGCGGTGGACCGCGTCACGGGTAGCCGGGATGACCTGGGACGGACCACGGTGGATGGTGTCCTCGTGGAGCCGGGCGTCGTGCAGGCGGAACAGCGCGCCCTGGACCGGCTCGGCGGCGAGGGGGCCGTCGTCGAGGGCGTCCTGAAGCCCCTCGAGGACGAGCTCCATCGTCTCGTTCAGGTGCTGGATACCCTTCGTGTCGTCGATGAGGATGTTCGTCCGGTGGATGTCCTCGACGTTCTGGGACGTGTCCTTGTCCATGCCGGCCTCCTGCAGCGCCTCGCGGCGCTCCAGTTCGGGCATGTCCATCGAGACCTCGCCGAGCTGGATGGCCTCGACGATCTCGTCCGAGAGCGGGTGGACGGTGATGTAGAACTTGTTGTGGTTGTTCGGGGAGACGCCCTCGACTTCGCGGGACTCCTGCTGGGGCGCCTCGCGGAAGACGACGATCGGTTCGCCGGTGATGACCGGGATGCCCTGGTTGTCGCGGATGCGCTGGGTGATGACCTCCAGGTGGAGTTCACCCTGCCCGCTGATCAGGTGCTCGCCCGTGTCCTCGTTGATCTCGATCTGGATCGTCGGGTCCTCCTTGGCCACCTGCTGAAGCGTCTCGATGAGCTTCGGCAGGTCGTCCATGTTCTTCGCCTCGACGGACTTCGTGATGACCGGCTCGGAGATGTGCTCGATGGACTCGAACGGCGTCATCTCCACGGAGGAGACCGTCGAGCCGGCGATGGCGTCACGCAGGCCGGTGACGGCCGCGATGTTGCCCGCCGGGACGCGGTCGACCTCCTCGCGCTCGCCGCCCATGAAGAGCCCGACGCTCTGGAGGCGGTTCTTCCCGGCCGTGCCGGAGACGTACAGCTCCTGGCCCTTCTCCAGCGTACCGGAGAAGACGCGACCCGTCGCGATCTCGCCCGCGTGCGGGTCCATGGAGATGTCCGTGACCATGAAGACGACCTCGCCGTCCTCGTTGACGAGGCGCATGTCCTCGGCCAGCTCGGACTCGGCGTCGCCGCGCCAGATGCGCGGGACACGGCGGGGCTGGGCGGCCTCGGGGTTCGGGAAGTGCTCACAGACCATGTCGAGCACGACGTCCGAGAGCGGCGTCCGGTCGTGGAGCTCCTGGCGCTCGTCGGCCTGCTCGAGGTCGATGATGTCGCCGAAGTCCATCCCGGTGCGCTGCATCGAGGGCATCGAGACGCCCCACTTGTAGAGCGCGGAGCCGAAGCCGACCGTGCCGTCCTCGACGGAAACGGTCCAATCCTCGGGGATGTCGTCCATGTTCTCCGCCATGCCGCGGATGAGCTCGTTGACGTCCTGGATGACCGCCGTCAGGCGCTTCTGCATCTCCTCGGGCCCCTCCTGGAGCTCGGAGATGAGGCGGTCGACCTTGTTGATGAAGAGTGCCGGCTTGACGCCCTCGCGGAGCGCCTGCCGCAGCACCGTTTCCGTCTGGGGCATGGCGCCCTCGACGGCGTCGACGACGACGAGTGCGCCGTCGACCGCGCGCATCGCGCGGGTGACGTCGCCACCGAAGTCGACGTGGCCCGGCGTGTCGATGAGGTTGACGAGGTGGTTCGTGTCCTCGTACTCGTGGGTCATCGAAACGTTCGCCGCGTCGATGGTGATACCGCGTTCCTGTTCGTCCTCCTTCGTGTCCATCGCGAGCTGCTCGCCCGCGGTGTCCTCGGAGATCATGCCGGCACCGGCCAGCAGGTTGTCCGAGAGCGTCGTTTTGCCGTGGTCAACGTGGGCGGCGATGGCGATGTTCCGGATGTTCTCCGGTTCGTCCATCAGCCGCTGACATTCGTCGACGATCTTCTTGCGTCGGCCCATTATACGACTCATTACCGCGAGCGGGGTCAAAAGGGTAGTGTTTCACGTTCGCGAAACCGGCGGGAAACGCCGGTCTGCGCCCACGTCTCGTGTTGGTCGCCCGCATGGTCGAGTTGCTGAAACATACGTCGCGAGATCGGCCACACGTTTTGCGAACCACTCACGCGAGCCATTGCACGTCGAACGCGCGCGTCAACCACCCACGGAGCGCGCGAGCAACGCTCGAAGGCGTCGACGTCGCCGTCGCGGCTGCTGCTGGGTCGCCGTCGCGGCTGCTGTTGGGTCGCCGTCGCGGTTGCTGCTGGGTCGCCGTCGCGGCTGCTGTTGGGTCGCCGTCGCGGCTGCTGTTGGGTCGCCGTCGAGTTGCTTCGCGAACCCGACGGACCGGAAGAGCGGTGACCGGTCGCGCCGGGGGGAGTCCGCGGTGCTGGGAGTCCGACAGCGGCTGCCCGTTATAAATAATCATAAGCAAAAGCGGCCGCGAACCCTCGAGGCGATCGCGAAGTGCCGACGAGGCCGTCCGGATCGATGTGGGAAAAAGACCGACGCCGACCGAATGGCCACCCCACACAGCCGGTAGAGGGACGCAAGACCCTTATTTGCCGAACCCGTGTGAACAGTACGCATGGATATACGAGTGCAGGGGGACGTCGCCCCCGACCCGTTCCTCGGTGCTGCGTCCCGGTTCGAGACCGAGTTCTCGCTGGAAGCTCCCGTCCACGTCCGCGTCCGGAAGAACCCCGACGAGCGCACGTGGGCCGCCCACTATCCGGACCACCACGTCCTGAACATCTCCGAGCGCGCGGCCACGAGCGCGATGGCCCGCGAGCTCGCCGTCCACGAACTCGCGCACATGGCCCGCCACGAGGAGGCCCACCCCTCGCACACGCTCTCGACGGACGAGGCGCTGTACCTCGGCCTCTCCGGCGAGTCCGTCGAGCGCCGCAAGCTGGCACACTGCTACCAGATCGCGAACCACATGAAGGACATCTACGCCGACGACATCACGCTCGCCGTCTCCGACCCGGCCAAGCTCGTCGGCTTCCTGGAGTCGAAGCTCGCGAGCGCCGTCGTCGACAGCCCGAACCCGCCGCGGGCGGACTCGAAGCTGCAGGGCGGCGGTCCGGACCCCGAGATCACCGCCGTCAACGCCGCCTTCGCGCTCGCGCTGGTCGAGCGGCACGACCTCGTCGACCGCGACCACCGGATCTACGACCTCGCACGCGCCGCCGGTCAGGACGCCCCCGGCGTCGACGTCGAGGACTTCAAGCGCCGCTTCCGCGCGCTCGGCCCGGACCCGACCGAGTCCGACTACCGGAAGGCGCTCGTCGACGCCACGCGCGCGTACGCGATCCCGAGCTAATTCGGCCCTGCAGACAGAGACACTCTCAGCCCTGCACTGAGACCTCCAGACAGAGACACTCCAGACTGAGACCTGGAGACGGGAGAAACAGCAAACCAGGGGTTCCCGCGCTGATCGCTATTCGGACGGGACGATCCGCACCAGCCGGTCGTCGTTCGCGGCCGGGAACTGGTCGCCCTGCGCCCGGCCGTCGCGGTTCGAGGTGACCGCGTACAGCGTCCCCTCGGGCCCCTGCTCGACGTGGCGGATGCGCCCGAGTTCGTCCTCCAGCGCGGTGTGGTGGACGGCGCTGTACTCCGAGTCCATCCAGTCGGCGTCGAACCGCTGGCCGCCCTCCGCCGAGGCGGACTCGCCGTCGGTCGGATAGATCGTCACGACGTTGAGTCGCTGGGAGATGAGCCCGCCGATTATCATTCGATTCTGCCACGAGGGGACCGCGTCCCCGGTGTAGAAGACCGAGCCCGGCGGTGCCCACGTCGAGCTGCCGCCGGTGTTGACGACCGGGCGCTGGTAGTCCGTGTCGGGGTAGGTCTCGGCACCGCGAGCGCGCTCGTCCTCCGGCGCCCAGCCGTAGTTCCCGCCGGGGCGCAACACGTTCACCTCGTCGCGGCCCGCGGGGCCGTGCTCGTTGATGACCGGGGTCGCGTCGGGCATGAACGTGATCCCCTGCGGGTTCCGGTGGCCGTAGGTGTACACGCGCGGGTCGCCGCCGAGGTCGGGGTTGTCCTCGGGCGCCGTCGCGTCCGGCTTCATCCGGAGGACCTTCCCCGCGAGCGACGAGGGGTCCTGCGCGAGGGTCGGGTCCCCGGCGTCGCCGGTCGTCACCCAGAGGTAGTCGGCCGGGCCGAAGGTGATCCGGGAGCCGTTGTGGTACGACTCGCCCGGGATGCCGTCGATGAGCGTCGTCGCCTGCGGCTCCTCGAGGCTCACGTCGTAGTGGACGAGCTTGTTCAGCTTGGTGTCGTCCTCGAGGTACGTGTAGAAGGCGTACACCAGCGGCACGTCCGGGTAGTTCGGGTGGGCGGCGATACCCATCAACCCGCCCTCGCCCCCGGCGGCCCACCAGCCGCCCTCCTCGTCGGTGTCGATGGCGCTCGCGTCGACGATGTCGTCCGGCGACGCGACGGACTGGACGGTCCCCGCGTCGTACCGGAGGATCGTCCCCGGACGCTGGGAGATGAACAGCTCGCCGTTCGCCGCGAACGAGAGGTCCCAGGGGATCTTCAGCCCCTCGACGACCGTCTCGACCTCGACGTCGGTGTCCGGCGGGTCCGTCGGGTGCGTCCAGTCGGGGTCGTACTCGGCCCACGACTCGACGTCGTGGGCGACGCTGACGTCGTAGGAGGGGCCCGGCGTGGGCGTGGGCGTCCCGGAGGACGTGCTCGTCTCGGTCGACACGTCGGAGGGCGACGTGCAGCCCGCCATGCTCGTGAGGCCGGCCGCAGCGAGGAATCGACGGCGATTGAGGCGCATAGCGTGGGTAGCGACCACCGATACGTAAAACGTACCGCTCCACGTCAACGGTGCGCGGGATTTTCGGGCGTTGGTGGGGTTGTTCCACTTATAAATAAAATCGGCTGGCATCGGCGGCGACACCACTCAGCAATCGGGGAGAAACCAGCCGTGGAGTGGTCGTATTTATAAATAAAACCGGCTGACGCCGCCGGCGACACCACTCAGCATGCCCAGAAAGCCCCAGCCGCTGAGCGGTCGCGCTGCTCGCTGTGCTCCTCACCCGGCTCGCTCCCTTCGGTCGCTCGCCGGGATTGCGGTGCTTCCTTCGCAGGGCGTCCCGCTCAGCGGCTGCCCCTTTCAGTCCCGCCCGGGAGTGGTAGCTGGGCGTCGCTGGCGGCGGCTGCCGGGTGGTCGCGGTGCGGTCGCGGTTGCGGTCGCGGTTGCGGTTGCTGTGGGGTGCGGTCCTGGCGGACTGAAAGGGCGACAGCCGGTCGCGGTGTAACGGAGTCGCTGAGCCGACCCCTATCCGCGCCGGGCGGTGTCTTCGTGAACGCAGTGAACGAAGGCCAGAAAGTCGCAGCCCGGCAGCCCGCCACTGCAGGCAGCCCGGACCGTCTTTCGCGGCGGAGAGCGCAGATATGTCGCTCAGCGACCGCGAGCGGCCGAGGGCTTTCAGGGTGTTTGCGTTGCTGTCGAGAGCAAGACCGTATCACCTGAGCAATCCTGCTTATAAAGAACAGCCGAGGGCTTTCTGGATGGTTGCGGTGCTGTCAAGAGCAAGACTGTATCACCTGAGCAATCCTGCTTATAAAGAGCGGCCGAGGGCTTTCTGGGCGTTTGCGGTGCTGTCGAGAGCAAGCTCGTACCATCTGTTCATATATGCTTAAAAAGAGCAGATAGGGGCTTTCGAGGAGCTGATAGCGCTGTCAAGCGCAGGATCGTCTACACTCGAAACACTGCAGAACTCGAAGCCACGGCTATCCACTAATAAAAAGAAAACCGCAAAATGCGAAGACGGGACCCGCTTAGCGGGCCGCGGCCGCAACGCGTTCGCGCTCTTCCTTCTGCGAGATCGGGTACGACTCGACGTCGTAGTCGGCGGCGCCGATCAGGATGCGTGTGAGGGCGTCGGACGCGGAGGTCTTCGACTTGTACGTCGCGGACTCGACGCCGTCCGCGATGAACTTGAGGGCCTGGTCGACGCGGCGCTGGGGCGCGACGTCGACGGCCTTCGGGACCGAGATGCCACCGTACTTGAGGCGAACGGTCTCCTCACGCGGGGCGGCGTTCTCGACGGCGGTGACGAGCACCTGCGCCGGGTTCTCCTCGGTCTCCTCGTGGATCTGGTCGAAGGCGTCGCGCACGATGCGCGTCGCCATCTGCTTTTTGCCCGTGTTCTCCTCGGTCTGCATCAGGCGGTTGATGAGCCGCTCGACCAGCGAGATCTCGGACTTCTGGAACTGCTTCTGCGCGTGACGACCCATCGAGTGGGCGACGGGGGTCACGTTCATGTACCGTGCCGTCGAGGGGTCCTCGTAGCTCATCTCCGAGACGTCCCACTCGCCGAACAGCAGGGCGTTCTCCGTGGCCTGCTCGGAGTCGGCGGGGGCGTCGGGCTCGGGGGTGTGGGCTTCGGCTTCCGCCTCGGCCTCCTCGTCGCTCTCGCTCATCTGACTGGCTTCTCCGCGTTCCCGCGAACCAGTTCGATCAGGGACACGCCGTTGACCTTCTCGACCTTGTAGTTGACACCCGAAAGGTCGCCCATCGCGCGACCCTTCGCGCCACCGATCCCGGCGATGGTGACCTCGTCGTGCTCGTCGATGAACGAGATAGCGCCGTCACCGGGACAGAACGCGGTGACCTGCTTCCCGTTCTTGATGAGCTGCACGCGGACACACTTTCGGATCGCCGAGTTCGGCTGCTTTGCCTCGATACCGACCTTCTCGAGGACGATGCCGCGACCCTGCGGCGCACCCTCGAGGGGGTCCGTCTTCTCCTTGAGCCCGCGCTCGCGCCGAGCGTACTCGGAGTCGGACCAGCGTCGCTGCTGCCGGTCCTTCTTGAGCTTACGGGCGGCATATTTGCCGTTCGCCATCGTACCCGTACTTCCAGATTCAGGCACTTAAGCGTCGTCATTCAGTCCGACGAAACCGCCTCAGATCCGCGGAGCGGTACCTCTCGCCCGATCTGAGGTCGTTTCGCCACACAGCAACGAGCGATCCTCCGCGCCGATGAGCCCATAAGCGGTGCGCAGAAGCCGTCAACCGGGGCACAGTACCGCCGAGCGACAGCCGCCGAGTGTTTATAAACCCCCGCGGAGCTTCCCGCTCGTGTTCGATCCGTCGCTCTCGGTCGCCGTCCCGCCGGACGACCGGGCCTCGTCGGCCCACTCCGGCTCCGCAACGGTCGTCTCGCCGACTCCCTGGAACTCGATGTCGACGCCGACGGTGACCGACTGCTCCTCGTGTGTCCCCTCCCAGGTCTGGCTAATCGACCGGACCACGCCGTCGCTATCGATCAGCACCTCGGCCGACGCGGACTCGATCTCGCTTGGGATCCCGCGCTCGCCCGTGAACTCGTCCGCGACGAAGCGGGTCAGCTCACGCCCGTCGCGGGCGACGGCGCCGTCGACGGACAGCGCCCACTGGTCGAGTCCGCGCACGCCGGCGCCCGCCTCCTGCTCCATCGCCTTCTTGAACTCCGCCGTCGTGCGCTCGACGGGCTCGGAGCTGTACTGGACTTCGCCGTCCTTCTCGATCCGGTACAGCGCCGTCCCGTCGGCGACGTAGGCGGTCTGGGTCTCCTCGAGTTCGGTCAGGTCCTGCTCGAGAAACTGCCGCTCCCGCTCGAGTTCGAACCGCGACTCGTAGGTCTGGGAGAACAGCCAGTCCTTCGGGCGCTCGTCGCCGTCGTGGCTCGTGTCCGCCGTCGAGACGACCCGGAAGCTGCCGGCCTCGACCAGCGCCGTCGTGTGCGACTCGAGGAGCACCTCCACGTTCAGCCCGTCGCCCTCGCGCCACTCGACGTCGCTCGCGGGCACCGGCGTCGGGGTCCCATCGCCGTCGCCGCCGTTGCCGCCACCGTACCCGCCGTCGCCGCCGAGCCCGGAACAGCCGGCCAGCCCGGCCGTCGCAAGGGTCGCGGCGCTGGCGAGCAGTGTCCGTCGTTGCATGGCTGGTGGGAGGAGGGTGCGCGGTAAAAGGAATCGGGTCCGGTGCGCGGTGCAGCGGTGCGGCGACGGCCGAACGGGGCGGCCGAACGCGACGGGGACTACGTCAGCTGAATGTCGTCGACGTCGTAGTGCCGCTTCGCCAGTTTGCGGGCCGTCTCGATGTTCTGGCCCTCGGCGCCGATGGCGACGCCCCGGTCCGCCTCGGCGACCTCGACGTACGCGACGCGCCCGTCCTGCTCGGAGATGGTGACGCCGCGCACCGCCGCGGGCGCCAGCGCGCTCTCGACGAACGCCGCCGGCGTGTCCGCGTCCTCGACGAGTTCGACGGTCTTGCCGAGCCGGTCCTCGGCTTCCTTGACCGTCTCGCCCGCCTGCCCGATCGCTTCGGCCATCTGGCCGGCCGGGATCAGGAAGACCAGTCGGTCGCCCTCCACGAGGCAGTCCTTCGGCGTGACGTCCGTCAGCTCGTCGAACTGGGCGATGTACCGCCGGGCCTCGTCGGAGAGCTCGACGCGCATCAGTCGTCGACCTGGCCGCCGTCGCTGACGGCGCGCGAGCCCATGCGGAGGTCCACGTCGCCGGTGCCGATCGAGACCGGCTTGCCGGCGATGACGTTCTCGATGACCCCGTCGAGCTCGTCGCGCTCGCCGTGGATCGCGGCGTCGAGCAGGTGGTTCACCGTCACCTCGAACGCCGCGCGGGCGAGCACGCTGTCCTTGTTGCCGGAGATGCCGTGCCGGCCGATGGACTCGATCTCGCCGTTGTTCGTCATGATGTCCGCGACCAGCATCAGGTGGCGGACGTTCACGTCGTCGAGACCCTGCTCCTCGAGGGTGTCCATCGTCTCGTTGATGATGGCCTCGCGGGCGGCCTCGATGCCGAGGTTCTTGTGGATCTCGTGGATGTTGTTACACGTCGACCGGGAGGCGTCGACGCCCTCCAGGGAGAGCACGTCGCCGAAGGCCGAGCCCTCGGTGTAGAGGACGAACTCCTCGCCCGCCTCGAGCTCCTCTTTCCGGATGACGACGCGGTCGACCTCCTCGATCCCCTTGAAGACGACCTCGCGCAGCTGCTCGACGAGCTGGAGCAGCTCGCGGTAGCTGGGCTGGCTCGGCCCGAACTCGATGTCCGTGCCGGCCTGCCGGGTCTCGACGCCGAGCGCGTCCTCGATGGTGTCGGCGATCTCCTCGGCGACGACGGTGGCGTCGTCGTACGTCGGCCACCGCTCGAGTAGCGTCTCGTCGTTGAGGTCGATGTTGACGAGCATGTCCGCGACGTTCGTGGACACGTCGCCGAGCGCGAGGATCTGCGTCGACTCGATGGCCCAGACGACCTCGTGGGCCTTCTCGCGCTCCCTGGCGTACTCGTCCTCGAGGTAGACGGTCATCATCGGCGTGTCCGGCGTCTTCCGGGCGTCCACCAGCTCGATGAGCCGGGGCAGCCCCTGCGTGACGTCGATCTCCGCGACGCCCGCGTAGTGGAACGTGTTCATCGTCATCTGCGTTCCGGGCTCGCCGATCGACTGCGCCGACACCGTCCCGACCGGTTCGAGCGGGTCGACGCGGCTGTCGAGGTAGCGGTTCTCGACGCCGGTGGCGATGTCCGTCACCTGTTCGAGGGTGACGCCGCCGTACTCCTCGGCCTTCTCCTCGACCGTCTCGTACACCTGCTCGCGGAGCCGCTTCGGGAGCTCGGTGTCCTCGACGATCGCTTCCATGTCGTCAGTGACGTGTTCGTACTCAGTCATCGGATTCCACCCCCAGCCCTTTGGCCTTGTTCAGGCCCGGACCGGCGTGTTCCGAGAGGTTCGTCGGCGGTTCCTCGAGCCCGAGGAACTGCTCTTTCTCCTCGTCGCTTTCGAACTCGGCTTTCAGGACGCGGTCGGCGATCTGGTCGACGTCGATACCCGACTCCTCGCTGGAGGAGACCTTGATCGGCGACTGCCCGTCCTCACCGAACTCGTACTGGACGATGGTGTCGGAGGTGTCCCGCACCGTGCCGTCGTACTGCGCCTCCAGCTCGGAGAGCGCGTTGATGAGGCGGCGCTGCAGGTACCCGGACTTCGACGTCCGGACGGCCGTGTCGACCAGGCCCTCGCGACCGCCCATCGCGTGGAAGAAGAACTCCCGCGGCGTCAGCCCGCCACGGTAGGAGTTCTCCACGAAGCCGTGGGCTTCCGCGGAGAGGTCGTCCGGCTTGTAGTGGGCGAGCGTGCGGTCCTCGTAGCCACGATTAATGCGCTCGCCGCGGACTGCCTGCTGGCCGACGCAGCCGGCCATCTGCGTGAGGTTCAGCAGCGACCCACGCGCGCCGGACTCGGCCATGACGACGGCCGGGTTGTCGTCGGCGAAGTGCTGCTCGGCGATCTCGCCGGCCGAGTCTCGGGCCTTCCCGAGCGTCTGCATGATCTTCATCTCGAGGGTCTCGTCGACCGTGCGGCCGGGGAGACTCTCGAGCTCGCCCGCCTCGTAGGAGTCGATGAGCTCCTCGACGCGGTCGTAGGCGTTGTCGATGGCCTCGTTGACCTGTTCCTCGGCGGCCGGCGGGATGGACTCGTCGTCGATCCCGATCGAGAAGCCGAAGTGCATGATCGCGCGCATCGCAAGCGCGGCGACCTCGTTGACGAGGACGCGGGCACGTGTCTCGCCGTACGCCTTGGTGATCGTGTCGACGACGTCGCCACCGAAGGCACCGACGGCGTCCTCGTCGATCGTCCCCTCGACGAGCTCGCCGTCCTCGATGATCACGTCGTCGCCGGTGGAGGAGGTGAACTCTAAGGAGAGGTCGTCCGGCAGCAGCTCCGAGAAGAGCGTGCGACCGGTCCAGTACTCGCGACCCTCGTCGTCGACGCCGTCAGGTTCGGGCAGCTCGTCGACCCGCGTCGCGCGCAGCAGGTCGAGCGCCTGCGTCTCCGTGAACTCGGGGTTCGTGTTCGTCAGCAGGTACGTCCCCGAGATGTGGTCCTGGATGGCGCCGATGATGTTCTCGCCGAAGCGGGGCGAGAGCATCTGCTCCTGCACGCGCATGAGGACGCGGGCCTCGGCCCGGGCCTCCTCGTTCTGGAGCGCGTGCATGTTCATCTCGTCGCCGTCGAAGTCGGCGTTGTACGGCGGGCAGACCGTGGTGTTCAGCCGGAACGTCTTGTACGGCATCACCACGACCTCGTGGGCCATGATCGACATCCGGTGCAGCGACGGCTGCCGGTTGAAGATCACGATGTCACCGTCGATGAGGTGGCGGTTAACCTCCCACTCCTCCTCGACCTTCTCGGCGAGCTCCTCGCAGTTCTTCTCCGTGACCTTCAGGCGGCGCCCGTCGGGGCGGCGCACGTAGTTCGCGCCGGGGTGCGCCTCCGGGCCGTTCCGGACGTACTGGCGCGCTTCCTCGACGTTGCGCTCGGTCACGTTCATCGTCTGGGTCATCTCGGTGGCGACCCGGTCCGGAACGCCGACCTCGTTCAGCGAGAGGGTCGGGTCCGGCGAGATGACGGTTCGCGCCGAGAAGTTCACGCGCTTGCCGGACAGCGAGCCACGGAAGCGCCCCTCCTTCCCCTTCAGGCGCTGCGAGAGCGTCTTGAGGGGACGGCCGGAGCGGTGTCGGGCCGGCGGCGTGCCGGAGATCTCGTTGTCGACGAACGTCGTGACGTGGTACTGGAGCAGCTCCCAGAGGTCCTCGATGATCAGCTGGGGGGCGCCGGCCTCGCGGTTCTCCATGAAGCGCTGGTTGATCCGGATGATGTCGACCAGCTTGTGCGTGAGGTCGTCCTCGGAGCGCTGGCCGTTGTCCAGCGTGATCGACGGGCGCGTGGTGACCGGCGGGACCGGCAGCACCGTCAGGATCATCCACTCGGGTCGGGACTTCTCGGGGTCGATACCGAGCACTTCCAGGTCCCCGCCGGGGATGTCCTCGAACCAGTCGCGGATGTCGGAGGGCATCAGCTTGTTCATGTCCTCCTCGGTCAGGTCCACGTCGAGCGCGGACTCGATGGCGCGACGGTCCTCCTTCCGCGGGCGGAACTCGCCCGCGAGGATGTCGTTGACGCGGTCGAGGGCGATGTCGGTCTCGTCGGCGAGCTCCTGCGGGGAGGTGCCGGGTTCGCCCTCCTCCTCGTCGGGCTGCATCGCCTCCGCGATGAGCTCGGAGTACTCGCCCGAGAGCACGTCCTGGACCTCGTAGTAGGTCGTCGGCTTCTCGTGTTTGATGTCGGCCTGCGGCTCGCCGCAGAACGGACAGGTCGACGCCTTCCGGGCCTGCCGCACGGCGGCCTTCAGCACGTCGTGTTCGTCCTCGCCGAGCTCCTCGGCGCGCTGCATGCGGTCGCCGAACTCGTCGCGCTCGTGTTCGTCGAGCGCGAGCCGGCCGCAGTTGCGGCAGGTCGACCGCAGCAGGCGACGGATGAGCTTCGTGAAGCCGACGTGGATGACCGGCGCCGCCAGCTCGATGTGGCCGAAGTGGCCGTTACACGAGCCGGAGTGGCGACCGCACGTCCGGCATTCCAGACCGGGGTCGATGACGCCGAGTCGGGGGTCCATCAGCCCCATGTCGATGGGGTAGCCGTCGTCGTCGTAGGTGTCGGCCGTGATCACCTTCGTGGCCGACATGTCGCGATACGTCTCCGGGTCCATCAGCCCGAAGTTGATTCCGCCGAGTTGTTTGGGTGTTTGCATTGACATTAGACTGCGTCCTCCAGTTCGAGTCGGGGGCGAATCCCTAAGGCGATCATCTCGTCGAGCAGGAGCTTGAACGCGTAGCTGATCTCCAGCTCGTGGATGTTGTCCTCGTCGCCGGTGACCGGGTCGTAGACGCGGCGCTGCTCGCGGTCCTCGACGGCGACCAGGCCGGTGTCCGCCGAGACGTGGACCGTCTCCGCGTCCGAGGATTCGAGCAGGCGCTCGTTGAGCACCATCGCCGCACCGTGCCCGATGACGGTGTCACGCTCCATCTCGCCCACGCGGAGGCCACCCTCACGGGCACGCCCCTCGGTGGGCTGGCGGGTCAGCACCTGCACCGGCCCGCGCGAGCGGGCGTGCAGCTTGTTCGACACCATGTGGTACAGCTTGTGGTAGAAGATGGTGCCGACGAAGATCTCCGCCTCGATCTTCTCGCCGGTGACGCCGGAGTACATGACCTCCTTCCCGGAGGACTTGAAGCCGTGCTCCTCCAGCTGGTCGCGGAGCTCCTCCTCGTCCTCGCCCTGGAACGGCGTCCCGTCGACGCGGCTCCCGCGGAGCGAGCCGACCTTGCCGCCCAGCATCTCCAGCACGTGGCCCACCGTCATCCGCGACGGGAGCGCGTGCGGGTTGAGCACGAGGTCCGGCACGACGCCCTCCTCGGTGAACGGCATGTCCTCCTGGGGTGCCAGGTGGCCGACGACGCCCTTCTGGCCGTGGCGGGACGCGAACTTGTCGCCCAGCTCCGGCACGCGCTGGTCGCGCACCTTCACCTTCGACAGCTTCGAGCCGTCCTCGCCCTCCATCAGCGTGACCGTGTCGACGACGCCCTCCTCGCCGGAGCGCATCGTCACGGACGTCTCGCGCCGCTTCTGCGGCGAGAGCCCGCCCATGTCGTCCGGCTCCTCGAGGAAGCGCGGCGGCGACGTCTTCCCGAGCAGGACCGACGACTCGTCGACCTTCGCCTCGGGGTTGACGAGGCCGTCCTCGTCGAGGTGGGTGTACGCGTCCTCGCCGCGGGCGCCGCGGACGTCCTGGGAGGGGATCTCGAAGCGGTCCTCCTGGCCGCCGGGGTAGCGCCGTTCCTCGCCCTCGTACGTCCGGAAGAAGTGCGAGCGGGCGAGCGCGCGGTCGACGGAGCCCTGGTTCATCACCAGCGCGTCCTCGATGTTGAAGCCCTCGTAGGACATCACGGCGACCGTGAAGTTCTGGGCGGCCGGGCGCTCGTCGAAGTTGATCTGGTCGGACGTCTGCGTCTTCACCATCGCGAGCTGCGGGTAGTGCAGCAGGTGCTGGCGCGTGTCCGGCCGGATCCGGTAGTTGGCGGAGGGGAGCCCGAGCGACTGCTTCATCATCCCGGCACCCATCGTAATCCGCGGGGACGCGTTGTGTTCCGGGTACGGGATCATCCCGGCACCGATGCCGAAGATGAGCTGCGGGTCGATCTCGAGGTGCGTGTGGTCCTCGGTCACGTCGTCCTCGTCGACGGCGACGAGGATGTCCTCCTCCTCCTCGGCGTCGATGAACTCGACGTAGCCGCGGTCGACGAGGTCCTCGAACTCGAGTTCGCCCGCCTCGAGCGCCTCGATGTCCTCGTCGGACAGCAGCGGTTCGCCGTCCTCGACGACGATGAGCGGACGCCGGGCGCGGCCGGCGTCGGCGTTGATGATGACCTCGCGCGTGCGGTCACGGACCGAGACGTTGACCATCTCGGAGACGTCGCCGCGTCGTCGCGATTCCCGAATCTGTTCTGCGAGCTGGTTCGGGTCCGGATGGGTCCCGACCAGGCTCCCGTTGACGTAGACTTTCGCCTCTCGTTCGCTTGCCATGTTAGTCGTCAGCCGTCGTTCGCTCGACGCCCTCGATGCCGGGGATCCCCTCGACACCCATCGACGCCAGTTCTCGTTTCAGCCCCTGTTCGTCCTCGACGTCCTGTGACAGCTCCATCGCCTGCGCGAAGTTCTTCACCAGGCCACAGTTCGGCCCCTCCGGCGTTTCGGAGGGACAGATGCGACCCCACTGGGTCGCGTGCAGGTCGCGTGCCTCGAAGTGCGGTTGCGACCGGGACAGCGGCGAGCGGAGCCGACGCAGGTGCGAAAGTACGCCCATGTAGTCCGTGCGGTCGACCAGCTGGGAGACGCCCGAGCGGCCGCCCACCCAGTTCCCCGTCGCGATGGGGTGTTCGAGCCGCTCGGTCAGCACGTCCGAGCGGACGACCGTACTGACGGTGAGCTGCCGGTTACGCATGTTCGCGCGCTCGAGCTGGTACTTCACGTCGCGGGCCAGCTTGTTCAGCGCCGTCCGGAACAGGTCCTTCATCAGGTCGCCGGACACCTTGAGGCGCTTGTTGGCGTAGTGGTCCTTGTCGTCCGACTCGCGGCGCCCGAGCGCCAGCTCGAAGCACGCCTCGGCCATCCGACAGAGGTAGTACGCCTTGTTGATCCGCACGTCCTCCTCGTCGACGCCCTCCTCGTGGAGGTGCGGCAGGAGGTAGCGGTCGATGACGTAGTTCGCGCGCTTCAGCTGGTAGTTCTTGCCCTGGCCGGAGGCGACGCGCTTGCCGAGGGTCTCGATGGCCTCCTCCTCGGTCTGGACGTCGGCCTCCTCCAGGTTCTCCAGCATGTACTTCACGATCTCCGGGTCGTCGGAGACGCGATGGACGATCTCCTCGTCGGACTCGAGCCCGAGCGCACGGACCAGCGTCACGAAGTCGATCGAACCGGAGACGGAGGGGAACGACACCTCGAGGATCCCCTCGCGGTTCCGCTCACAGAGCACGAGGGCGCGGTACCCGCGGCGCTGGGAGAACGTCTTCGCGACCTGGATCTCGTCGCCGTACTTCTCGTCGTACTCGGCGAGGATCTTGTTCGGCGCCAGGTCCTCCGAGGTCATCAGCACGCGCTCGGAGCCGTTGACAATGAAGTAGCCACCGGGGTCGACGGGGTCCTCGCCGATGTCGATGAGCTCCTCGTCGGAGAAGCCGGCCATGTTACACTTGTCGGAGCCGACCATGATCGGCATCCGGCCGACCTTCGTCTCGGTGGAGTCGACGACCGTTTCCGGTTCGTCCTCGCCGCCGCGGATGACGGACATCTCCATGAAGACCGGTGCGGAGTAGGTGATGTTGCGCAGGCGGGCCTCCTGCGGGTACAGCAGCTCCTCCGAGCCGTCGGCCTCGCGGACGCGGGGGGTCGCCATCCGCACGTCGCCGAGCTCGACGTAGACGGGCTCTTGCCCCTCCTTGTCGCCGATGTCGGTTTCGATGGTTTCCTTCTCGTCGACGACGTCCTGCATGCCGCGGTCGAGGAAGTTGTTGAACGAGCGGAAGTGATGCTCTGCCAGCCGTTCGTCCGAGAAGAACTCCCGGGAGACGGTGCGTCGTTTCTGTCTGTTCATGAGATCACGAGTCGGTACACAACGGCTCGGTCAGTCGTACGCGATTCACGGACGATCTTCACGACGTCGCCGACGTCAGCTTCATCCGGAAGCGCCGGGTCGGTACGCTTGATCTTCGGCAAGTTCGTCTTTTTCACGTTGTACTCCGCCAGGACCTCCTCGACTTCTTCCGGGTCGTCGAGCAGGATGTGGTCCGGGACGAGTTCGTGTTGGCTTACGTCTACCATGGGTGCTGGTGGTGGGGAGAAGCTATCACGAGATACTACAGGGCAATATTAAGCCCACGGTCATAAGCGTTGCCAAGCAGGCTCGGGACGCGCGGCTGCCCGGGCCCGCGGCGAGTGACACCTGAGTGCATGGGACTCCGAAATAAAAGCGTAACGACGGTTGGTGGGACCGCATCGCATGCAGGGAGCGGATAACAAGTCTTATTTACAACACACGGATACCAATGAGTGCAGGCAGCCCGGATGGTGTAGTGGCCCATCATTTGTCCCTGTCACGGACAAGACGCGGGTTCAAATCCCGCTCCGGGCGTTCCCGTTTTCGGGAAACTGCACGTGCTTGCCCGGATGGTGTAGTGGCCCATCATTTGTCCCTGTCACGGACAAGACGCGGGTTCAAATCCCGCTCCGGGCGCTTTCAGTTATTCTCGAGTAGTTGTGGATTTGTGGTAGGTTGATCTCGATAACGAGGATTTGCAACCGGGAGCTGGTCGCTCTTGCTTATAAATTGTATTTAAAATCTCAAACGCTGTCGCAGTCGATAATTCCGCAAACACCCAGAAAGCCCTCGACCGCTCGCTTTGCTTCGGTTTAAACAGGTGATACGTGCTTGCTCTCGACAGCACCGCAAACACCCAGAAAGCCCTCGGCCGCTCGCTTTGCTTCGGTTTAAACAGGTGATACGTGCTTGCTCTCGACAGCAACGCCAACACCCAGAAAGCCCTCGGCCGCTCGCGGTCGCTGCACGACATATCTGGACCTCTCCGCAACGCCCGGTCCAGATAGGGGTCGTTGCAGCGACTCCCCTGCGGCGCGACCGGCCGCGCCCTTTCAGTCCGCCAGGACCGCACGGCAACCGCACCGCAACCGCGACCGCACAGCAACCGCACTTCCTCAGTCCTCCCCAGCCTCGGCCGGGGCGCGCCGGCCCGCACAGCATCGGCGCGCCACCGGCCTCCCTCGCACGCGTTGCTCGCGCGCGCCGACCGCCCCGCACCGCACGCCGGCCAGCCGGCGAACGTCGCCAGCCATCCAGCCGGCGCGAACGACGCCCGGCCACCACTCCCGGGCGGGACTGAAAGGGGCAGCCGTTGAGCGGGACGCCCTGCGACGTAAGCACTGAGCCAGCGAACGAGCGAAGCGAGTGAGTTGGCGAGGCGCGCAGCGAGCAGCGCGACCGCTCAACGGCTGGGGCTTTCTGGGTGTGCCGAGTGGTGTCGCCGGTGACGCCAGCCGAATTTGTTTTTGAGTGCGACCGCTCAGCGGCTGGGGCTTTCTGGGTGTGCCGAGTGGCGTCGCCGGTGACGCCAGCCGAATTTGTTTTTAAGTGAGGCCGATCAGCGGCTGGAGCTTTCCGGGCATGCCGAGTGGTGTCGCAATCGTTGCCGACCTTACGCCATTATAAACGAAATCAACAGGAAACCGATCAGTCACCGCCGACAGTCCCGACTCGAAATCCCGTTCAAAGGTCGTCTTCGGTGAAGATCAGCTCCACCGCGTTCTCGCGCAACCAGTTACGATGCGACTCCCAGTCGGGATCGTACTCCCCGACGATCCGCCAGAAGGCGTCGGAGTGGTTGTGCTCGCGAAGGTGCGCCAGCTCGTGGACGAGCACGTAGTCGACGATCTCGGGCGGCGCGAACAGGAGCCGCCAGTTCAGGCTGAGTGTGCCGTTCGTCGAGCAGCTGCCCCACCGGGTTTGCTGATTCCGGATCTCGACGTCCCCGACCTCCGCGGCGACGCCCATCGCGGGGGCGAGCGCGCTCACGCGCGATTCGAAGTGCTCCCGCGCCGTTTCGCGGAAGCAGTACTCCAGCGCGCGCTCGAACGAGGTCCGGTCGACGTGGCTCCGCGCGAGCCGGACCAGGGTGGCGTCGCGGTCGACCGTCGAGGACCGGCGGCGTTCGACGACGACCTCGTGGCCCACACCGAGGACGGGCCAGGTCGCGCCGGGCTCGAACTCCCGGTCGGGCGCTCGCTCGCGGTAGTCGGCCATCGCCGCCTGCTTCTCGCGGAGCCACTCCGCGTTCTCCGCCAGGAGCGCGTCGGGGTCGACCCGGGCGTCCGTCGGGACCACCACCACCACGCCGGTCGGGTCGACGTCGATCCGGGCGCGACTGGCCCGGTCGCTCTCCCGGACCGAGTACGCGACGCGCTCGCCGGCGACGACGCTGGTTCGGTCGGGTGCGTCGGCGTCACCGGAACGGTCGGTCACGTCGGCGTCACCGGAACGGTCGGACGTCGGGCGGTCTCCGGACACGGCCGAGTCGACGGGAGACGCCAAAATAAACGGTTCGCTACTTCAGCAGCATCAGCACGGCCGCGATGACGCCCCCGACGACGACCGCGGCCGCCGACAGCAGGGCCGCGACGCGGGGGAACGAAAACCAGAACGCGACGTAGAAGCCGAAGCCGAACAGCAGCAGCAGGCCGACGAGCGCGCCTCGGGCGGGGCTCTGGACGGCCGCGACGAAGATCCGCTGGGGAAGCGTCAGGTTCTCGAAGTCGACAGCTTCCTCCTCGAGATCGACGGACGGCTCGCCCTCCAGGTCGGCAGCCGGCTCGTCCTCGAGCTCGACGGATGACTCCCGCTCGTGCTCGACCGGCCCGGCGTCGCGATCGTCGCGGGCGTCGAGCTCACCGCGGGCGTCGCGCTCGTCATGCTCGTCGCGTTCGTCACGTCCCTCGCTGGCGTCGGTCACGTCCCGACAAAGCGACCGCCGGTAAGTGTAGCTGTCGCTCTCGCGAGGGAGGTTCACACCAGCGTGCCGACTGCGCCCCCGATCGCGGACCCGAGAACGACCCCCGCGACTGCACCGACGAGGGTGAGCACGGCGAACAGCACCGCGTCGCGCCGGTCGCCCTGCTCCGCGGCCACGACGGTCTCGACGGCGAACGAGGAGAACGTCGTGAACGCGCCACAGAAGCCGGTGCCGATCGTCAGCGCCGCCCGGCTGCCGACCGGCGCCGCGAGCGTCGCCCCGAGCAGGAGGCTGCCGAGGACGTTGACCGCGAGGAGCGACCGCCGGCCGTCGACGGCGAACCCGACCGCGTGGCGAGCCATCGCGCCGGCCGCACCGCCGAGGGCGACGAGCATGAGAGCGCCGAACTCAACGGTCATCGGAGCCACCTCCCGAGCGCGATGCCGGCCGCGGCCGCCGCCAGGCCCCCGGCGTACGTCGCCGCGACGTAGCCCGTGCCGGCGAGCGTCCCGAGGGCGACCGTCTCCGCCGCGAACGTGCTGTAGGTCGTGAACGACGAGAGCGCGCCCGTCCCGACCAGCAGCTGCGTACGACCGTCCGTCGCCCGGGTGACGAGCAGTCCGAGCGCGAACGCGCCAACGACGTTGACCGCGAGCGTGCCAACGGTCGCGCCGAGCGCGACGGCGACGGCGTAGCGAGCGACGGCGCCGACGACGCCGCCGACCGCGACGAGCCCGAACCCTGCGGCCCTCCGTTCCATGGGGATCAGTTCACTCCGACCGACTTTGTTCCGTGGGTATCGTGGCGTCGGCTATCCCGGACCATCGCCGTCGCCCTCGTTGCCCTCGTCGCCTCTCTCCGACGTCCGGCCCGACAGCGCCGACGCGCTCGGCCCGCCGCCCTCGTGGGTGGTCCGGCGCTCGCGAATCCGGACCGTGTGGGCCGCCTCCGTGACGTCGTCGACGACGAGCGCTTCGCCGACGCCCGTCGGCAGCGACGCACCCAGGTCGGTGCCGAGATAGGTCGGCTGTGCGGCCCGGAGCGCGTCCACGTCGCGCTCGGCGGTGAGCCGGTGCGCGACGATCAGGTCGGCCTGCGAGACAGCCACGTCCGGGAGCGCGCTCGGTCGCTGCGTCGCGCAGACGAGGCTGACGCCCGGGGCGCGACCCCGAGTGAGTAGCGTCCGGAGTGCGGGCGCGGCGACGCCGTCGAAGAACGCGTGCGCCTCGTCGACGAGCAACCACGGAAGCCGATCGAGGTCGTCCGCGATCCGTGCGTCGTAGAGGCCGCTAGCGATGGCGCGGCCGACGGCATTCATCGCGGCAGGGGGGAGCCCCGCGCAGTCGACGACGGTCGGACCGCCGGTCGCCAGCCCGGCCGCGGTCGGCGCCTCGGTGTCGAACACGTCCCAGGCGTCCGCGAGCGCGAGGTGGTTGTCGGCGGCGCGGCGGGCGGCAGTCGACTCGGCGGCGATACTGGCGGATTCGTTTCCGGACGCGCGGTCGCCACCGGACGCGCGGGCCTCCGTGAGCGCGTCGCGCATCCGGGCGATCGAGACCGGCCCGTCGGCCTCCCGGACGTCGCTCGCGACGCGCCAGACGAGGCTCCCGGCCGGCGATCCGGCGTCGAGCCCGAGCAACTCCGGCCACGCGTCGGGCGGGAGGCTGTCCGGGGCGACCCGCGGCTCCACGACCGAACCATCGGGGCAGTCGGCCAGCCCGCCGAACGCAGCCATCGGGTCGAGGACGACCGGCGCGACGCCCGGAGCCTCGCCCAGCTCCTCCGCGAGCACGCCGAGCGTGTACGACTTGCCGGTGCCGCGCTTGCCGACCACGACGCCGGCGTGCGGGCCGTCGACGTCGAGGCTGACTCCCGTGCCCGTGCTGCCGTCTCGTGCGAGAAACGAGCCGATCCGGGCGGTCGGGCCCTCGACGTCCGGCTCGCGTCCGGGAACGTGCATGGGGCGAACTCGCGCGCTATCGGTCAAGAACCTCCGTCCGTAGGTTCAAGTACGAACCCGCGGCCAACCCGGGCCATGACCGACTCCCCAGCCCGGAGCCCCCTCAATCGCTTCCGCGACGACGAGCGCGCGATCGAGGGGCTCCCAATCCGGCTCGTGATCGCGCTCGTCGTCGGCGTCGCCAGCCTCAGCGTGATGATGTCGATGATCGGGGGTATTCAGGGCCTCGCCGTCACCGAACTCGACGCCGAACCGGCGCCGGAGGTGACGACGCCCGGGGAGCAGACCATCGAGGTCGCCGTCGTCGACCCCGACGGCGGGCCCGTCGCGGACGCGACCGTCATCGTCCGCGCGGGCAGCGCGCGCCTCGACGGCGTCGCCACCGCGACGACCAACGAGACGGGCATTGCGACGATCGACGTCGCGCCCGAACTCGGGCCGAACCAGGCGGACGGCACGCTCACCATCGACATAAAGCCGCCCGCCGGCAGCGACTACGCTGACGAGCGGAAGAACACGGAGATACTGGTGGTCAGGGAGTGAGTGGAAGTCGAAAAGCGGTCCGTCGCCGGCAACGGCCCAGAGTCGTCCGTCGCCCGCGACGCTTCAGAGCCGGTCGTCCCAGTCGACCCACTCCTGCTCCCAGCCCTGGCTGGCGAAGTGGCCCTGCTGGGCCATCTCGGCGTCCTCGCGGCGGGTCCGGTTGCGCTCGACGCCCGGCTGCTCGCCGTCGACGAGCATCGCGCGGAGCTGGGCGGGGCCAGCCTCCTCGACGACGCGATAGTCGTCGCCGGAGCGCCGCCCTTCGACGCCGCCGTCGGGCTCGACGGCGACGATCGACTGCACGCCGGCGCCGCGGGGGAACACGAGCCGCCCGTCGTCCGCGAGCTGCGAGAGGAGCGCGCGCGGCGGCTCGGCGACGGCCGCCTCCAGCAGGATCCGGTCGTACGGGGCGTACTGCGGGAGCCCGTCGGCGCCGTCCTGGCAGTCGACGAGCACCGCGTCGTAGCCGGCGTCCGCCAGGTTCGACCGCGCGGCGTACACCATCTCGCGGTCGATGTCGACGGCGTGAACGTGCCGCCCGCCGACGATCGCCGCCAGCGCCGCCGCCGTGTAGCCGACGCCGACGCCGACGACGAGCGTCTCCTGGCCCGCCGCCGGGTCGAGCGCGTCGAGCAGCCGCGCGACAGTCGCCGGCGCCAGCGCCTCGGTCCCGTTCTCCTCGCTCGCGCTGTTCGCGTACGGCGAGTCGGAGACGAACGCCTCGCGCGGGACCGCGTGGAAGGCGTCGACCACCGGCTCCGGGAGCGGCTCGCCCAGCTGGTGCTGGAGGCTCTCGATCATCTCCGCCCGCAGCGCCGCGTCGTCCATACGCGAACTCGGGGCTACGTCCTCTTGAACGGTGCGTTTAGCCGAGGTGATCCGCCGACTCGAACCGCGTCACTCGCCGGCCTCCTCGCCCTGCATCGGCACGAACTGGACCCGGCCGTGCTGCTCGCGCTCGACCCCCTCTTCGGTGACGGTCAACCTGAGCAGGTCCTGCCCCAGGTGGCCGTCGACGGGCGCGACGATGGTCCCGCCGGCTCGCGTCTGCTCGATTATCGGGTCGGGGACGCCCTCCGGCGCGCCGCAGGTGAGATAGGCCGCGTCGTACGGGGCGCCGGCCGCCCAGCCCTCGCGGCCGTCGCCGACGCGAACGTGGACGTCGTAGCCGAGGCGGTCGAATCGCTCGCGAGCGTCCTCCGCGAGGGGCTCGACGTACTCGACGGAGTAGACGTTCTCGCCGCCGACGATCTCGGCGACGACGGCGGCGTGGTAGCCGCTCCCGGTGCCGACCTCGTAGACGTGGTCACCCTCGTCGACGGCCAGCAGGTCGACCATGATCGCGACCATGTGCGGCGCGCTCACGGTCTGGCCGTGGCCAATGGGGACCGGATGGTCCCCGTACGCCCGGTCCCGCTGGTCCTCGGGGACGAACTCGTGTCTGGGCACCGCGCGGATCGCGTCGAGCGTCCGCTCGCTCACGTCCTCGCGGCGCTCGATCCGTCGGACGAGCTCGTCGCGGGCCTCCTCGTACGCCATGCCGGCGTTTCCGGGGGCTGATAGGAGAACGCTACGGCCGAAAATCGGCGGCGCGGTCGCTCTCCGGTTGGGAACGAGAAAAGCGGGGGACGAGGGCCGGCTTACCAGGCCGACCAGGCGGACGAGGTCTCGTCGCGGCCGTAGAGCCGCTTGAGGTCCTTCGCGTAGGCGACGTCGCCCTCGTGGTCGAGCTTCTCGTGGCGGTACTCCGGCGCGTCGTCGCGGATCTGGAGCCCCTCGACCGAGAACTCCTCCTCGCCGAACGACTCCGTCTCGCCGACGGTGAACTCGTAGTCGCCGGGAACGTTCACGGTGAGCGACTCGGAGTGCTCCTCCTCGCCGTCCTTCGGGTGGAGCGTGACGTCGACGCTCACGTTGTCGACGGCGCGGGTCCACAGCGTGTCGATCTCGTCGATGGTCGCCTCCTCGGCGCGCTCCTCGGGCCCAACCTCGATGCCGGTAATTCGCGCCTGAAGGAGCGCCTCCGGGGAGTCGACGACGAACTCGTCGCCGACCTCGACGCGGTCGTCCGGCGATTCCTCGACGAGCGTGCTGAAGGACTCGTCGTCCTGGGAGACGACGACCTGCAGGTCGGTCGTCTCGGGCTCGGTGATCTCGGCCTTGTGCGTGTGGTCGCACTCGGTGCAGCGAACGGTGGCCTGCCCACCGGGTTTGAGTACTTCGTGAACCGTCGGCTCGCCCGGCGAACAGGATGGACAGGCGAGTCCGACGCGGTCTCCAGTCTCCGTCATTACCGGACGTAGCCCGTCACGCCGTAAAAAGGCCGCCGTGTGGCGGGTCGTGTGGGTCGGTGTGGCGTGGGGGCGCGAGGTGACGCCGTCGTCGACGCCGCTTCAGGCCGACGGGAGCTCGACCTCGTCGCCGTCGGCGACCACCGTCGGGTTGCGGAGGATGCCGTCGAGGTGGATCGGCGCTTCCGTCTCGCCACCGATGCCGGCGTCGTCGCCGATGGCGATGTGAACCGTCCCGGCCGCCTTCTCGTCGAGGAGGACGGAGCCGACGAGGTCGGTGACGCCGACGTTGGTGCCGATGCCCAGCTCCGCGAGGTTGTAGGCGGCGTCGCCGACGTCCTCGGCGGCGGCCTCGACCTGCTCGCGGACGTCGTCGTCGGAGATGTCGGTCACGTAGCCGTCCTCGACCTCGAAGCGGAGCTCCTGGCCCTCGTCGAGCAGGCCGTGGGGCATCATCGTGCCGTCGACGACGTACGTGCCCGTGGCGGACTCGGGCGAGACGAAGACCTCGCCGGCGGGGAGGTTCGAGAAGTCGCCGGGCTCGTGGACCATCCCGGTGTCGCTCAGCCACTCGCGGTCGCCCGGCTCGAAGCGGACGTCGGTCCCGCGCGGCGTCGTGACGCGGATCTCCTCGGCACCCGCGACCTGCTCGCGCACCTGCGCGCACGCCTCAGCGATCCGCTCGTAGTCGGCGTCGAGGCCCGTGACGAACACGTCCTCGGTGATACCGGGGAGCGTGGACCCGCGGGCACCGGCCGTACAGGCCGCGCCGCGAGCGCGGGTGTGGCTCAGGCTCTTCGTCGTCGGCGCGAGGAAGACGTCGGCGTTCTTCATCGCGGCGGCGACGGGTTCGGGCGGTTCGGCGCCGTGCTGATCGCCCGGCGGGTAGCGCGCGACGGTCGCGTCGGCGGTGACTTCCTTCGCGGCGTCGTACAGTGCTTCGCCGATCCGCTGGCGCTCGTCGTCGGTAACGATGACGGCCGACTCGTCCGCCTCGAGCGCGAGACACTGGGTGATAGCAGTGTGTGCAGCTGCTGCGATGGCGTCGTCGGTCGCGGCGTCGTCCGTCGTGGTGTCGTCGGTCATGAGCGGCGATTCAGCCCGCCGGCTGTTAGCCCTTGCCCATCGCTCCAGTGTGGGCCGTCGTCCGAGGCGCTGCCCGAACCCCGTCGCCGGCAACGTGGCCCGCGAGGTCGTAGTCAGTACTCGATCTGTAGTTAATTTCTCGTACCCATACTCGTAACGATTAAACCGGTCGCCGGGCGAGGTTCAGGCATGATTCAGGTGGGCGTCAACGGGTACGGCACCATCGGCAAGCGGGTCGCTGACGCGGTCGCGGCCCAGCCCGACATGGAAGTCGTCGGGGTCGCCAAGACCAGCCCGAACTACGAGGCGGAAACGGCAGTCCGGCGCGGCTACGACCTCTACGCCGCGATCCCGGAGCGGGCATCCGCGTTCGCGGACGCCGGCATCGACGTCGCCGGCGAGCTCGCGGACCTGGTCGACGCCGTCGACGTCGTCGTCGACTGCACCCCCTCCGGCATCGGCGCCGAGAACCGCGAACTCTACGAGGCCCACGACACCCCGGCCGTGTTCCAGGGCGGCGAGGACGCCGACGTCGGCGTCTCCTTCAACGCACGGTCGAACTTCGAGGAGGTCAAAGACGCCGACTACGTCCGCGTCGTCTCGTGTAACACCACGGGCCTCTCGCGGATCATCGCCCCGCTCGAGGAGGAGTACGGCGTCGAGAAGGTCCGCGCGACGCTTATCCGGCGCGGCGGCGACCCCGGCGAGACGAGCCGCGGCCCGATCAACGACGTCATCCCGGACCCGGTGGAGATCCCCTCCCACCACGGCCCCGACGTCACGGAGATCTTCCCGGACGTCGACATCGACACGCAGGCGCTGAAGGCGCCGACGACGCTGATGCACACCCACAGCCTCAACGTCACCCTCGAGGCCGAGCCGGAGACGGAGACCGTCCGCGACCTCATCGCCGGCCAGGACCGCGTGTTCACCATTCCGGAGACGGCCGACATCGACGGCGCGGGCGCGCTGAAGCAGTACGCGCTCGACCTGGGCCGCTCGCGCGGTGACCTCTGGGAGAACTGCGTCTGGGCGGAGTCGATCAGCATGGAGGGTGCGGATCTGTACCTCTTCCAAAACATCCACCAGGAGTCCGACGTGGTCCCCGAGAACGTCGACGCCATCCGCGCGATCCTCACCGACGAGTCCGCGGCGGAGTCGACCGCGAAGACGGACGAGGCGATGGGCGTCGGCCTCGAGAGCCTCTTCGCCGACGGCGGCCGCGAGCAGCTGACGGCGGACGACTGAGGACTGCCGACCGAAACCGCGGCCGCGACTGCGACGCCGTTCCTTTTCGACTACGATCCCGGACCTTTCGTGAGCGGCGACCGTCCAGCATTCCCCAGCTACGGGGTCAACTCGTGGTGCTCGATCCTCAGCGTCTCCGTGTCGAGCGTGGCGACCCGGAACGCGTCGTCGCGGCCGGGGATCGGGAGCCCGCCGGGGTTGACGCGCACGGTGCCGCCGCGGCCCTCAAGGTCGTGCCGGTGCGTATGGCCGTGGCAGACGACGTCGTAGTCGCCGCTCTCGACGAGCGCGTCGGTCAGCGTCTCGCTGGTGCCGTGGTAGACCGCGAGGTCGACGCCGTCGAGCGTGAGCGACCCGGCCTCCCCGAGGTACGTTCCGAAGTCGGCGACGGTGTCCTGGAGCGCCCACTCGCCGTCGTTGTTCCCGCGGACGGCATAGAAGTCCCAGTCGCCGTCGAACGGAGTCGCCGAGAAGGGGGAGACCACGTCGCCGCAGTGGACGACGACGTCGACGTCCTCGTACTCGAACCGGCCGACCGCCGCCTGTACCAGATCCAGATTGTCGTGCGTGTCCGACACGATGCCGACGAGCATGGGCGGTGGTTCTCGGGGGTCGTACAAAAGGTTCGCTGGCCGATAGTCCGCGTCCGTGGGGTTTCGCGAGGGGGTTTATAAGTCGGAGTTGGTGGCAGAGACGCTGCCGTAGTTGTCCGCGACGGCGGGAAAGATCTCGGCCGCTCTTTATAAGCAGGTTTGGACAGGTGATACGGGCTTGCTCTCGACAGCACCGCAAACATCCAGAAAGCCCTCGGCCGCTCGCGGTCGCTCCGCGACATATCCGCGGCTCTCCGCACCGCCCGCCGCGGATAGGGGTCGTCGGAGCGACTCCCCTGCGGCGCGACCGGCCATCGCCCTTTCAGTCCGCCAGGGCAGCACCGCTCCGCAACCGCGACCGCGACAGCACCGCCCAGCTGCCGCAATTCCTCAGCCCTCCCCAGCCTCGGCCGGGGCGCGCCGGCCCAGCACCGCGCGGCGCGTCACCGGCCTCTCTCGCACGCGTTGCTCGCGCGCGCCGACCGCCGCCGGACCGCACGCCAGCCAGCCGGCGAGTGACGGCGGCGAACCAGCCGCCGCGAGCGATGCCCGGCCACCACTCGGTGGGCGGGACTGAAAGGGGCAGCCGCTGCGCGGGACGCCCTGCGAAGTAAGCACCGCAACCCGGCGAACGAGCGACCGGAGGGAGCGAGTGAGCCGGGTGAGGAGCGCAGCGAGCAGCGCGACCGCGCAGCGGCTGGGGCTTTCTGGGCATGCTGAGTGGTGTCGCCAGCGTCGATACTCGAGTCCATTTATAAAACCGACCGGCCGGCGACTGGGGCTTTCGAGACATGCTGAGTGGTGTCGTTGGCGTCGACTGCCGGATTTATTTATAAACGCAACCGCCCATTGGCCGTGAGTTCTTATATATACCAGGTGGTGGCAGGAGCAGCAATAGCCGAAGAAACGTAGTCCGTCGAGAGCGCAGCCCACTCTCGAAACTCCACCTAACTACGGACCCTTCTGGAGCGCTTCGACGCCGGGCAGTGGCTCGCCGGTCAGCGCCCGGATGTAGGCTCCTCCTGCGATAGAGACGTGCGAGTAGTCGTCCTCGGAGAGCCCGTAGAGCGTGATGGCGCGGGAGGTGTCGCCGCCGCCAATGACCGAGAAGCAGTCGCTCTCGCCGATGGTTTCGAGCACGCCGACGGTCCCGATGGCGAAGCGCTCGTCCTCGAACATGCCGAGGGCGCCCTTCACGAAGACGGCCTCGGAATCGCGGATCTTCGGGGCGTACGCCTCGACGGTCGCGGAGCCGACGTCAAAGAACGCCGTCGTCTTCTCGTCGATGTCCTCGACCATGACCTCGGCGCGCTCGCCCTCGTCGTCCTCGTACGCGAGGTCGGTCGGGAGGTGGATCTCCTCGCGGCGCTCTTCGAGGACGCGCTCGATGGTCTCGTGGTTCCGCTCCCACTGGTCGTCGTACAGCTCCGACCCCTCCACGTCGGTGCCGACCGGATGCCCGGCCGCGCGGAGGAAGAGCTCGCCGGCGACGCCGCCGAGGAGGAACCGGTCGACCAGGTCACCGACCTCGGCCATCACCTCGATGACGTCGGTCGCCTTCGTCCCGCCGATGACCATCGTCACGGGGCCGTCGAAGTCGCGGGTCGTGATCGCGGTGTTCGCCTCGT
Organism: Halosubterraneus shenae; assembly: GCF_050510935.1. Lineage (NCBI taxonomy): Archaea > Methanobacteriati > Methanobacteriota > Halobacteria > Halobacteriales > Haloferacaceae > Halosubterraneus > Halosubterraneus shenae. The sequence goes on along the minus strand of NZ_JBNLVO010000002.1, from coordinate 213,947 downwards.
ACTCGGCGACCATCACCCGGCCCGCGTAGGAGGGGAGCACGAGCGGGAAGCCGACGAGGGAGGCGTGCTCGCGGTGGGCCGCGGAGTAGGCATCGTTGACGTAGGCGTCGAAGACGGCCGAGAGCGTCTGGACGAACGCCGTCTCGGCCTTGGCCTCGGGAGGCTCCTCGGGAAGCTCGTCCGCGCACATGCGCGTGTTCTCGAGGAGGAGCACCTCGCCGGCGTCGACGGCCTCGATGGCACCGAGCGCCTCGTCGCCGAACACGTCGCCGACGAACGCGACGTCGCGGTCGAGATACGAGGAGAGAAGCTTGGCGTGACCTTCCAGCGACGTGAAGTCCTCGCGCCCGGGGCGGCCCTGGTGGGCCATGAGGACGACGCGGTGCCCGGCATTTGCGAGATCCTGCACCGTGCGCGCGTGCCGCGAAAACCGGCGGTTGTCCTGCGGTTCCCCGTCCTCGATGGGGGAGTTGAGATCGAGACGAACGAGCACCCGGGAGTTCGGAGGAATATCGTCGATAGTCTCGAACGAGGGCATACCCGGCCGAAGAGGGTCCGGGTACTTAGCGGTAGGCGATACGGACCGACGAGCCTCGGCAACTCTCGCCGGCGCGAGCAAAAGTTGCCCAGGCTGACGGCCGAAATCGAGCTAGGCAGAACCCTTAATTGGCACAGGGACCTGCCTTCGGGCATGGACCGAGACGACCGCGACGATCCCTTCGAAGACATCTTCGACGAGATCGAGCGGATGATGAACCAGATGACGGACGCCGGCGCGGGGCCGCCGCGGTCGGACGACACCGGATTCGGCTCGGAAACCCACGTCGACGCCTACGTCGAGGACGACACCGTCCGCCTGATCGCCGACCTCCCGGGCGTGTCCAAAGACGAGATCTCGCTGCAGTGTGACGGCGAAACGCTCACGATCTCCGCCGCCTCCGACCGCCGCGAGTACGACGAGCGCGTCAGCCTCCCGGCCCGCGTCGACGAGCACTCGGCCTCCGCGACGTTCAACAACGGCGTCCTCCACGTCGAGTTCGACCGCGCCGACGACTCCGCGTCGATCGACGTCGAGTAGCCGACCTCGTTTTTACTCGGCGCGCCGAGTCGAAACACCCGACCAGCCGCGCGTCTCGCACTGCCACTCGTCGAGGGCATCCCTGAACGCATCCCGTTCCGCTGCCGTCGGTTCCGCGTAGTCCGCAGCGTCGAGGCGGCGCTCCAGCGCGTCCACCGTTCGGTCGTAAAGCGACGATACTCCCGCTTCCGGCGACTCCGGCCAGCCGCCGGCTCGTCGCGCGTCGATCAGCGCCGTCACGAGGGCCGGGTCGCCGTCGACTGCACGAGCGAGGTCGCGCACGTCGGCGACGACGTTCCCGTGTTCGTCGACGTACTCCGCGGCGTAGACCGCCCGGAGCGCGTACAGCGCCTTCTTCAGGTCGCCCGCACGCAGTTCGTTTCGGTCGCCTTCGCCCTCGTCGGAGGCAGCTTCGAGTTCCGAGTACAGGCTCCGTGCCATTCCGACGTATCTGCAGGGGAGGTCCAGGGGAAGGTGGTCCCGCAGCAGTTCGCGGAGCGAGTCGACCGCGGCGGGAACGTCTTCGCGGACGACCGGCGCCGCGAGGACGGCCTCCACGAGCGCGAAGTCGCCGCCAGCAAGCGCGTCGGCGAACGCGCGGAGCTCCAGGCTCTCGAACTCGACCGGCGCGAGCGCGACGTCGACCTCGTGATCCCCGACTGCGGGAACTTGCACGCGTTCCGCCGGGCGGTCGAGCAACGCGTAGCGGCGGCCGTCGGCGAGGTGGAAGCCGCGGATGTCGACGTCGCTGTCGGCCGTCGCGAAGCCGTACGCGTGGCTGCCGACGAGCGCGTAGTAGCCCGGGGCTCCGTCGCCGGCGACTGCGTCGGCGTCGGCGACTGCGTCGGCGTCGGCGACTGCGTCGGCCCCAGCGTCGGCCCCGGCGTCGGCGAGGGCAACGTCCGGGAGCCGGGCGAGTTCGTCCGGCGCCCAGCCGCCGACCGCTTCGGCGAGCCGGCGGTGGCTGCGTTCATCCATGAGTCAGGCGTCCGGGGCGTCGTTGCCTGCGGTGGCTTCCGCGGCAGTCTCCCGGATCAGGCCGGCGAGGCGGTCGTAGAAGCCCGGTTCGTATTTCGTCGCGGCGTCGACCGTCGGGCGCGCGTTCGTCTCGTTGACGACGAGCCGGTCGTCCGTCTCCAGCAGGTCGACGCCGAGGTAGTCGACGTCGAGCACCGCGGCCGCGCGTTCCGCGAGTCGGCGGTGGCGCTCCGGGAGGTCGACGCCCGTCGCGTCCGCGCCGCGGTGGACGTTGTGCTTCCAACGCCCGGCCGCGAGCGCGTCGTCCGGGAGCCGGCGCTCCACGGCGCCGGCGAACTCGCCGTCGACGACCATCGCGCGGTAGTCGCGGGCGTCGGGCAGGAACTCCTGGATCAGGTAAGACTTGTCGCCCGTCGCGCGGAAGTCGTGGACGAGGTCGAGGTAGTCGACGACGCCGAGCAGCGAGTCGAGGTCCGTCGCCGTCGCGACGCCGACCCCGCGCGTCGCGGAGTTCGGCTTCACGACGACGGGGTACGAGAAGTCGCTCGCGGCGTCGACGACGGCGGACTCGTCGGCCGGATTGGAGATCTGGGTCGTTTTCGGCACGGGGACGCCGGCTGCGTCGAGCCGGGAGATGACCCCCGCCTTGTTCCGCGACGTGAGGACCGCGTCCCGGTCGTTGACCCAGGGGATCGACAGGCGCGCGTCGAGCGCGGCGCCCTCCATCAGTCGTGAGGGGTAGACGAAGCCGACGTCGTAGTCGTCGGCGTCCGGGGGGTCGGCTCGGCGGTCAGTATCCGGGTCGTCGGTGAGGCGGATATCCCGCTCCTTCGGTTGCAGGTGGGCGACCTCGATCCCTCGCTCCGCGAGGGGGTCCCGGACCCGCTCGAACGTCTCGGCGTGCGAGCTCATCGCGAGCCGAAGCATTTGCTCGTGGTTGGGTTGGGGCTGGTATAAAGGTGCGAGCGACGTATTTGTGAGCTGGTCGGTTGGGGCCGTTGGCGGGGTCACTCGACCCGCTCGGAAATCCCGAGTCGCTGAGGCGGTCTCATTTATAAATAAAGTCGGCTAACGTCGCCGGCGATACCACTCAGCGGTCTTCGAAAGCCCCAGCCGCTGAGCGGTCGCGCTGCTCGCTGCGCGCCTCGTCGACTCACTCGCTCCGCTCGTTCGTCGACTCGGTGCTTACATCGCAGGGCATCCCGCTCAGCGGCTGCCCCTTTCAGTCCCACCCACCGAGTGGTTGTCTGGCGTCGCGACCGGCGGCTGGATGGCCGTCGACACTCGCCGACTTTCCGGCGTGCGGAGCGGGGCAGTCGGAGCGCGCGAGCAACGCGTGCGAGGGAGGCCGGTGGCGCGCCGCGCGGTGCAGTGCCGGCGCGCCCCGGCCGAGGCTGGGGAGGGCTGAGGTATGGCGGTGGCTGTGCCGTGCTGTCGCGGTGCGGTTGCGGTGCTATCCTGGCGGACTGAAAGGGCGAGTGCCGGTCGCGCCGCAGGGGAGTCGCTGCACCGACCTCTATCCACGGCGGGCGGTGCTGAGAGCCGTGGATATGTCGTGCAGCGACCGCGAGCGGCCGAGGGCTTTCCCGGCGTTTGCGGTGCTGTCGAGAGCAAGACCGTATCACCTGTTCAAACCAGCTTATAAAGAGCGGCCGAGAGCTTTCAAGGTGCCCGCGGTTCCGTCAAGCGCAGTATCGCTGCACCTGCACACGCAACTCTGAATCGAGAGCGACCGATAAAATAAGAACCGGCCTCCAGAACAGCGAGGCGACTGTTCAACCGAAATGAGAAATCGGAGAAGTTCGGAGCTGCTTACGAGATGAGCAGCTCTTTGCCGCGTTCGACCGTGATGCGGCACGGCGGCGAGACCTTGTTGTAGGCGCGGCGGAAGGCCTCCTTCACGGCCTCGGCCTGCTCGGGCTGACAGTAGGCCGAGAAGACGACCTCGTCGGCGTCGATGCGGGCGGCGGTGCCGACCGGCTTGCCGAACGCCTGGCGCATGCCGTCGGAGACACGGTCCGCACCCGCGCCGGTCGCCTGCTTGTTCTCCCTGATGACCTGGTGGGGGAACTTGCGCAGGATCATCTTGTAGTTACCCTCGCCGAGCTCCTTCAGGAGGTGGCGGTTGGCCGACAGGCGCGCGCTCTCGAGCGAGCCGTGACGGATCTGGAGCTCCTCCTCGACGCGGAGGCTGATCTCGACGGGGTAGTCGTCGGGCTCGGCTTCGAGGTTGCCCATGTTGTGCTGTGCGATCTTCGAACCCGGAATGCCCGTGATGTACTCGCGCCGCGTGTACGAGGGCTTGCTAATGTTCCGGTACATGGAGGCCGGTTTCTCACTCATGGTTAGTTGTTGCCGAAAACGCCCAGCGTGTGAATAAAGCCTTCGAAAGGATCGCCAGACACCGGGCTGTGAGCCGCTCCCACGCCGGTTCAGGCGTCCGACCCGCCGCTCTCGACCGCGCCGACCGCCGCCGATTCCCGGGCCTCGTCGACCGAATCGGTCCGGTCGACCTCCTCGTCGGCATCAGGGTCGTCACTCGCGGCGTCGCCATCGTCGCCCGCGGCGTCGGTCTCGTCGCCCGCAACATCGTCTTCGTCCTCCTCGGAAGTTTCCTCGTCCGACTCCGCGGCCACGGGATCGAGCGCGACGTGGTCGAAGCCCTCCTCGGCGAGCAGCTCCGCCGCCCGGTCGGTCACCGACGGCGCGACGAGGACGCCCCGGACCGCGACGTCCTCGCCGAGCTCCCGCTGGAGGGCGGCGACGTACCGGGAGAGCTGGTTCGCCGCGCTCGGGCCCACGCGCCGGCGCTTCAGCTCGACGACGGTCGGGTGCCCCTCGCCGTCGACGCCGAAGACGTCCATCGGGCCCGCGCTGCTCTCGCGCTCGGTCTCGCGTGGCTCGAAGCCGGGCTCGACCAGCTCGGGACGGTCCAGCACGCGCCGCTTCAGGTCGGCCTCGCTCCCGTGGAGCTCGAGGTCGCGCCCGCCGGTGACGGCCATCGCGGACAGCTCGTCGACGGCGGAGAACTGCACGGTCAACGACTCGCTCGGGTTCGTACGCTCCGAGCGGATCCGGAGCTGCCCGTCCCGGACCGCGGCGTGGTGTTCCGACCCGGGCGGCTGCCAGTTGACGGGCGTCCGGCCCTCGTCGGTGTGGACGAGGGCGGCGCCGTCCGGTTTCAGGATGACCAGCCGGGCGCCCGGCCCGAGCTCCGACGACGCTCGCCCGTCGTAGTCGACGGTGCAGCGCCCGAAGACGGTGATGAGGTCCCCGCGATCGAAGGCGGATTCGAGCTCCCAGAGGGCCTCCCGATGGCTCGGGTCGTGGAGGGTCGTGACGGTCACTGGCCGAACCTACGCCGAGCGAACGGAAAAGGGGAGCGGGCGGCGAGGTGAAACCGGTCTTCCGGGAGGGACGCCGACGCGGCGCCGACTCGCCGCTGGGCCCCGAAAGTACAACCCGACACGGCCGTACACACGGCACATGGAGTGGGAGACGTATCGCGAGCTGATCGCGAGCGCCGAGTACCGGTCGAACGTCCCCAACGTCTTCGCCGACCCGGACCACTTCGCGGCCGCCGTCGACGACATGCGCGAGGCGACCGGGGTCGACCCGGAATACGTCGCCGGCATCGACGCGCTCGGGTTCATCCCGGGTGCTGCTCTCGCGCGCGACTTCGACGCAGGGTTCATCTCGATCCGGAAAGGCGGCAAGCTCCCCATCGCCGAGCGGTACCGGCTCGCCGACGACTGCGTCGACTGGACGGGCCGGGAGAAGACGCTCGAACTCGACCGCCGGATGGTCCCGGACGGCGAACGCGTGCTCGTCGTCGACGACTACGTCGAGACGGCCTCACAGGTGCGCGTCGCCGTCGACCTGCTCGAGGAAGCCGGCGCCGAAGTCTGCGGGCTCACCTTCCTCTGTGCGCTCCAGACCGAGGAGACGCGGTCGCTGGACGCCGAGTACGGCGTCTACTCGGTGAATCCGTGGGACGAAGCCTAGCGACGCTGCCGCTAGTCGGTGTGAGAAAACGCAAAATTTAGCAGCATGCCGATACGTCAGACTGGGACCAGCTTACAGGCGCTCGAGGTTAGTCGCGCGCGGGCCCTTGTCAGCCTCTTCGATGTCGAACTCGACTTCCTGACCCTCTTCGAGATCGGGACCGCCGATATCTTCCATGTGGAAGAAGACGTCGTCGTCCGCATCCTCAGTCTCGATGAAACCGTAGCCGCCAGTGTCGTTGAAGAAGTCAACCGTTCCGGTAGACATTGCAATCAAACAGATGCGACGCCCACTGATAAGGGTTCCGTGACGGGACGCCGCGAGAGAACCGTACACACGGTTGTTACCAGTTCACGTGTCCGATACCGGCCGATCCGAAATCACCATATCTGCGAGTCACGGCGTTTCCAGCACCTCGTGGCGACGAATCAGGTAGACGGCCGCCACGACGACGTTGAACACCGGCACCAGCGCCGCGAACACCCAGGGGCCGCCGGCGGGCTCCCAGGCGCTGTTCTCGCGGACGTACGCGGCGTCCTGCGAGAGCGACGCCGGCAGGCCGACCCACGCCAGCAGCGCCAGGGCGCCGAGTGCGCCGTGCTGGACGCCAGTCGCCCACGCGCCGAGGACGACGACCCACGCGGCGCCGAACGCGGCGACGCCGTACCACCAGTTGGCCGAGGAGGGCTCCGCGCGGTTGCCGGCGGCCGGAGCGCCCGTCGAATCCACCGTCCTCGAAGCCGCATCAGTCGAAGCCGGGTTGGCGTCCCGCGTCGCCTGCACCTCGCTCGGACTCCGTTGGTCGGGGACCGCGGGGTCCCCCTCACCGGTCGTTCCCTCGCCGCCGATCGGGTCGCGAGGCTGCTCCGTCGCCGCCGACGGATCGTGCCACTCGTTGGCGACGCCGCAGTCCGGACAGTAGACCGCGGCGCGTTTGATCCGGGCGCCACAGGCCGTACAGAACACCTCGTCCAGGTCCTTCGCCCGCCCCATCAGTTGACGTACTTTCGTTCGAACTCGGCGTCAGTCTTCGTGAGGTAGAGGATCCCCTCGATGAGGCCGACCAGCGCGGGAATGAACGTCCAGGAGAAACAGAGATAGAGGATCCCCATCCCCGCCTCGCCGAGGTAGAACTTGTGCGCGCCGATCCCGCCGAGCAGCAGCGCGAGAATGCCCGCCGTCACCCGGTCTTTCTCGGTCGACGTCGGCGGTTGCTGGCGAACACCGCACTCCGGACAGATCTCGGCGGCCTTCTTGATGGGCTCGCCACAGCTGGGGCAGTACTGCTCGTCGGGCGCGAGCGAACGGCCCCCCGGCCCCGATTCGGCGGGGGTCGAGCTGTCCGCCCGCGGGGACGCCCCGGGGGTCTCCGTCCGCGACGACGCCTCCGAACCGTCACTGTCGGCGTCCGTATCTTGACCGCTCGCAGTCGGCGTCGGTTCGGTAAACGGGTCCGACGAGGCGTCCTCACCGGCCGTCCCGTCGGCCGTCTCCTCCGCAGGAGACGCGTCGTCGGAATCGTCTGGCGACTCTGGCATACTTCGAACTGTCGTTGCCAGCACAAATAAGTACGGAAGGCCAGCGGATTGCTATCAGGCGACAGGAAACCACTCAGCGCTCCGGGTCGCTGGGCGAGCGAAACGAACGAAGCAGGAGCATGCCGGCCACGACGGCGTAGCCGAGCCCGATGCCCACGACGCGCGCGTCGCCGACGAACAGGAGCCGCCCGAGGCCCATCCCGTAGCCGACGCCGAGCGCGACGCCCGTCCACGTGCGGACCGGGTTCGTCCCGTCGCGGTCGCCGAGGGCGGTCAGCGCCCAGTCGCCGAGCGCGAGCGCCGGTAACGTCGCCACCGCGAGGAGCTGCAGGTCCGGAAGCCAGCCGAGGTGGACCGCGAGCAGACCGACGACGATCGCCGGATAAACCCCGAGACACCGGGCACAGAGGTGTTCCTCGCGGCCGCGCACCCGGACGCGGTAGCACCGGTCGTACTCCGCCGGTTCGTGATGCGCCAGGAGGTACTGGCGCGTCTCGGCGAGCCCGGCTCGCAGTTCCCTGGCAACGACGTCGACGTCCACGTGATGGCGTCGGTCGGCGGGCTGAAAAATCCCGGAGTCCAGGATCGCTCACCGTTCCCCCGGCCGTCCACGTTTTCCCGTCGGCCCTCGAAGCGCCGTCAATGACCGGGCCGCATCCGTCGAAGCACGAGCTCGAAGGCGCGAGGGTGTACGTTCACGAGCAGGACCCCGAATCCGGCGCGCAGGTGACCCACATCGACGTCGAGCACCCCGACATCAACGAGATCGTCGAGTCGGGGGAGAACACGTACGTCGGCGGGAAGGAGGGCGGCGTGTTCATCGGGCTCGACGACGAGATGCTCGACCGCGCCGAGGCGTTCCTCGACGCGCGACGCGAGGAGGGCCAGGGCGAGGGCGAACGCGAGGAGAGAACCGAATGACCGACGCGATGGACCGCCGGGACGCCCTCGCGGACGCGCTCGCGGACCGCGACTGGGAGGTGCTCGACACCTTCGGCGGCCTCCGCGAATCGCCCGCCATCGCGGTCCGGGTCGACGACGTGGACATCGCGGGTGAAACCTTCGAGCAGGGGGACCTCACGATCACCGTCGTCGACGGCGACGTCACCGCGGACCGCGTCTCGATCTCGGACGACGACCTCGACCTGACCGAGGCCCAGCGGGAACTGCTCGACGACGTCTGCGACGAGAAGCTCTCCGGCCCGGAGATGACCGTCTGGGACTACGTGCCCGGGAGCGAGGAGGACAACATCGACGAGGTGCTCGAAGAGCTTCGGCGCGTCTACGACGAGGTTACGCCGATTTGAGCGATGGTTCTGGATAGGTGCGGACGTCGTTATGCTCGGCGGCAACGTAGACTCCTCGACAGTCATTGGGCGCCCTGACTTATATACCATATTTAAGGAAGTAGGCAGTGCCGCGCTTGACAGCACCGCAAACAGCCTGAAAGCCCCCAACCGCTCTTTATAAGTAGGTTTGAACAGGTGATACGGGATTCCTCTTGACAGCACCGCAAACGCCCAGAAAGCCCTCGGCCGCTCGCGGTCGCTGAGCAGGATATCTGCGCCTCTCAGCACCGCCCGGCGCAGATAGTGCCTGTCTCAGCGACTCCGCTTCGCCGCGACCACTGGAAGACGGTCCGGGCTGCCTGCAGTAGCGGGCTGCCGGGCTGCGACTTCCAAGCTCTCGTTCACTTCGTTCACGAGACCGGCCGTCGCACTTTCAGTCCGCCAGGACCGCGACAGCGACAGCAACCGCGACCGCGACCGCGACTGCCACCCCCCCGACAGCACCGCCCGGCTACCGCAAGCCTCGGCCCTCCCCAGCCTCGGCCGGTAGCGCGCCGGGACCGCACAGCTCGGCGCGCCACCGGCCTCCCTCGCACGCGTTGCTCGCGCGCGCCGACCGCCCCGCACCGCACGCCGACTGACCGGTGAACGTCGCCGGCGAACCAGCCGCCGCGAGCGACGGCCCGGCCACCACTCCCGGGCGGGACTGAAAGGGGCAGCCGCTGAGCGGGATGCCCTGCGACGTAAGCACCGCAACGGCGAACGAGCGAAGCGAGTGAGCCGTGAGGAGCGCAGCGAGCAGCGCGAGCGCTCAGCGGCTGGGGCTTTCTGGGCATGCTGAGTGGTGTCACCCGCGGCGGCGCCCAACCCTGTTTATAAACGCGAGCGCTCAGCGGCTGGGGCTTTCTGGGCATGCTGAGTGGTGTCGCCCGCGACGGCGCCCAACCCTGTTTATAAACGCGAGCGCTCAGCGGCTGGGGCTTTCCGGGCATGCTGAGTGGTGTCACCGACAATCGTCGGCACGACAAATCACCTGACTAAGCACAAGGAACCGAAAAAGCGTACCCGCGGAAACCCATCAAATCGCCCCGACAGGATCCGATTAGCTCTCGTACCGTTGCGAATGCCCGTAATGGCACTGCTCACAGCGGATCGTCACCGAGTTTTCGTCCACCTCCCACTCGTACTCCGCCGCGTCGCAGTCCGGGCAGGTCAGGGCGTCCGTGTCGCCGGTCGACTGCCACTTGTCGCGTAGTACCTCCTTCGCAGCCGTCACGCTCCGGGATGCATCCTCGACTGACATGTATACTCGCCTCGTTCGTCGGCCACACGCGGCCCCGCCTAATGTCTGCGGGCCGAACGGCACGGCGGCCCCAAGGTAGTTGCCGGCGTCGGCAGGAGTTCCGACATGGAGCTACTGGTAGTGCTGGCGCTCGTCGCAGCCCTCGGGCTCACACTGATCGGGGTGGCCCTCCTCCTGCTCCGCCTGCCCGCGATTCCGGTCCTCGCGGCCGGCGGGCGCGTCGAGCGGCTCGGCCGCCGGTTGCTACGAGCGCCAGGCCGTGCGGCTCGCGGGATAGCGACCTTCGCGCGGCAGTCCGCCGGTCGAGCTCGGGCGGCGACGTCGCACGGCCTCGAGGTCGCCGAGACCGCACTCGGCCTCGAGACGGGGGAGCTTCGGCGGCGACTCCGGGTCGACGCCGGCCTGCGAACCGTTGGGAGGGTCGGCGGGAGGATAAAGCGAGTCGGGGTCGACGCGCCGGTCGCGTTCGTTCGACGGCTCGGTCCGCGAGAGCGACGCGACCCGTTTCAGCGGTGGGCACTCCGGTTGCTCGTGGTCGGCGTCGTGCTGCTCGTGATCGCGGTCGGGGGACTCGTCGCCGCGGTCGTTCTCCCCGGTCCGCTACCGCTCGGAGCGACGGGGTGACGACGGCGGGGCAGCAGCGGAACGCCAGCAGGAGTTGTCTCCCGATTATTAGTTCTGGTAAACAGGGTGGAAATTTTAAGTTAGGTCTGTCGCCTGAGACGGAGGTATGGATCGGAATCCAACGCCGGACATGTCCGAATACGCAGGCGTGCTGGATCGACGACTGGAAGCGCTGCTGGTCGACGGGCTACTCGTCGTCCTGACGCTGGGTGTGCTCGGGTACCTCGGCGGAGCGCTCCTCGTCGGCGGGGCCGTCGGCGGGTTCGGCGGCGCCATCGTCGCGATCCAGTTCGTCGCTCCGTTCGCGCTCATCGGCTATCAGACTGCGATGGAAGGCTACTACGGGCAGACCGTCGGGAAGTCGCTTCGCAATATCGTCGTGGTCGACGAGGACGGCTCCCCCGTCGGCTGGGGCGGCGCCGTTATCCGGAACCTCCTGCGGATCGTCGACGCGCTCCCGGCGTTCTACGTCGTCGGGGTCGTAGTCGCGTCCCTCACGGACGACCACCAGCGGCTCGGCGACCTGGCCGGCAGTACCGTCGTGGTTCACACGGCCGACTGACGGGGGTTTTCGACGGCACGATCGCGGAAGGAATTGCAGGAAGTGAGCGGGAAAGCGAGTCAAAACCAACTACCTTTTTTGATATCCAACGAGATGTTTGGTTGAGGAAAAGCACGTATGTTCGAACACGACACCAAATGCGGTGAGGGGAAACCCGCGGACGAGCACGAGGCGATTTCGGGGGGTGCGGAATGAGCGACGAACACTGGGAACCGAAAGGCGTCGACGACTGGTGGCCGAACCTCCTGAACGTCGACGTCCTCGACGACAACGCCGCGAACGTCGGGCCGCTCGACGAGGACTTCGACTACGCGGAAGCGTTCGAGGAGCTCGACTACGAGGCCGTCAAGGCGGACATCAAGGACGTGATGACCGACTCCCAGGACTGGTGGCCTGCGGACTACGGCACCTACGGCCCGCTGTTCATCCGGATGGCGTGGCACAGCGCCGGCACGTACCGGACCATCGACGGACGCGCCGGCGCGTCCGGTGGCCTCCAGCGGCTCCCGCCGGAGAGCAGCTTCCCGGACAACGTGAACCTCGACAAGGCCCGGCGCCTGCTCCAGCCAGTCAAGCAGAAGTACGGCCGGAAGCTCTCGTGGGGCGACCTCATCGTCCTCGCCGGCAACGTCGCCCTGGAGTCGATGGGCTTCGAGACGTACGGCTTCGCGGGCGGCCGCGAGGACGAGTTCAAGCCCAACCACGCCGTCGACTGGGGGCCCGAGACCGAGTGGGAGGAGACGTCCCCCGAGCGCTTCGAGGACGGTGAGGTGGGCAACCTCAAGGACCCCCTCGCGAACACCGTGATGGGCCTCATCTACGTGAATCCGGAGGGCCCCTACGGTGAGCCCGACGTCGAGGGATCCGCGGCGAACATCCGCGAGGAGTTCTCGCGGATGGCGATGGACGACGAGGAGACCGTCGCGCTCATCGCCGGCGGTCACACCTTCGGAAAGGTCCACGGCGCCGGCGACCCCGACGAGCACGTCGACGTCGACCCCGAGGATGCGCCGATCGACCTGCAGGGGCTCGGCTGGGAGAACGACCTCGGCGAGGGGAAGGGTCCCGACACGATCACCAGCGGGATCGAGGGTCCCTGGAACAACGCGCCGACCCAGTGGGACATGGGCTACATCGACAACCTGCTGGACCACGACTGGACCTCGGTGAAGGGTCCCGGCGGTGCGTGGCAGTGGCGCCCGGTTGGCGGCGAGATCGAGGAGGCGCCGGCGCCCCACGAGCCCGGCGAGACCGAGGAGCCGATGATGCTGACGACGGACGTCGCGCTGAAGCACGACGACGACTTCCGCGCGGTCCTCGAGCACTTCCAGGAGAACCCCGACGAGTTCCAGCAGGCGTTCGCGCGAGCCTGGTACAAGCTGCTCCACCGTGACATGGGCCCGGCGGAGCGACTCGTCGGTCCGGAGGTCCCGGACGAGACGTTCGTCTGGATGGACCCGATCCCGGACGCCGACTACGAGTTCATCGGCGACGAGGAGGTCGCCGAGCTCAAAGACGAGCTCCTGGACACGGACCTCACGGTCCAGCAGCTCGCGAAGACCGCGTGGGCGTCCGCAGTGACGTACCGCGATAGCGACAAGCGCGGCGGCCCCAACGGCGGCCGCCTCCGCCTCGAGCCCCAGCGCAGCTGGGAGGTCAACGAGCCCGACGAGCTGGAGACGGTCCTGGAGACGCTCGAGGAGGTTCAGGAGAGCTTCAACAGCTCGCGCTCGGACGACGTCCGCGTCTCGCTCGCCGACCTCATCGTGCTGGGCGGCAACGCCGCCGTCGAGCAGGCGGCCGCCGAGGCAGGCTACGACGTCGAGGTGCCGTTCGAGCCGGGCCGGACTGACGCCAGCCAGGAGCAGACCGACGTCGACTCCTTCGAGGTGCTCGAGCCGAAGGCCGACGCCTTCCGGAACTACCTCGGCGGCGGCTACGACGACCGGCCCGAGGACCGGATGATCGACAAGGCGGAGCTGCTGAACCTGTCGGCCTCGGAGATGACCGTGCTGGTCGGCGGCATGCGCGCGCTCGGCGCGACGTACGGCGACACCGACCGCGGCGTCTTCACCGATCAACCCGGCGCGCTCACCAACGACTTCTTCGCGAACCTCCTCGACATGGACTACGAGTGGGAGGCCGTCGACGAGGACGAGGAGGTCTTCGAGGGCCGCGACCGCGAGTCCGGCGACGTCGAGTGGGAGGCCACCCGCTTTGACCTCATCTTCGGGTCGAACGCCCGCCTCCGCGCCATCGCGGACGTCTACGCTGCGGACGACGCCGAGGAGAAGTTCGTCGAGGACTTCGTGGACGCGTGGTCGAAGGTCATGACGCTCGACCGCTTCGACCTCGAATAGCGTCGCGCGATAGCTTTCGGTTCGGTCGTCGGTTTCTGCGGTTTTCTTTTGATAAGTGGTCTGGGTTGCTCGAGAGGTGGAGTGGCATTGCTTGGGTGGTTACCCGTTGCTCTCGGGTTCCCTGTCGCTGAACGACCTCGCTTATAAATGAGTTCAGCTACCGTCGCGGACGACACCACTCAGCACGCCCAGAAAGCTCCAGCCGCTGACCGGTCGCATTTATAAATAGGGATAGTTATCGTCGCGAACGACACCACTCAGTACACCCAGAAAGCCCCAGCCGCTGACCGGTCGCGCTGCTCGCTGCGCTCCTCTCGGCTCACTCGCTCCCTCCGGTCGCTCGTTCGCCGCTCCGGTGCTTACTTCGCAGGGCGTCCCGCTCAGCGGCTGCCCCTTTCAGTCCCGCCCGGGAGTGGTGGCCCGAGCGTCGCGCGCGTCGGCCACCGGGCCGGCGCCGTACGCCGGACAGCCGGCGTGCGGCGCGGTTGCGGTTGCGGTGCTGTCGCCGTCGCGGTTGCGGAGCGGTGCTGTCCTGGAGGACTGAAAGGGCGACGGCCGGTCGCGCCGCAGGGGAGTCGCTGAGCCGACCTCTATCCGCGCCGGGCCGTGCGGAGAGGCGCGGATATGTCGCTCAGCGACCGCGAGCGGCCGAGGGCTTTCGAGGTGACTGCGGTGCTGTCAAGAGCAAGTCCGTATCACCTGTTTAAATCAACACATAGCGAGCGGCTGAGGGCTTTCTGGACGTTTGCGGTGCTGGCGAGAGCAGTAGCGCTAGGATGCTTAAATACAGTTTATAAACAAGGCAAATCGAACCTTTTCAGGCAGTCCGCGTTCCAGTCGAGTGCAGCAGCGTCTACACCTGACCAGCCACCTCCGAGACGGGAAGAACGGGCGGTTTCAGGATCGCCGCATCCCGGTCGAGCTTCCCAGCGTTTCCAACGAACCGGACCCGCCGATCGTCACTTAACCCGGAACCACGCACGCGACCGCCCGCTCGGGGTCCGTTGCCGGCGACGGTGCCAGTAGAGACCGCCGACGACGAACAGCACCGGCGCGAGCAGGAAGGACGCGAGGTGCCACCAGGTCGGCGTCCACGGCCCGGGCTCGAACCGACGGACGAGGTAGACGTCGACCGCGAACAGCGGCAGCAACACCCCGTACGTGCCCAGCAGGAAGGCCCCCATCAGGAGCCAGAACGCCGCGGACCCACCCGGCGCCGCGACCGTCAGGAGGAACGTCGCGAGGACGACCGAAAGCGACACCCGGAAGCCGGTGAACGTCAGGCCCGCGACGTCCTCCGTGGTGGGGTTCGGCGGCAGGCGTCGGGTCAGCAGCGTTTCGGCCCGGTCGACCACGTCGTACCGGCGGAGCACCCGGGCGACCGGGGCCGGGGCTCGCGCGACGATCGGGTCCGCCTCCACGACGAGCGGCCGGTCCACGTGCGCCGCCAGGAGGTCGTGCGCCTCGCGTCGGTGGATCAACCGCGCCAGGTCGTCGACGTCGACGACCCTGACGCCGAACTCCGCGGCCCGCCGCCGGACGCTGCGGGAGGTCTCCCGCGGTAACACGAGGGTGCTCCAGTCGACCTCCGCGCGCTGGACCGTCCCGACGAAGTGCCGGACCTCGGTCCCGCCGACGCGCGACTCCGTCTCCGGGCGCTCGATCCGCAGGAGTCCCTGCTGGGCCACGGGCCAGTCGCGATGCACGGCGAGGTCCACGTACCGCGATTCCCGTTCGCGGACCTCCTCGACGACCCACTCCCGCCGCTCCCAGAGCTTCGTGACCAGCTCGACGAACGCCCGGTCGCCCAGGCCGCGGAGCGCGTCGCCAGTGGCGATCGGGTCCGGTTCCGCCTCCGGCGACGCCGCTCCAGACGCCGACGACGCCGCTTCCGACGCCGGCGACGTCGACCGCGCTCCCGAACCCTCAGGGCCGGGGGACCCGGAATCAGCGGGGGCCATCGGCCGACCCCGTGATTCCGGTGCCCGTGGCCGCGCGCGCTGCGGTCGGGTGGCTCATGGCGTGTACACGCAGGTAGCGGGATAAAGTGCTACGGCCGTCGGCGTATCCACGGTCCGAGCCCGGAGCGAGCGAACCGGTCGGACTCGCCACAACCACAGTTACCTTCACAGTCGGTGGGAAACCCAGTGCCATGGCAGACACTGACGCGGATCGGAACCGCGTGTTCAGGCTGGCGGAGCGCCCGACCGGAACGCCCGACGAGGACGTCTTCGACCTCTCGGAGGAGCCCGTGCCGGAGCCCGGCCCGGGCGAGGCGCTCGTCCGGACGCTGTACCTCTCGGTCGACCCCTACATGCGCGGCCGGATGCGTGCCGGGGAGTCGTACGCGGAGGCCTGGGACGTCGGCGACCCCCTCCGGGCCCGCGTCGTCGGCGAGGTCGTCGAGAGCAACGGCGCCGGCTTTGCGGAGGGCGACCTCGTCACGGGGAACCTCCAGTGGGCCGACTACGCAACCGCTCCCGGCCCGGAGCTCTCCGCGATCGACCCCGACCTCGCGCCGATCTCGACGTACCTCGGCGTCCTCGGGATGCCCGGCAACACCGCCTACTTCGGCGTGCAGGAGGTCACCCGGCCGAAGGCGGGCGAGACGTTCGTCGTCACCGGCGCGGCCGGCGCGGTCGGCTCCACCGCGGGCCAGATCGCGAAGCTCAACGGCGCCCGCGTGGTCGGCTTCACCGGCTCCGACGAGAAAGTCGAGTTCATCGAGGAGGAGCTCGGCTTCGACGCCGGCATCAACTACAGGACGACCGACGACTACCGGGCCGCCCTCGACGAGGCCGCGCCGGACGGCGTCGACGCCTACTTCGACAACGTCGGCGGCGAGATCACCGACGCCGTCTTCACGCGACTCAACGTCGACGCCCGCGTCGGGGTCTGCGGCCAGATCTCGCTGTACAACGCGACGGAGGTGCCGACGGGCCCGCGGAAGCTGATGGGGCTCATCGAGACGCGCGCGACCGTCGAGGGCTTCCTGATCAGCGACTTCAGTGAGCGCTTCGACCAGTCGGTCCCGCAGCTCGGCGAGTGGGTGGCGACGGGCGAACTCCAGTACCGCGAGACGGTGACGGAGGGGCTCGAGAACGCCCCCGACGCGTTCCTCGGCCTCTTCGAGGGCGAGAACATCGGCAAGCAGCTCGTGAAGGTCGCGGACTACGAGGCGTAGTCGGAAAGTCGCCGACTACGAGGCGGAGTCGACGGCGGCACCGTCACGCCTGGATCTGGTCGACCGCGTCCCGCGCTCGCTCGACGACCTCGTCGAGGTGCCCCTCGCGATACCCCCAGTAGCCGACCAGACAGATCCCCACCAGCAGGAGCGGAAGCAGGAGCAGCCAGAGTGGAGTGCGCCGGCTCGTCTCCGCGGTATCCCCGGCGACGGTCCCGGTCGGGACGTCGGTGGCCGTCGAGTCCGTCGCGGTCGAGTCGGCCGTCCCGGCGGACGTGACGGCGACGGCGAAGTAGGAGAAGCCGTCCGTCCGCGCCGCCAGGGTCACGCTGCTGGCGTTGCGCTCGACGACGGTAGTCTCGAGCCGCTGCCAGCTCCCGTTCGTGTACCGCAGCATGGTGACGTCGGCAGGGTCCGCGTCGTCGATCTCGCTCCGGTCGACGGTGAAGACGAGCCTCGCGGACACGTCCGAGTCGTTCGAGAGGGTGATCGCGAGCGGGTGCACCACGCGACCCGGCGGCTCCGAGACGTTCGCCGGCAGCGACGTGAGGAGTTCGGCGCGGAGGGTCCCGGCCGCCGGCTCCGCCGCGAACGCGATCGCGTCGATGGGCACCGCGTCGAGCTCGACGACGTGTTCGACCCCGTCGTCGGTGCTGTTGGTCGTGGAGTTCGCCGTGACGTTCGTCGCATCAGCGGTGCTCGCATCGTCGTCCGCCCCGTCGACGATGCGCACCGTCTCGAGCACCTCGACGGTCACGTTGTCGGTGGTCGTCGAGCCGGTTGAACCGGTCGACTCGTCGGCCGTGTCCCCGACGACGATGGTCCGGGTCGCCGAGTCGCAGTTGCCGGCGAGGTCGACGACGGTGAGCCGGACCGTGTACGTCCCCGGCTCGTCGAACGTGCGGACGACCGACTCGCCCTCGACCTGGTCGCCGTCCGGGAGCTCCCAGACGTATCGAGAGATGCCGACGTTGTCCCGGGAGCCCGAGGCGTCGAGGACGACCTTGGTCCCCTCGTCGACGGTGATGTTCGGCCCGGTCTCCACAACCGGGTCGGCCGTGTCGACGACGAGCGAGTCGGTGCCCGCGCTGTCGGCGTTGTCGTACGTGTTGCGCGCGGTGACGGTGAAGACGTACGCCCCGGACACCGAGGCGTCCTCGGCGTCGACGTCCACGGCGACCGTGGCCGCGTAGTTGTCGCCGCCGGTGTGCTCGAGGGTGACCGTGCCGGCGCCGACCGCCGAGAGGTCCGCCTCGACCGCCGTGACGTTCTCGCCCTCGACCGTGGCCGCCACCCGGATCCGGTCGCCTGGCCCGACGACGCCGTCGCGGTCCCGGGTGTCGACCACCGCGGCATCGACGACCGTCGGCGCCGGCGTCTCGATGGCGACGGAGCCGGTCTCGCCGTCGGCGCCGTCGTAGCCCGCGTCGTCGACCGCGCTCGTCAGCGTGGCGTCGTAGCTCCCGTCCGCGTCGACGCTGGTGGTCGCGCGGTAGCGGTAGCCGTCCGTCGTCGCCGTCTCGGTGAAGTCGGCCTCCGTGAGCGTCAGGGTCTCCGGACCGGCCACGTCGACGGAGATGTCCGTCAGCTGCTCCGAGGACGTGAACGCGACCGCGATCTGCCGTGCCTCCGGGTTCGAGACGGTGTAGTCGTCGATCGCGGGCCGCCAGTCGACCGCGACGGAGTCCGAAGGGGTCGACTCGGCTGTCTTGCCGGTGCTGTCCGCGGCGTAGTCGAGCGTCGCCGCGTAGGTCCCGTCCCGCTCAGCGACGTAGGTGGCTTCGTAGGTGTAGCCCGACCCGTCCGACGACGCTGCGAAGTCGGCCTCGGTGAGGGTCGCCACGGTCTCGCCGTCGCGCGTGACGGTGA
The DNA here is from genome assembly GCF_050510935.1 of Halosubterraneus shenae. Lineage (NCBI taxonomy): Archaea > Methanobacteriati > Methanobacteriota > Halobacteria > Halobacteriales > Haloferacaceae > Halosubterraneus > Halosubterraneus shenae. The sequence goes on along the minus strand of NZ_JBNLVO010000002.1, from coordinate 195,157 downwards.
CCTGGATCTCCGCGAGCTCCCGCGTGGAGTCGAAGGAGATGGAAACGTTGCGCTGCTCGGGGTTCGTGACCGCGTAGTTCGAGACCTTCGGCGGCGGGGCTTCCGAGGCGCCGACCACGCCGACCTTCTTCGTCGCGGCGATGGTGTTTCCGTCCGCGTCCGCGACGGTGTCCGTGGAGTCGTCGAGCGTCGTGTACGCGACGTTGCCGTCCTTGTTCACGTAGACGAGGTCGAGGGCGCCGTCGCCGGTGACGTCGACGCCCGCGATGGGCGCCTTCGCCGCGGAGCCGGACTTGTACGCCGTCTTCGTGCCGTCGGCGTCGACCAGCGCGGGGTTGTTGCTGCCGTCGACGATGGGGACCCTGGCGACGCCGTCGCCGTCGAAGTCGGCGGGCGCGCCCGCGCCGTAGCCGTTGTTCGAGCCGATGGAGGAGTAGCCGGTCGAGTGGACGTCGCCGTCGTAGTACTTGATCGTGCTCGACCCGCCGGCGAACACGAGGTCCGCGTCCCCCTCGCCGTCGAAGTCGGCGACGCCGAGGACGGCCTTCGCCGCGGTCGCGGTGACGCGCTCCGGCTAGCCGCCGGGTTCGACCTTATAAACGTAGTTGTTGTCGTCGGTGTTGACGTAGTACACCGCGGGGGTGCCGTCGCCGTTGCGGTCCCCGACCGCGAGCATCGTTTTCGACGTCGGCGCGCTGTCGGCCGCGAGCGAGCCGGTTTCGCCCTGGCGGTCGACGTGGTTGATCCCGCCGTTGCTGTCGACGTAGATCGCCTCGAGGAGGCCGTCGCCGTCGACGTCGTACAGCGGCCCGACGACCGCCGACGAGACCCCGAGGTCGGTGACCGTGCCGTCCCGCGAGTACATCGCGACGTTGCCCGTGTCGGCGGTCCGGAAGGCCGCGATCGGCGGGCTGTCGGTCGTCGCCGTCGACGCCGCTATCGACGTGCCCGTCGCGTCGATCGCGCCGGTGCCCGAGAGCGTGCCGGTGCCCGAGAGCGTGCCGGTGCCCGAGAGCGTGCCGGTGCCAGGGAACGCCGCGATCGGCGAACTGTCCACGGCGCCCGCGGCGTCCGGGGCGCCTGGAGTACCCCCGGCAGCCGCGGCACCCCCCGCGCCGGTTAGCAGGATCGGCGTCCCGACCACGATCGCCGCGAGTAGCAGCACCAGGACCGCGTGCACCCGGGAGCCGTCGACCCGGACGCTATCGAAGCTCATGCTGTCTCAATTACCAATGAGACGGACAAGAGGTCTGGGGCCGGCGATCGACGGAAGCGGCCAAATACGGTTATTACAGGCGCTGAAGCGTTGAAACCGGATCGAGCAACGACGGAAACTGGCTAGCCGGCGTCGGCGGCGCGCCGACCGGCTATAGTTCGGGAAACTCCTCCTGGTACGCGGTCCCCTCGACCCGGTCCTCGCGCAGCGGCCAGAACGCGAGCAGCGTCGCCGTCTCGCCCTCGACCGCCCGGGACGTGTGCGGGATCTCCGGCGGGATCGCTAGCGTGTCGTACGGTTCGAGCTCGAGGCGCTCGCCGTCGACGAGGAAGTCGAGGCGCCCCTCGACGAGCATGTTCATTTGCTCGAAGGGGTGGGTGTGCGGTTCCGAATCGGGTCGCTCCGGCGTAATCTGCGAGAACCCGACCATCTGGTCGACGCCGCGGAAGACGACCTGCTCGAAGCCCTGCTCCTGGCGGTACGGCGTCACCTCCGCGAGGTTGTACACGGACGGGATCGCGTCCTCGTCGTAGTCGCGTGCCATGCTGGGTCCTCTCGCCGAGCGCCCGGATAAGTGTGCGTGCTGGCGTGGGAATTGCGGGCGTCCGGGGAGGGACTCGCCAGACGGGGTCGCCGTGCTCGACTCAGTTCGTCGCGTCCGGCAGCGGCCGCGTGTACCACCACGCCCAGAGGACGAAGACGGCCTGGAACGGGAGCCGCGCCCACCGCGCGGTCGTCGACGGGTCGTCGACGAACGCCGGGCCGCCGGTGATCGCGACCCCGGACGTCGCCATGTAGACGTTCGCCGGGAAGATGGCGATCAGCAGCGCGACCAGCCCCCAGGCCGCGAGGCGCCGCGTTCGCGGGACCATGACCCCGATGCCGAGGGCGATCTCGGCGATTCCGGAGAGGTAGACCAGGGCGAGCGGCCGGGGGAAGACCGGTGGAACGACCTGTGCGTAGAGGTCGGGCACGACGAAGTGCAGCACGCCCGCGACGACGTAGAGGACACCCATCACGTACAGGAGGGGACGCTTGCACCTCGCGAGGCGGTCGGTGAGGTCGTCGGCCATACGTTTGCTCGTTGGAACACCGGACCAAGAGAGTTGCCACTGGGCGAGCGACGGTCACTCCGCGGCCTTCGCCCGGAGTTCGGGGAAGTACCGCCCGTGGAAGTCGAACGGGAGGGCATGGGGCAGGTCGACCCGCGCCCGTTCCTCGAAGCGCTCGCCGTCGAGGACGAGCAACCGTGACCGGTCGGCGTCGACGTCGAGCGCGAGCGTGCACACGACGCCCGCGTCCTCGGGGTCGCCCGCGCTCCCGGCATCGCCCGGTGCCGGCACGAAGATCAGCTCGCCGAAGTAGTCGCCGCCGCGGTCGAATTCGGCGACGTCGCCCGTCTCCGCATCGTACTTCAGCACGCCGGTGGCCCACTCCGTCGCCGGCTGGTCCAGGCTCATCGCGTAGACGTAGCGATGGGGGCGACACCACCGCGCCGGCGAGACAGTCGGGAGCGCGGTCCCGTCGTCGTACAGCATCTCCCGGTCGACGGTCGCGGGACCGGCGTCGTACCGGTCCGTGCCCGTCACCCCGCCAAGGTCGACGGTGAACCGCTCGAGGCGGCCGGCGATGGCGTCCAGGTTCCCCTCGCGGAGGCTCTCCAGCGTGAGCTCGCCGATCGTCGTCGCGTCCGGCACGGTCTCGAGGTCGAAGACCAGCTCCGTCCCGCTGTCGCGCTCGAAGGCGTTGACGTGGTGGAAGCCGAACACGGGGTCGGTCACCGGCTCGGCGACCAGCTCGCCGGTCGCGCGGTCGACCACGACGATCCGGGTCCCGCGCTCGGGCTGCCACTCGAACTGCTCGATGAAGGCCGCCTGCCGGCCCGGTTTGAAGAAGGTCAGCGGGTCGACCCGGAGCGGGAACTCCGTGAGCACGACGTAGTGCGGGGTCAGCGCGAAGCTGTGCATGTAGGCGGGCTCGTCCGTGCCGACGCTGGCGACGTGGCGGCGCTCGCCGTCGGCCGTGAGGGCGTGGACGTGGTAGGTGCTGGTGCGACCGAACGCCGTCTCGACGTTGAACAGCGTTCCCGTCGCTGGGTCGCGTTTTAAGTGGGCACACGCGAGCTGGCCAGTCGGTGCCGGGCCGTCGTACTGGTAATGCCCCTCGACCGCGAGGGTGTTCGGGTCGATCTCGACCGCCCGCGGCGACTCTGTCAGCGCGAGGTAGCGGTCGCCCACCCGTTCGACGATGATGTTGGTGTTGTCGTACGGTTCGCTGAGGAACCCCCGGAGCCGGTCCCGGAGCGTCGTCTCGCCGGTGGCGAAGCCGCCGGTGAACTCCCCGGCCTGCGCCTCCGCGTACGCGTCCGTCTCGAGGAACCGGTTCCGGTAGTGGAGGGCGTCGGCTGCACCGTTGCCGTCCCCCGCAGCCTCGCGGTCGCCAGCCCGGTCGCTAACGCCCACGAGGTCGGCGCCCGCGCGATTTCCGGGGTCGAACGTGAACCGGGTGCACATCGCCAGCCCGTCGAACCAGTGGTCGACGTCGTCGCCGCCGCCGAGCGAGAAGGAGCCGGGGCCGTTGCGGACGAGGCTCCCGGTGAGCCACTCTGGCAGGGTTCCCTCGACCGCGATCGACGCCGTCGCCTCCGCTTCGAGCGAGTGGAACCCGGGATGTGCGTCCATGGGCCCATGCACGGGCGGCGGCGAGTAAACGATGCTGGTGGCGTGTCCCGGTCGCGCTCAGTCGCGTCGGCGTCGAGCGACGGGGAGCTACCGGGTCGCGTCCGCGGAACCGTCGGACGTCGCGCGGTTCGGCGGCGGGTTCCCCTCCGCCCGCGCTTTCGACTCCCGGACCTCCACCGGCTCGTCGGCCAGCCGGATCCGCCCCGCGTCCGCGTCGCCGAGCGCGAAGAGTCGCCGGGCGTCGTACCGGTACTGGTAGTACTCGGCGACGTCGAGGAACAGCGCGCCCGGCGTCGTACAGTGCCCGCAGACGACGGCGTCGTTCGACGTCCCCGCGGGGTCGACCTTCGCGACGTAGTCGTCCCCGCGCCCGTCCGGCCACTCGTGCTGGTCACAGCGACAGCGCATAGTTCGCCGGTCGGTCCACGGGGCCAAATAAACAGTGCCCGAAGCGGGTCGGTGAGATGGCGGATTCGGTGGTGGTCAGTTCAGCGTATCTGGGGGAGCGGCCTTTCTCGATACAGATGGAGCAAACCAGGCACTCAACCCGGATTTGAACCGGAGGAAGACGTTCCTGCTCGCTTCGCTGCGCGGGCTGCGTCTTCCAGGGTTCAAATCCTGTCGGCGACAGTTTTCGCGACGCTCGCTGCGCTCGCAGTCTTGAAAACATGCCGCCTCCCGGATTTGAACCGGGGACAGCTCGATCTTCAGTCGAGTGCTCTCCCAATCTGAGCTAAGGCGGCTCGCATGTTCACCTAAGCCGATTCGAGACAAAAGGATTTCGAAAGCCTGCGGCGGGGTCGTTAGCTCACCTGGCGTTCCTCGGTGATGACCTCCTGGCCGCCGTCGAAGCGGACGATGGTCTCGATCGTGATCCAGCCGTTGTTGTCCTCGACTTTCGCGGCCTCGCCGTAGCTGAGTTCGACGCGCTGGGTGGAGGTGTACTCGGCGCCGGCCTCGAGCGTCCCGATCTCCTCGCCGCCCTCCCAGATGAGGTCGCCGTCGGTGTAGATGTTCGTCTCGACGGTGACGTTCGTCGCCGTCTCGTTACCGTCGTTCGTGATCGTCGCCGTCACGTCACGACAGGTCTGGCCGCACTCCTCGATCTGATCGACGGTGTACGCGAACGACGCCGAGGTGTTCTCCATCTGCGGCGTCGCGGTCAACTCGTCGCCGCTCGTATCGCCGCCGGTGTCGCCCGATTCGGTGCCCGTCGGCTCGGTGTCGCCGCCCTCCGTGACCGTGTCGCCGCCACCGCCGAGGAAGACGAACGCGCCGGCGACACCGCCCACCAGCACGACGGCCGCCACGGCGATCGCGATCTTGCCCGTTTTGCTAACCATAGCGGAACCAGAGAGCGATGCCGCAAGTGTCTGGTGGTAGCGCGGCGGTCGACGAAGGTCGGTTCGGCCACAAGCCCTGATAGCCGGGGCGCTGAATCACGACTATGCCGGACTGTCCAGATTGTGGCAGCGAACTCGTCGCGTCGGCCGAACACGAACCGTCCGAGGGGACCCACAAGGTGTTCGAGTGCAACAGCTGCGGAACGGTGTACGAACCCGACGAGGTCGGCGCGAGCTGACGCCGATATCGACCGTATTCGGCGTCAGCACGGACGGAGCCGACCGCGGACGTCGTAGCCGAGTTACGGCGCCGTCGCCAGCGACTGTTCAACTATCGGTTTAAAAGCACGATGGGACCGCCGAGATTTGAACTCGGGTTACGGCGTCCCAAACGCCGAAGGATACCAAGCTACCCTACGGTCCCCGTACACTGCTATACCGCCATCGAGCGGTAAAGCGTTTCGCTCGCCGTCGCCGCCGAGGGCAACAGGGCGCTGCGTGGGGACGACCGCCCGGAAATGGCTGCGCGGAGACCCCTGCAGGGATGGAAAGCCCTTTGCGTATCCCGGGAATCGTTCGAGTAACTGTGTTCGCGACCCTCGCACAGGCCGGTGGGTCCATCCCACCGCTGACGCCGGCGATCCTCCTCGTGTTCGCGATCATCGCGGTCGCGCTCGTCCTGTTCGTCACCGAACCGCTGCCGATCGACGTCGTCGCCGTCGCGGTGCTGTTCGCGCTGGTCGTGCTCGAACCGTGGACGGGGGTGGACCCGGCGACGGGCGTCTCGGGCTTCTCGAGCTCCGCGACGCTGACCGTCCTCGCGATGTTCATCCTCAGCGAGGGGATCCGCCAGTCCGGGCTCGTGAACATCGTCGGCGCCGAGATCGCCGACCGCTACGGCCACAGCCCGTTCAAGCAGCTCCTTTCCGTCCTCGGGCTCGCGGGCGGGACGGCGGGCTTCATCAACAACACGCCGGTCGTCGCCATCATGATCCCGATGGTGAGCACTATCTCCGAGAAGACGGGGATCTCCCCGTCGAAGCTGCTGATGCCCGTTTCGTTCGTCTCGATGCTCGGGGGGATGCTCACGCTGATCGGGACCTCGACGAACATCCTCGCCTCGGACATCTCCGGCCGGCTGCTCGGCCACCCCTTCTCCATGTTCGAGTTCACCCAGCTCGGCGTCGTCGTCCTCGTGACCGGCGGCGTCTACCTGGCGACCGTCGGCCGCTATCTCGTCCCCGAACGGATCAAGGTCGACGAGGAGCTGATCGAGGAGTTCGAGATGACCGGCTACCTCACGGAGGTCGTCGTTCCCGAGGACTCCCCGATCGTCGGCCAGACGGTCCAGCAGAGCCTCTCCGAGCTCGACGTCGACGCGGACATCGTCCAGCTCGTCCGCGACGACCAGGTGTTCACGGAGCCGCTCGCGCGCAAGGAGATCCGGACCGGCGACGTGCTGGTACTCCGGACCGACCGGGAGAGCCTCCTCACGCTCGTCGACGCCGAGGGGCTCGACCTCGCGCCCGACGCGGAGGTCCACGACGAGGACCTGGACGTAACGGCCGCGGAGATCGAACCCGAGGCGGAGCAGAGCCTCGTCGAGGTCGTGATCGCGCCGGGGTCGACCCCGATCGGGAAGACGCTGGAAACGCTGAACTTCCGGAGCCGGTACGACGCGACGGTGCTCGCGATCCGGCGCGGCGAGGAGGTCATCCACGCCCGGATGGACGAGCGAACGCTCCGCGCCGGCGACACCCTCCTCATACAGGCGACGGCGGACACGATCCAGCGGTTCAGCAACGACCGCAACTTCATCCTCGCCCGGGAGATTACGCGGCCCGACTTTCGGACGAGCCGGATCCCGGTCGCCCTCGCCATCCTCGGCGCCGTTATCGCGCTCGCGGCGCTGAACGTGCTGCCCATCCTCATCAGCGCGCTCGGCGGCGTCGTCGCGATGGTCGCAACCGGCTGCGTGAAGCCGACGGAGATGTACGAGGCCGTCGACTGGAGCGTCATCTTCCTGCTGGCGGGGCTCATCCCCCTCGGTGTCGCCATGGAGCGGACCGGCGCCGCGGCGTGGCTCGCGAGCGTCATCGTCGTCGGCACCGAGGGGCTCGCGCCGATCGTCGTCCTCGGCGTGTTCTACCTGTTCACGGCCCTGATCACGAACGTCGTCAGCAACAACGCCAGCGTGGTCCTCATGATCCCGGTCGCCGTGCAGGTGGCCCAGGGGATCGGTGCGAACCCCTTCGCGTTCGTCCTGGCCGTGACCTTCGCCGCGTCGTCGGCGATGCTCACGCCCATCGGCTACCAGACGAACCTGATGGTGTACGGCCCGGGCGGCTACAAGTTCACGGACTTCTTCCGGGTCGGCGCGCCGCTGCAGCTGGTCCTCACCGTGGTGACGACGCTCGGGATCGCGTTCTTCTGGGGCGTCTGAGCGCGCGTCTTTAAAAGGAACCGCCCTCCGCGACGCGTTCGCCCGCTTGCGCGTCCGCGACGGCGTCGCCTACAGCTCCTCGTCGTATAGCTCGAGCTGCGCGACGAGCTGGTACGGCGGCGTCCCCTTCCGGACGCCGTCGAGGATGCGGAACGCCTCGTCGGGGTCGAGGAAGTGCCGGGTGACGGCGCGCCCGAGCGGGGTCGGCTCGAAGCCGTCGATGAAGTTCCACTGGAGCAGCTTCCCGACCGCGTGCTTCGTCGGGATCTCGCCGATCATCCGGTCGTTGAGCCGCTTGGCCTGCTTGCCGGCGACGGTGATGTTCGCGAGCGTCTCCTCGACCGCGGCGGTCTCGTCGTAGACGGTGTTGACGTCCTCCATCTCGCCTTTCAGGAGCTTGAAGGCGACCTCCTCCTCCGTCATGTCCATCGAGTTGTGGTAGACGGCGTCGGGCTCGACGAGCAGGTAGACGCGCCCGCGGTCGTGGTAGTCGGGGCGGCCCGCCCGCCCGAGCATCTGGGAGAACTCCTGGACGGAGAGCCACTCGATGCCCATCGCCAGCGAGTCGAAGATGACCTGCGAGGCGGGGAAGTCGACGCCGGCCGCCAGCGCCGCAGTGGTGACGACCGCCGAGAGGTCCTGGTCGAGGAACTGGCGCTCGACCTGCTTCCGGCGCCCGTGGTCGAGCCCGGCGTGATACGGCGCCGACGAGTAGTTCAGCTTCCGGCTGATCTCGTGACAGCGCCGCCGCGAGTTCGTGAAGACGATCGTCTGCCCGCGGTACCCCTTCGAGGACTCCTGGTCGAACTCCCGCTGGACGAGCTTGTCCTCGATGCGGGTCTTCTCGCGCTCGTCCGCGAAGGTGACGTGGCGCTCGATGGGCACCGGGCGCTCCTCGAACTCGATCAGGGTCGCCTGGAGCTGTGTCGCGAGCCACTCGGGGTTGCCGACGGTCGCGGAGAGGTACACCCACTGGGCGCCGTCGTAGCCGTGGCTCGTGCGCGCCTGGCGCTCCTCCGCGTAGTACTTCAGCCGGGAGATGAGCCCGTCGAGGCGGTGGCCCCGCTCACCCTCCTTCAGGGTGTGCACCTCGTCGATGACGACGGTCCCGACGTCGCCGAGGTCCTTCCCGGTCCGGAGCGCGTGGTCGATCCCCTCGTAGGTGCCGACGATGACGTCGGCGCCGGGGTCGAACCGCGTCCCCTCGTCGGTGATCCGCGAGGAGCCGACGCGCAGGGAGACGTCCAGCACGTCGCCGTAGCGGTCCTGGAAGTCCTCGTGCTTCTGGTTCGCGAGCGCGACGAGCGGGACGAGAAACAGGAGCGTCCCCTCGCCTCTCAGCGCGCGGTCGATGCCGGTGAGCTCGCCGACGAGGGTCTTCCCCGTCGCCGTCGCGCTCACGACGAGCTGGTCGTCGCCGTCGAGGAGCCCGTTCCGGACCGAGAGGCTCTGGACCGGGAGCAGCTCCTCGAACCGGTCCTGCGTCCGCTTCGCGAGTTCGGGATGGAGGTCCAGCTCGTCGGTGCGGACCGGCGAGATGTCGTCGACGGTGGCCGACACCTCGTCGTACTTCGTCAGGTCGGGGTCGAGCCCGCCCTGCAGCAGGTTGACGATGCGGTCGAGGTCGCCGACCTCGAGCAGGAGGTCCTCGAGGCGGTCCTCGGCCGCGCCCGTGAAGCCGCCTTTAAAGGAGAGCTCGCGGTCGAGCTCCCGGCGGGCGCAGTCCGGGCAGATGTGCTCGTCGTTGTGGGCGATGGCCGTGTCCTCGGTGATGGGCGAGTAGTCGCCGTTGGCCGCACAGCGGCGACAGGTCCGGACGACGAGCGCGTCGAGCTGGTACCCCTCGAGCATCGACTGCAGGCGCTTCCGGCCCTCCTTCGAGGTCTGCTGGGAGATGCGGATGCGGTTCGCTGCGCGGGCGAGTTCGACGAACTCCTCGGGTCGGCGGGGCTCCTCCTCGTCGCCGCGGACGGCGTGGAACTTGCCCGGGCGGGGGCCCGCGCTCGTCTCCTTCAGCTTCAGCCGTCCGTGGAGGACCCGGTCGCCGTCGCGAAGTGCCGCGACGGTGTAGTCGTTCCGGCCCTCGTGGAGGAACAGCGTCTCGACCTCGGCCAGCTGCTGTGACACTATGGGGACTATAAGAGGACCCGGTATTTCAGGGGTTCGCCTCCCGGCCTCCTTATAAAGAAGCCGGCGGCAGAATCAAGGGCGCCGCCGCAAGACGTCGACCATGGTCCCGGACGTCGACGCGGACGCCGCACAGCCCTCCACCGAACCGACCTCCCCACCGCCCTGGGAACGCGACTACGGGACGCCCATCAACGCCCTCATCGGCGGCCTCGCCGGCGTCGTCCTCAGCTTCCTCCCGGGCGCACCGATCCTCGGCGGCGCCATCGCGGCGTACCTCGAACGCGGCGAGTCGCGGGACGGCCTCGTCGTCGGCGCCATCGCCGGCGCCGTGATGCTGGTCCCGTACTCGCTGTTCGTCCTCTTCGTCCTCCTCGTGATGGGCGTCGGCGGCGCACCGATCTGGTTCGTCCTGGTGGCGTTCGGGCTCCTGTTCGCCAGCGCGCTGTACACCGTCGGACTCAGCGCCCTCGGCGGCTACCTCGGCTGGTACCTGCGAACGGAGTTTTGAGCCGCCGTCCGGAGTTTTTTCACCGAAACCGCGGTCAACGACCCTCGCGGAGCGCCGCGATGCGGTCGCCCAGCGGGGGCTGCACCTCGAACCAGGTCCGCCAGGTGCCGGTTTCGGGGGTGACCCCCTGTAGCTCGGCGACCCGCTGGAACGCGTCGGCGAGGGCCTCGGCGCCGACGCGCTCGGCGGCCCTGGCGTCCGCGGCGTACTGCACCCGGCGGCCGACCCAGAAGGAGACGAAGCCGACGACCGCGAGCGCCGAGAACCCGGCCTCGAAGGGGACGATCGTCGTCACGACCGTGGCGAGGATCGCGACGACGACGGCGACGGCGACGGCCCGGAACTCGTTGTAGTACGTCTCCAGGCGGCCGGCCTCCGCGGCCAGCAGCGCCGCCGCCACGTCCTCGTCGAGGTCCGTGAGGACGTCCTCGGTGACGAAGAGCACGCGTCGCCCCGGCGGTCCCCTGACGCCGACGTCGATGGACGGCGTCCGGGTAGCGGCGGCGCCGTCGTCGCCCGCGGTAGCGTCAGCGCTACTGTTGGTCTCGACGATCGCCACTCGATCGACGTTCAGGCCGGCCCACTCCCGAAGCTCCGCGAGCGTCGCCCGCTCCGCGTCGGTTGGCCGGCGGGTGTCGCGGAACCGGTCGGCGACGTACAGCGGCCCGACGGTCACCGCGAGGAAGGCGACGACGGCGACGACGACGGGGAACGCGACGGTGAGCATGTCCGACCGTGCGCTCCCCGGGCGGGAAAAGGTTCAGAACTTCTCTAACAGCGCGTCGTAGAACTCGCCGCCGCGGTCGTCGGCCAGCTTCTCGACGATGAGCTCCGGCGTCGACCGCGCGAGGTGGTTCTTCTGCGGCGAGCGATTGACCCGAAGCTCGCCGTCGACGAGCCCGGTCGCCTCGATGCCGTCGACCGCGACGTCGAAGTCGGCGGCCTCGCGGATCTCCCGCGCGAGGTGGGAGACGAAGACGGCGGTCGCCTGCTGGTCGTCGAGCGCCTCGAGGATGCCCGCGATGATCTTCGCGGACGCGCCGGGCTCCGTGATCGACTCGAGCTCGTCGACGAGCACGAGCCGGCCGTCGGCGCCGTCGACGAGGTCACCGAAGTCGCGGAGGGTGGCCTCGAACGCGCCCGCGTCGAGGGTCCCCTGCGACTTCGCGTAGTAGTGGATCTCCCCGAACTGCTCGAGCTCGACGCGCTCGGCCGGGACTGGCAGGCCCATCTGCGCGAGGATCGTCACCAGCGCGACGAGGTCCAGCGTCGACGTCTTGCCGCCGGAGTTGACGCCGGAGAGCAGCGTCGCACCCTCGACCGCGTAGTCGACCGGTTCGACTGCCTCGAAATCGACGTCGAGGAGGGGCGAGCGGCCGCCCTCGATGCGGAAGCCGGTTCCAGTTTCTCCCGGCTCGCCGTCGACGAACTCCGGCATGACGCAGTCGAAGTCGCGGGCGAACTGCGAGATGGCGAGCTCGACGTCGAGTTCGAGGGCGTCGCGGACGAGCTCCTCGACCGGATCGCGAAGGTCACCGAGGTCCGCGGCGAGGTCGGCCTTCAGCTTCGCGGCGCGGCGGTCGCGGGCAGCGGTCAACTCGGTGCGGAGGCGGGCGACGGCCTCCTCCTCGTGCTCGACGGGGAACGTCGGCTCGCCGCCGAAGATCCGGCTCGCGAGTTCGGCCTCGTCGTCCTCGAGGAACAGGCTGTCGGCGACGTGCTCGCGGGCCTTCGCCAGCGCCTCGTCGTACTCGTCGGCGAGCTCGCGGGAGAGCAGCGAGTCGACGCGGGCGCCCTGCTCGACCAGCGAGAGGAAGTCCTGGCCCTCGATGGTGACGTCCTTCTCGCGGATCGCGTCGCGGAGGTGGTCGTTGGCGACGGACTCCGCGGTGCCGACGGCGGCGTCGAGGTCGTCGACGGCGACGGCGAGCCGGTCGAACTCGTCGTCGCCGACGACGGTCCCATCCTCGTCGACTCGCGAGAGCGCGTCGCGCAGGCGCTCGACGTCGACGGGCGGCTCCTCGTCGGCGACCTCGTGGACCTCGGCGGCGGCTAGCAGTCGGTCGCGGTTCTCGGCGAAGAAAGCGAGCAAGCGCTCGGGAACGGTCTCCGACGGGGTCTCCAGCGCGTCGGGGCGGACGCGCACGTCGCCCTCGACGTCGAGGCCGGCGAACTCCTCGTCGACGACGATGACCGTCGAGTACGAGCGCGCGAGCTCGGCGATATCACGGGTGTCCTCGACGATCTCGGCGGAGAGTTCCGGGACGCGCTCCTCGGCCTCGGCGTAGCGCTCTGCGTCCGCGGTGGCGAGACAGCGCTCGCGCACGCGGACGGTGCCGGGCTCCGCGAGTGGTTCCACGCCTGCGAGGGCGTCGAGGACGTCGGGGTCGGGCTCGCGCTCGGCCGCGCGCTCGGCGAACGCCTGTGCCTCGCGGATGCGCTCGTGGGACGCGCTCGGGTAGAACGTCTCCAGTCGCTTCTCGGCGTAGTCGGTCACCGTGCGCTCCTTGAGGAGCCCCACGGCGTCGCGGTACACCTCGTGCGCCCGGTCGGTCGCGAGGACGCCCCCCTCGTCGTCGTGCCGTTGCCGGATCGCGCCGCGGGCGATCTGGGCGGCGCGGCCCTCGGTGACGCCCGGCGCGCGGGCGAGGGCGGCGACGTCGCCTGACGACAGCGCCGACTCGGGGTCGTCGAGTTCCTGTAGGGCCCGGGCCGTCTTCGCGCCCACGCCCGGGATCGCCTCCAGCTCCATCGGAAGCAGGTATCGCGGCAACCCTCAAAAGGGTGCGGGTCGGGGGCGGCCGTGCGCGGCGCCGGTGACCCTCGGACAGTGCCCTTTTCTCTCGGCGCGACGAATCCCCGCCATGGATCAGGACGTGCTCGCCCCGGAGACGGCGGCGAAGGCCGACGCGGTTCGGGACGACCTCGCCGACCGGGACGGAGTCGTGATCGCGTTTTCGGGGGGCGTCGACTCGTCGGTCGTGGCGGCGCTCGCGCGGGACGCGCTCGGCGACGACGCCGTCGCCTGCACGGCGAAAAGCGAGACGCTGCCGGACGCGGAGCTGGAGGACTCCTCGCGCGTCGCCGACGAGATCGGGATTCGCCACGACGTCGTGGAGTTCTCCGAGCTCGACGACCCGAACTTCGTCGCGAACGACGACGACCGCTGTTATCACTGCCGCACGATGCGGCTCGGGAAGATGTACGAGCGGGCCCGCGAGCTCGGCATCGAGACGGTCTGTGACGGGACGAACGCCTCCGACGAGGGCGAGGGCCACCGCCCCGGCCTCCGCGCCGTCGACGAGCTCGAGGTGTTCTCCCCCCTGCTGGCGCACGACGTGACCAAGGAGGAGGTCCGCGCCATCGCCGACGCCTACGACCTCTCCGTCGCCGACAAACCCTCGATGGCCTGCCTCTCCTCGCGCATCCCGACCGGCATCGAAGTGACCGAACAGCGGCTCTCGCGCATCGAGAAGGCCGAGAAGCTGCTCCGCGAGTGGGGCTTCTCGCAGTTCCGCGTGCGCGACCACGACGGACTCGCCCGCATCGAGGTCGCCCGCGACGAGCTGGAGCACGCGCTCGACCCCGACTTCGCGACGGCCGCGGAGGAACACCTCACCGACCTCGGCTTCGACCACGTGACGCTGGACCTGGAGGGCTATCGAACCGGCAGCGTGAGTCCCGAGAGCGACGACGCGTCCGCCGAGACCACGGGCCCGGACCTCTCCCAGCAGTACCCGCGATAGGAAAGGGCCCGTCGCACGCGTCTGGTTTTCCGTAGATACGGTACATTTTGCTCGTCCGTCGGTGAACAATCCCCCCGAGCTGCTGCTCTCCGGACCGCCCTCGCCACCGTTTCGGGTCGAACCGACCAGGTTGCCGGGGATCTAAGAACTTTACTTTGCTCTGAGTAAATACTTTGTACTAGCCCGGCGTAGCCTCAGCCAAGATGGCTGCAAACCCTGCATCGAACGCGGAAGACCTGTACATCGAGGGGCGATGGACGCCGACGACGGACCACATCGAGGTGACGGACCTCGTGGAGGGGACGGCGTTCGCGCGCGTCGCCGCCGCGACCCCCGCGGACGCCGAGGAGGCGCTCTCGGCCGCGGCCGAGGCCGAGTCCGCGATGCGCGACACGACGGTCGTCCAGCGCGCGAACTGGATGACCGCGATCGCCGACGGCATCGAGGAACGGAAGGCGGAGCTCGCCGAGGTCATCGTCCGCGAGGCCGGCAAGCCGATCAGCAGCGCGCGCGGCGAGGTCGATTCCGCCGCCGAGCGCTTCCGCCGCGCGGCCGAGGAGGCCCGCCAGCTCGACGGCGACTACGTCGAGGGGACGACCGACGGCCACGAGGGCTGGCGCGCCATCGTGAAGAAGGAGCCGATCGGGACGATCCTCTGTATCACGCCGTACAACTACCCCCTCTCGACGACGGCGCTCCAGGTCGCACCCGCGCTCGCCGCCGGCAACTCGGTCATCCTGAAACCGGCCTCGAAGACGCCGGTTAGCGGGGCGATCCTCGCGGAGATCATCGTCGAGGCCGCGCCGGACCTCCCGGACGGCGCCTTCGGGTTCGTGCCGGGCCGCGCCAGCGAGATCGGCGACGTGCTCTCGGGCGACGACCGCCTCGCGGGCATCGCGCTGACCGGCTCGACGGGCGCCGGCAAGCACGTCGCCTCCGTCAGCGGCATGGTCGAACTCCACATGGAGCTCGGCGGCAACGCGCCCGCCATCGTCTTCCCGGACGCCGACCTCGACGAGGCGGCCGGGGCCGCGACCGCCGGGTCGCTGAAGTACGCCGGCCAGCGCTGCTCGGCCGTCTCGCGCGTGCTGGCCCACGAGGCCGTCCACGACGACCTCGTCGCCCGCATCGACGCGAACATGGACGACTGGCACGTCGGCGACCTCTTCGACGAGGAGACGAAGCTCGGCCCGCTCATCTCCGAGTCGCAGGCCGACTGGGTCGAGGAGCTCATCGACGACGCCGTCGAACAGGGCGCGACCCTCGTCCGCGGCGGCGACCGCGACGGCCGCACCATCGAGCCGACGCTGCTCGCGGACGTTCCACAGGACGCCCGCATCGTCGACGAGGAGCAGTTCGGCCCGGTCGTCGCGGTCACGACCGTCGCCGACGAGGAAGAGGCGCTGTCGGTCGCCAACGGCGGCGACCTCGGGCTCGACGCCTCCGTGTTCACGAGCGACTACGACCGCGCGATGCGCGTGGCCGACCGGCTGGAGGCCGGCGGGGTACGCATCAACGGCGCGCCGAGTCACGGCCTCGGCGACATCCCCTTCGGCGGCGTGAAGGACTCCGGCATCGGCCGCGAGGGGATCGGCTACACTATCGAGTCGTTCGTCGAGACGAAGAGCATCGTCCTGTAGATACGACGAGCGAAAGTCGTCTGTACGCTCGGACCGGCCTCGGATAGCCGCGAGGAGATCCGGGCGCTCGTCGACGCCGGCATGTCGGTCGCCCGGCTCAACGCCAGCCACGGCTCGATCGAGCACCGGGAGACGGTCCTGTACCGCGTTCGCGAGGTCAGGAGACCGTCGAGCCGATCGCGACGCTGCTGAATGTTCCCGGCCCGGAGATCCAGACCGCGCTGCTCGACGAGCCGGTCGAACTCCCGACCGGCGAGCAGCACCGCCTCGTCGTCGGCGACACCGTCGACGACGAGGTTATCGGGCTCTCCACGTCGCCGTCGGCAGTCAGTCCCGGCGACGAAGTGCTGCTCGACGACGGTCGCATCGAGCTGACCGTCGACCGCGTCGAGGGCGACGAGGTCGTCGCCACCATCGACTCCGGCGGGCAGCTGGGCGGTCAGCGGGTCGCGGAAGAAGATCACGGCGTCGCAGGCGCCGGCGACAACGGTCGCGCCGATCTCCAGGTCGCCGCCGAGCGGGCCCGCGGTGAGTGGTTCGACGAGAGTTCGGTCCCCTCGTTCAGCCGGCTGCCAGTAGAAAAATCGACCCACGGCCCGTGCTACTCGCCCGCTATCCGGTCGACTTCATTCCGGCAGCGATCCCCTTCACCGTGAGCCGGAGCGCCCTGTCCTCAGCGTCGGTGAGGTGGTCCTGACCGAGCAGACGCACCTGCAGGAGGTTCAGGGGGTCGACGTAGGGATTCCGCCGGTCGAGGTTCTCGCGGACCCAGGGCTGCGGCGGCAGCGCGTCCCGGCCGGTGATGGACAGCACCAGATCGACGCAGCGATCGTACTCGTCCTCGATGCGGCCGAAGAACGTCTCGCGGTGCTCGGCGTCGGCGAGGTCGGCGTACTCGGCGGCGATCTCGAGATCCGTCCGGGCCAGCGCCAGCGCGGCGTTGTCGAGCGTCGTGCGGAAGAACGGCCACTCCGCGTATAGCTCCTGGAGCGTCTCGAGATCGCCGCCGTCGTCGAGGTACGCCTGAAGGCCGGTGCCGAGCCCGTACCAGCCGGGGAGGATACACCGGGCCTGCGTCCACGAGAACACCCACGGGATGGCGCGGAGGTCCTCGACGGAGCGGTCGCCGGAGCGGGAGGCCGGCCGCGAGCCGAGGTTGAGGTCCTCGATGACGCGGATGGGCGTCGCCTCCTCGAAGTAGGCGACGAAGCCGTCCGTCTCCAGCAGGTCGCGGTACTCGTCGCGGGCGGCGTCGGCGGCGGTCGTCATCGCCTCGTCCCAGGCCTCGGGCGTCGCGTCCGCCTCGTCGGCGGTGATCGCCCGGTAGCGCGCGCGGATCTGGGCGTTCAGCATCTGTTCGAGGTTGCGCTCGGCGATGCGCGGGTTGGCGTACTTCTCGGCGATCGCCTCACCCTGCTCCGTGAACTTCACCTGGCCGGTGACGGTCTCGGTGGGGAGCGCGAGCAGCGCCTCGTTCATCGAGCCGCCGCCGCGGGAGATGGAGCCGCCGCGGCCGTGGAACAGCCGGAGATCGACGTCGAAGTCGTCGGTGATCGCCGCGAGGCGCTTCTGGTTGCGGTGGAGCGACCAGTTCGCGGCGAGGAAGCCGTTCTCCTTGTTCGAGTCGGAGTAGCCGAGCATGATCTCCTGGACGCCATCGCGCGCGTCCAACGCGGCCGCGTACGCCTCGTTCTCGAAGAGGGTCCCCATGATGCGCCGCGCGCCGGAGAGCGCCGACTCGGTCTCCAGCAGGGGGACGACGTCGATGCCGCAGTAGCCCGGGAGGTCGACGACGCCGGCCTGGTCCGCGAGGAAGAGGACCTCGAGGACGTGGCTTGGCTCCTCGGTCATGCTGATGCAGTAGGTGTCGATGGCGTCGACGCCGAACTCGCGCTGCCAGTCGGCTAGCGCGGCGAACCGTCGGAGGACGCGGGCGGGCGTGTCGTCAAACCCGCCGTCGCCGTCACCCACGTCGCTGGGGGCGTCGCTCCCGCCCGCGAGGTCGATGACCGGCTGTGACTGCTGGATGGCGTCCGTGAGCACCTCGACGCGCTCGTCCTCGTCCATCCCGGGGTAGTCGACGCCCTCGCGCTCGAACACGGCGGCGACCGTCTCGGTGTGGTTCTCCCGGTGGTCACGCAGGTCGAGGCTCGCGAGGTTGAAGCCGAAGGTGTCGACCTGCCGGACGAGCGGTGCGACCGACGCGTCCACGATGGCGTCGGCGCCGTCGGCCCGGAGGCTCTCGACGATGGTCTCAAGGTCGGCGAGGAGTTCGTCGGCGTCGTCGTAGCCGCCCTGGCGCACGTCGCCGACGCGGTCGACGCGCTCGCGCATCAGCGCCAGCTTCTGTCGGTAGAGCTCGCCGGGATACCGCTCCTCGACCGCCTCGGCGACACCGGGCAGGCGCTCCTTGTCGGCGGCGAGTCGCTCGCGGAACGCCTCGGGGGCCTCGAACTCGCGGGCGTCCTGGCTCAGGACGCCGGAGAGGTCGCCGAGCTTCGTCCGGTACTTCTCGAGGACGACGCGGCGCTGGCGCTCCAGCGTCTCCGTCGTCACCTCGGGCGTGACGTAGGGGTTGCCGTCGCGGTCGCTGCCGGCCCACGAGCGGAATTCGAACAGCTTCGTGGCGTCGACGCCGGGGTAGTGCTCCGCGAGCGCCGCCTCCAGCTCGTCGTACACCTCGCCGACGACGTCGAAGAGGACGTTCTCGAGGTACCACTGTACGTTGCGCGCCTCGTCGGTGACGGCCGGCCGGCGGTCGCGGATCTGCGGCGTCTGCCAGAGGCTCGTCACCTCCGCCTCCAGCCCGCGCTCGAGTCGGTCGACCTCGCGGTTCGTGAGCCGACGCTCGTCGAGCGTCTCGATGAGGGTCGCGACCGACCGGAGCTTCCCCTTCACCGTCTTCCGGCGCGCCTCGGTCGGGTGGGCGGTGAACGTCGGCTCCACGAGCACGTCCGCGAGCACCTGCTGGACGACTTCGGGGTCGGCGTCGTCGGCGGCGAGGCGCTCGACGGCCGCGGACAGACTCTCCGCCAGCGTGCCGGCGTCGCGCTCCTCGCGGATCCGCCGGACGCGCTCCCGCTCCTCGGCGAGGTTGGTCAGCTCGAAGTAGGTCGTGAACGCGCGTGCGACGACCTCGCGGTTGGCCGCGTCGAGGTCGACGAGCTCCTCGCGCAGGGACGCCCGCGAGTCGACCTCGTCGCGCCGGTACGCGATCGCGCCCGTTCGGACGCGCTCGACGGTGTCTAACGCCGCGGGCGAGGCCTGGTCGGACAGCACCTCACCGAGCAGCGTGCTCAGCTCGCGGACGTCCTGCTCGACGCCCCGGGTATGCAATGACATACCATTCGCTGAGGCTCGGATGATGTAAAGACTGCCGCATGTCGAAATTTTTGACTCAATGTAGAGTTATGGTTTCTATGTCACAATCGATGCGGTGAGTGCCCGAAAACGACGCGGCCGGCGGCTCGATCGGGGGGTCCCATGGCCTTCCGGGGTTCGAGACCGGGAGCACCTTCCTGTGGTACGCCATCTCCGCGACGAGCCGGCTGTTCTCGCAGCCGGGCTTCGAGAGAAGATCCCGGTTATTCACTACACGACGCTGATGGGCGCCGTGGGCGCAGTCGTCGCGGTGCCGCTCGTCGGCAGCGAGCCGGTCGACCTGCTCGTCGCCGCCGCGTTCGCCGCGGTCAGCGGGATTGTCGAAAAACTGACCCAGCACAGCTGCTACTCGCACTCAGACACCAACGTCGACCCGCCGGCGACGGCGACGCCGCGGGTCTAGTTCCCGGTCCACCGCAGCAGCGCGAGCGTGCCCTCGTAGAGGCCGATCATCGTGAGCGTGACGATGATGGGGGCCATCCCGGTCGGGTCCGGGCTGAAGATGAACGCGATGCCGAAGAACGTCCCCCAGAACACCAGCCGCTTGTCCTCGAGCCACTCGCGGGTGACGAGGCCCATCATGATCGCGAGCATGATGAAAAGCGGGATCTGGAAGACGATGGCCATGAACGAGATCAGCATCACGATCAGGTTGAACGTCTCCGCGAGCCCGTACGCGACGATGGCGACGCCCGTCGTGTAGGAGGTGAAGTACGCGAAGATGGCCGGCAGCACGAGGAAGTGGGCGAACACCATCCCGATCGCTCCGAGC
The DNA here is from genome assembly GCF_050510935.1 of Halosubterraneus shenae. Lineage (NCBI taxonomy): Archaea > Methanobacteriati > Methanobacteriota > Halobacteria > Halobacteriales > Haloferacaceae > Halosubterraneus > Halosubterraneus shenae. Next base: position 175,297 of record NZ_JBNLVO010000002.1, on the reverse strand, counting down.
ACGAGGCTGGTCGGGACGGCCGCGAGGTAGTAGCGGCGCTCCGTCCGGTAGAGGCCGGGGCGCATGAAGAGGTACGACTCGTAGACGAAGACGGGGAGGCCGACGATCACGCCGAGGATGCCCGCGACCTTCAGTCGCGTGAGAACGAGCTCGAGCGGGCCGTACAGCCGCGGCCGGTTCTCCATCGGCGCCGGGATGTGGTAGCTCCAGAGGTAGTTGATCAGCTCGCTGGCGGAGGGGAACGCGATGGCCGTCGCGATGCCGGCGAACAGGAACACGACGCCCAGCCGCTTCATCATCTCCTCGATGTGGACGGCCAGCGGCATCTCCTCGTCGGTCTCCGGGCCCTCGAGGAACTCGTCCTCGTCGTCCCCGTCGAACCCGTCGTCGGCAGTGCTTGCACCGTCGTCGCCGTCGGCGTCAGCGTCGCCGTCGTCGTTCATCCCGTACGGGTCCGACTCCGGCACCATGCTCGGGTTCTCCTCGGCCTCGTCGCGGTCGAGCGGCGGATTGTTCTCCCGAGCCTGCTCGAGCTGCTCCTCGAAGGACTCGCCATCGTCGGCGTCAGCGTCGACATCGTCTTCCTCCGCGTCAGGACCGGGGTCGGCGTCGGCTGCCTCCACGTCAGCACCGGGGTCGCCGGCCGCGGCGGCAGCGTCGTCCGGTTCCTCGTCCCAGAGGGACTCCCCGTCGTCGTCACCGCCGTAAACGTCCTCCTTGACCGTTTCCGCATCCGGGAACTCGTCGGACTCCTCGTCGCCGTCGGCGACGTCATCGGCATAGGCAGCGGCCCCGCTTCGCTCGTCAGCGTCGTCCTCGGAACCGTCGTCCTCGTCGGCGTCTTCGGCTACGTCCTCTTCGGCTACGTCCTCTTCGGCTACGTCCTCTTCGGCAACGCCCTCTTCGGCAACGCCCTCTTCGGCAGCATCTTCGGCAACGTCGTCCTCGGCGGCACCGTTCGCTCCATCGTCGGGGACGTCGCTGTCGCTCTCGCCCTCTCCGTCGTTAGCGACGGACTCGTCGCTATCCGAGGGTGCCGAATCGGGGTCCGCGGACGGCGGGGCCGCCGTCGACGGCTGTGTCTCGTCGTCCGACGACTCGTCGTTCGACGGATCCGGGTCGTCGCCCATTCACCGGGAGTTCAACGCCCGGCTATTATAGGCCTTTTCCGATAGGGTCGATGGCGAGCGGACGAACGGCCGCGACCCGGGTGAGAGGCGGCGGTCGCACGCGCGAGACCACGGACGTGTTCGAAAAGGTTGATAACTGGGACGGACCTCGCGTTCGGTATGTCGAGTGCCCTCGACGAGGATACCCAGCAGACGCTGGCGGAAGGGCAGGAAACTGCCAGGACGTTTCTGCGATCCGTCCAGAAGGATCTCCAGAAGGTCTTCGTCGTCTTCCTCGTCGGCTTTATCGGCACGTTCTACGCACTGCGGCTCTACATCTGGGACGCCCTGAAGGGCGTCACGCGGGCCAACATGCCGCCCGAGATCGCCAAGGAGCTCGAGATCATCGCCCAGACGCCGTTCGAGGTGATCCTCCTCCAGGCGAAGATCGGGATGATCATCGGCGGCCTCTTCGCCGTCCCGCCGCTGATCTACTTCGGTCGCGACGGCCTGAAGGAACGGGACATGTGGCCGACCTCGCCCGTCTCCCCCTGGAAGATCGCCATCATCGCGGTGATGGCGGTGGTGCTTTTCACCGTCGGCGCCGCGTACGGCTACCTCGTGTTCTTCCCGGTGATGTTCAACTTCCTGGCGAGCTTCGGCCTCGACGCCGGCTTCAACCCGAGCTACTCCATCGTGATGTGGACGGAGTTCATCGTCTTCCTCTCGCTGTCCTTCGGGCTCGCCGGGCAGATGCCGCTGCTCATCACGGGGCTCTCCTACGCCGAGATCGTTCCCTACGAGACGTTCCGTGACAAGTGGCGGCACGCGGTCGTCGCCATCTTCGTCTTCGGCGCGATGTTCTCGCCGCCGGATCCGTTCACGCAGATCATGTGGGCCGTCCCGCTCATCGGGCTCTACGGCTTCAGCCTCTACCTCGCGAAGGTCGTCGTGACGGCCAGGCGCTCCTCCGACCAGATCGACGTGCTGGCCTCGATCCGCGAGTACTGGAACGTCGTCGCCGGCGCGCTCCTGCTCGGCGGCGCCGCCGTCTACGCCTTCTACCGATACGGCGGCCGAACCGCCGCCAACGACGCGCTCCGCGCGCTCGGAACGACCCGCCGCTTCCTCCCGGCCGGCGAAGGGATCGGCGTCGCGCCGACCGTCGCGGTCGGCCTCTACGCGACCATGGCCGCGCTGTTTTGCGCACTCCTGGCCGTCCTCTACGTCGTCTACCGCGACCTGGAGATGCGGGCGCCGCCCGGCCAGCAGGAGCTGGGCGACCCGACCGCCATCGACGTCGGGAACCTCGACGCGGCCGGCGTCCGCGCCGCACCGCCCCAGGCGTTCGTCGACATGAGCGAGGAGGAGTCACTCAAGCTGGCCGAGGCGGCGATGGACGCCGACGACCCCGAGAAGGCACAGGCGATCCTGGACCGCTTCGACGAGGTGCAGGAAGCCGTCGAGGCGGGCGAACTCGGCGACGAGGGTGAAGCCGCGGAGGGTGAAGGTGCCGCGGGCGAAAGCGCCGAAGCCGTACCCGAATCCGCGACGGGCGCCGGCGACGCCGCGAGCGAGGGCGGCGGCGTCACTGAGGACGTCGGCGACCGCGCTTCCCGCGCGAGCGAGACGTTCCTCGACGGCATCATGGACGAGGACGAGGAGGCCGACATCGGCGGCTACTACACGGACCTGCGGTTCATCGCCGACTCGCTGCGCTCCGGCGCGTTCCGCATCGTGGCGGTGTTCATGGCCGTGATGGCGTCGACGTTCACCTGGATGTACCTCGGCGGGCTCGGCGACGTGCGACGGGACTTCATCAGCCGGGTGCCGTCGGAGCTCGACACCAGCTCGTTCACGGTCATCACGCTGCACCCCGTCGAGGCGCTCATCTTCATGGTGAAGTTCTCGGTCCTCGCCGGGATCCTCGCCGCCCTCCCGGTGATCGCGTACCACGCGTGGCCCGCGTTGCGGGAGCGCGGGTTCGTCCGTGGCCACCAGCGGCAGGTGTACGTGTGGACCGGCTCGCTGGCCGCCGCGCTCGTCGGTGGGTTCGTGCTCGGCTACCTCTACATCGCGCCGGGGCTCATCTCCTACCTCGTCACCGACGCGCTCAACGCCGACATGCTGATCACCTACCGGATCAACGACTTCTTCTGGCTGATCATCTTCACCACCATCGGCATCGGCCTGCTCGCGGACATCCCGGTCCTGATGGTGCTGCTCAACTCGGCGGGGGTCCCCTACGACGCGCTCCGCAACCGCTGGCGGGAGGTGACCATCGCGATGCTGACGTTCGCCGCGATCTTCACCCCCGCGGACATCCTCACGATGTTCCTCGTGACGGTGCCGCTGATGGCCGCCTACGGCGTCGGGATCGGCGTCCTGTTCCTCGTCACGCTCGGCGGGCGCCGCGACCTCGCGCCGCCGGCGGACTTCATCACCGACGAGGACGGGATCCGGTCGAAGGTCGAGGACAGAGTCTAACGTCCGCGCGCTACGACTGCGCGTCCAGCGCCCGGATGAACGTCGCGTACAGATCCGACCGCCCGTGCCAGCCCGCAGCGAGCAGGTCGTCGAAGGCGTCGAGCGCCCGCGGTGGTCGCAGGTCGCCGTCGGCCGTCGCGGCCAGCAGGAGTCGCGGTAGCGTCGTCGTCGCCACCGACTCCGCCGTGGCCAGGGTCTCCAGGTACTGCTCGTCGACGACGGCCACGCCGTCGACGAGGTCGGCGAGGGCGACGGCGGCCGCGTCGGGATCGGAGAGCCGGTCGTTGCGGCGCAGGCGCTCGAAGGTGTCGTCGTTCGTCACCGGCACAACGCGGAATCCCTCGTCCTCGCCGACGCGCACGACGGCGGTGGCCGGGGGCCGGTCGGGGGCGCTCGCCACCAGCCGCTCGTACGTCGGCTCGGCGAGCAGGACCTCCTCGGGCACCGCCGGGAGCACGTCGAACTCGTCCGCGCGGGCGAGCATCGCCGCCGCGGCGGTGCCGAGGACGAAGGTCATCCGTCGAGTTCGGCGACCACCCGTTCGGAGTCGACCCAGGTCACCTCGCGTTCGCGGAGGAGGTCAGCGAACGCCCACGGGTCCAGCTCGGCCAGCTCGGCCGCCCGGTCGAAGGTCAGGTCGCCGTCGGCGAACCGCTCGACGGCGCGGTCGCGACGCCACTCCGCGAGCGCTTCCGAGAGCAACTGCTCGGCGGCGGCGTCCTCCGCGAGGTGCTGATCCCGCGCGTACGAGGCGAGCTCGCCCGCGAGATCGTCGTCCAGGGGGACCTCGACCCGTTCCATACGGGGCCTCTCACCGGGCGAGGATATGAAGGTTTGTCCCAAAAGGGCGCACCGGTCGCTGAACCAACGACGACTAGCGGCGCGTGGAGCCGGCTCAGTCGTCCGCGGCCTGCGCGGGCTTGCGCCGGTCGCTGCGCGGACCCTCACGGTCGACGGCGGGCAGCAGGTCCCGGAGGTACCGGCCCGTGTGGGACTCGTCCGTCCGGGCGACGGACTCGGGCGTCCCGGACGCGACGAGGTTGCCGCCGCCCTCGCCCCCTTCCGGGCCGAGGTCGACGACGTGGTCGGCGTTCTTCACGAGGTCGAGCTCGTGTTCGATGACGACGACGCTGTTGCCGTTGTCGACGAGACGGTGGAGCACGTCCACGAGCTTGCGCTCGTCCGCCTTGTGGAGGCCCGTCGTCGGCTCGTCGAGCAGGTAGAGGGTGTTGCCGGAGTCCTGCTTGCCGAGCTCCTCGGCGAGCTTGACGCGCTGGGCCTCGCCGCCCGACAGCGTCGTCGAGGGCTGGCCGAGCTCCATGTACTCGAGGCCGACGTCCTTCAGCAGCTTCAGGCGACGACGGAGCCCGTTGTGGCTCTCGAAGAAGTCGTACGCCTCGGCGACGGACATGTTGAGCACGTCCGCGATGGTCTTGCCCTTATACGTCACGTCGAGCGTCTCGTCGTTGTAGCGCGCGCCGCCACAGGACTCACAGGGGACGGTGACGTCCGAGAGGAAGTTCATCTCGATGGTGACGGTGCCCTGCCCGCCACACTCCTCACAGCGGCCGCCCTTCACGTTGAACGAGAAGCGCCCCTTCTTGTAGCCGCGCTGTTTGGCGAGCTTCGTCTCCGCGAACAGCTTGCGGATCTCGTCGAAGACGTTCGTGTACGTCGCCGGGTTCGAGCGCGGCGTCCGCCCGATGGGCGACTGGTCGATGAGCCGGACAGTCTCGACGTCGTCGATCCCCTCGATGGCGTCGTGCTCGCCGGGGTCGACGGACGTGTTGTTGTTCATCTCCCGGACCAGTCCTTTATAAAGGATGTCGTGCATCAGCGTCGACTTCCCGGAGCCGGAGACGCCCGTGATGGCGGTGAAGACGCCGAGCGGAATGGGGACATCGAGGTCCGCGAGGTTGTGCTGGCGGGCGCCCTCGATCAGGAGTTCGCCCTCGGGGTCGCGGCGCTGCTCGGGAACCGGGATCTCCTCGCGCCCCGCGAGGTAGTCGCCCGTGACGGACTCCTCGGCCGCGACGATGTCGTCGAAGTCGCCCTGCGCGACGACCTCCCCGCCGTTCTTCCCCGGCCCGGGCCCCATGTCGACGATGTTGTCGGCGCGCCGCATCGTCTCCTCGTCGTGCTCGACGACGATGAGCGTGTTCCCGAGGTCGCGGAGGCCCTCCAGGGTGTTCAGCAGGCGGTCGTTGTCGCGCTGGTGGAGCCCGATGGAGGGCTCGTCCAGCACGTAGAGGACGCCGACGAGGCCGGAGCCGACCTGCGTCGCCAGCCGGATGCGCTGGGACTCGCCGCCGGAGAGGGTGGCGGCCTCGCGGTCGAGCGTGAGGTACTCTAGCCCGACCTCCTCCATGAAGCCGAGGCGCGCGCGGATCTCCTTGAGGATCTCCTCGGCGATCTTGCGGTCGCGCGCGGAGAGGTTCGCCTCCATCCCCTCGAAGTGCTCGCGCGCGTCGCCGATCGACATCTCGTTCACCTCGGTGATCGAGGTCCCGTCGACGAGGACGTGCCGCGACTGCTCCTTCAGGCGCGTCCCGTTACAGGACGGGCAGGTGGTGACCGCCATGTAGTCCTCGATGTGCTCCCGGGTCGACTCCGACTCCGTCTCGACGTGGCGGCGCTCGAGGTTCGGGATGACGCCCTCGAAGCGCTTCTGCTTCCGGCGCGTGCCGTTCTTCGTCGACCGGCTGAAGACGACCTGCTCGTCGGTGCCGTAGAGGAACTGCTCCTGGACGTCGTCGTCGAGCTCCTCGAAGGGGGTGTCGACGCTGACGCCGAAGTGCTCGGCGACGGAGTCGATCCGCGTGCGGTAGTACGACCGGTTGTAGCTCCACGCCTCGAAGACGTCCTTGATCGGCTTCGAGGGGTCCTGGACGACCAGATCCTCGTCGACCTCCTTCGTGTTGCCGATCCCCTCACAGTCCGGACAGGCGCCGTACGGGCTGTTGAAGGAGAACGAGCGCGTCTCGATCTCGGAGAACTGGAAGTCGGAGGCCGGGTTGCCGAGTTCCTCGGAGAACTCCACGACGAGCCGGTCGTCGCCGTCGCCCGCGAGCGATCCCGTCGAGCGCGCGTTCGACGCGAACGGCGAGTCCTCGGGTGGGTCCGGAACTATCAGCTTCAGCGCGCCGTCGGCCTCCTCGAGCGCGGTCTCGACGGAGTCGGTGATCCGCGAGCGCTCGGCCTCGTCGATCTTCACGCGGTCGACGACGACGTCGATGGTGTGGTCGTAGTTCTTGTCGAGGTCCGGCTCGTCCAGCGTCAGGTCGACCTGCTCGCCGTCGACCTCGACGCGGCTGTACCCCTCGCTGACGAGCTCCTCGAAGAGGTCCTCGAACTCGCCCTTCTGGTCGCGAACGACGGGCGCGGCGATCTTCGCCTTCGTCCCCTCGGGGAGCTCGAAGATCTGGCGGACCATGTCCTGGGCGGACTGCTCGCCGACCTCCTCGCCGGTGACGGGGTCGTACTGGGTGCCGATGCGGGCGTACAGCAGGCGGAGATAGTCGTGCAGCTCCGTGACGGTGCCGACCGTCGAGCGCGGGTTGTTGGCGGCGTTCTTCTGGTCGATGGAGATCGCCGGCGAGAGCCCCTCCACGCTCTCGACCTGCGGCTTGTCCATCTGGCCCAGGAAGTTGCGGGCGTACGCGGACAGCGACTCGATGTAGCGGCGCTGCCCTTCGGCGTAGATCGTCTCGAACGCGAGGGAGGATTTCCCGGAGCCGGACAGGCCGGTGACGACGGTGAACTCCTCCCGCGGAATCTGGACGTCGAGGTCCTTGAGGTTGTGCTCCTCGGCCCCGCGGACCTCGATGTTGTCCTTGCTCATCTTGAAGAAATTGTAGTGTACCCGCCCGGGAATACTCGTCGGTTCCGGGTGATATTCTGCTTATAAAGGAGGTACGTCTCTGTTGACGAGGCGATTTGAGAAGGGTGTGGATCCGTTGTACATGACTGCGAGAACGACGTCGGCTGTTCTCGGTTATAAATTGGATCCGCAGGTGCGGACGTTGATATACTGGCTACCAACAGCGGGAACGCCCTCGGCCGCTTTTGCTTATGAATAGGATGGACAGGTGTAGACGCTGCTACACTGGGCCGGAACAGCATGAAAGCCCTCGGCCGCTCTTGCTTATAAATCGGATGTACAGGTGCAGACGTTGCTGCACTTGACCACAACAGCGGGAAAGCCCTCGGCCGCTCGCGGTCGCTGCGCGACATATCCGCGCCTCTCAGCACCGCCCGGCGCGGATAGGGGTCGTCGCAGCGACTCCCCTCCGGCGCGACCGGCACTCGCCCTTTCAGTCCGCCAGGACCGCGACAGCAACCGCAACCGCGACCGCAACCGCACCGCACCGCCTCAGCACCGCACTTGCTCCCGCACACCTCTCCCCTCCCCAGCCTCGGCCGGCGCCGGAACCGCACCGCCTCGGCGCCGGCCTCCCTCGCACGCGTTGCTCGCGCGCGCCACCCGCACCGCACGCCGGACAACCGTTGGAAGTCGTCGGCGACCCAGCCGCCGCGAGCGGTGCCCCGGCGACCACTCCAGGGCGGGACTGAAAGGGGCAGCCGCTGAGCGGGACGCCCTGCGACGCTAGCACCGCAGCCGACGAATGAGCGACCGAAGGGAGCGAGTGAGTCGGCGAGGCGCGCAGCGAGCAGCGCGAGCGGTCAGCGGCTGGGGCTTTCTGGGTGTGCTGAGTGGTGTCGCCGGCGACGCCGACCGTGTTTATTTATAAGTGCGACCGCTCAGCGGCTGGACCTATTCCGACATGCTGAGTAGTAACCAAAGCGACGACGTTCGATCAACCGAACACGCTCAACTAACCGCCATCTGTGCCACGACCATCCCCACTCGAGGAGCGCCGAAGACCAACGGAAAATGAGAATTCACACGAGTCGCCGGTAGACGTAAACCCCGCCGTTCCAATGTGGTGGATATGGCAGCGAAGCCGGAGTATCGCGACCGGCCGGAGCCCCAGGTCGCGGTGCTCGACGCGCTCGTCGACCGCGGGGAGGAGGGGATGACCGTGTTCGAACTGCGAGCGGCCGTCGACGCCGACATCGACAGCATCGAGGCCGCCCTCTCCTCGCTCAAGGACGACGGCCTGATCCGCGTCGAACAGTCCGACAGCGACCTCCGCGTCTACCCCCACGACCGCGTCGTCCCCGAACCGGAGCCAAACGACGGCGTCGACAACGGCTGGCTCGACGAGATCCGGCGCCGTCTCGGGCTCTGACCAGGCTTCCGAATCGCCGAATTCCCCCGCGCCGCCGGTTTCACGGTCCTTTTGTCCCCGCCTCGCCTGTATGTCCCTATGACGCTGGTTACTGACGCCCACGAGGCCCACGGCGCCACCTTCCGTGACCGCGGCGGGCGCGAGGTCGTCGACTCCTACGGGCGCGCGGAGCGCGTCGGCAACGCCGTCCGCAAGGTCGTCGGCACGATCGAGATGGGGTACGGCATCCTCGCGGTGACGGGCGAGGACCGGGTCGACTTCGTCGACAACGCCGTCTCCAACGCCGTCCCCGAAACCGACGGCCAGGGCGTGTACACGCTCCTGCTCGACGCCCAGGGCGGGATCGTGACGGACATGTACGTCTACAACGCCGGCGAGCGCCTGCTCGTCTTCACGCCCCCGGAGCGCGTCCAGCCGCTCCTCGAAGACTGGGAGGAGAAGGTGTTCATCCAGGACGTCGAGCTGCGCGACGCCTCCGCGGAGTTCGGCGTCTTCGGCGTCCACGGCCCGAACTCCACGGAGAAGATCGCCTCCGTGCTCAACGGCGCGGCCGCGCCCGAGGGCGACCTCTCGTTCGTCCGCGGCTCGATGGTCGACGCCGGCGTGACGGTGATCGCGACCGACAACCCGCTCGGGGAGGAGGGGTACGAGGTCGTCTGCGCGGCCGACGTCGCCGGGGACGTCTTCGACACGCTGGTCAACCGCGGGCTCAACGCCGCGCCGTTCGGCTACCGGACGTGGGACGCGCTCACCGCCGAGGCCGGGACGCCGACCTTCGAGTACGAACTCAAGGGCCAGATCCCGAACGTACTCGGCCTCCGGAACGCGCTCGACTTCGACAAGGGCTGTTACGTCGGCCAGGAGGTCGTCTCCCGCGTCGAGAACCAGGGGCGTCCGAGCCGGCGACTCGTCGGCATCGACCTCGCGGAACTCGGCGACGAAGAGGAAGGAGAAGCTGGATTGCCGGAAATTGGCGCCGCCGTCTTCGACGGCGACGAGTCCGTTGGCGAACTGACCCGCGTCGTCAACGCGCCGACGATGGACCACCACGTCGCGCTCGCGCTGGTCGACTACGACCTCGAGACCGAGAACCTCCAGGTGCGCGTCGACGGCGACGACGAGCCCGCGACGCTCGTCGACCTCCCGTTCGTCGAGGGGAGCGCGCGGTCGGCGCGGTTGCCGACGTACGAGTCGTAGTCAGTGAGCCGTCGAGGTTTTGTAGTTTAATCGAACGCCGTCGTCATTAGGGATTCCCGAAGTTCGTCTTCGATAGTTAGAACTTCCCTGCGCAGCATCGCTATAAACCCTATTCCAGTTATAAGTAAATTATCAGACATTTAATCCAATTCCTGGCACATCATCTCCGCTTGCTTAAGGGCTCTTGTCAGGAATATAACTTAGATCACCAAGATAGCCCACTATATCGCACTTGGTTCCTGATAATTCGCTTGAAAAGTCTGAATAAAAGGCTTTCAATGCGGCACCTGTGTTTTCATGAGCGATTTTAGCTTTGGTTCTGGAAATGCTAGTTCCTTCATGAATAATTTCATTACGATACTCATTAGTCGTTGAGTCCCAGGTTTCAAATTCTGTCTTAGCTGAAAAGTCGTATTCCACATCAGGATCGTCTTTAAGTATATTCTTAATTATATTCATCAGGCTAGCATACTCCCCGTTGGAATCTTTCAACTTATCATCAATCTCATTTTGGGACTTCCCCATCGCGATCATTATTTCCTCTGTGGCATTTTTAACCCACAACTCAAAAATCCTATAAGAATTGATGGCCGCTATATCGTGCTGCCCAATATCTATCTCGTTCCGGACATTGAACTCCAGTTCGAGAAAAATATTAGTATCCTGATCGGATGAAATTTTCTTCCTGAATTTCTGGTCTTCGTCGTTCGAAATTGTAGAACCAAATCCAGTCATGGGAGAGGGCGTCATTGTACGACTAGAGCGATATACTCGATCACTCGAATCCACGCCCCAGACTACGAAATGGAGCAACTCTTCCACAAACAGATCTCTTAACCAATATTCTTCCGTGATTTCTCGATAAGACCGCAGACATTTATTGATCGCACGAACCGTATCTGTGGCTAACTTCTTTGGTTGATGGTCGGTTGAAAATTTCCCAGATCCAGCAGCAAGTACTGGATCGGAAGCTATCGGAGATCCCTGAACATCATCTAAAACACCGGAGATGTACTCGGAATCGAATTCAGCTCTGCACGAGGTTGACGAAACCCGGCCCAACCGATCAGAATGTGATTGGACAGCCATATTTACTGAATTTGTTCCCTTTGCAACTTTATTGAAATTCATCTCCACATTGTATCCATCAATTTTGACCGTATACGGAGATGTTTCACCGTCCTCTGTGTCCTCAAGACGGAGTAGAAAAGGGATCTCAACGACAACGTAGATTTTCTGAATATCTTGGCCTTCGAACATTCTGACTTTGGGTATATCCGGAAGGGCTTTAGTTCTATTCACACATTTGATGCGGAATAGTGCTAATCAATCAGCAGATAAATCATGTGTATATTCATCTTCCCTTTATTTTGAATAAGATCGCGAAGTATCAGGCCCTGTGACAGATGTTTGGTATGGAAACTGCTGCCACATTTGGGAGCCTTACGAGAACAGCCGCCGCAGGTGTTCCCGCGAGAAGAAGCTGGTCGGCCGGTCCATGTGGACTCCGATCTCGCCCGAGAGCGCCCGGAGCCCGACGCGCTGGACCGGTTCCGGGAGCGAGTAGCACTTCCTGATGAGCTTGCCGAGCCGGATCTCCGTCGACAGCTCGTCGCGCCAGCCGGCCTCGTAGTCGGCCAGCGTCGACGGGTCCGCGGGGTCGATCACGTCGGCGGCAATGTCGGCCGCGGTCATGCTGTAGAGGATGCCGCCGCCGGTGAACGGTTTCGTCTGCGCAGCGGCGTCGCCGATGAGGAAGACGCGGTCCGAGGTGACCGAGTCCGCGGGCCCGATCGGGATCGCGCCCGAGCAGAAGCGGTCGGTCTCCACGTCGTAGGCCTCGGTGAGCGCGTCGAACAGCTCGTTCACCTCGATGCCGGGCGGCGCGGCGAGCCCGTACTCGACGCCCGCGTCGCCGCGGGGGATCCGCCAGGCGAAGAACGTCGGCGCCGTGAGGTGGACGTCGACGAAGTCGCCCGCGTCGGCCTCCTCGTCGAACGCGAGGACGCCGTGGAGCGTCTCCTCGGGTTCGGGGAGCCCGGCCTCGCGCCGAACGCGGGAGACGGGACCGTCGCAGCCGGCGACCATCTTCGCCGCGAACGTCTCCGTCCCGCCGCCGATGCGGTTCGCGAGGCTGGCCTCGACGACGACGCGGTCGTCCTTCTCGGTGACGGCCGTGACGGTGTGGCCCTCGCGGACGTCGGCGCCGGCCTCGCGGGCGCAGTCGGCGAGCGTCCGGTCGAGTTCGACGCGATCGATGACGTTCGACACCTCCTCGTCGCGGTAGAAGGGGTACGAGCGCGAGCCGGGGCCACCGACGTGGAAGTTCGCGCCGTAGACGCGGTTCTGGAACAGCTCGGCCTTCGCCTCGTCCGGGACGTACTCCCAGACGTCCGTCGAGACGTGCCCGGAGCAGGCGAGCGGCGTGCCGACCTCCCCCTTCTCCAGCGCGAGGACGTCATAGCCGGCCTCGGCGGCGCGCCGCGCGAACCGCGCGCCCGGCGGGCCGACGCCAACCACGACGAAATCGTACATGTTCGCACGGAGACGCCCGCACCTGATATGGCTTTCTCGTCGTAACTGGCTTTCCTGCCACTCAGGAAGCCGCACAGCCGACCGGGGCCGCGTGCCCGACGATTTTCTGCGGCGCGCGAGCAACGCGCGAGTGGCAGTTGCGGTTGCTGTCGCGGTGCGGTTGCTGTCGCGGTGCGGTTGCTGTCGCGGTGCGGTTGCTGTCGCGGTCCTGGCGGACCGAAAGGGCGAGTGCCGGTCGCGCCGCGGGGGAGTCGCTGAACCGACCCCTATCCACGCCGGGCGGTGTCTTCGCGAGCGCAGCGAGCGAAGGCCAGAAAGTCGCAGCCCGGCAGCCCGCTACTGCCGGCAGCCCGGACCGTCTTTCGCGGCTGAGAGGCGTGGATAGGGGTCGGTTCAGCGACCGCGAGCGGCCGAGGGCTTTCGAGGTGTCTGCGTTGCTGACAAGAACAACAGCGTCTGCACCTGCGAATCCGGTTTATAAGTAAGAGCAGTCAGGAGGCGGTCATCCGCCCATGCCAGGATCCACCCATCAAACACGTTATCCAATCCAGAATAGCGGAAACCTTCATACTCCGAGCCATCCCACGACCACGTATGCCCGAAGACTGTGTGTTCTGCGCGATCGTCGACGGCGACATCCCCTCGCGAACCGTCCACGAAACCGACGACGTGCTCGCGTTCCTCGACGCGAACCCGCTCGCGCCGGGCCACACGCTCGTCATCCCGAAGGAGCACCACCAGCACGTCGGCGACCTCCCGGCGGACCTCTCGCGGGCCGTGTTCGACGTCGTCTCCGAGCTCACGCCGCGCGTGCAGGCGGCGGTCGAGTGCGACGCCGCCAACGTCGGGATCAACGACGGCGAAGCCGCCGGCCAGGAGGTGCCACACATGCACGCGCACATCATCCCGCGCTCCGCGGACGACGGCGGGAAGCCGATCCACGCCGTCGCCGGCTTCCGCCCGGATCTCACTGACGAGGAGCTCGACGAGATCGCCGAGGACGTGCGGAACGCCTGATTCGAATCCTTCTTTCACGCAAAGAATTAAATCAAATAGCAGCTGAAACGATCCGTATGGCAGCAACCTCGCTAGCGCTCGTCGGCGCGACCGGCGGCGCCGGCACGACGCGGACCGCGGTCGAACTGGCGGCGATGGGCGCTCGCGACGGGCGGTCCGTGGCGGTCGTCGACGCCGCCTACGCGACGCAGGGGCTCTCCGAGTACGTGAGCGACCGAATCACGACGGATGTCACCGGACTCGTCACCGACGAGCGGGACGAGTCGCTCGCGAGCGCGACCCACGAGGTCGGCGACGCGCTTCCGGGGACCGTCGCGCTCGTGCCGGCCCGGACCCCGTTCGAGCGCCTCGCGCGAGCCAAGACCGCGGAAGCGGCCCGCGCACTCGGCGAGCGGATCGAGGAGGCGGCGACGGCGTACGACCACGTCGTCGTCGACGCGCCGCCCGTCGCCTCGAACCAGGCCGTCGCTGCCGTGATGGAAACCGACCGCGTCGCGGCGGTGCTCCCCGCGAATCGACACGGGCGGGACGCACTTCAGCGGCTCCGCGGCCGGATCGACGACGTCGGCGGCGACCTGCACCTGTCGCTCGCGACAGGTGGGGACGTTCCGCCCGCGGACGCGGCACTGCCCGAACCCGCCGGCGACGTCGCGAGCGCGCCCGAGGTCGGGGCCGACGACGGGCCCTACGCCGAAGCCGTCGCCCGCGCGTTCGAAGTTGCATTCAGGGCCGATCTCGACGTGGAGTTCGGTGAGGACGGCGTGCTGGGCCAGGTAAAAACCGCCACCGAGCAGGCGACCGAGCGGATCGGCGGAAGGGACTGAGGGCTCACCACCACCGAAGCTCCGACCGACCGCGACTCACCGCAGGTCGTCAGGCGTCTCCAGCGACCCGCCGAGCCCGTCGTCGAGGGTCGCGTGCGACGCAGACCCGCCGGGAGCGACGGCGTCGGCGACCTCCGGGATCGGGTCGTGTGTCTCGACGTACGTCGCGAGCGCGAAGTCGGCCTCGTCGCCGCCGGCGAGGGCGACCGCCTCGCTGCGCGCGAGCCGGCCGTCCAGCCAGTCGCGGACCACTTCCCGTCGGGACGGCGCCAGCGGGCAGACACCGTCGACGCCGCAGCGATGGAGGGCCTTCGCGGCCGTGATCGGCGCGACGTTCGTCTCGCGCGCGGCGTCGCCGACGCTGGTGCCGGCCCGGTAGGCGTCGACCAGCGTCGCGGTCGCGGCCGGCGTGCAGGGGAGCTCCTCGGCGTGCTCGGCGAGCCGGTCCCGGAGGTCGACGTCGGTGTCGTCGACGACGGCCGCGCCGCGGTCGCGCTGCTCCGTCGTCACCTCCAGCCCGGCGGCGATGTCCGAGAGCGTCACACCCGTTCTCGTGCGCCTTTCTACTTAAGTTATTTGCACGAAACAAGGAGTCAAAACTGCTCGCAAGGAGAACCTACCGGTCATCGGTAGGTTCCCGCGCGCGGATCCGCCGAGCGACCCCCGATTCGACCCGTCTTTAAGTATGGTATCGGGCCGAAGCTTCGCATGTGATGAGCCAGGCACGCACGACCTGCACTGACGCGACGAGTTGCCCCGAATGCGACGGCCGCCTCCACACGAGCGACGCCGAGACCGTCTGTACCGACTGCGGCCTCGTCGTCGACGCCGACCGGATCGACCACGGTCCCGAATGGCGGTCCTTCGCGGACGACGACGCCAATCCCGAGCGCACTGGCGCGCCGCGGACCCGCGCCCGCCACGACCGTGGCCTCTCGACCGAGATCGGGCAGGCGACGCGCGCGACCGGCCGCAAGCGCCGGCGGCTCGCCCGGATGCGCACCCACCACAACCGCGCGCAGGTCTCCTCGAAGCGCGAGCGGAACCAGGTGTACGCCTACACTGAGATCCGTCGCCTCGCCGGCACGCTCGGGCTGCCCGAGAACGTCCGCGATCGGGCCTGCTCGCTCTTCGACTCGGCGCAGGAGGCCGATCTGCTGCGTGGCCGGTCGCTCGAGGGGTTCGCCGCGGCCACCGTGTACGCCGCAGCCCGCGTCAGCAACGTCGCGCGCACGACCACGGAGGTCTCGAACGCCGCGAAGGCCAGTGCCGCGGAGCAGCGCGCCGCCTTCGACGCGATGAACAGAGAGCTGGGTCTCCCCGTCGGCCCGGTCGACCCGACGGAGTACCTCCCGCGCTTCGCGTCGGCGCTCGACTGCCCGCCCGCCGTCGAGCGTCGCGCCAGCGAGCTCGCCGACCGCGCCCGCGAGGAGGGGATCGCCGGCGGCCGCGATCCCAGCGGCGTCGCCGCCGCGTGCCTCTACACTGCGGTCCGGGAGCTCGACGAGCCAGATTGTGACTGCACGCAACGGGAGGCCGCCGACGTGGCCGACGTGACACCGGTGACGCTCCGGAACACCTACCTCGACCTCAGGGACTGACCAGCGAAGCTAAGCTAAGCTGAACGGAGCGAAGCTGCACGCCGGAAGACCTCCAACCGACGACACCGAGCGGAGCAGATCCGAGCCTTCCTTACTTCGGCATCCGGTTCGCGAGCGACGCGACCGCCCTCGCAGCCGTGCTATCAGGGGCGGCGTCGACGACTGGCGCCTCGGCCGCAACCGACCGGCCGACCCGGGGATCCGCCGGAACGACTTCCACCGGCGCGCCGAGTGCGTCGGCGACGGCGTCGGCAGGTGGTTCGTCGACAGTCCGGTTGAGCGTGGCCGCAACGAGCCCGGCGTCCAGCTCGCGTGCCAGCTCCCGGGTGCGGATCGCGTCGGCGAGGGCGAACGACCGCGGCGAGGCGACGAGCAGGCACGCGTCGGCGACGGCGAGGGGGACCCCGGCGTCCGCGCGCCGCCCGGCCGGGCAGTCGACGACCACGGTTCCGAACTCGCGCTCCGCCGGACGTAGTGCGGCATCGAGTTCCGTGAGGTCGCTCGCGCGAGCCCCGGCCAGCGACCGGCCGCACGGGAGGACGTCGACGGGGCCACCGCGAATACACTCCCGCGTGCTCGCTCGCCCGGCGAGCACGTCGTGGAGGTCCGGCCCGGCCGCCTTCGGCAGGTCGGCCATGCCGAGGTCGGCGTCGACGACGACCGCGTCGAGCGCCGCGGCGACGTTGTACGCGAGCGTCGTCTTGCCGACCCCACCCTTCCCGCCGGCGATGGCGAGGATCACGCCAGCCGGCCGAGCGGTTCCGTCGGAACCTCGGCCTCAGCCGCCCTGTCGGCCAGCGCCGCCGCCCGGTCCGCAACGACGCGCAGGCGGTCGGCGTCGTCGGCGACCTTCCCGTCCAGCTCGCGGATCGCGTCGAGTCCGCCGGCGACCGCGACCGCCTCCGTTGCCGTCGGCACGTCCGCGCCATCGAGTCGTTCGGCGCGTGCGATCCGCCGCTCGACCGCGTCCAGCCACGCGTCGACCGCGGCGGGGTCCGCCGGCGACGCCGTCGGCCGGTCGGGTGACCCGGGGTCGACCTCCGCGCATGTCGAGGGTACCGATACCGGTCCACGATCCGGTCGGTCGGCATCCTCGCTGTCCTCGCCGTTCTCGCCGGCGTCAGCGCTCTCGGTCGCGTCGGCGTTAGCGCTCTCGGTCGCGTCGTCGGCGCCGCCCTCGTCGCAACCGCCGACCCCCTCGTCGACACCGCCGTCGCGAGGCTCGACAGCGGTGGCGACGGCCGCTCGCGGCGGCCGATACGCACCGAGCTCGCGGACTGCATCGGTCGCAGTCGGTTCGGACGTCCCCGTCAAATCCGAAGTTCGCGCAGTAGCGCCGTCCGATTCCGAGACCTCCTCCCGAGCTGGCTCGTCGGAGGTGATAGCTGCGGGAGGCTCCGCGTCGGGAGCCGGAACCGCGTACCCGAGAGCAACGGTTTCGTCGGGCTCGATCCGGAGCGTGACGCCGTCGGCGTCCCAGCCGGGAAGCGGTTCCCCGTGGCTCCGCGGCGGGAGCACGGGACCGTCGAGTTCGTTCGCCACCCGAACGCGTCGCGCGATCCGGCCCGAGTTGCGGAGTCGACAGGCGACGAGCGTCACGCCGTCTCGATGGTCGGTCGTCCACGAGAGCTCCATACGCCGTCTTGGTCGCGGTTTCGGCCGTAAACCTCCGGACTGGCGAGGGAGGCAGCCGGTCACACCCGGATGACGGGACAGTCGAGGACGTCGTGGGCCGCCGCTGCAGTGCTGAACCGGTCGACGGAGGGCCCCAGCACGACCGGCGCGTCGATAGCGGCGACGCGGACGGCCGCGAGCGCGACGGTGGCGACGTCGCACGCGAACGAGTCGGGATCATCTCCCGGGAGTGATCCGGAAGCGTCGCCCGCGGAAGCCGGGTCCCCGCCGGGGATCGCGCCGAGCGCGTCCCGCACCGTCGGCTGGATCTCGGCGGCGAGCTCGCGGCGGGCCTCGCGCTCCAGGTTCGCCACCTCGTCCTCCAGCTCGAGCCGGCGTTCGCGCGCGTCCCGCGCCTCGCGAGCGCGGTCGACGGCGCGGTCGAGCGCCTGCTCGGCCGCGATCCGCTCCGTTTCGGCGGCCGAGAGCTCCGTGGTCGCCGCCTGCAGCTGCTCTCGAACCGCTTCCACGTCGGCGTCGAGGTCGCGATGGGCCCGCAGCTCCCCACGGAGCGCCGCCACCCGCTCCCGCAGGCGCTCCTCCTCGCCGGTGGCCGCCGCGAGGCGCTTTCGAGCCGCGTCGAGGTCCACCTCGGGGACCTCCTGCTCGCGGAGGGCCTCCCGACGGTCGGCGATCGCGTCGGCGACGCTTGCGGAGAGACCCCGGGATCGCGCCGCGGCGGCAAGCACCGACCGGAGCGGCCCGTCGACCGGATGTCGCCGAAGCGGCTCGTGGCTCGAGGGCGGCTGGTCGCAGTCGACCGCGACCGACGGCCCCGCCGCAGGGCGGTCGGTTCGCAATGGTACCTCGTCGGGAGCCTCGACCGCACTGGCGATCCGGGCCGCCAGCGCGGACGGCCGTATCGTCCCGAGCGATGGCGTCGTCGGTGCCGAGACGGTCGAGGTCGACGCGGCGGTACCGGGGTGGTCATTGAAGGGGCCGGGCGTTGCGGATTCGCGGTCGTCCGCTCGGTGGTCGTCAGCAACCAGTTGGCGGAGGTCGATGGATGGACCCTCGGCCGCCCACCCGCCGATCCGGAGCCTCATAGCTCGCGGGACCGGAGCGCGTCCGGGTTCGGATGGTCGGTCCCGGCGGCGTACTTCGCGTACGGCGTCGCTGCCACGTCTCGGTCGGCGTACGCCTCGGCCGCCTCGCGAACGTCGGCGTCGATCGCCTCGAACGGGTTGAAGGGGGCCGTCCGCTCGATCTGCACGTCGCCGCCGTGCGTCGCCCGGAGGCGGAGCGCGAGAAAGGCGCCATACCCCGTCTCCTCGAGCAGCGCGGCGCGCCCGAACCGGCGGACGACGTCGTCCTCGTGCCCCCGACAGGCGTTCCGGAGCGCCGTCCGCGCCGCCGTGGAGTAGGTCACGACCAGCAACATAGGTTCCACTGCTTCGGTATGAAAATTAAACCTGTTGGAATGGGAAACTAGCTGTGGATCATGGCACGAATCCCGTGCGCGACGGTACGGTGAGAGTGAGAGTCAGAGTCGTTCGATTTCGAACGTCGCCTCCGACGTTCCGTCCGCTGCCGCGTCGGCCCGCTCGGCGATCCGCTCGCGTGCGGCGGGTTCGGAGGGCGCGACGACGACGGTGCCGTCGAACGGACCATCGCCGACGGCGCGGAAAACGTCGTCCTCGCCGTCGAACTCGGTCGCGTAGGTCCGGAGGACGGCAGCCACCTGTCGTTCCGTCTCCGCGAGGTCGGCCTGGCCGTCCTCGAACTCGCGGATCGCGTCCTCGATGTTGCGGATGGCGGAGATGCGGTCCATCAGGTCGTACGAAGGTGGTTCTGCTGGGGTTCGTACACTTCGCCCTTCCGGCGGAGGTTCTCGATCTCCTCCTCGGCCTTCGAGGCGTCCATACCGATCTCGTCGGCGCGGTCGAGGACCTCCTCGACCGGCGCGCCCTCCTCGTACTCCTCCTCGATCTCGCCGATCAGCTGCTTGATGTCCTTGATGCGGTCGCGCTGGCTCTTCGAGGTGCCCGTCTCGACGACGTCGGCGTCGAACTGCCCTGTCTCGGGGTCGACGCCGATGTCGCGGAGGCAGGACTCGACGATGTCGGTGACGCGCTCCGCGTCCTCGCGGTCGACGGTGTCCGAGAGGCGAACGCGCGCGCTCGCCTCCGCGAGCCGAACGAGGGCCTCGAGCTTCCGGGCGGTGACCGGGACCGGGGCGTCTTCATCGGCACCCTTCGAACGGAGGTCGACGTAGAACTCCTGGATGACCTCCTTCGCCTCGTCGGTCATCGTCGGGTAGCAGTTGCGCTTGGCGTAGGCGATGTACTTCCGGAGGAGGTCCTGGTCGATGGCGGGCGCGACCTCGTCGGTGACGTTCTCGACTTCCGCCTGCGTGAACTCGGAGTTGGCCAGCTCCTCCCGCTGGGTGTTCAGCTCGCCGGCGTAGTTCGTCTTCAGGATGTGCTCGGCGAGGCGCGCGTCGTGGTCGGGGTCCGGCTGGTCCGTGACGGTGAAGATGAGGTCGAATCGCGAGATGAGCGCGGGCTCGAGGTCGATCTGCTCGCCGATGGGCTCGTACTGGTCGAAGCGGCCGTACTTCGGGTTCGCGGCGCCCAGCAGCGAACACCGGGACTTCAGCGTCGCGTTGATCCCGGCCTTCGAGACGGAGATCTTCTGCTGCTCGAGCCCCTCGTGCATCGCGGAGCGGTCCGAGGCGTCCATCTTGTCCAGCTCGTCGATCGCGGCGATCCCCTTGTCGGCGAGGACGAGCGCGCCGGCCTCGAGCGTCCACTGCTGGCCGTCGCCGAAGTCGTCGCGGACGGCCGCGGCGGTGAGCCCGGCCGCGGAGGAGCCCTTGCCGGAGGTGTAGACGGAACGGGGGGCGATGTTTTCGACATATGATATCATCTGCGATTTGCCAGTTCCAGGGTCCCCTATCAGGAGCATGTGGAGGTCTCCACGTATCCGCGATCCGTCAGGAAGGTGCTTCGTCACGCCGGAGAAGAGCTGGAGGGTCATCGCGAGCTTCTCCTCCTCGTAGCCGTAGATGGCCGGCGCGATCGAGTCGACCATCATGTCGTAGATCTCGGGGTCGTTCGAGAGCTCGACGATGCGCTCGACGTCCTCCTGGCGGATGTCCATGTCCTCGAACTGCTCGTCCTCGATGGAGATGGAGACGCCGTCCATGTACAGGTCGAAGACGGAGGACTTCTCGTTGCCCTGCTGGACCTGCTCGATGTGGAGGACGCCGACGACGGTGACGTGGTCGCCGGGGGTGACCTCGCCGGTGATGTCGTCGACGATGTCGACGTCGAGGGCCTGCGGCGTCTCGCCGCCGCGGAGGCCCTCGGGCGACTCCTGCACGCGGAGCTTCTGGGAGTCGACGAACTCGGACTGGTCGAAGTTGACCCGGAAGGGGCCCTGTCGCTCACAGCCCTGGCACTCGTGGGGCTCCTGGAAGCTGCCGTCGCTCTGGGGGATGTACGTCATCGTCCCGCAGCGCTGGCACTCGAAGGCCGCCTCGGTGATCTTCGGGCGGACGTCGGTCGCCTTGCGGACGATGCCGCGCACGGAGACGAGCTTCCCGATGTGGTTGTCGTGGACGCGGATGCCGCGGATGTCGACACTGTTCGGCAGGTTCTCGATGCGGACGTGGGCCTGCCCGAGGCTCACGTCGGCCGGGAGGTCGTACAGCCGGAGCGCCTCCTCGGCGTACTCGCGCATCTGGTCCGGCTGGCTGCGGAAGTCTTCGGCGAGGTCGCGGTCGAACTGGTAGAGGTCGTCGTAGTCGACGAACAGCGACCGCTGCTCGTTGGGGTAGTTCTGCGCGAGCACCCCGATCTCGTCGCTGTAGTAGTTCCGGTAGAACTGGATGAACCGCTCCGTCAGATCCTGATTCCCGGCCTGAGCCATTACGACCGGCATTAGGCGGCATCACTGAAGAACCTCATGTTCGCGCGGCGGAAGTGGTCGCCGACGGATGACCCGAACGCTACTGCAGCGGCTCCCGATATACCCGTTGTATCTTTCCCGATTTTACTCCCATCAATTATTTTAATTTCTATAGAGTCGCTGATCAGCGAATAACCGCTAGACACACATTAGAGATACCGGACGAGCTATATACCGGGTCTAACCGACCTTACTGTTAGATCATACCCATGATTTGTATATCTCCGACAATTTATAATAGATATGGCTGATACTGCAGAAATACTGCAGGAAAAATTCTCGAATATTTCTCAGGGGAATCCACCATACGATACATCTATCGGTAGAAAATTGGAGGATCTTTCGGTAGATATTCTCAATATTGTCGGTCATGAACGAGATCATATATTTGTTGACATTGACTTAGAAATCCCACCTCATACAAGAGAAGAATTAAACGAAAAATTCGTCAGATTCTCCGCTATTGCTGCTGAACATCCTGCTTCCCCACCGCAGGTAGCTATTACTGTTGTTACCCAACGTATGATTCCTAAGGAGATATCAGAACCAACGGAGCTGGATGGGCTTGCTGCGAAATATCTCCTAAACTGTGATGTTACGTCCAGAGCGGAGTATACGGTACTGTTAACAGAAAATGCAATAGCAATCTTAGGAAACGAATATCCGCCGAAAGTCTATCCTCTATCGGATATTACTAAAGAGCATGCTAAGAATATTCATGACGAATTAAAACCTCCTGAAGAATACCCAAAAGGGAGAAGCGGCAAATTCCCTGCTGGATATCATCCTAATCAAGCTAGACTTACTCGTTGGTTATTTTCGGATTCGGATGTTACACCTGAATATCAGGCTGAGATAGACACGAAATTCTTCGATCTGGATATTGATGAGTACAGTCGGATGCTGTACGAAGCTTATTCAGCTGACTCAAACCAGAGCAAAGGCAATCTTTTAGAGGAAGTTACGGGTTATTTGTTTGAAGGTCTTAACTTAGTATCGGTCCGAGATCGGAATCTCAGAACAAAAAGTGGTGAAATAGATTTGGTATTAGAGTATATTGGCGGAGAAAGCCCGAATCTTTTTGATTACCAATCTCGGTTTGTTTTGATTGAGTGCAAAAACGTCGGAAGTAGTGTTTCTTCTAAAGAGGTGGGTCATTTCGAGAAGAAAATTAATAAAACAGAAAATAGTCTCGGAATTCTTATAGCGTGGAATGGTATTTCAGGACAGGACTCCGGAGAAGATGCACAAAGGTATGTTGACACTTCTGAGTGTGATATTGTAGTACTGACTTCTGACGATCTATACAGAATACTCGATGGGGAATCACTATATACTATCATTGATGAGAAAATCTATTCATTACGCTTCGACCTATGAAATGGAGTGTGCATCTCTAACCGTTCTATTTGATCGATGCAAATACAATTCGAGCCCTATTTGGAGGGGATGAAACATCTGACTTTTGTAGCACACATGTAGCCAAGAGTAGGGTATACCGATGGAACTCCTGCCAGAATTACTAGAATTGACCCTTCTCTAGAAACACTATTTCTAAAAGTAGGGGTTAGAATACGATTTTCAATAATGTCTGCGAGGCGGTTCGAACCGGAGAAAGACGGTCCGGGCGTTCCGTTGCGTCTCTCCACACAGCCCGACGGACGGGTCCGGACTGCGACTTTCAGGGTTCGACCCCGCCTCGCACACACCTGCGGCTCACCGTTCGGTTCGCCGCAGGAGTGGGCTCGGGCGGGTTCGAACCGCCGACCTCAGCCTTGTAAAGGCCGCGTCATAACCAGCTAGACCACAAGCCCGTGTTGGAACGAACCCGCCGGGTACTCAAAACGGTTACTGTCTCGTCGCAACCCCTTTGCCCGCAGGCGACGACGTGGGGACGTGAACCGCAAGGTCGCCATCGCGCTCGCCGTCGGCGCGCTCCTCGTCGCCGGCGCCGTCGCCGTCGACGCCGGCCTCGTCGGCCCCGAGTACGAGCGGACGACCGTCGCGATCGAGGACGACGAGACGAACGAGACCCTGGCGACCGCCGACGCGCGCGTCGCCGACTCCGCGTACAAGCGCTACGTCGGGCTCTCGCACACCGACTCGCTCGGGCCGAACGAGGGGATGCTCTTCGTCCACGAGGAGCCCGGCGAGTACGCCTACGTGATGCGGGACATGGCGTTCGCGATCGACATCGTCTTCGTCGCGCCGAACGGGACGATCACGGAGATACACACGGCTGAGCCCGAGGAACGGCCCTTCACGAAGTACGAGGGCACCGGGCTGTACGTGTTGGAGGTGCGTGCCGGCTTCGCGGACGACCGTGGGATCGAACCCGGCGACCGCGTCGAATTCGAGCTGTGAGATTCGGGCGTCGTCGCTCGGCAGATTACAGTGCACCTTTTTAATCAGTCAGCCGCTGGGCAGTTGCACTTATAAACGGAGTTGGCTATCGTCGCCGGCGACACCACTCAGCATGCCTGGAACACCCCAGCCGCTGAGCGGCCGCCTTTATAAATAAATTCGGCTGTCGCTGCTAGCGACACCACTCAGCATGCCCAGAAAGCCCCAGCCGCTGAGCGGTCGCGCTGCTCGCTGCGCTCCTCACGGCTCACTCGCTTCGCTCGTTCGCCGTTGCGGTGCTTACGTCGCAGGGCGTCCCGCTCAGCGGCTGCCCCTTTCAGTCCCGCCCCGGAGTGGTGGCCGAGCGTCGCGCGCGGCGGTTGGCACGCCCGCGATGTACGCCGGCTGTCCGGCATGCGGGGCTGGGCGGTCGGCGCGCGCGACCAACGCGTGCGAGGGAGGCCGGTGGCGCGCCGCGCGGTGCGGTGCGGGGCCGGCGCGCCCCGGCCGAGGCTGGGGAGGGCCGAGGCTTGCGGTTGCTGTGCGGTGCTGTCCTGGCGGACTGAAAGGGCGACGGCCGGTCGCGCCGAAGGGGAGTCGCTGAGGCAGGCTCTATCTGCGCCGGGCGGTGCGGAGAGGCGCAGATATCCTGCTCAGCGACCGCGAGCGGCCGAGGGCTTTCTGGACGTTTGCGGTGCTGTCGAGAGCAAGACCGTATCATCTGTTTAAACGTGATTATAAAGAGCGGCCGAGGGCTTTCTGGGTGTTTGCGGTGCTGTCGAGAGCAAGACCGTATCATCTGTTTAAACGTGATTATAAAGAGCGGCCGAGGGCTTTCTGGGTGTTTGCGGTGCTGTCGAGAGCAAGACCGTATCATCTGTTTAAACGTGATTATAAAGAGCGGCCGAGGGCTTTCTGGGTGTTTGCGGTGCTGTCAAGTGCAGCAACGTCTGCACCTGCGCAGCCTGTTTATAAGAGAGTATGATCGGGTACTTCCCTACCAAGTACAACTCCTCCAAGAACCGAAGTATCGCTTAAAAATAATCAGCAGACCCATAGCTCATTACCACGGCAACCAACCAAAACCCATGGACGACGAGATAGCCGAGCTGACCAAACAGGAGGGCTGGCACGCCGAGGGGCGGGCGGCGCGCGTGCACTACGAGGGCGCCGAGCGGCGGTTCGCCATCGAGTACTACGCCCGGACGGAACACGTCCTGTACTGGCGCGTGCCCGAGGACGGCGCGACCGCGGCGCCGGTGGCGCGCGCGAGCGTGCCGACCCCCCTTCGGAAGCGAGTACGACGAGATCTCGAGACGGCCGGCGTCGATCCTGAACTCGAGCGGACCGAAATCTGAGAATTTGCCGGCAAGGCGTGCCGCTGTGTGTCGATTCGACGGAAACCTTCTTTGAACGGTACGTGAAACCGTGGCGTAATGAGTGCCCCCGACTGGGAAGAAGACGACCCCTTCGAGGAACAACGGGACAAGATCGAGAACCCGATGAAACGGCTGTTCCTCGAGTACGGCTGGAAGTACAAGTTCCAGGTGGTCGTCGGTATTCTCGCCAGCGTCTTCGCCCGCGTGCTCGACCTCCTCCCGCCGCTGATGCTCGGGATCGCCGTCGACGCCATCTTCGTCTCCGAGGCGCAGCGACAGGCGGGCGAGGTCCCCGCGTTCAGCGAGCAGATCCCGCTCGTGCTCCTCCCCGACTCGTGGCTCCCGACCGCGCAGGTCGAGCAGTTCTGGTTCACGATCGCCGTCATCGCCGCCGCGTTCGGGCTCGGTGCGGGGTTCCACTGGGTCCGCAACTGGGGGTTCAACGCGTTCGCGCAGAACATCCAGCACGACGTCCGGACGGACACGTACGACGAGATGCAGCGGTTGAACATGGACTTCTTCGCCGACAAGCAGACCGGCGAGATGATGTCCATCCTCTCGAACGACGTGAACCGGCTTGAGCGGTTCCTCAACGACGGCATGAACTCGACGTTCCGGCTGTCGGTGATGGTCGTCGGCATCGGCGTCATCCTCTTCTGGATCAACTGGCAGCTCGCCCTCGTCGCGCTGCTGCCCGTCCCGGTCATCGCCGGGTTCACCTACATGTTCATCCGGATCATCCAGCCGAAGTACGCCGAGGTGCGCTCGACGGTCGGGAAGATGAACTCGCGGCTGGAGAACAACCTCGGCGGCATCCAGGTGATCAAGTCCGCCAACACCGAGGACTACGAGTCCGAGCGCGTCGACGACGTCTCGTTTGACTACTTCGACGCCAACTGGGATGCTATCGAGACGCGCATCAAGTTCTTCCCGGGCCTCCGCGCGCTCGCGGGCGTCGGCTTCGTGCTCACCTTCATCGTCGGCGGGCTGTGGGTGTTCCAGGGCCCGCCCGGGCCGTTCTCGGGCGAGCTCTCGGTCGGGATGTTCGTCGTCTTCATCCTCTACACGCAGCGCTTTATCTGGCCCATGGCGCAGTTCGGGCAGATCATCAACATGTACCAGCGCGCCCGGGCCTCCTCCGCGCGCATCTTCGGGCTGATGGACGAGCCCTCGCGGCTGAAGCAGGACCCGAACGCGCAGCCGCTCGTCGTGCAGGAGGGCGACGTCGAGTACGACGGCGTCACCTTCGGCTACGACGAGGAGGACATCGTCACCGACATCGACTTCGAGGTGCCCGGCGGCGACACGCTCGCGCTCGTCGGCCCGACCGGCGCCGGCAAGTCGACGGTGCTCAAGCTCCTGCTCCGGATGTACGACGTCGACGAGGGCGCTATCCGTATCGACGGCCAGGACGTCCGCGAGGTGACGCTCCCGTCGCTCCGGCGCTCCATCGGCTACGTCGGGCAGTCCTCGTACCTGTTCTACGGCACCGTCCGCGAGAACATCACCTACGGGACGTTCAAGGCGGACCACGACTCCGTCGTCGAGGCCGCCAAGGCCGCGGAGGCCCACGAGTTCATCCAGAATCTCCCCGAGGGCTACGACACGGAGATCGGCGAGCGCGGCGTGAAGCTCTCCGGGGGCCAGCGCCAGCGCATCACCATCGCCCGCGCGGTCCTGAAGGACCCGGACATCCTCATCCTCGACGAAGCGACCTCCGACGTCGACACGGAGACGGAGATGCTGATCCAGCGCTCGCTGGACAAGCTCACCGCCGACCGGACGACCTTCGCCATCGCCCACCGGCTCTCGACGATCAAGGACGCGGACACGATCCTCGTCTTAGAGGACGGCGAGATCGTCGAGCGTGGTACCCACGAGGAGCTCATCGGCAACGACGGCCTCTACGCGCACCTCTGGGGCGTCCAGGCCGGCGAGATCGACGAGCTGCCCGAGGAGTTCATCCAGCGCGCGGCGAAGCGCACCTCGGAGGTCGACGTGGACGTCGACGCCGACGACGACTGACCGCGGAACTCCATTTAAAGCCGGCCACCGACCTCGACCGCCGCCCCCAACCGGTGCGTATACGGAGCCGGCCGCCACAGCCTACCGCATGCAACTCTCCGACGCCACGTGGACCGACGTGCGCGACGCCGACGTCGACGTCGCGTTCCTGCCCGTCGGCAGCGTCGAACAGCACGGTCCCCACGCGCCGCTGGGCACGGACGCACTTAACGCCGAAACCGTCGCTAACGCGGGCGCCGAGGCGTACGCCGACCGCGATAGCGACCGGGACGCTGATGGCGACCGGGACGAGGACGGGAACGCCGTCCCCGATCGCGGCGAGGTCCTCGTCACTCCGCCGGTCTCGGTCGGCATCGCGGAGGAGCATCGAGCGTTCGACGGCACCCTCTGGGTGAGCCCGGACACGTTCCGCGCGTACGTCCGCGAGACGGCGGAGTCGCTCGCGCACCACGGCGTCGACCGCGTCGTCTTCGTCAACGGCCACGGCGGTAACGTCGACGCGCTCGACGAGGTCGCCCGCCGCTTCTCGCGGGACGAGGCCCACGACGCCTACGGCGTCGCGTTCACGTGGTTCAACGCGGTCGGCGACCACGCGAGCGACATGGGCCACGCCGGCCCGCTGGAGACGGCGCTGTTGCGCGCGACGCACCCGGACCTCGTTCGCGAGGGGCGCATCGAGGCTGCGAGCGAGGGCGCCGCCGACCGCTGGGGCGACTGGGTCGCGGGCGTCAACCTCGCGCACGACAGCGACGAGTTCTCCGAGAACGGGGTCGTCGGCGACCCCAGCGAGGGCGACGCGGGCCGCGGCGAGCGCCTGCTGTCACTGGCGACGGACGCGCTCGTGGAGCTGGCCGACGCCGTCGTCGCGCGGGACGTCGGGGCGGTTCGCGGTGCCGACGCCGAGAGGGACTAACGAGTAGCTACTCCTCGTCGGCGTCGTCCTCGGCGTCGTTCTCGGCGTCGTCGGGGGCGTCCCTACCGCCGTCTGCCGTGGCCTCGACCTCCTGTAATGCGCCGCGGATCTGCGGGACGGTTCCCGTGAGGTCTCCCACGTTCTCGGCCGCGTCTTCCAGGTCCTCGACGAGCGCGGCGACCTCGTCGATCTCGGCGCCGAGGTCGTCGTCCCCGTCGAAGGCGTCCGCGCGCTCGCCGACGACGTAGGACTTCTTCGCCTGCCGTAGCTCCTCGGCAGCGTCGCCCACGTCGAGCGCGGACTTCAGCCCGTTGAGCACGCCGAGCACGTTGTCGGCGTCCGTCTCCCAGACCTCGTCGGGCTCGGGGAGCTGGGCGCGCGCGGCGTCGAGATGCTCCTCGACCTCCTCGCGCATCTCGTCGGCGGCCTCGCCGAACAGGTCGTCGTCGTCGAAGGTGGCTTGACTCATGGGAGGGAATTCAGCCCGATACGGTTTAAACCCGCGCCCGAAAGCGGAAGTGGAACCCCGCCGCTCGATGGCGGAAGCGGCCGGTTCGGTTCGGTCCGGGCGTTCAGTTTCACTCGGATCGGGTCGATGACTGCGAGAAACTCGGCGTCGCCGTTATCGACGTGTTTGATCGGGCGTCGCGTGACTCGGACTTGTTGGGCCAGTTCACGTTGTCGACTTGGTCAGCCGCTGAGCGCCCGCGCTTGTAAACTGGATGCGCAGGTGCAGACACTGCTACACTCACCAAGAACAGCATGAAATCCCTCGGGCGCTCGCTATGCGGTGCTTTGAATGGGTGATACGGGCTTGCTCTCGACAGCACCGCAAACACCTAGAAAGCCCTCGGCCGCTCGCGGTCGCTCCGCGACATATCCGCGCTCTCCGCACCACCCGCGCGGATAGGGGTCGACGGAGCGACTCCCCTGCGGCGCGACCGGCCGCGCCCTTTCAGTCCACCAGGACAGCACCCTTCCGCAACCGCACCGCGACCGCACGCAACCGCAATACCTCAGTCCTCCCCAACCTCGGCCGGGGCGCGCCGGCCCGCACAGCATCGGCGCGCCACCGGCCTCCCTCGCACGCGTTGCTCGCGCGCGCCGGCCGCACCGCGCCGCACGCCGAACAGCCGGCGAACGACGACCGCCGAAGAACCGCCGCGAGCGACGCCCTGGCCACCACTCCGGGGCGGGACTGAAAGGGGCAGCCGCTGAGCGGAACGCTCTGCGAAGTAAGCACCGCAACCCGGCGAGCGACCGAAGGGAGCGAGCCGGGTGAGGCGCGCAGCGAGCAGCGCGACCGCTCAGCGGCTGGGGCTTTCTGGGCACGCTGAGTGGTGTAGCTACCGACGTTAGCCGAAGTTATTTATAAACGCGACCGGTCGGCGGTCTGGGGATTCCGCGTATGCCGACTGGTGACGCCGGCGACGACAGCCAACTCAGTTTATAAGCGCGATCAGTCGATGGCCGAGAATGTCGAGGCGCACCGAGCGCCTACGTAACCACCTACGGCATACCCAAAACCCGAACCGACCACCAAGAACTACTCGACGACCTCGACGAGCTTCATCAGGGGGTAGCCGTCCTCCATCTCCATGCGCGTGCGGGCGACGACGCCCTCGTACGCGATCCGCATCTCGACGGTCATCAGCGAGCCCGTCAACTCCGTGTAGCCGTTCTCGTGGTCGATCGCGTCGGCGACGCGGTCGTCGTGGATGGCGACGTCGACGTCCTCGCAGTACGGCTGGTTCTCGATCGACTCCGCGATGGCGACCTCCAGACTCCGCGTGCTCGCCGGGCTGACCGGCGTGCCCGCGAACTGGTGGTACAGCGAGCCGAACTTGATCCCGGCCTCGAAGCAGGCCTGCTGGGCGTCGGTTGGCATTGTCGAGGAGTCGGGCCGCCCGGCGCTTATAAGCGCGGGATGTGGAGGTGTGCGTCCCGGTCCGAGCGCCGCCGCGGTCGTGTGCCGACCGTCAGACGCTGACGGGGACGTTTTTACGTCCGGACCTCGCAGTTGGGGCCAATGGGACTCAGGTGTCTACTCGGGCACAACTTCGGGGAACCCGAAGTGGAGCGCGACCGCGAGGAGGACGGAAACGAGGTCGTGATCACCGTCAGGGAAGTGAAGGAATGCACGCGCTGCGGCGACCAGCAGGTCGTCAGCGAGAACAAGGAGATCACGTCGCTCGATCAGCTCACCGACGAGGCCGCGGTAGCCGAGGAGGAAGCCGAGGCAGGGCGGACCGGAGCGGAGCGGACCGATCCGGGCCCGGACGCCGAGACGGGCCCCGGTTCGGCTCCCGGCACCGCGGACGCCGCGGAACCGAGAGGGGAGGCGTTCGTCGAGGACGCCGAGGGCGACGCGACCGCCGACGCGGGCGTCACTGTCGACCCGAGCGACGACCTCGACGCGAGCGACCCGCCGGCGGAGGGCGCGGGCGCCGAGATCATCGACGACGGCCCGGCCGACGGCGCGCCGAGCGAGCCGGAGCCGACCGTCGACCTGAGCGAAGCGGCCGAGGGCGGCGACCCGACGGAGCCGTCACCCGCCGCCGGTTCCGGCCAGAAGGAGGGTCGAGCGCCCACCGATGGCGAGGACGAGGCCGAGATCATCGACGAAACGACGACCGCGGAGACGGGCGTCGACGACACCGCGGACCCCGAGACCGTCGCCGACGAGGTGCCCGGCGGCTCGGAGGCGGCCCCCGAGACGGACCCCGACGCGGACGACGGCGTGATCCTCGACGAGGAGCCCGAGGAGCCGGCCGACCGCGACCCGGGCGAGTGGCCCGACGTCGAGGCGGACCAGCCCGGCAGCGGCGAGCACTCGCCGTGGCCGGAGCAGCGCGGCGAGGACGAAGGGTTCGACGCGACCGTCGACGACGACACGGACGCCGACGTCTCCTTCGGCGGCGGGCTCAAGCCCGAGGCCGCGGAGACGGACGACGTCGACGAGGACGCCGAGTTCATCGAAACGCCGGAGGAGGCCGAAGGCGGCTTCATCGCGACCGCGGAGGAATCGGCCGCCGTCGAGGGGCCGGCGAGCTCGGGCACGAACGCCTCGAACGCGGCCGGCGACGCCACCTCCGCCCGGCGGGGCGACCTCGGGGGGACCACGGCCGACGAGCTCTCCGAGTACTACTGCCCCGAGTGCGGGCTGGCGGAGATCGCGGGCGACAGCTCGATGCGCGCCGGCGACATCTGCCCGGAGTGCAAGCGCGGCTACGTCGCCGAACGCCCGGCGGAGTAGGGGAGCAACGACAGCGGCCCCGTTCCCTCCCCGCCCGCGTCGCGAGCGTGATGCCCTGATTTTCCGGTTGCGTGTGAAGCGCCCACATGCATCGTAGCGGGGGAAGTGACGAAACTGGTTTACCGTCCGCCGCTGAATCACTGTTCCATGAAGGAGTACAAGATGCGGCGTGGTGAGCACTTAGACGACCGAATGCCCGACCTGAAAGGCGAGATCGAGGACTACTTCGGTGAGGTGACCGGCACCGAGGAGGTCAACGGGCACGAGCTGTACGTCGTCGAGGACCCCGACAACCCGGTCTTCGAGAAGGTCGTCGCGGGCGCGGCCGAGTACGGCAGCAAGAAGGACAAGCTCGCGATCCACTTCGAGGAGCGCGACGCGGAGGACGTCATCGCCGAGGGCAACGCCGACGCCGCCGCCGAGGCCGTCGACGTGAAAAACGAGTTCCTCCTCGAGGCGACCGGGCGCGACGCGAAGTCCCGCCGTGACTCCCTGAAGCGCCAGGTCGAGGACGAGGCGCCCGATTACTGAAGCCGCCCTTTTACCCGAACACTCCGCCACGGGACGCCGTCGACCGCACCGAAGAGCCACGACCGCTACCGAGGCGACCACCCGGAGTTAAGTCGCTGCCGCGTGCCGATCCACGCTGATGAGCCACGAGGACGGACCCCCCGAGTCGGTCGACAGCCCCGAGGAGCTGCTGGAGCGGATGGAACCCTTCGAACCGTACACCGACGAGGAGTTCGCTCGCGACCTCGACGTCCAGAAGCGCAAGGCGCGGCAGTTCCTCGAACGGCTCGAGGAGCGCGAGGAGGTTCGCCGGACACAGCCCGCCGGCGCACCCGCCATCTGGATCCGGGAGCCGAACCAGCGCACTTGCCCCGGCTGCGACCGGGCGTTCACCGTCAAGTACGCACACGCGATTTTCGGCGGGGCACAGTTCTGCCCCAACTGTGGCGAGCGGCTGTAGGGACCGGGAGAGTGGGAAGGTGGAGGGGCGAGTAGCCGCCGCGCCAGTCGACTACTCCGTCCCGAAGCGGTCCGTCGCGAACCGCTCGAACGGCGCGGAGTACTCCATCAGCAGGGTTCCGACGATACTCATCACCAGCACGTAGCCGACCGCGAAGGCGTAGATGTCGTCGGCGACGCCGGCTCCGAGCCGGCCGCCCCGGGCCGTCAGCGCGACCGTGGCGATGATCAGCGAGAACTCGCCGCGGGTGACCATCCCGAGCCCGACGCGGGCCGACCGACGCGGGGAGAGGCCGTACGTCCGCCCGCCGAGGTAGCCCGAGACGAGCTTCGTCGGCGTCGTCAGGGCCGCGGCGACGAGGACGAACAGCGCGACGCCGCCGAACGTCGCCGGGTCCGTCTCCAGCCCGATCCAGAAGAAGAACACGCCGGCAAACACGTCGCGGACCGGTTCCAGCAGGTTCTCCAGCTCGTGGACCTTCGAGGTCGCGGAGAAGCCCATCCCGACGAAGAACGCCGCGACCGCCTCACTGACGCCGAGCGCGAGCGCGACGCCGGCGACGAAGACGGTGATCCCCACCGCACGCAACACGAGGAACTCGTTGGTCGTCGTCCGGAGCGCGCGCTCGAGGACCGGGGTACCGTAGTGGACCGCCAGCAGGAGGACGGCGATGAAGCCGAGGGCGACGGCGACGGAGCTCGCGGCACCCGCGACGTCGCCGCTCCCGCCGAGGAGCGCGACCGCGACGGCGAGGTAGACGGCGATGAACAGGTCCTCGAACACTAACGTGCCGAGCATCGGGTTCGCCTCGTCGTTCGCGATCCAGCCGAGGTCGATCAGCGACTTCGTGATGATCGCCGACGACGAGATGTAGACGATGCCCGCGACGAGCAGCGCGGCCAGCGGCTCGCGGAACAGGGCCCAGCCGAGCAGCAGCCCGACGCCGAAGTTGAGGACGAGGTCGACGACGCCCGCCCGGGTGATCCGGTCGCGGTCCTCGATCAGCCGGTCGAGGTTGAACTCGAGCCCGAGGAAGAACAGGAGGAAGACGATCCCCAGCTCCGCGCCGACGTCGACGAACTCCGTCGGCTCGACGATGAACGCACTCCCCCAGTCGCCGACGGCGGGCGGCGCTCCCTCGAGGAGGCGGCCCGCGACCGACCCGGAGAGGGCCATCCCGACGAGGATGTAGAAGGGGATCACGGACTTGTCGAGCCGTGCGGCGCCCGCACCCACGAGGGCGAGTGCGCCGAACAGGACGCCGACCTCGAGCAGGTCAGCCACCGCTTCTCACCCCCGGGTTGCGACCGACGTCCATCTACGCGTTCCCCGCCAGCAGCGCTTCGAACTCCTCGCAGCTCTCGCGGTCGCCGATGACGACGAGGGTGTCGCCCGCCTCGATCGTCTCCGACGGACTGGGCCCGGAGATGACGTCTCCGTCCCGCTGGATGGCGACGACGGTTACACCGGTCCGTCGCCCGACGTGTGCCTCCTCGAGCGACTGTCCGGCCAGCGGCGACTCCGCGTCGACGGCGTACCACTCCAGCAGCGTGTCGTCCGAGAGCAGTGTCTCCACCTGCTCGGACTCGACGGGCTGGAAGTACGCCCCTTCGAGGATCGTCCCGACCATGCGCGCCTGTCGGTCGGTCAGCTCGAGGAGCCGCTCCGAGTCCGCGTCCTCGCCCACTTTCGTGTACACCTCGCGCTTGCCGGTGTTGTGCGTAATGATGACGAGATACGTCCCGTCCCCCATCGGGATCTGATGTTTCTTGCCGACGCCGGGGAGGTCGCTTTCGGTGACGTCCATGGTGGGCGTTGCCAGTCCCGACGTATATATTCCGGCAGGTCACGGGTGACGGCCGCCTGCGAGCGGCCCCAGGCCACGGGCGGCTACTTCCGGCGTCGACGACGGCCGGTCCGCCACGGCGCTGCCGACCTCAAAGCGCCTGCAACACCAGTCCGATCCCCACGGCCGCAGCGGGCGGAATGGTGATGTTGTCGTCGACCGGGACCCCGCGGATCAGCGGCGGAAGCCCGTCGGCGACGGTGGCGCCGGCGGCGCCGACGACGGCGGCCGCGACGCCGACGCCCACCTGTGAGCCCGCAGCCGGTACGGTGAACGGGAGCGCGATGGCGACGCAGACAAGGAACGTCACGACCCAGACGGTCGGCCGCTTCGGCTCGTCGGCGTCGTTGCGGCCGAGCGCTCCGCTTATCGGGTCCGCCAGCGTCAGCATGAGGATCGCCGGGATCGCGACGCTGGGGGCGAAGATCGCGGCGACGCCCGCGATGCTGATCATGTACAGCACGTAGCCGCCGACGCTGTGCTCCTCGTACGGGCGCGTCAGGGCCTCGAAGAGCGGGTGCTCGACGCCGACGCCGAGCCGGAGGAACTCCATTGCCCCGACGACGAGGGCGAAGCCGACGAGGAAGACGACTGTCTCGGTCCAGGAGACCCAGCCGAGCAGGTACGGGACGGGAAAGACGGTCCCGCCGGCGTGGACGAGCCGGCGCTTCAGCTCGATGCGCTCCTGCCACGGTTCGGTGTCGACCTGCCCGGATTCTGTCCGCCCGTCGGAGCTGGCCACGGGCTACTGCGTCTCCAGATCAGTCTCGACGGTCTCGTACTGGTCGGCGAACGCGGCGAAGTCGCCGCCCGCGAGCAGCGCTGTCAGCTCGTCGGCGAGCTCGTCGACCGGGACGCGCACCTGCGCGGCCGAGTCGCGCTCGCGGACGGTGACCGTGTCCGGACCGTCACCCTCGAGACCGGTCTTGTCGACTGTGAGGCAGAACGGCGTGCCGACCTCGTCCTGGCGCCGGTAGCGCCGGCCGATGGAGCCGGAGTCGTCGTACGCGACCGTCAGGCCGCGGCTCCGGAGGTCGTCGGCGATGTCCTCAGCGAGCGCGACGAGGTCGTCGTCGTTCGTTACGAGCGGGAAGACGGCAGCGTCCGTCGGCGCGACTTCGGGGTCGAGGTCGAGGTACGTGCGCGCCTCTCCGGAGACCACGTCCTCCGTGTAGCCGTGCGCGAGCAGCGTCTGGACCGTCCGCCCGACGCCGAAGGAGGGCTCGACGACGTGGGGCGTGATGTGCTCGCCGTTCTCGGTCACTTCCTCGACGCTGAAGTTGGCGACGTCGGTGTCGACGGTGACCGTCTCGCCGTCAACCTCGACGCTGACGGCGTCGGCCTCGAAGGCGTCCGGGTCGCGCTCGGCGAGCGTCTCGAGCGCGTCCGCGACGGCCGCGGCGTCGCCGCCGAACTTCGGACCGAGGGTGGCCATGTCGGGGTCGACGGTGGCGCGCTCGACCGTCTTCGGCTCGTCGTACTCCTTGAAGACGGTGAAGCGGTCGTCGCTGTACTCCGCGTGCTTGCTCAGGTCGTAGTCGCTGCGGTACGAGAAGCCGGCAATCTCGATCCAGTCGCCCTCGCCCGGAGTTGCGGTATCCGGATTATCGCCGCTGACCTCGCTCTCCGCGTCCCAACAGTCCGCGGAGTAGTGGGCGAGCTCGCCCGGAAGGTGCTGGCGGAAGCGGAAGCGGTCCACGTCGACGCCGATGCGCTCGTACCATTCCTGGGCGAGCCCGAGGTAGTAGCCGATCCACGCGGAGCCGACGATCCCCTCCTCGACGGCCTCGCCGATGGTCGTCTCGACGTAGCTACCGTTCTCGGCCTCCTGCTCTTCCGCGGGGTACAGCAGGACCTCGACGTCTTCGACGGCCGCGAGGTCCGGCTCGTCCTCCTCGGGGTCGATGAACTGTTCGAGCTCCGCCTGCGTGAACTCGCGGAGGCGACGGAGGCCGCCGCGCGGCGCGATCTCGTTGCGGTAGGCCGGGCCGATCTGGGTGACGCCGAAGGGGAGCTGCCCGCGGGCGTACTCCTTCAGCCGCGGGAACTCGACGAAGATGCCCTGGGCCGTCTCCGGGCGCAGGTACCCCGTCTGGCCGCTGCCCGGACCGATGTTCGTCTTGAACATCAGGTTGAACTCCTCGACGTCCTCGCCCGCGAGCGGCGAGCCGCAGGCCGGGCAGACGATGTCGTGGTCGCGGATCAGCATCTCGACCTCGCTGATCGGGAGCGCCTCCGCGTCCTCGATGGAGCTGGCGTCCTCGACGAGGTGGTCCGCGCGGTGGGACTCGCCGCACTCGCCGCACTCGACGAGCATGTCGGCGAAGGTGTCGAGGTGGCCGGAGGCCTCGAAGACCGGCTCCGGCATCACGGCCGGGGCCTGGATCTCCTGGTTGCCCTCGCGGACAGTGAACCGGTCGCGCCAGGCGTCCTCGACGTTGCGCTTGAGCGCGGAGCCCTGCGGGCCGAAGGTGTAGAAGCCGGCCGTGCCGCCGTAGGCGCCGTTCGAGCCGAAGTAGAACCCGCGCCGCTTCGCGAGTTCGATGACCTCCTCGCTCGCCATCGATCAGATACCCTCCAACAGGTCCACGTCGCGCACGATGCCCGCGAGGTCGCCGCCGGTGATGAGGGGGATCTGCTCGACGTCGTGGCTGATCATCTCCTGGGCGACCTCCTTCGCGGTCCGCGTCCCGGCGACCGTGACCACGTCCGCGGTCATGAACTCGCCGACGGGACCGGCCGGGATCTCGACGTTCCGGGTCGGGAGGTAGCGGTTCCCCGTGCCCTTGATCCCCTCCCAGGCCCACTCGTCGTCCTGCCCGGCGAAGCTGTCGCCGGTCCCCTCCTCGCCTTCGACGACGCGGGCGACGTCGAGGACGTCGACCTCCGTCAGCACGCCCGCCATCTCGGCGTCCTCGTCGAGGACGACCGAGTACGGGACGTTCGCGAGGGCGATCTCGCGCTCGGCGACCGGCAGCGGCGTGTCGACGTACGTCGCGTTGACGTCGCGCGTCGCGAGCTTGCCCACCGCCGTCTCCCCGTCGACGTTGCCGCGGGCGATTGCCCGGATCACGTCGGTGACGGTGAGGATGCCCTCGAGCGCGTCGCCGTCGAGGACCGGGAGCCGGCGGGCGTTCTCCGCGACCATCCGCGCGGCGGCCTCGCGGATGTCGGTGTCGGCCGCGATGGTCGGGACCTCCCGCATCAGGATCGCGAGCTGGTCCTGGTCCGGCTGCTCGATGAGGTCGTCGCGGGAGACGAGCCCGCGGTACACCTCGCCCTCGTCCGTCTGCTTGACGACCGGAACGGAGGAGAACCGCTGGTCCTGGATGTACTCGAGCGCGTCGTCGCGGGTCCCCGGAATCTCGACGACCACGAGATCCTCGCGGGGCGTCATCGCGTCAGCTACGTTCATGGGCACTCGTTCTCCGTCAGCCCCCTTGTAAACTGCGAAGGTGTGGCGAGCAGTCTCGCGGTGATTCCGTGTCGTTTTGGTTGCATTGGGTCGTGTTGCACGCGAGCGACGCTTGACGCTTTGGGCAATCGCGGGCTGTTTGCGGGACGTGGAGGGTCGACTTATAAATCGGGTGCTGGTGCGGACACCGTCGCTCACGAACAGAACAGCTGGGATGCCCTCGACTGCAAGCGCTTATAAATCGGATGACCAGGTGCAGACGCTGCCACACTTGACAGCACCGCAGACACCTCGAAAGCCCTCGGCCGCTCGCGGTCGCTGAGCGACATATCTGAACCTCTCAGCACCGCCCGGTTCAGATAGGGGTCGGCTCAGCGACTCCGTTACACCGCGACCGGCACTCGCCCTTTCAGTCCACCAGAACCGAACCGCCCCGCAACCGCGACAGCACCACAACCACGCCGCTACCGCAAGCCTCGACCCTCCCCAGCCTCGGCCGGCGCCGGGACCGCACCGCCGCGGCGCGCCACCGGCCTCCCTCGCACGCGTTGCTCGCGCGCGCCGGCCGCTCAGCACCGCACGCTCGACAGCCGGCGAGCGACGACCGCCGAAGAGCCGCCGCGAGCGACGTCCGGCCACCACTCCCGGGCGGGACTGAAAGGGGCAGCCGCTGAGCGGGATGCCCTGCGAAGCCAGCACCGCAACGGCGAACGAGCGAAGCGAGTGAGCCGTGAGGAGCGCAGCGAGCAGCGCGACCGCCTCCGCGGCTGGGGCTTTCTGGGTGTGCCGAGTGGTGGCGCTCGCGGCGACGGCCGAACTTGTTTATAAGCGCTACTGCTCAGCGGCTGGGGCTTTCTGGGCATGCTGAGTGGCGTCGATCGCGACGATAACCGACTTTGTTTATAAGCCCGAGCACTCACCGACCGGGACTCGCAGGACGAGCTATACGGTCTCGCAAGCGACAGCCGACTCGATTTATAAGAACTACCGTTAAGCGATCGGAGCGTTCGGACTGCACCGAGTAGCTGACCAGCGACGACCAAATCCGGACCGATAACCACGGATGCGGATACACCACCACCCACAACCCCACAGAAATACACGATTACGGATCGAATTGGGTGGCAAAACGGCGCGAGGAGGAAAGGATTAACAGCGAGCCGCCGGTCCGTGTGAGTATGAAGGTACTCGTGACGGATCCCATCGCGGACGCCGGGCTCGACCGGCTCCGCGAAGCGGGCTATGACGTGGAGACCAACTACGAAGCTGAAGGCGACGACCTGCTCGACGCGGTCGCCGACGCCAACGCGCTGATCGTCCGGTCCGGGACGCAGGTCGACGAGGCCGTCTTCGAGGCCGCGGAGGACCTGGTCATCGTCGGCCGCGCCGGCATCGGCGTCGACAACATCGACATCGAGGCAGCGACGAGCCACGGCGTCATCGTCGCCAACGCGCCCGAGGGCAACGTTCGCGCCGCCGCCGAACACACCGTCGCGATGACGTTCGCGACCGCGCGCTCGATCCCGCAGGCCCACGCCCGCCTGAAGGGCGGCGAGTGGGCCAAGAGCGACTACCTCGGCACCGAAGTGAACAACAAGACGCTCGGCATCGTCGGCCTCGGGCGCGTCGGCCAGGAGGTCGCAAAGCGCCTCGACTCGCTCGGGATGAACCTCGTCGTCTTCGACCCCTACATCTCCGAGGAGCGCGCGGCCCAGCTCGGCGCGGAGCTCGTCGAGGACCTCCACGAGATGCTCGGGCAGGCCGACTTCGCGACGATCCACACCCCGCTGCTCCCCGAAACCGAGGGGATGATCGGCGAGGAGGAGCTCGCCCAGCTCGAGGGCGGCTACCTCATCAACTGCGCCCGCGGCGGCATCGTCGACGAAGCCGCGCTCGCCGAGGCCGTCGCCGACGGCGTCCTCGAGGGCGCCGCGCTCGACTCCTTCGAGACGGAGCCGCTCCCGGAGGACTCGCCACTGCTCGACGTCGACGACGTCGTCGTCACGCCGCACCTCGGTGCCTCGACGGAGGCCGCCCAGGAGAACGTCGCGACCGACACCGCCGACGCCGTCATCGCCGCGTTCCGTGACGAGCCGGTGCTGAACGCGCTGAACGCGCCCTCCGTCGACGAGACGGCCTTCCCGCGCATCGAGCCGTACATCGACCTGGCGGAGACCGCCGGCAAGATCGGCGCGCAGCTGCTCGACGACCGCATCAGCGAGATCGAGGTCACCTACGAGGGCGACATCGCCAGCGAGGACGTCGAGCTCGTCACCGCGAGCGCGCTGAAGGGCGTCTTCCAGCCGCTCGAGTGGCAGGTCAACGCCGTCAACGCCCCACAGCTCGCGGAGGACCGCGGCATCGAGGTCGTCGAATCGAAAACGCATCAGACCGAGGACTTCCAGAGCCTCGTCCGCGTCACCGTCCGCGACGGCGACGCGGAGCTCGCGGTCGAGGGAACCTTATTCGCCGGCGACGACCCCCGCATCGTCCGCATCGACGGCTTCCGCGTCGACGCCGTCCCGTACGGCCACATGCTCGTCGTGCGCAATCGCGACGAGCCGGGCATCATCGGGCTCATCGGGACCGTCCTCGGCAACCACGACGTCAACATCGCCGGGATGTTCAACGCCCGCGAGGTCCACGGCGGCGAGGCGCTCACCGTCTACAACCTCGACGACGACGTGCCGGAGGCCGTCATCGAGGAGCTCGTCGCCGACGACCGGATCCTCGAGGCCCGCGGGATCACGCTCGACGAGCCGAACGGTCGAGAGGCGTAATCGCGGTCGACCGCACCCCGGAGTCGGTGATCGACACTTCGTGAACCGGCAGGGGCTTTCCGGACGGCTGGGCGCGTCGCGGTCCGGCGATTCTGACGCGCCCGCGCTTCGATGGGCGGCGGGAACCGCTAGCCTCGGTGCCGTCCCACGTCGCGACAGCGCGACACCGCGGAGTCGGTCTTCAGCACTTGTACCACGGCTCGATCGTCCCGTCTTGGTGTAACGTCAGTCCGACGTCCTCCCGCTCACACTCGAAGTCCGCCGGTAGGTCGGGGTCGTACCGCCACGTCCTGGCGACGCCGTTCGGCGTAAACGCGTGGACGTTCGCAGGGGGCGTTTCGATCGCGCCGCGCGAGATCAGCGTTTCCGGTTCGAGGGCGAACACGCGGCTGAACAGCGTCGTGGCCTCGCTGTCGACGACGCGGACGGCGATCTCCGCCGTCGAAGTCGTCCTGTTTTCGACGGTCACTTCGATGGGTTCGGCGGCGCTGCT
The DNA here is from genome assembly GCF_050510935.1 of Halosubterraneus shenae. Taxonomy (NCBI): domain Archaea; kingdom Methanobacteriati; phylum Methanobacteriota; class Halobacteria; order Halobacteriales; family Haloferacaceae; genus Halosubterraneus; species Halosubterraneus shenae. The sequence goes on along the minus strand of NZ_JBNLVO010000002.1, from coordinate 134,269 downwards.
GGGGTCGTTTCCCGGGAGGACGCCGCTACAGCCGGCAGTCGAGACGGTCGCGACGGCACCGAGACTCGCGAGAACTCGGCGTCGATCGGGGCGGCTGCTTCGGCCTGAAGCCGGTTGGCGATCGGAGGGCATTGCCATCCGGATGTATTCTCACGGGAATAATACTACTGGAGCGTGGTCGTCACGAGGTACCGTGGGGGGATCCCCCATGGCGGAGCCGGCCGTTCCCAGGCTCGACGTCCCGGTTCGGTCAGTGCGGTGGATCCCCGGGCGTCGCCGGACCGTTCACTCCTGCTCCCGCGAGCTCGATCCGTGCAGATGGTCGCGAATCGCCTCGTCGTCGACGGCCCCGAGGATGCGGTCCGTCCCGATGGTCTCGACCAGCTGTCGGAGCCCCCGTTCGGACCGGTTCTCGGCTTCTTCCGGGGTAACCTGCGTCTCGAACGCCTGGTCGATGTACGTCTCGCGCAGCTCCTCGAAGCGGTCGGGGTCGAGGTCGTGGTCGTCCGCGAACTCGTTCTCGAACCACTCGCGCCACCGGTCCCGGTTCTCCCACTCCCCGGAGAACTCGCTGGCGGACCTGAGCCAGTCGTAGTGCGGGGCGGTACCCCCCGAGTAGCCCCGCTCGCGCCGGCGGTCCTCGATCAGCGATCGGGCGACGTGCGCGCCGTTGCCCGCGGCGACGATGGCCTGGGCGCTGCGCCCGCCGGCGGGCGAGGCGACGTAGAGGCCGTCGACCGGCGTCCGCCCGTCCTCGTCGGGGTACTCCGGGTCGAACCGTTCCTCCAGCTCCCCGTGGTGCTCGTGGGTCTCGAACATCGCGTCCTCGTCGAGCGGTCGGAGATAGGACCCGTCGTACCACGCGGCGGCCAGGACGTGCTCCGTCAGCACGCGGCGGCCGTCCCCCGTCTCGACGGCGAACCGGCCTTCGTCCGCGCGCTCGACGGACACGACCATCTCCGGAACGATCTCACAGCCCGCCGTCTCCGCGTGCGTCCGCATGAGGTCCCGAAAGACCTCGACGTCTATCCCGCCGGGAAACCCGAGGTAGTTCTCGAGGGACGCGCACCGAGGGAGCGCCGCATTGCCCCGGTCGAAGACGAGCGTGTCGAGTCCATACCGAGCGGTGAACACCCCGGCAGAGCAGCCTGCCGGCCCGCCACCGACGACGACGACCTCACAGTCGACCGCCGCGTCGGCAACTGACGACGACGGCATCTCAGAACCCCCCGTTGACGATGTCGGCCACGCGGTCGCGGTCGAACAGCTGTTCGTCGCCGAACTCGTCCGGATACAGTCCCCGGGCGGCCGTCTCCAGCAGGAAGAGGTTGAGAATGGGCCCCTGGTAGGTCATCCCGCCGTAGATCACGCGGTCGTTCTGGACCGCCGTGAGCTCGCTCGCGATCGAGTGATCCCGCATGTGCGCCGTGATGTTCTCGTCGACCCAGTCCTGAGTGATCTCGCCGGAGAGCCGGATCGCGATGACGTCGGGGTCGATCTCCAGCAGGGTTTCGTAGTCGATCTTCCCGCCGCCCGCCTGCGCGTCAGTAACCCCGTTCTTCGCCAGTGCGTCGCCGGCGTTCAGGTCGTTCCAGTGTTTCGACTGGGTGCCGGCGCCGATGCGGTACGGCCAGAACGACTCGGGCGGAACGTCCGCCGGGACGAGCACAGCAACGTCGGGCGTCTCCGCGGGCAGTCGGTTCGTGACGTTCGAGATGACCTCGTCGTGGTACTGCCTGAACGCCTCGTAGCGGTCGAGTTCCTGGAAGACCGCCGCGAGTTTCTCGAACGCCTCGTACATCGAGTAGTGGGTGTAGTCGTGCCAGCCGTAGACCCGGGTGAAGGACGTGTTCCCGAAGAACGGGGCGACGTTCTCGCCGATCTCGTCGACGTCCTTCTGATCCCACTGGAGCCGGTTGATCATGAAGTTGGGATCGATGACGTGAACGTCCGCGTCCAGTTCGTAGAACACCTCCTTGTCGGTCCCTTCGTGCCAGAGCTCCGTGAGCTCGCTCTTGTCGACGGACACGCCGGGGAGCTCCTCGTAGAAGTGTGACCCGAAGCGTCGGCGGATCCCGATCGCCGCCAGCCCGTCGGCCTGGCCGAGCGCAACGCCCATGTCGGCGTAGTCCGCGGTAAAGGGGAACCACTTCTCGGGGACCTCGTCGAACTCGACGGTCCCGACGGGCTCCATCGACACCGAGTAGCTCGGGTCCTCGGTCCCCGTTTCCTCGGTCGCGGGCTCCTCGGTCGCGGGCTCCTCGGTCCGCGTGGCGGTTTCGGTCGGCGTCGCCGCACCCGTTTCGGTCGCGTCCGTCCCGCCGTCGCCGGTACACCCCGCCAGCAGTCCCGCCCCCACGACTGCACCGCCGTAGTTCAAAATATCTCGTCGCGTTGGCGCCTCAGACGTTGGATCGTCCCGTGACATATGGTTTAGGCCACCCTAAATAGCTAAAACGCTTTCGAATTTTAGGCCAACCTAAATACATCGAGGGATCTAGCGTGTCACGTCGCGGACGCGTCGCTGCGGAGCGTGCTTCGTCGACCGCAATCGGTCGGATGAACACTGCAGTGTTGCGTCCGGGAAACGCGCTGCGGCCCGGGCCGCCTTATAAAGAGTCCGGACCCTTCTCCCTCACTCAGCCAGGTGCGCCAGCACGTCGTCCGTGTCGTTCGGGACGGGTTCGGGCTCGCTACCGGCCTCGTAGGCCGCGTCGGGGTCCTTCAGCAGGTGGCCCGTCGTCAGGCAGACGACCTGCTCGTCGTCGTCGACGACGCCCTCGCGCCGGAGCTTCTTCAGGCCCGCAATGGAGGCGGCGGACGCGGGCTCGACGCCGACGCCCTCGTGGGCGAGGTCGCGCTGGGCGTCCGTGATCTCCTCGTCGCTGACGGCGACGGCGGTGCCGCCCGTGTTCCGGATCCCGGGTAGCGCCTTCGGCGCGTTGACGGGGTTGCCGATGCGGATCGCGGTCGCGCGCGTCTCGACCTCCTCCCAGCGCCGGACCTCGTCGTTGCCCTCCTCGATGGCCTCGACCATCGGGGCGGCTCCCTCGGCCTGCACGCCCGTCAGCTTGGGGACGTCAGCCTCGTCGATGGCGCCGGACTGGACCAGCTCGCGGAACGCTTTATAAAGCGCGGCGGTGTTGCCCGCGTTGCCGACGGGGAGGACGATGCGGTCCGGGTAGGTGTCGTAGTCGGCGTGGAACTCCTCCAAGATCTCGAAGCCGATCGTCTTCTGGCCCTCCAGCCGGAAGGGGTTCAGCGAGTTGAGGAGGTACGCCTCACCGCGGGCCGCCAGATCCTGCACGATGTCGAGGCAGCTGTCGAAGTTGCCGTCGACCTCGAGGATGCGCGCGCCGTGGAGGCTCGCCTGTGCGATCTTGCCGGCGGCGACCTTGCCGGACGGGAGCAGGACGAGCGTCTGGAGGTCCGCGCGGCCGCCGTACGCCGCGAGCGCGGCGGAGGTGTTCCCGGTCGACGCGCAGGCGAGGCGGCCGACGCCGAGCTCCTCGGCGACGCGCACGCCGACGGTCATCCCGCGGTCCTTGAACGAGCCGGTCGGGTTCATCCCCTCGTGTTTCACGCGGAGCGCGTCGACGCCGACGTCGGCCTCCAGGCGGTCCACGCGGTGGAGCGGCGTGTCGCCCTCGGGGAGCGTGACGCCGACGTCGAACGGGAGCGCCTCGCGGTAGCGCCAGACGCCGCGGTCCGGGCCGTCGCTGTCGGCGCCCGCGCCGAACTCCGCGAACGTCGGGAGGTCGGCGTAGCGGACCTCCAGCAGGCCGTCGCAGTCGTCACAGGTGTAGCGGACGTCGGTGAACGGGGCGAACGTTTCGCCGCAGGCGATACACGTCAGCCAGACGCCGTCGTCGGCACACGCGGGCGCCTCGGCGGACGCGGCGAGGTCGAGACTCATGGGTGGTCCTCACCGCGGAGCACTGAAAAGGGGGACGGTCGTGGCGGTTCGTGCCGCCCGTGACCCAAGCGACGATCTGCACTCGGCCGCTCGAACCAGGTCAGGCTGCGTCGAGTTCGAACTCCTCGGGGTCGAACTCGTCGATGGCGCCGTGGACGTCCTCGACCCACTCGTCGAGGGCCGTGTGGAGGCGCTCCTTCGTCTCCGGGACCGAAATCGCGGTGTACTGGAAGACGTACCCCCCGGAGTCGAGGAGCCGCCGCTGGCGTTCGACGAGGCCCTTCTCCAGCAGCGTCGACAGCGACCGGTTCACGTTCGAGCGGTCGCGGTCCAGCACGTCGGCGAGCTCCGCGACGGTGCTGCCCGGGTGGTCCAGCAGCGCGAGGTACGTCCGGCTCTCGTGCTCCTGGATGCCGAAGACGCAGGAGAGCGCGTGCTCGAAGCTCGGGGAGCTGTCGCCGACGAGGTCCTCGATGTCGGGGTCGCTCATACCACTACCAGCACCCCCGGGCAGGTAAAAGATCAGTTCTCGGCCGCGCCGTAGCCCATCTCCTCGATGCAGGACCGCATCCCCTCCTCGTCGGAGTGTTTGTGCAGTCGGGTCGGCGTGTCGCAGTAGTAGGTGTCGCCGTCGTGACGGAGCGCGACCTCCTCCTCGTCGCCGAACAGCTCGACGGAGACGAGGACGCGCCGCCCGGACCGCATCTCCTCGATGATCTCGTCGGCCGTGAGCTCGCCGGCACCGATGTGGAGCGTATCGTCGGACATACTCTGCTTTCTCGCCGGCGCGGCTTAAATAGGGCGCAGCGAGGGGCGGGTCGGATCGGTGCCGGAACGCGGGCGACCGTAGCCGTCCGGCGTCCGGTCCTTACGCCTCGACGTCGTAGCCGGCCTCGTGAATCGCGCCCTCGACCGCGTCGGCCACGTCGCCTTCCGCGGTGACCTCGACCGAGTCCGCCTCGTGGTCGGCCTCGACGCGGTGCACTTCGTCGACGTCCTCGGTGGCGTTCACGACGCGCTCCTCACAGCCGGAGCAGGACATGCCTTCGACGGAGAGTTCGAATTCCTCCATGGGTGAGAGCGGGTTGGACGTCGGTCTCCTTAGCGTTTCCGTCGGCGCTCGCGGTGGGCGGAAAAGGGTCGGCGAGCGGGTCGTCACCGGGTCCGGCGTGGACTCGCCGGCAGTCAGTTGCTGGTCGACCCGTGCGTGAACGGCTCCTCCTCCTCCTGCTGTTTCTCCTCGGGCAGGTCGACGCCCTCGGCGGCCTGCACCGTGTCGGTCTCCTTGACCGTATCGACGTGCCAGCGGTCGATCTCGGACTCGTACTCCTGTAAGATGTCGCTCACCTCGGTTTTCAGCTCGTCGTCGTTGACGTTGACCTCGAAGACGAACTCCTCCTCGGCCTCGCCGCGGCCGACCTGCTGGATGTTGGCGCTGATCAGCTCGTTGTCGAAGTAGTAGGGCGCGAGCTGGGTCATCACCTTCTGGTACACCGTGTCCTCGACCGTGCGGAGCGCCTTCCGGCCCGCGGAGTCGGCGGCGCGGGCGACGTGGTTCAGCGAGTCGCCCCAGCGTTCGAGCGCGCCCTCGCTGTCGCCCTCCTCGACCTTCTCGTAGGACTCGCTGAGCTTCGCGCCGGCCTCCTGGAGGTCCTCGCCGGCCGTCTTGCCGGCCTCCTCGCCCTCGCCCTCGGCGACGGAGGCCTGCTCGGCCGTCTTCTCCGAGATGTCCTCGTCGATCCGCTCGTGGGACTTCGGTCGCCACTCCTCCCACTCGTGGAACGCGTCCGTGTTGATGCCGGCCTCGCGGAGCGCCTGGGTGATCCGCTCGCCGTGCTCGACGACGTCGCCCCAGTCGCCGCGGACTTTGAACCCGGAGATACTCTCTTCCATCAGTTGGTCCGGCCGTACGTTGCGAACGCGTATAAACTTCCCCCGCTCGATACCTGGAGCGCAGCGACCGCGCTCAGCGCCCGTACGTGAACGACTGCACGATCTCGTTCAGGCGGGCCCCGACCTTCGAGAACCAGACCTCGGGGGACACCCGGGCGAACTCCGACTCGTCGACCTCGATCCGGTCGCCGGCGAACGGGTCGCGCTCGCCCTCCTCCTCGTCGACCGCCGCGTCGACCACGGTCGACATCGAGCACCGCCCGCAGGCTTCCGTTCCTTTGTCACCTGGCATGGGAAGGTCTTACACGCTACTGGGGGCCGTCGCCTCTTAAATCCTGCTGGCGCGGCGCGTGCGTCGCGCACGACAGCGGTTCCGGGTCGTATCCGGCCGTCGTCGGAGCCGCAATTCGGCCGTCGTCTAAACCGTAATCCGGCCGTCGCCGACACCGCAATCCCGCAGGCCGGCAAGGCCGCGCGTGCCGCTCCCGACGGGCTTTTACCGGCCGTGTGGTATCTACAGGCATGGGATACCGCATCGTCGACGCCGACGACGTCGAACCGGAGCCCGACCGGCCGAGCGAGTGCCGCAAGCTCTCGGGGCCCGCTGGCCTCGACAAGATGGCTATCAACCGGTTCCGTCCGGAGCCGGGCGAGGAGATCCCGCTCGCGTATCATTACCACGACGACCAGGAGGAGGCGTTCTACGTCCTCGACGGCACGCTCTCGGTCGAGACGCCGGAGGGGACCTACGAGGTCGAGGCGGACGAGCTGTTCGCCGTCGACCCCGGGAGCCCCCAGCGCGCGCACGTCGCCGACGACGCCGACGGCCCCGCGACCGTCCTGGCCATCGGGGCGCCGCCGGCCGACGGCGACGTGCACCCGTACGAGCCCGGCGATGAGTGATAGCGCCGACGGCGACGTTTCGGCGGAGTCCTCGGCGGACGCCCTGAACGACGGTGGGGGCCGCGAGGACGACGGGACTGCCGCACCGACCGCCTACGGCGACGAGGACTGGGAGGACCCGGAATCGGGCGCGGTGCCGAAGTCGGAACTTCCCGACGAGATCGTCGAGAACGTCCCGAACTGGGACGAGGATCCCTACCTCGACCGCGTCAGCGACCGGCTGATGTACAACTACGACCTGAAGAAGGATCACCGGGACGCGGGCGAGCAGTGGGACATGCACGGCCAGCTGCGGGTGCTCAACCAGAAGCAGTTCTTCCATCCCGCGCTCTCCTACGGCGACCACGAGTCCGAGGAGTACCTGTTCGTCCGCCGGGTCACGAGCCCGACCGTGGGCGAACTGGAGCGGCTCGTCGACCTGGGCCACGACCTCGCCGACGAGCGCGTCACCGCGAACGAGGAGCACTACCGCACCGACTTCACCTTCGTCCTCGTCGCCGACGACATTTCCGACTCGGTCCACGAGTTCGTCGACGGCTTCCGCGACCGGGAGCTGCTCAAGTACGGCTACTACGGCCATTACGAGGTAAACCTCGTCGTGGTCGACCCCGCAGCACAGGAGGCTGTGGCCAGCGAAGCCGCCGACGTCGCCGAGGCCTTCCGGCTCTGGGAGGACGTCAGCGAGTCCGAAGAGGGCTTCTTCTCGCGGTTCGCCAAACGCTTTTGGAAGTGATCCCCAAGGGGATCCTATGACCGGCGTTTCGCTCACCCGCCGATGGCTGATCGCAACGTCGATGGCCGGGCTGTCCGGCTGCGGATTCCTCCCCGAGGAGCAGGAGTCGGTCGAGGCGAGCGCGAGTCAGCCCGCCTACCTGCCCGCATCGGCCGCGAGCGAGGCCGGATACACGGCCGCGGTCGAGTCGAAGACGACGGTCGAGACCACCGTCCGGATCGACCTCTTGGGCGACGTGGAGATGACGAACTCCCGGAAGGCGATCGCGACCGTCTTCCGTCGGGCGTACGCCGCGGACGACGGCCGGCGGTTCGGCCTCGTCACCGCGCCGGCCGTGGAGGTATACAAGCAGCCGGAGATAATCCGGGACCCGGTCACCGCGCTCGAACCCGCGCGGGTCGTCGAGCTCGCGACCGACGCCAGCGTCGAGGGCGTCTCCGAGTGGTCGAAGGACGGCACGGCGACGATGCTCGACACTGAGGTCACGCTGCGAACGGCGACGGCGACGGGCGAGTCCGGTGAGGTGGTACTGGACCGGCTCCGGGTGCGTGTGGGCGAGGACTCCGTCACGGCGATGGTGCTGACGCCCGAGGGCACCGACCGCTCCGCGCCGTTCGAGGCTGTGAAGCGAGATGGATAACGACGATTCGGTGGATGGAAGATTTTGTTGGCTGCTCCGGATTCTGAGACAGACCCTTAAACGGCGGTTTGTTCGGGTGTCGTTGCCTGCGACACCACTCAGCATGCCCAGAAAGCCCCAGCCGCTTTCAGTCCCACCCCGGAGTGGTAGCCAGGGCGGCGCTCGCGGGCGGCTGCTGGGCGATCACGGCGCGGAGCGGTTGGCGCGCGCGAGCAACGCGTGCGAGGGAGGCCGGCGCCGAGGCGGTGCGGTTCCGGCGCCGGCCGAGGCTGGGGAGGACTGAGGCTTGCGGTAGCTGAGCAGTTGCTGTCGTGGTAGCGGTTGCGGTGCTGTCCTGGCGGACTGAAAGGGCGACGGCCGCTCGCGCCGGAGGGGAGTCGCTGAGTCGACCTCTATCCGCGCCGGGCGGTGCGGAGAGGCGCGGATATGTCGCTCAGCGACCGCGAGCGGCCGAGGGCTTTCTGGGCGTTTGCGGTGCTGTCAAGTGTAGCAGCGTCTGCACCCGAGCTTCCGGTTTATAAGCAAAAGCCGCCGAGGGCTTTCTGGGTGTTTGCGGTGCTGTCGAGAGGAAGACCGTATCATCTGTTTAAATATGCTTATAAAGAGCGGCCGAGGGCTTTCCGGGAGTTCGCGGTACTGTCCAGAGCAGCAGCGGTTGCACCTGATCAAACAATTTCGAAGCAAGATCGGTCGAGGTATTTCAACCGTTCTACCACAGTACGCATCGCTGTCGCCTGAAACCTCCATAAAAACGGAGAACGCGAAAAACCGCAGAAAGGTGGTGTAGTTAGTCGTCGCTCGGTTCCGCGCGGTCGACGGTGTGGCCTTCGCGCGCTTCGGAGATGTTGTCGTAGCCCTTGCGGACCAGCGACAGCGCGAGGCCGATGAGGATCAGCGCGAGAACCATCTGGACGACCGACGAGATCAGCGCAGCGGTGTCGCTGGCGCCGCCCAAAATGATGTTCTGGTAGAGGTTGCTGTAGAACGCGAGCCAGGCCAGCCCGATGACGGTGATGGTCGTCATGATGGCCATCGGGACGCCCGTCGAGATGAGCTGCTTGGAGTCGTCCCAGTTGGCCAGCCAGATGGTCGCGGTCAGCAGCGCGAGCGCGGCGAGCAGCTGGTTGGCGCCGCCGAACAGCGCCCACAGCGTGAGCCATTCGCCGGAAATGACCATCAGGTACGCCGGGATCGCCTGCAAGACCGGGTTCGTGTAGCGACCACGGGCGAGGCCGGAAATGGCCTCGCGCGGCGAGCCGCCGAGGTTCTCGAAGCCGGAACGGGTCTCGCCGGTCGGGACGCCGACGATCTCCTCCATCATGTAGCGGCCCAGACGTGCGGCCGTGTCAGTGGAGGTCAGCAGGAAGCTCACGAGCACCAGCGCCATGAACGGCGCGCCGTAACTCGTCGGGATGTAGAAGCTCGTCAGGATGATGCCGCCACCGGTCGCGAAGTTCGGCAGCGCCGCCCCGATACCACCGGCTGGGTCAGCGAAGCCGGCGACCGCGAGCGTCGACAGTGCGACCGCGGCCAGGAGGCCCTCACCGAGCATGCCGCCGTAGCCGATCAGGCGCGCGTCGGTCTCCTTGTCGAGCTGCTTGGCGGTCGTCCCGGAGGAAACCAGCGAGTGGAACCCGCTGATCGTTCCGCAGGCGATGGTGATGAACAGCAGCGGGAACAGTGGTGCAAGGCCCGCCGCCTCGACGCCCCAGAAGCCGTTGAACGCACCGAGCGAGTCGGCGACGACCAGCGGCTGGGACGCCGTCCCGAAGATCGTGCCGACGATGACGGCGAGCAGCACGCCGCCGACGCCGGAGTACAGCAGGAACGACGACAGGTAGTCACGCGGCTGGAGCAGCACCCACACCGGGAGCGCGCTCGCGATGCCGGCGTAAACCAGGATGATGGGTACCCAGGCTGCACGGTTCGGGTTCATCGCGACTGCCGAGGAGCCGGGGACCCAGGTCCCGGCTCCGAGACCGACGATCTCCGAGAGGACGATGGTTCCTGCCGGGTAACTGGCGTCACCGACCGCCGGGTAGATGGCGAACGGGAACTCCACGCCCACCCAGATCCCGGCGAAGACGCCGGCGACGAACAGCACGGTGCCGGGGATGAACGGTCCGTTGAGCTGGTACAGGTAGACGCCGAACGCCAGCGCCAGTGCGATGTACAGGAAGCTGGCGGTCGTCACCTGCGGGAACGCGTCGAAGACGATGGCCACCACGAGGGCGAACACCGCCACCACCAGCACGATGGTGAGGAACGCGAACCACAGCAGCATGTTCTTCCCTTCCTCACCGACGTACTCGCCGATGATGTAGCCGATCGACTTCCCCTCGTGCCGGAGCGAGCCCGACAGCGAGACGAAGTCGTGGACGGATCCCATCAGCGGGTTCCCGATAGCGATCCACAGCAGCGCGGGGACCCAGCCCCACACCGCGCCGGCCGTGATCGGACCAACGATCGGCGCGCCGCCCGCAATACTCGAGAAGTGATGCCCCAGTAGCACCGGCTTCTTTGCCGGTACGTACTCCTGACCGTCTTCGTATTTGTGTGCCGGCGTGTCACGCTCCTCGTCGAGTTCGACGAACCGGGAGAGGTACCGGGAGTACCCCATATACCCCAGCGTGAACGTTGCCAGCACGGCAAATACGATCCAGATTACTTGTGTTGCCATTGGTACCCTACCTCAAGCTACCTATGAGGACAAGGGTAACTTAAACATTGTTCATGGACGATTCCACGCATGACCGCTCTCCGCCCCGAAAATAGCCGCTTCAGCCAGCTACTTTCTTTATAAATTTTGGTGTCGAAACAACGGATTTACGAGACGTACGTCGGCGTTTCGACATTCGTGTCGACGTCGAGCTCGTCCGCGACGTCGCCGAGCAGGTCGCCTTTTACCTCGCTCGTTCGAGACTTGATTTCGGCCGCGAGCGGCGGTTCGAACTCCGTTCGCACCTGTTCGAGGCGCTCACGCTCGGTCGCGACACGGTCCCGGAGGTAGCGAGCCCCCCGACCGTTCTCGTCGTCGTCCGGCGAGGGCGTTAGCTTGTTCGCGACGAGCCCCCGAACGGCCAGGTCGCGCTCGTGCATCTGCTCGATCGCACGGGCCGTCTCGTTGACCGAGAGCTGGTCCGGGTTCAACACGAGGAAGAACGCGGCGTCGTTCTGGAGCGCGCCCCCGGCGAACTCGAAGAACTCCTTGCGCTCCTGGAGCCGGTTTAAGACCGGGTCACCCTCCATCAGGCGCCGGGGCTCGTTGTTGCCGACGGCCGCCTTCTCGTAGAGGTCGATGCTCTGCCGGCGCTTGGCCATCAGGCGCTCGATCCAGCCCTCGAGGAACTCGGGAAGCCCGAGCAGCCGGAGCGTCGCGCCGGTCGGTGCGGTGTCGAAGACGACGCGGTCGTACGGCTCCGCGTTGCGCATGACCTCGACGAACCGGTCGAACAGCGCGGACTCGTAGGCGCCGGGCGTCTGGTGGGCCATCTCCAGCTGCTTGTTGATCTCGTTGACCATCGCCGCCGACACCTGGTCGGAGAGCCGGTTGCGGATGTCGTCGAGGTGGTTCTGCACCTCGTCGTCGGGGTCGACCTCGAGCGCGTGGAGGTGGTCGACGCCGTCGACGGACTCGGGCTCGTCGCCGAACTCCTGGTCGAACACGTCCGAGACGGAGTGGGCCGGGTCGGTGGAGACGACGAGCGTTTCCTGGCCCGCCTCCGCGCACTTACGGCCGTAGGCACAGGAGACGGTGGTCTTGCCGACCCCGCCCTTGCCGCCGAAGAAGACGAACGGCTCCATCAGAAGTGGTACTGCTGGCCCTTGCGTTCGATGTAGCTGTCACGGTCCCAGAGCCGGCGCTCCCACGCCTCGAACTCGTCCTCGAGGTACGGCAGCAGCTCCGCCGTGTAAAACGAGACCGGCGAGGGGATGCCGAACGCGTCCGGGAAGCAGGCGAGCATGAACGCGTCCTCGGTGTCCTCCGCCTCCTTCTCGATCTTCTCGTAGGCGGGGTGAGTGAACATCCCGTGATAGAGGCCACGGAGCCACTCCTCGGCGATAACTCGGAACCGCTCGATCTGTTCGGCCAGGGTCATACTCTCCCGAAACGGAGGGACCCGCTAAAACCTGTCGTGCGTGGGAACAGGTGACGGCCAACCGTGGAATCACGCCGGTGCGGGCGTACTCGGTCGATCTCCCGGCCGTCCGCCGATCAGGCCGCGTCGTCCGTCCCCTCGTCGAGGCTGGGCTGGTGGGTCTCGTTGCCCATCGAGTTCCGGACGAACCACAGCATTACAAGCACCATCAGCGTGACGGCGATCGTCGCGACGACGCCAATGAGGGATACGATGTCGACCATATCGCACCTCGGCGATCACGCCAAATCAACGTATCGTCTTGTGCCGACGTCGCGGGAACCGAAATCCGCCGAAACCGGCTTCGCCGGGGAGCGTGGATTCAAACGTATCCACGCCGTTGGATCGGCTATGAGCGACGCTATCCCGGTGACGATCCTCTCGGGGAACCTCGGCGCCGGCAAGACGACCCTGTTGAACCACCTGCTGCGCGAGGCGGGCGACCGGGACGTCGCGGTCCTCGTCAACGACATGGGCGACGTCAACGTCGACGCCGACCTCGTCGCCGACGGCTCCGAACTCGACGTCGACGACGGCGTCACCGAGCTGTCGAACGGCTGTATCTGCTGTGAGCTGCAGGACGACCTCGAGACCGCCGTGGTGCGGCTCGCCCGGGACCGCAGTTTCGACCACCTGATCGTCGAGTCCTCGGGCATCTCGGAGCCGGCGCCCGTCGCGCGCCTCTTCACCGCCGAATCGCGCGCGGCCGCGCTCTACGACGTCAGCTCCCTCGTGACCGTCCTCGACACGCGCCTCTTCCTCGACGCCTTCGCGGGCGACGGGACCCCGGAACGCCGCGGAACGGACGCGGACGGCCGCCCGCTCTCGGACCTCCTCGTGGACCAGATCGAGGTGTCGAACGTCGTTCTCCTGAACAAGGCCGACCTCTGCAGCGAAGCCGAGCTCGCGGAAGCCGAGGAGCTCGTCCTCGCCCTCCGGCCGGACGCCGAGACCATTCGAACGGAGTTCTCCGCGGTCGACCCCGCGACCCTCCTCGACGTCGACCGCTTCGACCCGGGCGCCGTCAACGAGATGCCGGGCTGGAAGCAGGCGCTCGAGGGCGACGACCACGGAGGCGACGGAGCCGGAGCGCACGGCGACCACCACCACGGCCACCGCCACCCCGACGAGGTGTACGGCGTCACGTCGTTCACCTACCGTCGCCGGCGACCGTTCCACCCCGAGCGCCTCGCGGCGTTCCTCCGCGACCTCCCGGACGGCGTCGTGCGCTCGAAGGGCACGCTGTGGGTCGCCGGCAACGACCACCGGCAGGTCGTCGGGCAGGCCGGTCCCTCGGTCCGCGTCGAGGCCCCGAGCCCGTGGATCGCCAGTCTCCCGGAGGTCGAGCGCGACATGTACCGCTCGAACCGCCCGGACCTCGACTGGCACGACGAGCACGGCGACCGCCTGACGGAGTACGTCGTCATCGGCACCGACGTCGACCGCGACGCCATCGAGGCCGCGCTCGACGACTGCCTGGTGACAGACGCGGAATTCGAGGCCCTCGACGACGGATCATTCGACGCCGACGGCCCATTCCCGAACGAACCGGGCGCGGAAGCGGTTATTCGCGAACCCACGCCCGCCCCGAACCCGGGCGAATAGATCTGGGTCGTCGCTTTCGGGTGTGTAGCCGGCAGTTCTTCCTGTTATTTATAAACGGGAACGGATGCCGTCGCTCGCGACACCACTCAACTCGTCGGTGAAGTCCCAATCGCTGACCGATCGGACTTATAAATGAGGTCGGTTCACGTCGCCAGCGACACCACTCAGCACACCCAGAAAGCCCCAGCCGCTGACCGGTCGCGCTGCTCGCTGCGCTCCTCACGGCTCACTCGCTCCGCTCGTTCGCCGTTGCGGTGCTAGCGTCGCAGGGCGTCCCGCTCAACGGCTGCCCCTTTCAGTCCCGCCCACCGAGTGGTTGCCGGGCGTCGCTTGCGGCGGCTGGTTGGCTGACGTCGTGCGCCGGCTGGCCGGCGTGCGGGGCGGGCGGCGCGCGCGAGCAACGCGTGCGAGGGAGGGTGGGGCGCGCCGCGCGGTGCTGGGCCGGCGCGCCCCGGCCGAGGCTGGGGAGGACTGAGGCTTGCGGTTGCTGTACGATGCTGTCGCGGTTGCGGTTGCGGTTGCGGAGCGGTGCTGTCCTGGCGGACTGAAAGGGCGATGGCCGCTCGCGCCGGAGGGGAGTCGCTCCGACGACCCCTATCCGCGCCGGGCGGTGCGGAGAGGCGCGGATATGTCGCGGAGCGACCGCGAGCGGCCGAGGGCTTTCTGGGTGTTTGCGGTGCTGTCGAGAACAAAACCATATCACCTGTCCAAACCTGCGCATAGCGAGCGGCCGAGGGCTTTCGAGGTGTTTGCGGTGCTGTCGAGAGCAGCAGCGTCTGCATCCGCGCATCCGGTTTATAAGTGAGAGCCGCAGAGGGCTTTCAGACCACGACCACTCGAGAAGAGCCGCTCCCCGACGTCGTCTACTTATAAAAAGAACGCAACGCGAGCTAACACGCACACGACGACCCGGTCGCCCGCTCGAAGCGCATCTCGTCGCCGCAGTCCGGGCAGAATGGCGTTCCCTCGCCGTCGGTTTCTAACCCCTCGCGCTCCACCTCGACGTCGCGGACGCGGTTCCCGCAGTCGTCACACCAGAACGACCCCTTGCTTCCGTCGTCGCCGCCCTCGTCCGGCGCGCGGTTCGTCGACGCCTCGAACGCGCTCGTGATCGTGTCTACGATTCCCATGACGGATAGTCACAGTCGTTCCGTATAAGCCCCGAGGCTGTCGTGCGCAGGCGGTACACGGCCGAGTGAGGAAGGGACGAGGATTCGGTCGGGAACTCTCAGCTCACGTCCGCCGCGAGCGCGTCGAGCGCGCGCTGCAGCTCGCCGCGGCGCTTCCAGCCCGCGATCCGGTCGATGAAGGGAACCGAGAGCCCGACGGCGACGGCCGAGCGCATTGTCACGCGCGAGCCCTCGTCCTCCGGTTCGACCGTGAGCCACGTTTCGAGGTGGTCGATGGGCGCCGCCTCGCCGATCTTCGTGTAGTACCAGCCGTGCTCCAGCTCCGTGAACCGGAGCGTGAACTCGATCCCCGGGCCCCCGACGACCACGTCGGTCGCGTCGCCGTCGGTCGCGTCGGGCGCTTCGGGTGCCTCCCCGCGTTCCTCGCCCCCGTCGCCGCCTTCGTCGACGTGCTCGCGGACGTCCCGGACGGTGAAGCTCCCCTCCGCGGCGATCACGGTTTCCGGGGTGAGCCGCCGGTGCAGCTGGTCCGGTGTCGCTGCGACGAACCGCGACGCCTCGACCTCGCGCATACCTCCCCTGTGTGGCCACCCGTCAAAAACCTTCGAGGAGCGGCAGCGTGATCCCGACGAAGATGATCACGAGCGCGGCGGCGACGTACAGCAGCCGGCGGAACGCCCCCTCGGCGCCGACCTCCGCGCGGTGGGCGGGCCGCGCGAGGCGGATCATGCGCTGGTAGGCGAACCCAGCGGTCGCGACGAACACGCCGCTCGGGATCGCCAGCGCGGCCGGGAAGTCGATCCCGTAGGCCTGACAGTAGAGCGGCCCGAGCGAGAGCGTCAGCATGAACGCTAGCCCGGCGACGACGAGGAACGGGACCGGGTCGACCGGCGTTCCTTCGTTGTTCCGCGGCCTGCGAGGCATAGCACGGATTCGGACGCAGCGAGAATGAGACTGTCGGCTAGGCTGATCGGGCTGGGAACGCTCGACCGGCTTTTCGCCGCGACCGAATCACCTCGGTCGCGTCGAAGGCTTCACGTACTGACGCGGCGACGTTCGCCCATGACCGACCCCAACGCCGAGGAGCCGGACGGATTCAGCGAGGGGATCGAGGAGTCAAAAGGAGACCCGCGCGTGCTGCTCGCCCTGAACGCGCTGCTGTCGCTCCTGTTCGGCTATACTGTCGTGTTCGGCCTCAGCTTCGCCGACCTCTGGACGTTTTCCGCCGTGAACGTACTCACTACCGCGATCATGCTGTTCGCGCTGACGTACGTGGTCGTGCTTCGGTGACTCCGCGGGCGGCCTCGAGGGTGTCGATCCCGCTCCCGCGTCGCAAACGTTGCAAATTAAGTGGCCGCCGGCCCCCTCACCGATAATGACCATCGAAGACCGCGACCAGGCGAAGCTCATCACGCACGCGCTCGCGAAGGACACGCTCTCACGGCTCCGGGACGTCGAAACCGAGCAGGTCGCGTTCCGGAAAGGCCTCGTCAAGCTCGGCCGCATCTGCGGCTACGAGGTCATCGACGGCGCGATGGAGACGGAGTACGTCCCCGTCGAGACGCCGCTGGAGGAGACGACCGGCGAGCGCGTGAAGGGACTCGACGACGTCGTCATCATCAACGTGCTCCGCGCGGCGACACCGTTCGTCGAGGGGCTGCTGAAGGCGTTCCCCCGCGCGAAACAGGGCGTCATCTCCGCCGGCCGCGACGAGGAGGCCGGGATGGACGAGTCGGGCGAGTTCCCGATCACCATCGACTACGTGAAGCTCCCCGAGATCACCGAGAAGGACACTGTCATCGTCGCGGACCCGATGCTCGCCACGGGGTCGACGATCTCGGCCGTCCTCGACCACGTCATCGACGAGGCCGACGGCTACGAGAACCTCTTCGTCCTCTCGGCGGTCTCCGCTCCGGACGGGCTGATCCGCGTCGGCGAGCAGTTCCCCGAGGCCGACCTGCTCACCGTCTCCATCGACGACGAGCTCAACGAGGAGGGATTCATCCTGCCGGGCCTCGGCGACGCGGGCGACCGCGCGTTCCGCACGACCTGAGCCGACGAACCCGATCGAACGTCCAGTGCGCTGTTTTCACAGCTGATAGCCGTGGTCGCCGGGGGAGAACGAAGTGAACGGTCGGTTGTTTTAAACCCATGGTAACTGTTGACACATTCATGCACTCCGAGGCAACCGACCGGGAGTCGCGGACCGTGGCCATCGAAGGGCTCGCACGGGACGTGGTCGGGTATCCGGTCGCCGTCCTCGCGTTCGCGTTGCTGGTCGGGCAGGCGGCCGGCGTTCCCATCGCGGCGGTGCTGGCGATGGCGACGTTCGCGCTCGGCGGTCTGAGTGCCGCGGTCGTCACCAGGGACGACCTCGCCGGCGACGTGGTGCAGGCGTACGTCGGGACCGACGCGACTCCACAACCACGCGTCTCGCGAGCCGGCGTGGCGCTGCGGGCACGTGTCACGGCGGTGTTGCTCTCGACCGTCGGCTGGGCCGGGGCAGTCGTCGTCGCCCTCGCACTCGCGTAACGCCTATGACGGGCCAGTGTGAGTGGCAACCATGAGCGACCCGGCGCCCGACGAGCCCTGTGACGCCTGCGGCGACGCGACCACCGACGCGCTAGCGCGGACGGTCCGCCTGAGCGTCGACCGGGCGAACATCGACACCCAGCGGCTCTGTCCGGACTGCTTCGCCGAGTGGATCGAGCGCTACGAACAGGACATGCAGCGGGACCAGTCGTCGTCGGACGGCGACTCCGATTCGGAGATCATCGTCGACTGAGCGCCTTTTAAATAAAAAGCAGCGGCGACACCGAGACGGCGTCGGCGATCGCCGTCGAACGCGCCGTCTCTCCCTATTCCTCGTCGGCGTCGTCGCCGTCCTCGTCGCCGTCGTCGCCGTCCTCGTCACCGTCCTCGTCGCCCGCGCTCAGGCCCTCGTTCTCGGGGCGTTCGAGTGCAACCGGCGCGTCGTGGTGCTCCGAGTAGCCGTCGAACCAGCGCGCGATGCGCTCCATGCGGTCGACGATGTGGCCCGGCTCGCCCGAACGGGAGAGCTCGTGGCCCTCGCGCGGGTATCGGACGAAGCGCGTGTCGACGTCGTGTTTGCGGAGGATACGGTGATACAGCTCCGCCGTGCAGGCGGGCGTCCGGTAGTCGTCGTCGCTGTGGATGAGCAGCGTCGGCGTGTCGACGTGCTCGGCGTGGGCCGTCGGCGACTGCTCCCAGAGCCACTCCGGCTCCTCCCACGGCGTCGTGTCGAAGTCGCCCTCGACGAGCTTGTACGCCCCGTCGGTCGAGCCGTAAAAGCCGGTGAGGTCGTAGACGCCGCGCTGGGAGACCGCGCCGTCGAAGTAGTCCGTCTGGCCGACCGTCCAGGCGGTCATGTAGCCGCCGAAGGAGCCGCCCGTGACGAACGTGTTGCCCTCGTCGACGTAGTCGCGGTCGGCGACCAGCTCGACGCCCGCCATCACGTCCGTGAGGGTCACCTCCCCCCAGTCGCGCTCGATGGCCTGCATGTACTCCTCGCCGTAGCCGGTCGAGCCGCGGGGGTTCGACCAGAAGACGACGTAGCCGCGCGCCGCGAGCGTCTGGAACTCGTGCCACATCGTTCCGGCCGTCGTCCACATCGCGTGCGGACCGCCGTGGATCTCGACCGCGAGCGGGAACTGGTCGTCGCCGTCGCCGTCGCCGTCGCTGTCGCCGGCGCCGTTGCCGTCGCCGTCGAACGCCGGCGGCGTCAGCACCCAGCCGTGAACCTCGCCCTGCTCGGATTCGAAGTGGAGCTCCTCGGGCTCGCCGACCGCCCGCTCCGCGAGGTAGTCCGCGTTGAGCTCCGTCAGCCGCGTGAACTCGTCGCCGTCGAAGTGGAAGACGTCGCCGGGGTGGTCCCACTCCGAGAGCGCGAGTGCGACGGAGACCTCCTCGGGGCCTGCTCCGTCCTCGCCAGCGACGTCTCCACCCGAAACGGCGCCCCGCCGGAGGACGCGGGCCGGGTCGTCGCTGCCGTCACCTGGCGCGTGCCAGAGCGCGGTCTGGCCCTCGTCGGGCGTGGTGAAGAACACCGTCTCCTCGGCAGGACCCCACTGTGGCGCCGCCTCGTGGCCGAGCGTCCGGTCGAGGTCGGCCGTGATCTCCGCAACCGTGTCGTCCTCGCGGTGGAGCACGTGCAGGTCGGTCTGCTGGATCGAGGGCTGGTCCGGCTCGGTGTGGGTGAACGCCACCTTCCCGTCGGCCGTCGCCGCCAGCGACGAGCCCCAGCCGTACGTCGTATGCACGCGCTCAGCGTCGTCGGCCGCGAGGTCGTGGGCGCAGATTGCGATCTCGTAGCTGTCGTCCGGGTCGTCGCCGACCTCCTCGGTGTAGTAGAGGGTGTCCGCGTCGCCCCAGGCCGGCGCGCCGAAGTCGGCGTCGCCGTCGGTCCAGCGCGTCACGTCGGCGGCCGCGGGCTCGTCGGCGTCGGGGTCGGCGACGGCACTGTCCTCGTCGACGGCGACGGTGTACACGTGCGACCGCGCGCCGTCGAAGTACTGCTCGCCGGAGCGGTAGACCGTCCGGTCGATGACGCGCGGGTCGGGGTCCTCCGGCTCGTAGTCCTCGGGGACGGAGCGGTCGCGCTCCTCCTCGCGGTCCTCGGCCGTGACGGACTGGACGAAGGCGATCCGCTCGCCGTCGGGTGCCCAGGCGATCCCCGAGACGCCGCCGACGAGGTCGGTCACCTGTCGAGCCTCGCCGCCACCGTCGACGGGGAGCACCCAGAGCTGCTGCCGGTCGTCGTCGGCACCGCGCGTGGAGGTGAACGCGAGCCGGTCGCCGGACGGGCTCCAGCGCGGCTCCGCGTCGACGCCCTCCTCGACCGTGAAGCGGCGCCGGTCGCCGCTCTCGACGTCGACGATGTGGATCGTCGCCGCGTAGGACTCGTCGTCCTCGGGCTGCTTGCGGACGAACGCGACGCGCCCGCCATCGGGCGAGAGTCGCGGGTCCGCGGGTTTCGCGATGTCGTGGAAATCGGACGCCTCGATAGGCTGCATGTCTGTTTGGTGGCTAGCCGACTTCAAAAGGCGTTGGAAGCCGGAAGGCAACGTATGTCGGACGCTCGGTTCGAGGGCATGCCCGCCGGATCACTCGCACGAGTTCCCCACACGTAGAAACGCCCTAATCCCTTCAGCACGTATCGGGGAGCGAATGGCGCTTTTCGACACCATCCGGTCGATCCTGGGTACGAACGCGACCGCGGACGCGACCCGCGACGCCGACCCGGAGGACCTCTTCGGCATGTCGACCGCCTACGTGACGATGGAGGCGGACCTGGGGTACGACCACTGCGGGGAGGCGGCGCTCTGTTTCTCCGACGTCGACTCCACCGCGTTTCAGGACGCCGTCGACGAGGTGGAAGCGATCCTCGACGCCGGCGAGCTCGAAACCGGCACCGGGTACCACCAGTACGCGGACGACCACGGCTACCGCTGGTTCGTCCTGGAGGACGACGACCCGGAGGACCTCGTCACGAGCGTCCACTTCGCCGCGGACACGTTCGTCGAGAACGGGTTCGGCTCACGGCTCCTCGCCGCCGTGTTCGGATTCGAGAAGCCCGAGCAGAGCGCCTACTGGATCTACTCCTTCCGCCGTGGCGCCTACTACCCGTTCGTCCCCGCCGGCGACCACGAGCGCGACCAGCAGGCGGAGTTTAAACTCCAGTCCGTCCTCGACGGCGAGCTCGAGGTCGAAAGCGACGAATCCTACTGGTACCCACTCTGGCCCGACGCTCGCGGGCGACATCCCTGGGAGTAACCCGGCTGCCCCGGATGGATACCGACTTATGCCGACCGACGCAAACGAACCCGTGACCGACACGGACACCGAGCCCGCCGGCGGCACGCTCCGAACGGCCCTCCAAATCGTTGCCGTCCAGGGGGCGTTGCTCTCCGCGGCGGTCCACCTGTTGTGGGCCGTTCCGCGACTCGCGAATCCGGCTGACGCACGGCCGTACCTATTCGTCGCCGCCGCGGTGTTCACGCTCGCCATCGCGGTCGGCGTGTATCGGGCGGGCGAGTACCGCCGGCTCTACGCGCTGGGTGCAGGGACGCTCGCGACGTTCCTCGTCGGCTTCCTGATCCACCACCGCGGCGACGTCGCCGGCGCGCTGGCCGCCGAACCGATCGCCGTCGTCGGCAAGGTCGCCGAGGTCGTCGGCGTCGGCGCTTTTCTCGCCCTCTACCGGCTCGCGCCGCCGACCCACGTCGTTCTCGCCCGAGAGGATGCCGACGAATCCTAACCGTCCGACCGACATCCCTTAGCCGCGGCCGCACTGAGTCACAGTCGTGACGGACACGTATCGGACGGTCGCCGACCGCGCCAGCGCCTCCTTCGAGGTGCAAGGCTCGGAGTTCATCGGCCACGTCGCCCCCGCTGACACCGTCGAAGCGGCGGAAGCGTTCGTCGACGCGGTCCGTGAGGAGTACGCGGATGCGACCCACGCGGTCCCGGCGTACCGCGTCCCCGCGGGCGAAGCGTCGAGCCAGCGCCCGGGCGACGGCGTGCTGCTCCGCGAGTACTCCAGCGACGACGGCGAGCCGACCGGCTCCGCGGGGAAGCCGGCGCTGAACGTCCTCGAGCAGCGTGACGTCCGGAACGTCGTCGCCGTCGTCGTCCGGTACTACGGCGGGACGAACCTCGGCGTCGGCGGGCTCGCGAGCGCGTACTCGCAGGCAGTGAAAGACGGCGTGGACGCCGCCGGCATCGTCGAGGAGGTGCCGCACGAACACCTCGCGATCACCGTCGAGTACGACGATTCGGGCACGGTCCGCGGGATCATCGAGTCGGCCGGCGTGGAGTTCGACGCCGAGTACGACGCGGACGTCTCCTTTTCCGTGCGCGTGCCAGTCGACGAGGTCGACGAGCTCCGCGAGCGACTCCGGAGCGCGACGAGCGGACGGGTCGAGATCGAGTGACCGCATCGGCCAACGCTTAACTCGAACCCGGCGCCACCTGTTGCCATGACCGACAGCGCCATCGTCGTTGGCGGCGGCATCGTCGGCTCCTCGGTCGGCTACCACCTGGCCCGTGCGGGCCTCGACGTCCGCCTGCTCGACCGCGAGGACGAGGGGCGGGCGACGACCGCCGGCGCCGGGATCATCTCGCCGGCGACGTCGAGCCGAACCGGGTCGACCGCCTGGTTCGAGTTCGGACTCGAGGCCGCGGAGTACTACCCGGAACTCGCGGACGCGCTCGACGACTACGCCCACAGCTACACGCAAACCGGACTGCTCAGCGTCGCGGCCGACGCCGACGAGGTCGATGACTTCGAACGCGCGAAATCGCGGGTCGAACGCCGTATCGAGGAGTACGGCAGACCTGCCGAAGACAGCGTCAGGGAGCTCTCGCCGGCGGAAGCCCGCGAAAAGTACCCGCCGCTGGCCGACGTAGAGCGCGCGCTCTTCTTCGCGGACGCCGCACGGGTCGACGGGCAGGCGTTCGCGAGCGCGCTTCGCGAGGGCGGTCGCGACGCGGGACTGACGGTCGAAAACGCCGACGTGACCGGGGTCGACGTGGAGAACGGCTCCGTCGCCGGCGTCTCGACCGCCTCCGGCGCGACGCACGAGGCGGACGCCGTCGTCGTCGCCGGCGGCGCGTGGTCGCCAGCCTTCGAGTCGGACCTCGGCGTCGAGGTGCCGGTCGAACCCCAGCGCGGCCAGATCCTGCACCTCGACGTCGACGACCTCGGCTACGACCGGCCGGCCGGCGAGTGGCCGATCGTCTCGGCGTTCAGACACCAGTACCAGGTGCCGTGGCCCGACGGCCGCGTCGCCTGCGGCGCGACTCGCGAGTCCGGGACGGGCTTCGAGCCGAGCGTGACGCTGGACGGGCTCAGGTCGGTGTCGAGCGAGGCGCTCCGCGTCGCCCCCGGGCTGGCGGACGCGACGCACCTCGAAACACGGGTTGGGCTGCGGCCTGTGTCGGCCGACGGGCTGCCGTTCCTGGGTGGCGTGCCGGACGTCGACGGCACGTACCTCGCGACCGGCCACGGGCCGACCGGGCTCACGCTAGGCCCGTACAGCGGCAAGGTCGTGGCCGACCTCGTCCGCGGCGTCGACCCCGACGTGGATCTGACGCCGTTCCGAGTCGGGCGGTTGTGAACTGACAGGCGGCGCGTTGCTGTGTGAACGTGGATTCGCCGTTCGCGTCGTGGCACGGGACGGTGCGCCGCGCTCCCGCCGAGTTCGCCCCGTGGCGCTGACTACGTCACGGGGCGTCTGGCGCGGAATCGTATTTAAAGTCTCGCGTCGGTGGATCTGTTGATTGGCCATCGTCGCCGGCAACACCACTCGGCCCATATAAAAGACCAAATCGGGAGGCAGCCTCACTTATAAAGGAGTCCGGTCATCGCTGCTTGAACACCACTCAGCATACCCAGAAAGCCCCAGCCGCTGACCGCTCGCGCTGCTCGCTGCGCTCCTCACAGCTCGCTCCCTTCGGTCGCTCGCTGATTGCGGTGCTTACGTCGCAGGGCGTCCCGCTCAGCGGCTGCCCCTTTCAGTCCCGCCCGGGAGTGGTCGTCCGGGGCGTCGCTCGCTGCGGCTGGGTCGCCGTCGACGCGCGCCGGCTGGCCGGCCTGCGGTGCTGGGTGGTTGGCGCACGCGAGCAACGCGTGCGAGGGAGGCCGGCGCCGAGGCGGTGCGGTCCCGGCGCCGGCCGAGGCTGGGGAGGGTGAGGCATGCAGGAGCAAGTGCGGTCGCGGTGCTGTCGCGGTTGCGGAGTTGTGCGGTCCTGGCGGACTGAAAGGGCGACGGCCGGTCGCGGTGTAACGGAGTCGCTGCGACGACCCCTATCCGCGGCGGGCGGTGCGGAGAGCCGCGGATATGTCGCGCAGCGACCGCGAGCGGCCGAGGGCTTTCCGGCTGTTGTGGCTAAGTGTAACAGTGTCTGCACCTGGGCATCCGGTTTATAAGCAAGAGCGGCCGAGGGCTTTCTGGCTGTTGGCGACTAGTGTAGCAACGTCTGCACCTGTTTATTCAGTTCATAAGCAAGAGCGACCGAGAGTTTTCTCGGCGTCGGCGACAGCGGTTCTGTCGAGAGCAGACAGTCCCATCAAACTAGACCGATCCAACAGTCCGACAGCCAAACGGCGAAAAACTCAGGAGCAGAAGCCGCCCGAACCGCCGTCGTTTAACCGACCACTCGCTAACACGCAGCCATGAGACTCATCGCGTTCGACTTCGACGGGACGCTCTCCGACTCGGAGATGACGGTCCTGCTCGCGGAGCGAGCCGGCGTCGCCGACGAGGTCGCCGAGATCACCGAGCGGGCGATGAACGACGAGCTCAGCTACGCGGAGAGCCTCTACCAGCGGGCCGCGCTGCTGGAGGGCCTCCCGGAGTCGGACGTGGCGGACGCGTTCGACGAGGTCCGGATCCGCCCCGGCGCCGCACGGCTCATCGAGCGCCTCCGCGACGAGGGGCACCACGTCGCCATCCTCACCGGGGGGTTCGAACGCGGCGTCGAGGCCGCGCTGGCTCGCGAGGGCGTCGAGGTCGACACGATCGTCGCGAACCGGCTCCCGATGGCCGGGGGGCGACTCACGGGCGACGCAGAGGGGCCGCTCATCGAGGGGACGAAGGACCACGCCCTGGAGGACCTCTCTGACGACGTTGGGGTTCCGCTGTCCCGGACCGTCGCCGTTGGCGACGGCGCCAACGACCTCCCGATGCTGGAAGTCGCCGGGCTCTCCGTCGGCTTCGTCCCGAAACCGGCCGTTCGGAGCACCTGCGACGCCGTCGTCGCGTCGATGTCCCGGCTCGGGAAGGTCCTCGAGGGGTACCGCGTGCTGCCGAACTCCTCGTAAGTCGCTGCTGGGAGTCAAGAGTGTTTCTCCCCGGTTTTTACAGCCCGAATACGTCCGGTAGAGACTCCATACCAGTGGAAATCGGAGTAAGGATTAAGACGGTCGACGTGGATCACCCGCCGTGTATGAGCGGAAACCGGAACCACAGCCGCTCGCGCGTCGCCGCGTGGGCCGAGCTGACGGGCGACGACGTGCCGGAGGCAGTCCGCGAGGACCGCGAGGCCCGCGACGGCGACCGCGGACGCGACGGATAACTTTCACCGCGCTTCGCGAACCCTTTTCCGCGATGCCGGCCAAGGTCGCATGATGGCGACCGAGGCCGACACGGCGAGCATCGAGCATCCCTTACTGACCGACGGGTTCCTCCAGCGCCGGAACTACCAGCTCCAGCTGGCGGAATCGGCGACGGGAACCCACACGCTCGTCTGTCTCCCGACCGGCCTCGGCAAGACAACGGTGAGCCTGCTGGTGACCGCCGACCGGCTCAACGACGCGGGCGGGAAGGCGCTGTTCCTCGCACCGACGAAGCCGCTCGTCCAGCAGCACGCCGACTTCTACCGCGAGGCGCTCGAGATGGACGACGACGAGATCGTCGTGTTCACGGGCGACACGCCGCCGGAGGACCGCGCGGCGCTGTGGGGCGACGCGCGCATCGTGATCGCGACCCCCCAGGTCGTCGAGAACGACCTCGTCGGTAACCGGATCTCCCTCGCCGACGTCACCCACCTCACGTTCGACGAGTGCCACCGCGCGACCGGCGACTACGCGTACGTCTACATCGCGGAGCGCTACCACGCGGACGCGGCGGATCCGCTCGTCACCGGGATGTCGGCCTCGCCCGGCGGCGACCTCGAGGAGATCGAGATCGTCTGTGAGAACCTCGGGATCGAGAACGTCGAGGTGATGACCGAGGAGGACGCCGACGTCGCGGAGTACACCCACGACACCGACGTTCGCTGGGAGGAGGTGACCCTCCCCGAGGAGATCATCGAGATGCGCGACGCGCTCAACGAGGTGATCAAAGACCGGCTCCAGAAGCTGAAGTCGCTCGGCGTCACTAACTCCACGAACCCCGACCTCTCCCAGAAGGAGCTGAACAAGATGCGGGGGAAGCTGAAGAAGATGATGGACAACGACCAGTCGGACGGCTACAAGGGGATGTCCACCCACGCCGAGGTGATGAAGCTCCGGCGCGCCGTCGAGCTGGTCGAGACGCAGTCCGTCGAGTCCGTCCGGCGCTACTTCGAGCGCCAGCGCGAGGCCGCCCGCTCCTCCGGCGCGTCGAAGGCGAGCCAGCGCCTCGTCGCGGACCCGAAGGTCCGCGAGGCGATGCGGATCGCGGACTCGTACGACGGCCTCCACCCGAAGTTCTCCCAGACCCGGATCCTGCTTGCGGAGACCCTCGGCATCAACGAGGGCGAGCGCGCGATCGTCTTCACCGAATCCCGCGACACCGCGGAGGCCCTCGTCGACTTCCTCTCCGCCAGCTTCGACGTGAACAAGTTCGTCGGCCAGGGCGACAAGGAGGGCTCCGACGGCATGACTCAGACCCAGCAGCAGGACACCCTCGACGCCTTCCGCGCCGGCGAGTTCGAGGTGCTCGTCTCCACCTCCGTCGCGGAGGAGGGCCTCGACGTCCCCGAGGTCGACCTCGTGCTCTTCTACGAACCGGTCCCGACCGCGATCCGGTCGATCCAGCGCAAAGGCCGAACGGGGCGCCAGGCCGAGGGCCAGGTCGTCGTCCTCATGGCCGAGGACACCCGCGACGAGGCGTTCTTCTGGATCGCCCGCCGGCGCGAGAAGCAGATGCACCAGGAGCTCGCCGACCTGAAGGCGTCGACCGACGACATCGAGGACGAGATCACGGACGACGACCAGACCGGCCTCGACGCGTTCGACGACGGGAACGGCAGCGACGGGGGCGCTGGCGAGAGCGCCGGCGACGACGAACCCGCCGGCGCCAGCGAACCCGCCGCGAGCGACGAGGCGACGGAGTCGGTTGGCGCCGACGGCGGAAGCGAGACGCAGCCGGGACTGACTGACTTCGAGGCGGAAGCGAAGTCGAGCGGTGACGACGAGAACGGCGAGAGCGACGGCTCCGAGATTGATGATGCCGACGGCGACGAAGACGCCGCTGACGAAGACGCCGCTGACGAAGACGACGCTGACGACGACGGCATCGTCGCCACCGCCGGCGTCGACGAGGGCGTCGAGGTCGTCGTCGACCAGCGCGAGCTCGACTCCAACATCGCGCGGGACCTCTCGAAGCGCGACGAGCTCACGACCAGGCTGGAGACCCTCGCCGTCGGCGACTACGTGCTCTCGGACCGCGTCGCCGTCGAGCGCAAGGCTGCGGCCGACTTCGTCGATTCGCTGCTCGACGGCGACCGCTCGATGTTCGAGCAGGTCGGCGAGCTCTCGCGCGGGTACTCCCGCCCGGTCGTCGTCGTCGAGGGCGCGGACCTCTACAACCAGCGCAACGTCAACCCGAACGCGATCCGCGGCGCGCTCGCGTCGCTGGCGGTCGACTTCGGGATGAGCGTCCTCCGGACCGAGGACGAGGAGGACACCGCCGAGCTGCTGGAGACCATCGCCCGCCGCGAGCAGGAGACCCGCGACCGCGAGGTGAGCGTTCACGGCGAGAAGACGACGAAGACGCTCGGCGAGCAGCAGGAGTACGTGGTCTCGTCCATCGCCGACATCGGCCCGGTGACGGCTCGCTCGCTGCTGGAGCACTTCGGAACGGTTGAGGAGGTCATGACGGCAACCGAGGACGAACTCGAAGACGTCGACGGCGTCGGCCAGGTGACCGCGGAGCGGATCCGGAACGTCGTCGGCAGCGACTACGAGTAGCTCAGGTCATTTTTTAAGCGGTCGGCGGGAGCTCAGAGCGACTTCTCGACGACGTACCCCCACTTCTCGTATCCCCGTCGCTCGTAAAACTGGTGAACCCCATCCTTGGCCGCGGGTGAGGCCAGTGCCACGTGCGCACAGTCCCGTTCCGCGGCCCAGCCCTCGACGAACTCGACGAGGGCGGACCCGACCCCCTCGCCCCGCCACGGCTCGTCCACGACGAGGTCGTAGAGCCACGCGTGGCGTTCGTGATGGAGGAGGGAGGTGACGAGCACGCCGGCGACCCCGACCAGCTCGTCGTCGACGACGGCGCCGAACAGGTGGTACTCCTCCTGCGCCGTCCACTCCAGCACGTCTTCCGGGTCGCTGTCACTCCATAACTGTCGCAGGATCGGCACGGCCTCGCGGCGTTCGGCCGCGGTCGTCAGCTCGCGGATCTCCATAGAGCGGGATACTGGAACAGCCGGAAATAGCTTGCCGACCCGCCGAGGAGTCGCTCGCGCCGTTCGGAAGCGGGGTTGGTCACAAATCGGGTTGGTTCGGTGCCGGCGTCGCAACCAGCCCTTATAAGCCCTACCTCGCCCACACGTCGACCATGGACGCCATCTCATTCGGCACCGACGGCTGGCGGGCGACGCTCGACGAGTTCACGGACGAGCGCGTGCGGATCGTCGGGCAGGCGGTCGCGGACCACCTCGACGCGGCGGGCCACGACGCGCCCGTTGCCGTCGGCTACGACGCCCGGGAGACCTCCGAGGGCTTCGCGGAGAGCCTCGCGGAGGTGCTCGCCGGCAACGGCTTCGACGTGCTCCTCCCCGAACGCGACACGCCGACGCCGGTGATCGCCTACGGCATCGTCGAGCACGACCTCGCCGGCGCCTGCATGATCACGGCCTCGCACAACCCGCCCGAGTACAACGGCGTGAAGTTCATCCCCGAGGACGGCGCGCCGGCACTCCCCGAGGTCACCGAGGACATCGAATCCCGGCTCGCCGAACCCAGCGTCCTCCCCGAGGCCGAGTGGGGCGACGTGCGCCGCCACGAGTTCGTCCACGAGCACGCGCGGGCCGCCCGTGACCTCGTCGACACCGACCTCGACGGCCTCTCCGTCGTCTACGACGCGATGCACGGCAGCGGCCGCGGCGTCACCGACCGCCTGCTGGAGCAGGCCGGCGCCGACGTCGAGCGCATCCGCTGTGAGACGGACCCGGACTTCGGCGGGAGCGCCCCCGAACCGAGCGCCGAGAACCTCCACGCGCTGGCCGAGCGTGTGCGGGCCACCGGCGCCGACCTCGGCGTCGCCAACGACGGGGACGCGGACCGGCTCGCGGTCTGCACGCCCGACCGCGGCCACCTCGACGAGAACCTCTTCTTCGCGGCCGTCTACGACTACCTGCTCGAATCGGACGCGGGCCCAGCGATCCGCACGGTCTCGACGACGTTCCTCATCGACCGCATCGCGGAGGCGCACGGGCAGGCGGTCCACGAGGTCCCAGTCGGGTTCAAGTGGGTTGCCGAGGCGATGGCCGACCACGACGCGCTGATGGGCGGCGAGGAGTCGGGCGGCTTCACCGTCCGCGGCCACATCCGCGAGAAGGACGGCGTCCTGATGGCGCTGCTCGCCGCAGCTGCAGCCAGCGAGGAACCGTTCGACGAGCGCGTCGACCGCCTGCTCGACGAGCACGGCCGGATCGCCGCCGGCAAGGTGAGCATCGACTGTCCCGACGACCGGAAGGACGGCGTCCTCGCGGAGCTTGAAGACCACATCCCCGAGGACGTGCTCGGCATCGGCGTCGCCGACGTGGTGACGAAGGACGGGTTCAAGCTCCTCCTGGAGGACGGCTCCTGGCTGCTCGTCCGCCCGTCCGGCACCGAGCCGAAACTGCGCGTCTACGCCGAGGCCGACGAGGAGCAGCGCGTCGACCAGCTGCTCCGGGCCGGTCGCGACCTGGTCGAACCGCTGGTGTAGGTCGCACTCGCCGAGGGCTCCAGTTTCACTTCCGTCGCGTGCGTCCGGCTCGCCCTTTTGTTCCGTGGGCCGGTAGCTGAAACGCGGTCGAGCCAGCAGTGGCGACCGCGGTGACACCATGATGAATGACAGGGCCGACGAGGCCGACGCCGACGCGAACGCCGGGCACGGACGCGAGCAACCGCCACCTGACGACGGCGAGCACCGGCGCGATAGCGGCACCGGGTCGGGAGACCAGCCGGGCGACGGGGCAGGCACCTGCCAGTGCGCCGATGGAGGGTCGAGAAGTGACGGCGACGCGGATCGCGGCGAGGATGGTGACCCCGAGCCGACGTCGACCGAGCGCTACCTGGGCTGGCTCAAGCTCTGGCGCGTGGTCCTCCTCGTGATCCTCGCGCTGGTGCGGCTGATCCGGGCGCTGTGACGAGCCGTGCCGGTGCAGTGAGCGGCCGTCGGCAACGTGGGCGGCAAGGTGGTCGTCGTCGGGCTGGACGGTCGATCGTGGGATCGTCGCCTCCTCCGGGTGCGCTGCTCGCCGGGCGGGCCACAAACGACTTGAACCGCGCCGGAGCGGCCGCGTCGGCGACTCGTTGCGGTCGGCTGAGCGCCGGCTGGCGATCCGCTCGCGTCGGCTGCGACAGTTGCGATCGGGTGCCTTTTTAGGGGAAAGCGACGTAGCCGTTCGTATATGTTCAAGGCCATCGTGAGTGCGTCAACGCTGCAGGACGCGCTCGATTCGGTGAGCGTGCTGGTCGACGAATGCAAGGTCCGCCTCAACGAGGAGGAGCTCGCCATCCGGGCCGTCGACCCCGCCAACGTCGGCATGGTCGACCTGTCGCTCGAAGCCGCAGCCTTCGAGTCCTACGAGGCCGACGGCGGCGTCATCGGCGTCAACCTCGCGCGACTCCAGGACATCGCCGGCATGGCCAGCTCCGGCGACCTGATCCACCTGGAGCTCGACGAGGAGACCCGCAAGCTCCACATCGCCATCGATGGCCTCTCGTACACGCTCGCGCTGATCGACCCTGACTCCATCCGCCAGGAACCCGACATCCCGGACCTGGACCTCGCCTCGGAGATCGTCGTCGAGGGCACCCAGCTCGACCGCGGTATCACCGCCGCCGACATGGTCTCCGACCACATCCGCCTCCGCGTCGACGAGGACGAGGAGGCCTTCTACATCGAGGCCGAGGGCGACACTGACGACGTCGACCTGAAGCTCGAGCGCGAGGACCTCATCGACCTCACCGCCGGCCCCGCCGACTCCCTGTTCAGCCTCGACTACCTGAAGGACATGAACAAGGCCATTCCCTCCGACGCCGAGGTCGTCGTCGAGCTCGGCGAGGAGTTCCCGGTCAAGCTCCACTACAGCTTCGCCGAGGGCCTGGGCAACGTCACGTACATGCTCGCGCCGCGGATCCAGAGCGAGTAACGCTTCCTCGTCTGGGGTTCTTCTACTCTCTCCTTCGTCGGACAGCGGTAGTTTTGCAACGAGAGACGGACTTGCCCGGCGGGCAGCGCGAACTCTATAGCGGACCTCGGCCGCTCTTTATAAGCAGGTTTGCTCAGGTGGTACGGTCTCGTGCTCGACAGCACCGCAGACTCCTCGAAAGCCCTCAGCCGCTCTTGCTTATAAACCGGATGCGCAGGTGCAGACGCTGCTACACTGTACAGCACCGCAAACACCCAGAAAGCCCTCGGCCGCTCGCGGTCGCTGCGCGGGATATCTGCGCCTCTCAGCACCGCCCGGCGCAGATAGAGCCCGTCGCAGCGACTCCCCGTTGGCGCGACCGGCCGTCGCCCTTTCAGTCCGCCAGGACAGCACCCGCGACAGCGACGGCAACGGCACCGCGACCGCACAGCTACCGCATACCTCAGTCCTCCCCAGCCTCGGCCGGCGCCGGAACCGCACCGCCTCGGCGCCGGCCTCCCTCGCACGCGTCGCTCGCGCGCGCCGCCGCCCCGCACCGCACGCCGACCAGCCGGCGAACGTCGACCGCGGACCAACCGCTGCGCGCGACGCCCGGCGACCACTCCTGGGCGGGACTGAAAGGGGCAGCCGCTGAGCGGGACGCCCTGCGACGTAGCGACGCGAGAGCTTCGCTCTCGCTAGTCTGAGGCTTCGCCTCAGGCACCGCAACCCGGCGAGCGACCGAAGGGAGCGAGCCGGGTGAGGAGCGCAGCGAGCAGCGCGACCGCTCAGCGGCTGGGGCTTTCTGGGCGTACTGAGTGGTGTCACTTTCGACGATGGCCGAATTCATTTATAAACGGGACCACAAAACAGCTGTAGCTTTCACGACGTGCTGAGTGGTGTCAGTGACGATGACCCCCGATCTACTTATAAACGGAACGCCGAAACAGCCGTGACGACGACCTACCCCTGGTCAAGCCGCTCTTTCGCAGCTAGCATGCCGGCCTCGGGGTCGACGTCGGCGCCGACCGCCTCCAGTGCCTCGCCGACGGTCTCGATGCCGCGAACGACCTCGTCGGCCTTGAAGTGCCCCAGGTTGGAGACGCGGAAGACCTCGCCGTCGAGGTGCCCCTGGCCGCCGCCGATGGCGACGTTTCGGTTCCTCAGCTCGGCTTCGAACTCGTCGGCACCGTCGCCCCGGACTGAGTCGGGGAGCGCGACCGTCGTCGTGGTGTTTGAGTAGTCCGTCGGTCCCGTGGGGTTGCCGAACAGCTCCAGTCCCATCGCCTCGAACCCCTCCCGGACGGCGGCCGCCTGCGTGCGGTGCCGGGCGATCCGGTCGACCATCCCCTCGGCCTCGATGGCCTCGACGGCGACGGCGAGCGCGTGGAACAGGGGCTCGGCGGCCGCGAAGGGGGTCTGGTGCCGCTCGGCCGCCCGGAGATGCGCGTCCAGGTCCTCGTAGAACGGCGCGCCGTCGCCGTCGATGGCGCCTCGCGCGCGGTCGGTGACGTACACCGCGGAGAGCCCCGGGGGCGCGGCCAGCGCCTCGTGGGCGTCGGTGATCGCGAGGTCGACGCCCCAGTCGTCGATGCGGAACTCGTCGCCACCGATCGAGGTGCTGCCGTCGACGACGAACGTCGCGTCGGCCTCGTTCGCCAGCTCGCCGACCGGCTCGACGGGATTGAGCAGGCCCGTCGAGGTCTCGTTGTGGACCATCGTCACGAGGTCGGTGTCCGGGCTGACCGCGTCGGCGACCTTCCCGACCGGGATCGACTCGCCCCACGACGCCTCGACGCGGATCACGTCGTCGGTGTAGCGGTCGGCAATGCGGGCGAAGCGACGCCCGTACTTCCCGTTGACGAGCGCGACGACCTCGTCGCCCTCGCTCACGACGTTCGCGACGGCGGCCTCCATCGCCATCGTCGCGGTGCCGTCGAGTATGAGCGGCGTCCCGCCCTCGCTCGTGACGGTGTCGTCCAGCGTCGACGCCGTGAAGACGTACTCGAGGCCGTCCTGGGCGCGTTCGTACACCGATTCGAAGTCGGGCGAGCGATAGGGCACCAGCTGTTCGTCCATCGCCGCGCGCACCTCGTCCGTGAGGGGGGCGAGCCCGGGATCGAGGAGCAGGAAATCCTCCGGCATATCCGAGACACCGTCGCCCCGGCGGTAAAGCGTCGTGGCCGATTCGACGCGGTCCCCCGACGTCGACGGTTCCAGTCGACCCACCCGGTCGCGACTTTGGTAGCTACCGCAAGCACCATGGCTCCGGAGTACCGGGTATCCATCAACAGGAGTTCTCATGACCGAAAAGAGCGAGTACACCGGCGACTATCCCGAGAAGACGCTGTACATCCCCGGCCCGACCGAGGTCCGCGACGACGTGATCGAGGAGATGGCCCAGCCGATGTTCGGCCACCGGATGGACCGCATGACCGACCTCTACACGACCATCGTCGAGGACACGAAGGAGTTCCTCGGCACGGACAACGAGTTGATGATCCTCACCGCGTCCGGGACGGAGTTCTGGGAGGCCACGACCCTCAACCTCGTCGACGAGAACATCCTCGTCCCGACCTGCGGGAGCTTCAGCGAGCGCCACGCGAACGTGGCCGAACGGCTCGGGAAGAACGTCGACCGGCTGGAGTACGACTGGGGCGAGGCGGTCAAACCCGAGGACATTCGCGAGACGCTCGAGTCGAGCGACAAGCACTACGACGTCGTCGCGTGCGTGATGAACGAGTCCTCGACCGGCGTCCGCAACCCGATCGAGGAAGTCGGCGACGTCGTCGCCGAGTACCCCGACACCTACTTCGTCGTCGACGCGGTGTCGGCGCTGGGCGGCGACTACGTCGACATCGACGCGCACGGCATCGACGCCATCTTCGCGTCCACGCAGAAGGCGTTCGCGATGCCGCCGGGGCTCGCGGTCTGTGTCGTCAGCGACGACGCATACGAGCGCGAGCTCGAGAAGGACGAGGCCTCGTGGTACGGCGGGTTCCAGCGCGCGCTCGACTACTACGACCGGAAGGGCCAGACCCACTCGACGCCGGCGATCCCGGTCATGCTCGCGTACCGCAAGCAGATGAAGCACATGCTCGATGAGGGCCACGACGCCCGCGACGAGCGCCACCGCGAGATGCAGGAGTACGTCCACGAGTGGGCCGAGGAACACTTCGACCTGTACGCCGAAGCGGGCTACGAGTCCCAGACGGTGACCTGCATCGAGAACACGCGCGGCATCGACGTCGCGGCCACCATCGAGGAGGTCTCGGAGGAGTACGACATGGTGTTCTCGAACGGCTACGGCGACATCGGCGAGGAGACGTTCCGGATCGGGCACATGGGCGAGCACACCGTCGAGAGCATCCGCGAGCTTACCGACGCCATCGAGGACGTCGCCGGGCTCTGAGCCGGCGAGCGGCGCTGGCCGACGCGGGTCGGAGCAAAGCACTTGTTGTTGTGGTGATCTTTCTGGGCCATGGACCCCGAGGCCCTCCGCGACGCGACCGAGCGCTGGGTTGACGCCGAGATCATCGACGAGGCGACCGCCGGCGAGATCCGCGCGTACGAGACCGACCGAGAGTACGAACCCGAACAGGAGCACCCTAGCGACGGCGACGAGTCGCCCACGACGGTCCTCGACCAGGACCGGCTCGTCGTCGCGCTCTCGGTGATGGGCGCGGTGCTGGTCGGGGCCGGCATCCTCCTCTACCTCGCCGCCAACTGGGACCGACTGTCGACGGCAGCCCGAACGGCCGTGCTCGCCGGGACGCCGCTTTCCACCGCAATCGTCGGCCTCGCGCTCGCCCGTGACCGCGTCCCGCGGGTCGGTCACGCGCCGCGAGTCGGCCACGGCTGCTGGTTCCTCGCGGCCGCGTTCCTCGGGCCGGCGCTGTTCCTGCTCGCGGACCTCCACGCGCTGGACGTCGACGCGTCGTGGCTGCTGCTCGCGTGGGGGATCGGCGCCCTCCCGGCGGGCCACGCCTTCGAGTCGCGGCCGACGGCGGCGCTGGGACTGGTCGTTCTCGTCGGCGCCGTCGTCGACGTCGCCACGGTCGCGACGCGACCCTTCGCCGTCGCCTTCGTCGGCGCCGTGGTCGTGGCGGCCGCCCTCCTCGTTCGCGACCGGAGCGAGCGCCTGGCGGGCGTCTACCGGCTCGTCGGCCTCGCCGTAGCGGTCCTCGCGCTACTGCTCGTTGCCGCCCAGGACGGCCGGTACGGCTGGATCGAGGTGACCGCGGAGCCGACACTCGTCGCGTCCGGCCTCGTCGCGGTCGCCGTCGCCGTCGCTGTCTCCGTGGCTGCCAGCGACGTCGTCGACGTCCCAGGACAAGCCACGGACGGCGATCAGCGCGCGGCGGCGATGCGACTCGACGCGCTCGCCGTCGCCGCACCCGTGGCCGTCACCACGGCGGTCGTTGCGGTGGTCCGGGCCACGCCGCCGTTCCCGGAGCTGGCGGCGTTCCTGCTCGTGCACGCGCTCGTCCTCGGCCTGTTCGTCGCGGTCGTGGTCGTCGCGGCCGGCTCCGGGTCGCGTGCGCTGGTGAACCTCGTCGCCGTTGGCTTCCT
The DNA here is from genome assembly GCF_050510935.1 of Halosubterraneus shenae. Lineage (NCBI taxonomy): Archaea > Methanobacteriati > Methanobacteriota > Halobacteria > Halobacteriales > Haloferacaceae > Halosubterraneus > Halosubterraneus shenae. Next base: position 98,661 of record NZ_JBNLVO010000002.1, on the reverse strand, counting down.
CGTCCAGGTGCTGTTGATCCTGCACTCGACCGTCGCCGAGGTGCTCTCCGGGGCGGTGGCGCTGATCGCCGCCGGCCTGCTGCTGCTCGGCGTCGGGCTCGCGCTGGAGCGCGGGCGACGGCGGTTGCTGGCGCGGATCCAGTAACGCTCGGCGGTCGGCGTCGCCATCGGCGCTCGGTACCGACGCCCATCCATTTTTAGGCGGTTGCGCGCACAGGTCCACGCATGTCCGACGCCGAGCCGGAGGTTGGCGAAACTCGCTACGCCGACCCCGAGGAGAACCCCTACGTCGTCAACCCTCCGACCGACTTCGAGCCGGTCGAGGAGCTCTCGGAGGCGGACGCCGAGGAGCAGGTCGAGCTGCTCCGCGCGGCCGTCCGCGAGCACGACTACCGCTACTACGTCGAGGCGGACCCGATCATCGCCGACGCGAAGTACGACCAGCTGTTCGAGCGACTCCAGGAGCTGGAGGACGCCTTCGACCTCCAGACCGCGGACTCGCCGACCCAGCGCGTCGGCGGCGAGCCGGTCGAGCACCTCGAGACGGTCGAGCACACCGCGCCGATGCTCTCCATCGACGCGACGACCGACCCCGAGGACGTCCGCGACTTCGACGACCGGGTCCGGCGCGAGCTGCGGGACGCCGGCTTCGACGCCGACGAGATCGGCTACGCCTGCGAGCCCAAGTTCGACGGGCTCTCCATCGAGGTCATCTACGAGGACGGCAACTACGTCCGCGCCGCGACGCGCGGGGACGGCCAGGAGGGCGACGACGTCACCGAGCAGGTCCGGACGATCCGCGCGCTCCCCCAGCAGCTCCGCGGCGACGTGCCCGAGTACCTCGCCGTGCGCGGCGAGGTGTACATGCCGCTGGACGCCTTCAGCGAGTACAACGAGGAGATCCAGGAGCGCGGCGAGGAGCCGTTCGCGAACCCGCGCAACGCGGCCGCCGGGACCCTCCGCCAGCTCGATCCGGACGTCGTCGCCGAGCGCCCGCTCAACGTCTTCTTCTTCGACGTGCTGGAGTGGGAGGCGGGCGAGGACGGCCCGGAACGCCCCGAAACGCACTGGGAGGACTTCGAGACGTTCGAGGACCTCGGGCTCCGGCACAACGACCGCGTCGAGCACGTCGACGACGTCGACGGCGCGATCGACTACCGCGACCGGATGCAGCGCGTCCGCGACGACCTCAACTACGAGATCGACGGCACCGTGATCAAGGTGAACGACCACGACGCCTGCGCGGAGCTCGGGTCGACCTCGCGCTCGTACCGGTGGGCGTACGCCTACAAGTTCCCGCCGCGCACGGAGACGACGACGGTCGAGGACGTCGTCGTCCAGGTCGGGCGTACGGGGCGGCTCACCCCCGTCGCGATGCTCGACCCCGTCGAGGTCAGCGGCGTCACGGTGTCGCGCGCGACGCTGCACAACCCCCAGGAGATCGAACAGCTCGGCGTCGACGTCGGGGACGAAGTGCGGGTCTACCGGGCGGGCGACGTCATCCCGTACATCCCCGAGGTCGTCGAGAAGCACAGCGAGGGGTCCTTCGACTTCCCCGACGAGTGCCCAGTCTGTGGCTCCGAGGTCCGGCGCGACGGGCCGATGGCGTTCTGTACCGGCGGGCTCGGCTGTGAGGCCCAGCTGGAGCGCGCCGTCGAGCACTGGGCCCGCCGGGACGCGCTCGACGTCGAGGGACTGGGCCCGGAGACGGTCGAGCAGCTGCGCGAGGCCGGGCTCGTCCAGTCGCTGCCGGACCTCTATCGCCTCGAGAAAGACGAGCTGGCCGAGCTGGAGGGATGGGGCGAGACCAGCGCCGAGAACCTGATCGCGGAACTGGAGGCCAGCAAGCACCCGCCGCTCGACGAGTTCCTCGCGGCGCTTGGCATCCCGGAGGTCGGCCCCGCGACCGCCCGCAACCTCGCGACCCACTTCGGCGACCTCGACAGCCTGCTCGACGCGGACGTCGACGAGTTCGAGACCGTCGAGGACATCGGCACAACCGTCGCCGAGGAGATCCACGACTTCCTCAGCCACGAACGCAACCGCGAGACCATCGAGGAACTCCGGGAACTCGGCGTCGATCCGCAGTCGGTCGAGGCCGAGACCGGCGAGGAGCTCGAGGGGCTCACCTTCGTCTTCACGGGTGCGCTGTCGGTCCCGCGGAGCGAGGCCCAGGAGCTCGTCGAGCGCCACGGCGCGAACGCGACGAGCAGCGTCTCGAGCAACACGGACTACCTCGTCGTCGGCGAGGACCCGGGCACGAGCAAGCGCGAGGACGCCCGTTCCAACGACGTCCCGCAGATCGAGGAGGCCGAGTTCGCCGAGATCCTGGCGGACCACGGGATCGAGTGGCCGCCCGAGGAGTGAGTCACCGGCGGAGTGAGCCGCCGCGGGCGTCGCGCGCTCACGGGGGTGCCGCTCGCAGGCCCGGGAAATCCCACAACCCTTTATCAGAGGCCGCGGGAAAGGGGCGCACATGTCCGCCATCGAACTAGCCGGCGTCACGAAGCGGTACGAGGACGTGACCGCCGTCGAGGAACTCGACCTCACCGTCGAGGAGGGGGAGATCTACGGCTTCCTCGGGCCGAACGGGGCCGGGAAGTCGACGACGATCAACGTCCTGCTCGACTTCGTCCGCCCGACGAGCGGCGACGTCCACGTGCTCGGTCGCGACGCGCAGGCGGAAAGCGTCGCCATCCGCCGCCGCACGGGCGTGCTCCCCGAGGGCTTCTCCGTCTACGACCGCCTCACGGGCCGCGAGCACGTCGAGTTCGCGATCGAGTCGAAGGAGCTCGACGTCGAACCCGATCCCATCCTCGAGCGCGTCGGGCTCACCGACGACGCCGACCGCAAGGCGGGCGGCTACTCGAAGGGGATGGAGCAGCGCCTCGCGCTCGCGATGGCGCTCGTCGGCCAGCCCCAGCTCCTCATCCTCGACGAGCCCTCCTCCGGACTCGACCCCGCCGGCGCAAAGGAGATGCGCGAGATCGTTCGCGAGGAGGCCGAGCGCGGCGCGACCGTCTTCTTCTCCTCGCACGTCCTCGGCCAGGTCGAGGCCGTCTGTGACCGCGTCGGCATCCTTCGGGACGGCCATCTCGTCGCGGAGGACTCCATCGAGGGGCTCCGCGAGGCCGTCGGTGGCGAGGAGTCGCTCCGGATCACCGTCGACGCCGCCAGCGACGACCAGCTGGAGGCCGTCCGTGGGCTCGAGGGCGTCAGCGCGGCCGCGACGGACGGCGGCACGGTGTCCGTGACCTGCGAGAGCGGCGCGAAGACGGACGTCATCTCGACGCTCGAGGAGCAGGGCGTGACGGTGAAGGACTTCCAGACGGAGGAGACGTCGCTGGAGGACCTCTTCTTAGCCTACACCGAAGGCGCAGCCCCCGAAGACGACACCGGGGCCGAATCGGGTGAGGCTGCGGCCGCGGGATCCACGGAGGTGGCCGAATGAGCCTCGTCGCCGTCGCGCGGAAGGACTTCCGCGACGCGATCCGCTCGCAGTGGCTGCTGGCGCTGTCGGCGCTGTTCGTCGTCGCCTTCGCGCTCCCGGCCCTGATCCGGTTCTCGCTCGGCGTCGGGCTCGGCGAGCGGCAGGGCGCGACCCAGATCATGGTGCTGTTCATCCGCTTCATGAAGTCCGGGACCGCGGTGCTGGTTCCGATCATCGCCATCGTCGTGACGTACGCGTCGATCACGCGTGAGCAGGAGAGCGGCACCCTCAAGCTGCTGCTCGCGCTGCCGCACTCGCGGGCGGACGTCGTCGTCGGGAAGCTCCTCGGCCGGAGCGCGGTCGTGGCGCTGCCCATCGCGTTCGGCTTCCTCATCGCCGGCATCGTCCTCCTGCCGGCGACGCCCATCGCCGCCATCTGGCGGTTCGGGGCCTTCGCGCTGCTGACCGTCATCCTCGGGGTCGTCTTCGTCGGCCTCTCGCTCGGCATCTCCGCCGCGGCCGACTCCGACCGGCAGGCCATGGTCGGCTCCGTCGGCGTGTTTATGGCCGGCTCCGTCTTCTGGGGGCCGGCGACCGGCCGGATCGCCTCCTCGCTGGAGACGTACGCCGGCGTCTCGACGCAGGGCCGCTACCTCGTCGAGCTCTTCCTGAAGCTGCTCAACCCCATCGCCGCGTACAAGACGCTCGTCGACTCGCTGATCGCGCCGTCGCAGCTGGCCGCCCGCCAGCAGCTGTTCGGCTTCTTCCTCTTCCCGGACCCGGCCGCCCAGAAGGCGCTCGGCGAACAGCTCCCCTTCTACTTCACCGACCCGTTCGTCGTCGTCCTGCTGCTGCTGTGGTTCATCGTCCCGGTGTACGTCGGGATGGAGGTCTTCGAACGCGCCGATCTGTAGCTGGAGCAAGGCGTTTTCCGGTGGTTGCTTTTTAAATATGGCTGGCTTCGTGATGCGGACTCTTGAGAGATAGCAATTGCTGGAAAGCCCTCGGACGCTCTTTTTAAGCAGGTTTGGACAGGTGATACGGTCTTGCTCTTGACAGCACCGCAAACACCCAGAAAGCCCTCGGCCGCTCGCGGTCGCTCCGCGACATATCCGGACCTCTCAGCACCGCCCGGTCCGGATAGGGGTCGTCGGAGCGACTCCGCTTCGCCGCGACCGGCCGCGCCCTTTCAGTCCGCCAGGACCACGACCGCGACCGCACAGCTACCGCAAGCCTCGGCCCTCCCTCGCACGCGTTGCTCGCGCGCGCCACCGCACCCGCACCGCGCGCCGGAAAGCCGGCGAACGATGCCAGCCAACAAACCGCCGCGAGCGACGCTTGGCCGCCACTCCCGGGCGGGACTGAAAGGGGCAGCCGCTGAGCGGGATGCCCTGCGACGTAAGCACCACAGCCCGGCGAGCGAACGCAGTGAGCGAGCCGGGTGCGGAGCGCAGCGAGCAGCGCGAGCGCTCAGCGGCTGGGGCTTTCTGGGTGTGCCGAGTGGCGTCGCCAACGACGGTGACCAACTTCGCTTATAAATGCGATCGCTCAGAAAGGGCTTTCGCGGCGTTCTGCGTGGTAACACCAGCGCCGACGAGCTAACCCACCAATAATCACGCCTATAATCGCTCGGGGAGCCAGCCGCCGTCGATCTCGAGGTTCTCGCCGGAGACGTAGCCGGCCTCGTCGGTCAGGAAGAACGTCATCGCGTTGCGGACGTCGTCGAACTTGGCCCACCGCCCGCGCGGGGCCTCGTCCGGGAACTCGTCGCTGGACTCGACGACGTACGGCGAGACGGCGTTGACGGTGACCCCGTCGTCGGTCGTGTCGGCGGCGACCGCGCGCGTGAACATGATGACGCCGGTCTTGGCGATGAAGTAGGGGAGGTTCTTCGGGTGCGTGAGCGCCTTCTCGCTGCCGGCGTAGCCGACGTTGACGACGCGACCCCATTCCGCCTCGCGCATCGCGGGGAGCGCGCGCTTCGTGCAGAGGTAGGTCCCGTTCAGGTTCGTCTCGAGGACCCGGGTCCAGGTGCCGAAGTCGATCGCCTCCCAGTGCTGCGGGGCGAAGTCGCCGACGTTGTTGACGAGGACGTCGACCGCGCCGAGCTCGGCCTCGATCTCGTCGAAGAGCGCGTCGACCGCGTCCGGGTCGGTGACGTCACCCTGGACGGCGATCGCGTCGGGTGCGCCGCGCTCGCGCGCCTCCTGGGCGGTCGCGGCAGCCTCGGCGTCGCTGGAGTAGTAGTGGACGGCGACCCTGGCGCCCGCCTCCGCGCAGGCTAACGCGAGCGACGCGCCGAGTCCCTTCGCGCTCCCCGTCACGAGCGCGACCCGTCCCGAGAGGTCCAGATCCGTCATATCCACCGAATGCGCCGCCGCCGTCTAAGTTCTCCCGGTCGTCGTGGCACGACCGTTGCGGCCCCGGCAGCGGGTCGACGCGACGCGCCGTTCGAAAGGGGTATATTAAGTAGAACGACTACCCGGATCCGAGTAATGATGTACGTCGGTGTCGACGTCGGCGCAACCAACATCCGCGCCGTCGTCGGCGACGAGACGGCGACGATCCACGGGTCCGCGAAGGTGGCGACGCCGAAGGGACCGAGCGGCGTCGCCGTCACGGAGGCGCTCCTGGACGCCGTCCGCGAGGCGTGCGCCGCGGCCGGGGTCGACCCGACGACCGTCGAGGCCGCGGGGGTCGCCTCGATCGGCCCGCTGGACCTCGCCGCCGGCGCCGTCGACAATCCGGCGAACTTCCCGGACGCCATCGGGCGGATCCCGCTGACCGGGCCGCTCGGGGAGCTGCTCGACACCGACGAGGTGTACCTCCACAACGACGCCGACGCGGGCGTCATCGGCGAGCGGTTCCACGCCGAGCGCAACCCCGACGACATGGTGTACCTCACGATCTCCTCGGGCATCGGCGCCGGCATCGCCGTCGACGGGCACGTCCTCGCTGGCTGGGACGGCAACGCCGGCGAGGTCGGCCACGTCCCCCTCGACCCGGCCGGCGAGATGACCTGCGGGTGCGGCCGCGACGGCCACTGGGAGGCGTACTGCTCCGGGGACAACATCCCGCGCTACGCCCGGGCCCTGTACGAACGCAATCGGGACGACGAGGGGACTGAATGGGCCGACACCGCGGTCCCGGTCGAGGCCGATTCCTTCAGCGCCGCGGACGTGTTCGCGCACGCGGGCGAGGACGCCTTCGCCGACCACGTCGTCGACCGACTCGCGCGCTGGAACGCCCAGGGCGTCGCGACGCTGGTCCAGGCGTACGCCCCGCTCGTCATCACCATCGGCGGCGCGGTCGCGCTGAAGAACCCGGAACTCGTCGTCGACCCGATCCGCGAGCGGGTCGAGGCGCTGTCGTTCGGGAACGTTCCGGAGGTCCGGACCACGGACCTCGGCGACGAGGTCGTCGTCGAGGGCGCGCTGGCCAGCGCCATCTCCGGCGGCACCGGCGAGCGCGCATAACGCCTTTATAAGTGGTCGACGCGGGGCAACCCTGATACGTCCGTGGCGGTAGGATTCGGTATGCGACGACGGCGCGTGCTCCGGGCGGCCGCGCTCGGGGCCGGCGCGCTGGGCGCGGGCGCGCTCGGCGCTGACGACGGATTCGGGACTGTTTCCGGCACCGCAAGCGACGCGTCCACGGCGGACCCGTACGAACCGCTGGGCTCGCTCGACCTCGAGGCCGCCTACGAGGCGGTGACGGACGGCCGGACGGTCTTCATCGCCGCGGGTGACGGCTTCGCGACGGTCGACGTCACCGACCCCGCGGATCCGACGCTGCTGACGCGGGAGACCGACCTGCTCGCGGATCGGGAGAGCGGTCCGCTGGAGAAGGTGTACGACGTCGCGCTCGACGGCACGGACTTGCTCGTCGCCGGCCCCGCCCACGGCTCGAGCAGTGTCAACGCCGCGGTCCGGTTCGACGTGAGCGACCCGGCGGCGCCCAAACGAACGGGCGTCGCGGAGACGCCGTTCCCGATCCACAACGGCGACCTCGCCGACGGGATCGCGTACCTCACCGGCAACGACGGCGACCGCAATCCGCTGGTCATGGTCGACTTCGCGGCCGGGGAGGTCGTCGGCCGCTGGTCCGTCGTCGACCACGACGCGGCCTGGCGCGACGTCCACTCGATACTCCGCGTCGTCCACGACGTCACCGTCGTCGACGGCGTCGCGTACCTCGCCTACTGGGACGCCGGGACGCACCTGGTGGACGTCTCCGATCCCGCCAACCCGACGCACCTCGGGGCGATCGAGCCCTACGAGCCGGCGGACCTCGCCGGCCTCTCCAGCGACGAGACCCGCAGCGAACAGACGACGCCGCCGGGCAACCACCACTACGCCGCGCCGAACGACGACGGCACCCTGCTGGCGGTCAACAAGGAGTCCTGGGCGGTCGAGGCCGACGGCGACCTGCAGGGCGGCCCCGGCGGCATCGAGCTGTACGACGTCTCCGACCCCGCGGCGCCGGAATTACTGGCGACGATCGCGCCGACCGAGTCGCCCGCGCCGACCATCTCGGGCGTGTGGACGACCTCGCACAACTTCGAGTTCCACGGGGACCGGCTGTACACGTCGTGGTACGAGGCGGGCGTGAAGCTCTACGACGTGTCGGACCCGACGGCGCCCACGGAGCTCGCCGCGTGGCGCGACCCCGCGACCCGGAGCTTCTGGACCGCCCAGGTCGGCGTCCCGGGCGAGTTCTTCGTCGCGTCGAGCACCAGCGCCCGCGCGGAGCCCGGGCTGTTCGTCTTCCCTGACCGCGCGGGCGAGCAGCCGGACAGGCCCCCGATGGCGGCCGCCGTGGATGGGACGTCGACGCCGTCCGGCACGGAGACGGCGACGCCGACAGCGACGCCGACCGAGACTCCCTCGCCGCCGTCGACACCGACGGACACCGCCACCGTTGAGGATTCGGCGCCCGGCTTCGGCGTCGGCGCCGGGGTGCTGGGGATCGCCGGCTGGGCGTGGCGGCGGCGCCTCCACAGCGGTGACGACGAAACGTAGCCACGACCGGTTACGCGAGGGTCGCTGAACCGCAAGGTTCCCATGGGTGCGGCCCGAAGACCCGCCAATGAGCGAGGAGAGTCTGGCGGAGCGGATCGAGACGTGGATGGTCGGACAGATGCCGATCATCCAGATGCACGGCGGAACCAGCGTCGTGCGCGAGGCCGATCCCGAGACGGGCGAGGTCGTCGTCGAGCTCGGCGGCACCTGCTCCGGCTGCGGGATCTCGGACGTGACTGCGAGCAACATCCAGCGCGACCTGATCATGGACTTCGACGAGGTCGAGGACGTTCACGTCAAGGTACCGTCGACGGGCGACCAGGGCTCCTCGACCGTCGAGGGCGGCCGCGGCGGCGACCTCCAGCACGAGACCGAATCCGCGAATCACTTTTAAATATCGCCGTCGCGCAGGCACGTCGGCGGTCCGAGAAATCGAAGCCGGCGCTTACGCCGGCGGCAGGACGGCGTGCCGGAACCAGAACTGCTCGATACTGCTGGCCATGGCGGCGAACTCGTCGGGGTCGCTCGGCTTGGTCAGGTACGTGTTCGCGGCCAGCTCGTAGCTTTTGCGGATGTCCTCCCGTGCTCTCGACCCCGTGAGGATGATGCAGGGGATCCTGGCGAGCTCGGGGTCGGTCTCGATCTCCTCGAGCACGGAAAAGCCGTCCACGCGCGGGAGGTTCAGATCCAGGAGCACGAGATCCGGCAAGTCCACCTCGGCCGACTGCCGGTCCCGGAGGGTGTCGAGCGCGTCCGCGCCGTCGGTCACGGCCCGGATACTCGTCTCCGCGGACACCTGGTCGAACGACTCCCGAACGAGTCGGACGTCCCCGGGGTTGTCCTCGACGAGCAGAATGCGGATCGGTTCCTCGAAACCATGGTCATCCACGGTGTACAATGGGGGCTTACCGGCGAAGCCCCTTATCCACCCATCCCAAACAGTTAGGGAAGCGCCTCAGATCGCGTTCTCGAGGGCGCTTGCGACGCTGCGAGCCTTGTCGGCGAGCGCCTCGGAGACGTCGCCGGCGGCGACCGCCTCGTCGAGGAGGTCGTCGTCGACGCGCTCGACGGTGCCGTCCGCGTGCTTGACCACGTCGACGTGGAGGTCGACGTAGCGGACCGCGTCCGGGAACACCTCGACCGGCGTGCAGATGTTGACGTAAGTCCCCTTCACCGTCTCCTCCGCGTCGCGGTAGGTCGTCGGGTACCACCAGCGCCCCTCCAGGAACTTCGTGTGCGCCGTGTCGCCGGCCTCGCGCCGGGCCTCGAGCTCGTCGTACGTGCCGCCGGGGGTCATCTCCCTGACGACCTCCAGCGAGCCGTCGGCGTCGAGATCGTGGACGGAGCCCTCCCCGAGCACGATGACGCGCCCGTCCGGCTTCCCGTGGACGATGCGGACCCCGTCGCCCTCGTGCGGCCCGAACTGGTCCGTCACGACACCGAAGGGGAACTCGGCCTCCGGCTCGGGATCACACAGCGCCTCGGCGAGGTCGACGCCGGCGCTGGCTGCCCCCGAGCCGGCCTTGATCCGGTGATGGCCCGGGATGGTCGTCGCCGCCTGCCGCCGCCGATCGTCGAGCGCGAACCGGGACTCGCGACCGAACCAGAGCCAGGCGCCCGCGAGCGGCGCGACCCGCTCCCGCGGGGCGTCGACCGGGTCGTCCAGCACCGATTCGATCCGCTCCGCCCGGGCGACCAGCTCGGAGAGCGCGTCGTCGAGGGTGTCCATGTCGGCGTCGACAGCGGTCTCGTGCCAGACGATCCCCCAGCCCTCGGGTGGTTCGAGCCCGAGCAGCTCGGCCATGCCCGCGAGCTCGCGGCCCGCGGCCTGGTCGCGCGCCTCGACGCGGGTCCCCTCGCCGGGGACGAGCGTCGCGACCGTGCCCGTCGCGTGGATCTCCGTGTCGAGTTCGGGTCGGTGTGACCCCCACGTCGCCGCCGGCTCGCGGACCTGCACGCGCAGCTCGTCGCCCACGTGGACGTCGCCGTCGGCGTTGCCGTAGGGGAGGTAGCCCTCGACGGCCCCGTCGGCCGATTCGGCCAGCCGGACGACGGCGCCGCCCCCGAGCGTCTCGGTGACCTCGCCGTCGAAGACGGCCCCCGCCGGGGCCGGATCGTCCCAGGCGAACGTGTCGATACCGACGTCCGCGAGGCGGTCGCGTGCGTCGGCGACGGCCTCGGGGTCGCCCCGCAGGCCGATGCCCTGCCTGTCCTCGGTCGTCTCGATGGCGACCTCGTGGGCGCCGCCGGCGCGGACGCCGTCGTCGTCCGGGAAGCGGTCCCGGATCGGCGGCGTCGCGTCGACGACCGTCTCGCCGGCGTCACGGAACAGCGCCGTCAGCGCCGTCGCGTAGATGCCACGTACCCGGACGTTCATGCCTGCACCTGTCCCTGCATACGGAACGTCCTACGCGGGGCGGCCATTTGAAGGTCCGCGGTCCGGGGCGGCCCGCACGCCACGGCGGTCACTCGCCGCCGGCCTGAACCGCCCCAACTATGATGGGGGCAGCCGACCGTTCGAAGCACATGACCTCACGGAGCGATCCGATCGAGACCGCTTCGGACGGCGACCGGGACCTCTACGACGTCGCCACCTGGGACCCCCGGACGCTCCTGGACAAGGTCTCGGTCTGGATCTACTGGCTGCTCACGCGCGGGGCGAAGGTGTTCGTCGTCGCGCTCGCGTTCCTCATCCTGCTTTCGCTCGGTCTCCTCAGCACGATCTCGGACCCCGCGATCGGCACGCTGACCGTCCTCTCGGCGATCCCGGCGCTGGCGCTTACCGGCTACGTCTGGCACTCGGACGTCGAGACGTCGGAGCCGCTGCCGCTGCTGGTCGCGACGTTCCTGCTGTCGATCCTGACCGCGACGTTCGCGGCCATCATCAACTCGGTCCTGCGCGGGGCGTTCCCCGCGTCGACGCTCGGCACGCTGGCCTTCTTCTTCCTCATCGTCGGCCCCGTCGAGGAGTCGGTAAAGCTGCTCGCCGTCAGGCTGTACGCGTACACGGACCGGCGCTTCAACGCCGTCATCGACGGCGCGGTGTACGGCGCGGTCGCCGGCCTCGGGTTCGCGACCATCGAGAACGCGCTGTACATCTCCCAGCAGGTCGACGCCGCGGAGCTCGGCCTCGGCTTCGCGCTCATCGCCGCCGGCGAGGGGATCACGGCACTGCGCGCGCTCGCGGGCCCGGGCCACGTCATCTACTCGGCGTTCGCGGGGTACTACCTCGGCCTCGCGAAGTTCAACCCCGGCGAGCGCGGGCCCATCGTCATCAAGGGGATCCTCATCGCCGCGCTAATCCACGCGACGTACAACTCGACGGTCGGCATCGGGTCCGGCCTGATAGGGGTCGTCACGGGGTTGGGATCGCTAACGTCGTTCCTCGTCTACGTGCTCCTGTTCGACGGGCTGTTCGGGCTCATCCTCCTCCGGAAGATCTGGCGCTACCGGGACACCTACCGGGAGGTTCACGCCGAGGTCGACGAGGACGTCAGGCCCGAGCTGACCGAATTCGAGCAATAACAAGTCGGCGGCGTTTTTGAAGAGGGGGTATGAGTATGGGGAATTGACGGACTGAGTCGGAGAGGCCTCGGCTGTTCCTGCTTATAAGCGATATTTAAACTTGCAGACGCTACCGCGCTTGATAGCATCGTAAACGGCCGGAGAGCCCTCGACCGCTCTTTATTAATTGGTTTAAATAGGTGATATGGTCTTGCTCTTGACAGCACCGCAAACGCCCAGAAAGCCCTCGACCGCTCGCGGTCGCTGAGCGACATATCTGAACCTCTCAGCACCGCCCGGTTCAGATAGGGGTCGGCTCAGCGACTCCCCGCCGGCGCGAGCGGCCGTCGCCCTTTCAGTCCACCAGGACCGCACCCCACAGCAACCCCGACCGCGACAGCACCGCCCAGCTACCGCAAGCCTCAGTCCTCCCCAGCCTCGGCCGGCGCCGGAACCGCACCGCCTCGGCGCCGGCCTCCCTCGCACGCGTTGCTCGCGCGCGCCACCGCAATACGCGCCGCGACAGCTCGCCAGCCGCCGCGCACGACGCCCGGCCACCACTCCCGGGCGGGACTGAAAGGGGCAGCCGCTGAGCGGGACGCCCTGCGAAGTAAGCACCGCAACCCGGCGAGCGAACGCAGTGAGCGAGCCGGGTGCGGAGCGCAGCGAGCAGCGCGAGCGCTCAGCGGCTGGGGCTTTCCGGGTATGCCGAGTGGTGTCGCCATCGACGATCGCTAATCAGCCGGAGGGATAGAAACGAAGGACAACGACCAGTTCCGGGCCAACTAGGGTGACCTCGCCAGCAACGATAGACACCGCGACTATCGACAACGATCACCACGCAAAAGCAGGACTTGCCATCGCACAAGTCTTTAATATCCGACCCTCGCTACGTATTCGTAATGAGCGCGGACGCTCGTCACGACCTCACGCTCTTCCGAGGCCGACGAGCGCCGCGACCGCGACGAGCGTCGCGACCGGCGGGCCGACGACCGGCCCCCGGCGCGACGCGACGACCGGCCCCTTGTGGCCAATAATCTTCACTTCCCTCGTCGCGTTCGCGCTGTTGTACCCGATAGCTACTAGTTTTGCGTTCGGTTAGCCGTGCGCCCGCACTTTTCTTGCAATCCTTATACCGCTGAATTTAAGGGGTAGAGGTCCCCAGCACTCAGTAATGACACGCGTGGCACTCGCGTTTAGCGGTGGACTGGATACGACGGTTTGCGTCCCGCTCCTCAAGGAGGAGTACGGGCACGACGAGGTCGTCGGCGTCACGGTCGACGTCGGCCAGCCGGAATCGGAGTTCGAGGAGGCCGAGGAGACCGCGGAGGCGCTCGGGCTCGAGCACTACGTCGTCGACGCGAAAGAGGAGTTCGCGGACCTCTGTTTCGACGCGGTGAAAGCGAACGCGACCTACCAGGGCTATCCCCTCGGGACGGCGCTCGCGCGCCCCGTCATCGCGGAGGCGATCCTCGAAGTCGCGAAGGAACAGGACTGTGACGCCGTCGCGCACGGCTGCACCGGCAAGGGCAACGACCAGCTCCGGTTCGAGACGGTCTGGCGCGACTCCGACCTCGAGGTCATCGCACCCGTCCGCGAGCTCGGCCTCACGCGCGAGTGGGAGATCGAGTACGCCGACGAGCGCGACCTGCCCGTCGAGGCCGGCGACGGGGGCGTCTGGTCGATCGACACCAACATCTGGTCGCGCGCGGTCGAGGGCGGCGAGCTGGAGGACCCGAGCTACGTGCCGCCGGAGGACATCTACGAGTGGACCGCCGAGCCCGAGGGCGAGACGACCATCCAGGTCGAGTTCGAGGCGGGCGTCCCCGTCGCCGTCGACGGCGAGGCGATGGCCCCCGTCGAGCTCATCCAGTACCTCAACGAGTACGCCGGCAAGTACGGCGTCGGGCGCACGGACGTGATGGAGGACCGCATGCTCGGGCTGAAGGTGCGCGAGAACTACGAGCACCCGGCCGCGACGGTGCTGCTCACGGCCCACAAGGCGCTCGAGGACCTCGTACTCACGAAGGGCGAGCGCTCCTCGAAGGAGGGCATCGAGCAGGAGTGGTCGGAGATGGCCTACAAGGGCCTCGTCTTCGCGCCCGTCGTCGACGCGCTCGAAGCCTACGTCGACGAGACGCAGGACGTCGTCACCGGCACCGCGACCGTGAAGGTCCAGGCCGGGAGCTGCCGCGCGGTCGCCCGCGACTCCGAGTACGCAGTGTACTCCGAGGAGATGGCCTCGTTCAACACGGAGGACGTCGCCGGCATCTCCCAGGAGGACGCCACGGGCGTCGCGAAGTACCACGGCCTCCAGGAGCGCCTCGCGAACAACGTGAAGGAGGGTGTCACGAAGCCCGAGCTCGCCACCGACGGCGGTAACGGCAGCAACGACGGCAACGACGAAACCAACGAGTAACGAATGAGCGACGACTCCCCCAGCGAGACGGCCGTCCGCCGCGACCGCTTCAGCGGCGGCCCCGCCCGCGAGTTCCTCTCGAGCCTCGCGGCCGACGCGGCCATCTTCGCGGCCGACCTCGACGTCGACCGCGCGCACGTGGTCATGCTCGCGGAACAGGGGATCGTCGACGACGACACGGCCGGCGAGATCCTCGCGGCGCTCGACGACGTCGAGGCCGCCGGCCACGACGCGCTGCCCGACGGCGAGGACGTTCACGAGGCGATCGAGACGGCCGTCATCGACCGCGTCGGCGCCGACGGCGGGAAGATGCACACCGCGCGCTCGCGCAACGACGAGGTGGCGACCTGCATCCGCTACCGCGTGCGCGAGGACCTGCTGGACGTCGCCGAGGCGACCGTCGCGCTCCGCGAGGCGCTCGTGGCGACCGCGAGCGACCACACGGAGACGGTGATGCCCGGCTACACGCACCTCCAGCCCGCCCAGCCCACGACGCTGGCGCACTACCTGCTCTCCTACGAGGCCGCCGTCGCCCGCGACACCGGTCGGCTGCTCGACGCGTTCGAGCGGACGAACCGGTCGCCGCTCGGCGGCGCAGCTTTCGCGGGCACGCCGTTCGACGTCGACCGCGAGCGCACCGCGGAGCTGCTCGGGTTCGACGACACGGTCCGGAACTCGATGGACGCGGCCTCCGCGCGGGACTTCCTCGCCGAGGCCGCGGCGGCGTACGCGGCGCTGTCGACGACGCTGTCCGGGCTCGCGGAGGACCTGGTCATCTTCGCGAACAAGGGCTTCCTCGAGCTCGACGACGACTACGCGTCGACCTCCTCGATCATGCCCCAGAAGAAGAACCCGGACACACTGGAGCTGACTCGCGGCGTCGCCGGCGACGCGGTCGGCGAGCTGACGAGCGTGCTGACGGCCCTGAAGGGGCTCCCGCGCGCGTACAACCGCGACCTCCAGCGCGTCCACCCCGGCGTCTTCGACATCGCGGGCGTCGTCGCCGACGCGACGGACGTCGCCGGCGGCGCGGTCTCGACCGCCGACTGGGACGAGCCCGCGCTGGCGACGGCCGCGGGCGAGGGCTTCTCGACGGCGACGGGCGTCGCCGACCTGCTCGCGATGGCGGGCCTGCCGTTCCGGACGGCCCACGAGATCGTCGCCGCCGGTGCCGAAAACATCGAGGACGGCGACGACCCGGACAGTGCTGCCGCAAAACTTGACGAGGCCGCACAGGACGTGCTGGGGGAGTCCCTGTTCACGCACGTGAGCCGCGCCGACGTCGAGGCCGCGCTCGATCCCGCTGCCAGCGTGGCGAGTCGCGACTCCGCCGGCGGCCCCGCCCCCGAGGCGGTCGTCGCGGAGCTCGCGGACGCGGAAACCGACGTGGCGGCGGACGCCGACACGATCGAAGCGCGCCGCGACGCGCTCTCGGAGGCCTTCGAAACGCTCGACGAGGAGGTGGCCAGCTATGTCTGAGGGGAGTACCGTTGCCGGCGACGACGCCGCCCGCCGAGTGCGACGGCAGCGAGGACAGCGAGGTGGCCGACCTCCGCGACGACCGCGAGTCCCGGGGGTCCCACGACGGCCGGCGCGGGCGCGACCCGGGCGACCGAGCCCGGCGCCGCTCGCGCCGCCGCCGTCCCCGTAAGGGGACACACATTCTCGGAATCGGACCGATTTCGCGTGACCCGTTTTCGCCAGCCTCGCACCGTTAGCGTGGACTGTAGTTATTGTAAACTATTTGGTAAGTTCGTAACCCTTATGTGTTTATCCCTGGTATCGTGAGGTACGACAATGACCGAAGCAGAATGCGTGGAGTGCGGGGGCGACGTCTCCCTGCACGACGACCTCGAAGTCGGAGAGATCATCGACTGTGGCACCTGTGGCGCCGAACTGGAAGTCGTCGACGTCTCCCCGCCGGTCCTCGATCGAGCTCCGGAGCTCGAAGAGGACTGGGGGGAGTAAGATGAAAGTCGGCCTCCTCTACTCCCGGATCCGGAAGGACGAGAAGCTGCTCCTCGCCGAGCTGCGCGACCGCGGCCACGAGGTCGAGAAGATCGACGTCCGGAAGGAGCAGTTCTCGCTCGACTCCACGAGCGCGGACGTCGAGGACGTCGACCTCGTCGTCGACCGCTGTCTCGCGACGAGCCGCTCGCTGTACGCGACGCGGTTCTTCGAGAGCTACGGCGTTCCCGTCGTCAACGATCCCGACGTCGCCGACGTCTGCGCGGACAAGGCGAAGAACTCGCTCGCGCTCGCGGAGGCCGGCGTCCCGACGCCCGACACGAAGGTCGCGTTCACGACCGACTCCGCGCTCGAAGCGATCGAGGAGTTCGGCTACCCCTGCGTGCTCAAGCCGGTCGTCGGCTCCTGGGGCCGCCTGATGGCGAAGGTCGAAGGCCGCGCGGCCGCCGAGGCCATCCTCGAGCACAAGGCGACGCTGGGCCACTACGAGCACAAGGTGTTCTACGTCCAGGAGTTCGTCGACAAGCCGGGCCGCGACATCCGCGTCGTCGCCATCGACGGCGAGCCCATCGCCGCGATGACGCGCTCGTCCGAACACTGGCTGACGAACGCGGCGAAGGGCGCCGAGGCGAAGGGCTTCGAGCTCGACGAGACGGCGCTCGACCTCGTCGAACGCGCGTCCGCCGCCGTCGGCGGCGGGCTCCTCGGCATCGACCTGATGGAGCTCGGCGGCGCCAAGTCGGGCGAGTACACCGTCCACGAAGTGAACCACACGGTCGAGTTCAAGGCCCTGAACGATGCCGTCGACGTCGACGTCCCGGCAGCCGTGGTCGACTGGCTGGAGACGAAAGTCGAGACGGCGGCCGGCGACACGGCCGACGCCGACGAGGGGACCACCGACGCCGACGAGGATGCCGACGACGCGACGGAGAGTGGTACGGGAAACGACACCGCTGAAGCGACCCCGTCGACATGAGCACGGGCACCGACGCGGACGCCGCGTCCGCAGACGGCGACGCCGGCGAAACGCTCACCGCGGGCGTCGTCGGCGGCACCGGCTTCACCGGCGGCGAGCTACTCCGCCTGCTGGCCGGGCACCCCAACTTCGAGGTCGCGCAAGCAACCTCGCGCTCGGCCGCGAACAAGACGGTCGGCTCCGTCCACCCGAACCTGCGCGACCTGGACCTGCGCTTCTCCTCGCCCGAGGAGCTCGAGTCCGTCGACGTCCTGTTCGCCGCGACGCCCCACGGCGTCTCGATGGGCCAGATCGATCGGTTCAAAGAGGCCGCGGACACGGTCGTCGACCTCTCGGCCGACTTCCGGCTGAACACGGCCGAGCAGTACGAGGAATGGTACGACGGCCACGACGCGCCCGAGTACCTCGACGAAGCGGTCTACGCGCTCCCCGAACTCACGCGCGAGCAGCTGCCCGGCGCCGACCTCATCGCCTCCGGCGGCTGTAACGCCACGGCGTCGATCCTGGGACTCAAACCCCTCGTCGACGCCGGCATCCTCTCGGGTACCCCCGCCGACGACGTCGTCGTCGACGTGAAAGTTGGGTCCTCGGAGGGGGGCGCCGGCGGCGGCGAGGCCTCCTCCCACCCCGAGCGCTCGGGCGTCGTGCGCCCGTACGCGCCGACCGGGCACCGCCACGAGGCCGAGATCGAACAGTTCCTCGGCCTCGACGTGTCGTTCACGGCGCACGCGGTCGACATGGTCCGTGGCGCCTCGGCGACGAGCCACGTCTTCCCGGACGAGCCCGTCTCGACCGGCGACCTCTGGTCGGCCTACCGCGAGGCGTACGAGGACGAGCCGTTCGTCGAGCTCGTCGCGGGCGGGGGCGGCGTCTACCGCTACCCCGAACCGAAGGCGGTCGCGGGGACCAACGGCGCCGAGGTCGGCTTCGAGCTCGACGCGAGCAACAAGCGCATCGTCACGTTCTCGGCCATCGACAACATGATGAAGGGCTCGGCCGGGCAGGCCGTCCACGGCGCGAACGTCGCGCTGGGGCTCCCCGAGACCGCCGGGCTCGACTTTCAGGGCCTCCACCCCGTGGGGTCGCCATGACGGGCCACGACAAACTCGTCGGCAACGACGACGCTTCCGGCGACGCGAACCACGTCTTCGTCACCGCCGACGACGAGGTCGTCGCGCTCGACGGCGGGAGCCAGGACGAAGAGGAGCCTCCGGTCGTCGTGAAGGTCGGCGGCGCGATGGCCGTCGACCCGGCGGGCGCCATCGACGACGTCGCGCACCTCGTCGCGAACGGGCGCGAGGTCGTCGTCGTCCACGGCGGGTCGACCGCCGTCGACGAGACGCTCGAGGCGCTGGGCAAGGAGCCGCAGTACGTCGAGACGCCGTCGGGCGTCACCGGCCGCTACACCGACGCGGAGACGATGGAGGTCTTCGAGATGGTGATGGCCGGGAAGCTCAACACCGAACTCGTCGCGGACCTCCAGGCGGTCGGCGTCGACGCGGTCGGCCTTTCCGGCGTCGACGGCGGCCTCATCTCGGGGCCGCGCAAGTCCGCCATCCGCGTCCGCGAGGACGGGAAGAAGAAGATCAAGCGCGGCGAGCACTCCGGCTCGATCGAGTCGGTCAACGCCGACCTGCTGGCAACGCTCCTGTCGGCCGGCCACGTCCCCGTCGTCTCCCCGCCGATGCTGGGCGAGGAGGAGGAGGGTGACGTGACGCCGGTCAACACGGACGCGGACCGCGCTGCGGCCGCGATCGCCGGTGCGATCGACGCCGAACTCGTCCTGCTGACGGACGTGACCGGCGTCTACGCCGACCCCGACGACCCCGAGACGCTCATCGAATCCGTGACGACGCCCGACGACCTCGACGCGCTCGAAGACGCCGCGGAGGGGTTCATGGGCAAGAAGGTCATGGCAGCCGAGGAGGCGCTTGCCGAGGGCTCCCCGAGGGTTGTCGTCAGCGACGCCAACGTCCGCGACCCGGTCGTGAACGCGCTCGGCGACGCGGGCACTCACGTCGAAGCGAGTGCAGTGACTGCCGAATCAGCGGAGGATATCTGAATGTCCGGCTTCGTCTTTTCCGAGAAACCGATCACGATCGAATCGGGCGAGGGCGCGACCCTCACCAGCGACGACGGGACCGAGTATCTCGATTTCGGCGCCAGCTACGCCTGCACGCCGCTGGGGCACGACCATCCGGACGTGACCGAGGCGATCCAGGCGCAGGCGGCCGAGCTCACCTACGTCCAGGCCTCCTATCCGACCGACGTGCGGACGGAGACCTACGAGAAGCTCGCGCACCTCGCACCCGGCGACGTCGACAACGTCTGGCTCTGTAACTCCGGCACCGAGGCCAACGAGGCCGCGATGAAGTTCGCGCGCTCCGCGACGGACTCCACGAAGATCGTCGCGACCAAGCGCGCGTTCCACGGCCGGACGATGGGCGCGCTCGCGCTCACCTGGAAGCAGAAGTACAAGGCACCCTTCGAACCGCTGGCCAGCGGCGTCGAGTTCGTCGAGTACGGCGACAGCGAGGAGCTCGCCGAGGTCGTCGACGACGACACCGCCGCCGTGTTCCTCGAACCGGTGCAGGGCGAGGGCGGGATCCACCCCGCCGACGTCGCCTACCTCGAGGACGCCCGCGAGATCACCGACGAGGAGGACGCCGCGCTCGTCTTCGACGAGATCCAGACCGGCCTCGGCCGCACGGGCACGCTCTGGGCCTGCGAGCAGGCCGGCGTCACGCCCGACATCCTCACGACGGCGAAGGGGGTCGCCAACGGCCTCCCGATGGGCGCGACGCTGTGTGCCGACTGGATCGCGGCCGACCCCGGCGACCACGGCTCGACGTTCTCCGGCGGCCCCGTCGTCTGTGCCGCCGCGAACGCGACGCTCGACGCCGTCGTCGAGGAGGACCTCCCGGCCCACGCCGCGGAGGTCGGCGAGTATCTGCAGGACTCGCTCACCGAGGCCGTCGAGGATCACGACCTCCCCGTGCGCGAGGTGCGCGGCGAGGGGCTGATGATCGGCGTCGAGGTGAAACGCGGGGCGAACCGCGTGCTCCGGGACCTCGCGGTTTCCGAGCAGGTGCTCGCGCTGCCCGCGGGGCGGACCGTCGTGCGCCTGCTCCCGCCGCTGATCATCGAGCAGGAGCACGCCGACGCGTTCGTCGACGCCTTTGTCGAGGTGCTGTCGTGATGGCGGACGGTGACGGCGCGGCCGACGGCGACGACAACGTCGCCGGCGACGCAGCCAGCGACGACGCGGTTGCAGGCGACGGCGAGAACGACGTCGCCAGCGACGTCACCGTCGAATCCGCCCGGCCCGCGGCCTGCGACACGCCAGCGCGCAAGCTGCTCTTCGACCTCGTCTCGATCCCCTCGCCCTCCGGCGAGGAGGCGAAGGCCGCCGAGCGCCTCCGCGACTTCTTCCGCGCGAACGGTCGGGAGGCCTGGATCGACGAGGTCGGCAACGTGCGGGCGCCCGCGGACGACACCGTCCTGCTCACCTCGCACGTCGACACCGTCCCCGGCGACATCCCGGTCGAAGTGACCGACGGCGACGACGAGCAGTATCCCGAATCGGGGCCGGTCCTCTGGGGCCGCGGCTCCGTCGACGCCACCGGGCCGCTCGTCGCGATGGCGGTCGCCGCCGTCGAGACCGGCGTCTCCTTCGTCGGCGTCGTCGGCGAGGAAACCGACTCCCGCGGCGCGCGCCACCTGATCGAGGACCGCGAGGCACCCGAGTTCGTCGTCAACGGCGAGCCCTCGGGCTGGAGCGGCATCACGCTGGGCTACCGCGGGTTCCTCGCGGGCACGTACGTCAACACCAGCGAGTCGGGCCACTCCTCGCGGCCGGAGCCGAACGCGATCCAGCACGCTATCGACTGGTGGGCCGGCGTCGAGGAGACGTTCACGCCGGCCGAGGAGACGCCCGTCTTCGAGCAGGTGACGACCAAGCCCGTCGACTTCGACGGCGGGCTCTCCGAGGACGGCCTCGCCGTCGAGGCGACCGTCGACGTCCAGCTCCGCGTCCCGCCGACGCGCACCGTCGGCGAGGTCCACGAGCTGGCTGAGGCGGAGCTGGCGACGGGCAGCGTCCACTGGGACGAGCCCATCCCGCCGGTGATGGAGAGCCCCCGGACGGAGCTGGCGCGCGCGTTCCGCGTCGCCATCCGCGGCGCCGGCGGCGACGTCCGGCTCCTGCGGAAGACGGGCACCAGCGACATGAACCTCTACGCCGAAGTCTGGGACTGCCCGATGGTCACCTACGGCCCGGGCGACTCCGACCTCGATCACGCGCCCGACGAGCGCCTCCCGCTCGCCGACCTCGACCGCGCGGTCGAGGTACTGACGGCGGTCTGTGCGGACCTGACCGAGACGAACGACGCCGAATCATCCAACGCGGACGACGCCACCGACGCATCAACTGCCGAATGAGCCACACTACCCATCCCGAACCAATGTTGCAGACGGACGACTTCCTCGAGATCGACGACCTGACCCCGGCCGAACTCGACCACGTGCTCGACCGCGCGGTCGCCATCCGAAGCGGGGACGAGGAGGCCCGACTGCCCGACCAGACGCTCGGGATGATCTTCGAGAAGCCGTCCACCCGGACCCGCGCCTCCTTCGAGACGGGCATGACCGACCTCGGCGGCCACGCGATGTTCCTCGGCCCGGACGACCTCCAGCTGGGCCACGGCGAACCGCTTCGGGACACCGCACGCGTGCTCGGGAACTACGTCGACGGGCTCATGGCCCGCCTCTTCGACCACGAAGACCTCGAAGTCATCGCGGAGTACGCCGACTGTCCCGTTATCAACGGGCTCACCGACGACGCGCACCCCTGTCAGACGCTCGCGGACCTGCTGACGATCCACGAGCGCTTCGACTGCGACGACGTCGAAGTCGCCTGGGTCGGCGACGGCAACAACGTCGGCCAGTCGTTCGTCGTCGGCGCCGCGATGGCCGGCATCGACGTGACCGTGGCGACGCCGCCCGAGTACGCGATGGACGAGTCCGTCTTCGAGCGCGCCGCCGACTTCGGCGCCGACCCCGACGTGACGACCGACCCCGAGGCTGCCGTCGCCGGCGCCGACGTGGTGTACACCGACGTCTGGATCTCGATGGGCCAGGAGGAGCAACGCGAGGAGAAGCTCGCCGCCTTCGAGGGGTTCCAGCTCAACGAGGACCTGCTGGGCGGCACCGACGCGAAGGTGATGCACTGTCTCCCCGCCCACCGCGGCGAGGAGATCACGAACGACGTGCTGGAATCGGACCGCGCGATCGCGTGGCAGCAGGCCGAGAACCGGCTCCACGCCCAGAAGGCGCTGCTCGTCGAGCTGATGGAGTAAGGAGTCGCGGCTGCGCGTTTTATACGTCCATTACAGGTCGGCGACCAGCGGGAATACCGCCCCGAGGACGACGCCGTAGACCACGTGGGCGACCAGGCTCATGGGGTTGAAGTTCGGCACGGATGGTGCGCCGCCGAAGCCGACCGTGCCCAGCCAGACCGGCATCACGATGGCGGCGAGCACGACCCAGATGCCGACGCCGTACGCGGCGCCGGCGCCGGCGCTCTTGCCGATCGAGCCCCCGACCCCCGGTTTCGTCTGCAGGATCGCCGCGAAGGCGACCCCGAGCACCGCGCCGTGGCTGACGTGGATGACCCACCCCACGGCGCCGGCCGGCCCCGCGATCCCGTACAGCGACGGGATGGCCATCTCCAGGACCGGCGCCATCATCACGGACAGCATCGCGCCCATCACGACGCCGCCGGCGATCCCGGCGAGGACGCCGCCCTTCCACGCGCCCTCCGCCGTCGATACCTCGGTCGAACTGGCTGCTTCAGTTGCCATAACGTCCCGAACGTCAGGCGATTTGCGGTAATACCTGCCGGAGTGGTGTGTGAGTCACACACAGATACCCTTCCTTCTTAAGTAGCGTTTACAAGAGCCGGCCCACCTCGGAGTTTCAGTTTCACCTGGCTACCCGAGGCCTTTAGCCCGATGGGGCACAACTGGTTCCCGTGTCAGAGACGGCGCATCTCCGGTTCTTCCCGTACGAGGAGCCGTACCCGAACCAGCGCGACGCGATGGACCGCGTCGCCAACGCGCTCTCGCGGGGCCAAGACGTGCTGTTCGAGGGCGCACCGGGGACCGGCAAGACCCTGTCGGCGCTCGTGCCCGCCTTAGAGCACGCCCGCGAGCACGACCGGACGGTCGTCATCACGACGAACGTCCACCAGCAGATGCGCCAGTTCGTCGAGGACGCCCGCGCCATCAACGAGACGGAGCCGATCCGTGCGGTCGTATTTAAAGGGAAGTCGTCGATGTGCCACATCGACGTCGACTACCAGGAGTGTCAGACGTTGCGCGACACGACGCGCTCGATGGTCGAGAAGGAGACCGACAAGGCCGAGCTCGAGGAGCGCCAGCGCGAACTGCTCGCCGAGAGCCGCCAGGGCGACGCCAACGCCGCGGAGGCCCGGGAGGCCGTCATGGACGAGCTCGACGACATCGAGGCGGAGCTCGACGAGTTCGAGGCGACGAACGTCTGTGAGCACTACCACAACAACCTCGTCCGGAACACCGACGAGTTCTACGAGTGGCTCTTCGACGACGTGCGCACGCCCGACGAGATCTACGGCTACGCCGACGACCGCGACCTCTGCGGCTACGAGCTGCTGAAGGAGGGCATCGAGGGCGTCGACCTCGTCGTCTGCAACTACCACCACCTGCTCGACCCCCAGATCCGCGAGCAGTTCTTCCGGTGGCTCGGGAAGGACCCCTCGGAGATCATCACCGTGTTCGACGAGGCGCACAACGTCGAGGACGCGGCCCGCGAGCACGCGACGCGGACGCTGACGGAGAACACCCTCGACTCCGCGCTCGACGAGCTCGAAGGGACCGACGACTCCCGCGCGGAGGCCGCCGAGAACGTCGTCCGCGCGTTCCGGGACGCCCTCGTGGAGACGTACGACGAGAACCTCGGCTTCGGCGCCCGCGAGGGGATCGGCGAGGTCTGGGAGGACGTCGCCATCGCGAACGACGACCGCCGCGACGACCTCACGCTCGCGTTCCTCCAGCGCTACGAGGGCCGCGGCATCGACACCGAGACGGAGCTCGCGGTCCAGCTCGGCCGCGCGCTGGACGAGGAGTACGAGCAGCAGTACCGCGACGGCGAGACGCAGACGCGCAAGGAGTGCCAGACGCTCCAGGTCGCGCAGTTCATCTCGACGTGGATGGACGAGGGCACCGAGCTCGGCCAGTACCCGGTCGTCTCCGTCCGGCGCGACGGCGGCACCGACGAGGTGTACGGCCGCGCGGAGCTGTACACCTGCATCCCGCAGGCGGTCACCAGGGAGCTCTTCGACGAGGTGGGCGCGTCCGTGCTGATGAGCGCGACGCTGCGCCCCTTCGACGTCACCAAGGAGGTGCTCGGGATGGAGGACGTCGCCACCCTCGCGTACGAGATGGCCTACCCCGAGGCGAACCGCGTGACGTACGCCGTCGACACCCCGCCGCTGTTCGCCTCCGAGCGCTCGGATCCGGAGACGCAGGAGACCGTCGGCACGCTCCTCCGGGACGCGATCAACGTGACGCCGGGGAACACCCTCGTCTTCTTCCCCTCCTACAGCGAGGCGGAGCGCTACTACGAGCGCCTCGGCGGGAGCGGGCTGACGGGCGCCGACCTCGGCGACCTCATCCTCGACGAGTCCGGGAAGGACACGGAGGACCTCCGCCAGGAGTTCGTCGAGAGCGACGACGCGACGCTGTTCACCTCGCTGTGGGGCACGCTCGCGGAGGGCGTCAGCTTCGACGGCGAGCAGGCCCGGACGGTCATCGTCGTCGGCGTCCCGTATCCGCACCTCTCGGATCGGATGGAGGCGGTCCAGGACGCGTACGACCGGTCCTTCTCCGACAACAGCCGGGCCCGCGACCCCGGCTGGGCGTACGCCGTCGAGATCCCGACGGTCCGGAAGACCCGGCAGGCCCTCGGCCGGGTCATTCGCGGCCCGGACGACTACGGCGTCCGCATCCTCGCGGACCGGCGGTACACGACCGCCGACATGGGGAAGTACTCCGTCCGCAGCGCCTTCCCACAGGAGGAGCGCGAGGAGCTGATCGACATGGCGCCCGAGAAGGTGAAGTTCGGGATGCTGAACTTCTACGCCGACCACGACGCGTACGACGGCGACCCGCCCGAGCCGTAGTTCGAGTCGGACCACGTGGTCGCCCTGGGGTTTGACGGTTCGCGTTTATAAGTGAAGTCCGCTAGTTTCGCGGCGACACCACTCGATCCGTGTAGCAAGCCCCGGCAGTTGAGCGGTCGCACTTATAAATAAGGGCGTGTAACGACGCCAGCGCCACCACTCAGCATGCCCAGAAAGCCCCAGCCGCTGAGCGGTCGCGCTGCTCGCTGCGCGCCTCACGGCTCACTCGCTTCGCTCGTTCGCCGTTGCGGTGCTTGCGTCGCAGGGCGTCCCGCTCAGCGGCTGCCCCTTTCAGTCCCGCCCGGGAGTGGCCGCGGCGCGTCGCGGACGGCGGTTCTTCGGCGGTCGTCGCTCGCCGGCAGACTGGTGTGCGGTCCGGGGCAGATGGCGCGCGCGAGCAACGCGTGCGAGGGAGGGCGGGGCGCGCCGGAGCGGTGTCTCCGTGAGCGAAGCGAACGGAGGGCCGGAAGTCGCAGCCCGGCAGCCCGCTACTGCAGGCAGCCCGGACCGTCTTCCGAGGCGGCGCCGGCGCGCCCCGGCCGAGGCTGGGGAGGACCGAGGCTTGCGGTAGCTGGGCGGTGCTGTCGCGGTCGCGGTTGCGGTCCTGGCGGACTGAAAGGGCGATGGCCGGTCGCGCCGTAGGGGAGTCGCTGAGCCGACCCCTATCTGAACCGGGCGGTGCTGAGAGGTTCAGATATGTCGCTCAGCGACCGCGAGCGGCCGAGGGCTTTCCCGTTGTTTGCGGTGCTGTCGAGAGGAATCCCGTCTCACCTGTCCAAACCTGCGCAAAGCGAGCGACAGAGGGCTTTCTGGATGTTCGTGGTGCTGTCGATCCCGTCAGCGTCTGCACCAGTTCGTGCAAAAACCACGACGCAAAAGCCCGAGAATCAGTCTTCGTCCTCGACAGAGTCCACACGCTGACTCGGTAACGTCGTCGGGTCGCTGGGCGCGTCACCGTGCTGCGAGTCGTCGCGCTCGAGCACGTACAGCGTCGGGCCGAAGACGACCATCACGAGCAGCCCCGGCAGGGGGACGTCCGGGACGACGGTCGGAAGCACCGCCCCCGACGCCACCGACGCGAACACGAGGGCGGCCCACGCGAGCGGGCGCCCGACCCCGACCCGGTTCGCGTCCCGGACGACCGCGGCGGCGCCGCCGACCGCCACCAGCACCCCGACGACCGTGAAGGCCGAAACCATACCGGAGGTGGGGGCGAGCGACCGAAAAGCGTTCCGTCACGGGCGACGCGCGACCGCCGCCGTCCCGCGCGGCCGACCACGACAACCCCTCGCATCCCACCCGGCTACCCCCGCGCCTTTTCCGTGCCGGTCACCTATTTCGAGTGAATGACAGAGGACTTCGGGCTGCTGGAGCCGGACGAGAACCCCGGTGACGAGTGGGAGTCGATCGACGTCACCGACACGGAGGCCGACGAGATCGTCCGCCGCAAGGACCGGGAGTTCGACGAGTTCCGCAAGCGCCTGAAGAACACGGAGCAGTTCAAGGTCGAGGCGTCGGTGTTCGACGACGCGACCTATGCGGCCATTTATAAGCTGGTCCAGGACGGCTACGTCTCCGCGTTCGGCGGGCCGATCTCGACCGGCAAGGAGGCCAACGTCTACGAGGCGCTCGGCGGCGAGGACGACGAGCGCGAGATCGCGGTGAAGATCTACCGGATCACCGCCTCGAACTTCCAGCAGATGCGCGAGTACCTCGAGGGCGACCCGCGCTTCGAGGGGATCGGCGGCGACAAGAAGGCGACCGTCATCGCGTGGACGCGCAAGGAGTTCGCCAACCTCGAACGCGCCCGCAAGGCCGGGGTTCGCGTCCCCGAACCGATCGCCGTCCAGCGGAACACGCTCGTGATGGAGCTGGTCGGCCACGCGCAGGACCGCGCCCGCCGACTCTCGGAGGTCAACGTCGAGAACCCCGAGACCGCCTACGAGGTCGTCCGCGAGTACATGCGCCGGCTCTACCGGGCTGGGCTCATCCACGGCGACCTCTCCGAGTACAACATGATCATCCACGAGGGCGAACTGGTGATCATCGACCTCGGGCAGGCGGCGACGATCCACCACCCGAACTCCGAGCGGTTCCTCGACCGCGACTGCGAGAACGTCGCGAACTTCTTCTCCCGGCAGGGGATCGAGACCGACGCCGACGAGCTCCGCGAGTTCGTCACCGCGCCCGAACCGGATCCGAGCGCGGACCTCGACGAGTAGAGACAAGCGTCGGCGCCGACGGTCCCGGCGTTCACGACGGCTCACTCGACGTCGAGGATGTCGAACTGTGCGCCGCCGCTCTCGCTTTCGTCGACCTCGACCGTCCAGCCGTGCGCCTCGGCGACCTCGTCGACGATGGCGAGGCCGAAGCCGGTCCCGCCCTCGCTCGTCGAGACGCCGCGTTCGAGCACCTCGTTTCGGACGTCGACCGGGATACCGGGACCGTCGTCGCTGACGCTGATACGGTCGCCCTCGCGCGTCACCCGGACCGTCACCTTGCCGCCGTCCGAACCGTGCTCGATACTGTTGCTGAAGAGGTTCGCGAACAGCTCCACGACCCGGGCCCTGTCGACCTCGGCCGTGCCGAGGTCGCCGTCGAGGCGCAGCGTCGCATCGCCCGTTTCGACCATCCCCCACGCGTCGCGAACGACGGTCTGGAGGTCGACCGGCTCCGTCTCGCCGATGGACTCGCCGTGGCGCGCGAGCTGGAGGAGGTCGTCGAGGAGGTCGTCCATCTGGTCGAGCGCGCGACCGATCCGGTCGAAGTGGTCCTCCGTCGGCTCCTCCCGCGCCAGTTCGAGGTAGCCGGTCGCCACCGAGAGCGGGTTGCGCAGGTCGTGTGAGACGACGCTGGCGAACTCCTCGAGCCGGTCGCGCTCCTCGCGCAGCTCGGCCTCGGTGTCGACCTGCTCGCTCGCCGTCGTCACGTGTGCCGACAGCAACCGAAGCGTCTCCACGTCGGTTTCCTCGAAAGCGTCGACGTCGCGGTCGAACACCTGCAGCACGCCAACGCCCTCGACCGGGACCGACGCCAGCGAACCGAACGTCTCCTCGATGATCGGATCCGGCCCGTCGTCGGCACCGACGTCGGCGTCCGTCCCGATTCCCGTCGCCGAACCGAGGGTGTCCGGCCCGTCCGGCGTCTCCGATTCTCCGTCGGTATCGCCGACCGCGTCGACGGTCGCGCCCCGGATCGTGAGGTCGCTGACGACGTGGGCGCTCCCGGCGTCGGCGACGCGCTCGGCGATGGTCGCGCTGAGAGCGTCGTCGAACGCGCCCGTCTTCCCGGTCGACGCGAGGGTCGTCCAGTCCTCCCCGTCGAGAAGCCGACAGTGGTCGGCATCGATCAGGTCGCGGGCCGCGTGGACGGTGCGTTCGTGGACCGTCTTCGCCTCCGTCGCCGCCGAGAGGTCGCAGCCGACCTGGACCAGCTCCTTCATCGTGGCGCGGCCGGCCGCGAGGTCGGACTGGGCCGCGGCTCGTTCGGTCACGTCGTGAAGCAGGAGGACGGCGCCGGCGCCGTCGGCTGTGCCGGGTCCGTCGAGTCGGCCAGTGCCCCCGTCGGACGCCCCCACGGGGCCACCGTCGCCGTTCCACCCGCGACCCCGTGTGCGGGTGATCGTCACCTCGAAGCGTTTGCGGCCCTCCGCCGTCGCGAGGGTCGTCTCGGTGTTCCCCCCCGTCGAGCGCGTCGAGAGGATCGCCCCGATCTCCGGGGCGATCTCGTCGATGCGCCGGCCGACGAAGTCGCCGTCCGCGTCGCCGGTGAACAGCGCCGCGGCCCGGGGGTTGTGGTCGATCACGTCGCCGTCGCCGTCGACGACGAGGGTCGGCTCCGCCATTACCGAGAGGACGTGGTCGCGCGTGATCGGCTGGAGCTCCAGCCAGCGGAACCGGAAGAGGCTCACCGCCCCCGCAAGCGCCGTGACGACCGTCGCCAGCGCGGCGAGGTCGAGTCCCGGGGCGATCGCGTAGCCCGCCGCGTCGGCGACGCCGGCCAGTGCCGGGGCCAGCGAGAAGGCCAATAGCGAGGCGGACTGCGCGCGCAACACGCCGCGCGTGCCGAGGGCGGTCGCGGCGAGGAGGAGGGTCGCGGCCGTGAGCAGGCTGTAGACGTAGGCGACGTGGGCGACGAACAGCGGTCCGTGGTCGGCCTCGAAGGAGTTCACCGGGGAGTCGGGCAGCCAGACGCGCTCCCAGAACAGCAGGTGGGCCTCGTTGGTGGCGACGCCCAGCACGATCACCAGCCCGAGCCCGACGATCGGGCCGAAGACCCGCGGCGTGAGCCACGACTGGTAGCCCGTGTACCAGAACACGTAGGCCAGCCAGATCGGCGGGAGGGCCGTGAGCGCGGCGATCTCCAGCTTCCCGATGAAGACGGACGCCGCCGGCGCCGTCTGGCTCACCTGGAGCGTGTACAGGAACACCCACAGTGCCGTCCCGGCGATGAGCGCGACGACGAGATACGCGCCAGTGTCGGTCTCGCGGCGGGCGGCGCGCGCAAGCGCCACGGCGAGGGCGAGAAGCGCGGCGCTCACCAACCCGAAGGGGGCGGTGAACGCCGTCACTTCCCAGCTCATTATGTTTGTGTCATCAGCAGTTAATAAAATGCTTTTGTTCGATGGCGGAGCCGCGAGCATATCGTCTGACACAAGTCAGTCCTCCGTCAAACCTGGGGCAGACGGCCGTCAGACACACCGCACCGATTGCGGCAGGACACATCCGGCGGCGACGCCCTCGAGCACGGCGGTGCCGGGATCGACCCCTCGACCCGGACACCGCGGCAGCGCCACGGGACACTCCACTGTTCCGGGACTACGGCAGGCGGCCGCACGGGACCCCTCGACGGAACATGTTTAAAGGGACTCGTCGGCTACAACTGGGTATGCAACACGTGAAGGTTCCGCAGGACCGTATCGGCGTCCTCATCGGCGAGGGCGGCGAGACGATGCGTGAAGTGGAGGAGCGGGCGGAGGTCCGGCTGGACATCGACTCCGAATCGGGGTCGGTCGCGATCGAGGAGGCCGGTGACCCGGTGACCGCGCTCGTCGCCCCGGACATCGTCAGGGCGATCGGCCGCGGGTTCACGCCGGAGGCCGCGCTCTCGCTGCTCGACCACGACCTGCGCACGTTCGACCTGATCGACCTGAGCGATCACACGCGCAACGACAACGACCTGGAGCGGAAGAAGGGCCGCATCATCGGCGAGAACGGCCGTACCCGCGAGCTGATGGAGGAGCTCTCCGGCGCCGACGTCGTCATCTACGGCACGACCGTCGGGATCATCGGGAGCCCCGAGGAGGTCGAGGCCGTCCGACGAGCCGTCGGGATGCTGGTCGACGGTGCCCCCCACGGCGCCGTCTACTCGTACCTCGAGGAGAAGCACAACGAGCTGAAAAACGACGTCGCGTTCGAGCCCGAACCGTAGTCCAGGCTCGGTCCGGTCCGACCGACTTCTCCTGCGGAGCGCTCGAATCGAACTGCGTTCGCTTCCAGTCAGCAGCGACTGCGTGTCGTCAGCAACGTCGACGCGCGTCGCCAGCGACGGCATCGCGCGTCGCAAGCAACGTCACTCTCCGTCGCCAGCGACGGCGCTGTCACCGAGAGCCCGAAAGCCAGAACGGCCGCCGGCGCCCCGTGTTCGGCTTATAAATAGAGGCTTGTGAACCAGTAGCACATATTCGGCCACCCACTCCCCTGCCGCGATTAGTGAAATCACCGAGCAAAACATATTTATAGAACCACAGACAATCATTGGGTGTAATATGTCTCAGCGACAGCGAATGGGCAACCAGCCCATGATTGTACTTTCCGAGGAGTCGCAGCGCACCTCCGGAAAGGACGCCCAGACGATGAACATCACGGCCGGGAAGGCGGTCGCGGAGTCGGTCCGCACGACCCTCGGCCCGAAGGGGATGGACAAGATGCTCGTCGACTCGACGGGCTCCGTCGTCGTGACGAACGACGGCGTTACCATCCTCAAGGAGATGGACATCGATCACCCGGCGGCCAACATGATCGTCGAGGTCTCCGAGACGCAGGAGGACGAGGTCGGCGACGGGACGACCTCCGCGGTCGTCGAAGCCGGTGAACTCCTCGACCAGGCCGAGGAGCTCATCGACCAGGACATTCACGCGACGACGCTCGCGCAGGGGTACCGCCAGGCCTCCCAGAAGGCCCAGGAGATCCTCGAGGAGGAGGCGATCGACGTCTCCGAGGACGACCGCGAAACGCTCATCCAGATCGCCGCGACGGCGATGACGGGCAAGGGCGCGGAGTCCGCGAAGGACGAGCTCGCCGAGCTCGTCGTCGATGCGGTCGTCGCCGTCGCTGAGGACGACTCCATCGACACCGACAACGTCTCCGTCGAGAAGGTCGTCGGCGGCTCCATCGAGGAGTCCGAGCTCGTCGAGGGCGTCATCGTCGACAAGGAGCGCGTCGACGAGAACATGCCCTTCGCCGTCGAGGACGCCGACGTCGCGCTGTTCGACGGCGCCATCGAGGTGAAGGAGACGGAGATCGACGCCGAGGTCAACGTCACCGACCCGGACCAGCTCCAGAACTTCCTCGACCAGGAGGAGGAGCAGCTCCGCGAGATGGTCGACCAGCTCGAGGCCGTCGGCGCCGACGTCGTCTTCGTTGACGGCGGCATCGACGACATGGCCCAGCACTACCTCGCACAGGAGGGCATCCTGGCGGTCCGCCGGACCTCGTCCGGTGACCTCGACCAGCTCGCCCGCGCCACGGGCGGCCGCGTCGTCGGTAACCTCGACGACATCGAGGCCGACGACCTCGGCTTCGCCGGCTCCGTCGCCCAGAAGGACATCGGCGGCGACGAGCGCATCTTCGTCGAGGACGTCGAGGACGCGAAGTCCGTCACCCTCATCGTCCGCGGCGGCACCGAGCACGTCGTCGACGAGGTCGAGCGCGCCATCGACGACTCCCTCGGCGTCGTGCGCACGACCCTCCTCGACGGGAAGGTCCTGCCTGGCGGCGGTGCCCCCGAGACCGAGCTGGCGATCCAGCTCCGCGAGTTCGCCGACTCCGTCGGCGGCCGCGAGCAGCTCGCCGTCGAGGCGTTCGCCGACGCGCTGGAGGTCATCCCGCGCACGCTGGCCGAGAACGCCGGTCTCGACCCCATCGACTCGCTCGTCGACCTCCGCTCCCGCCACGCTGGCGGCGAGTTCGGCGCCGGTCTCGACGCCTACACCGGCGAAGTGATCGACATGGAGGAGGAGGGCGTCGTCGAGCCCCTCCGCGTCAAGACGCAGGCCATCGAGTCCGCGACGGAGGCCGCGACGATGATCCTCCGCATCGACGACGTCATCGCTGCCGGCGAGCTCAAGGGCGGCGGCTCCGACTCCGGCGGCGACGAAGGCGGCCCCGGCGGCGCGCCCGGCGGCATGGGCGGCGGCATGGGCGGCATGGGTGGCATGGGCGGCGCGATGTAAGCGTCTCTCCGTAACGCCACACCATCACCCAGTCGTTCCACGTACCGCCCGCCAACCGAACGCTGACTTTCTTTCGACGCTGATTCGAGTAGCCGGGGGTCTGTCTTTCGAGATTTTGCTTATGAATCGGCTGTGTAGGTGTAGACGCTACAGTACTTCTCCGTGACTTTCGGAAAGCCCTCGGCCGCTCTCGCTTATGAATGGGAAGAACAGGTGCAGACGCTGCTACACTGAACCATAACAGCGGGAAAGCCCTCGGCCGCTCGCGCTTATAAATGGGAAGAACAGGTGCAGACGCTGCTGCGGTTTCCCACAACAGCCAGAAAGCCCTCGGCCGCTCGCGGTCGCTGTCCCGAAAATCGGAGATTTTCGGGCTCCGAGAAATCTTCGATTTCTCGCGAAGCAGGATATCCGCGCCTCTCCGCACCGCCCGGCGTGGATAGGGCCTGTCTCAGCGACTCCCCTGCGGCGCGACCGGCCGCGCCCTTTCAGTCCGCCAGGACAGCACCACCCCGCAATCGCACCGCAACTGCACCGCGACCGCACCGCGACCGCACCGCACAGCAACCGCCATCCTCACCCCTCCCCAGCCTCGGCCGGCGCCGGGACCGCACCGCCTCGGCGCCGGCCTCCCTCGCACGCGTTGCTCGCGCGCGCCGGCCGCTCCGCTCCGCACGCCCGAAAGCCGGCGTACGTCGTCGGCGGCGCAGCCGCCGCCGGCGTCGCCCCGGCCACCACTCCGGGGCGGGACTGAAAGGGGCAGCCGCTGAGCGGGATGCTCTGCGACGTAAGCACTGAGCCGACGAACGAGCGAAGCGAGTGAGTCGGCGAGGCGCGCAGCGAGCAGCGCGACCGCTCAGTGGCTGGGGCTTTCTGGGTGTGCTGAGTGGTGTCGCCGGTGACGACGACCAAATTTGTTTAAAAGCGCGAGCGCTCAGCGGCTGGGGCTTTCTGGGTATACTGAGTGGTCTCTCAGAGAGTCCCGCCTTATAAACAAACCAGCCAAAAACGGAGCCTCACTCGACCGATTCAACCAGCACGGACTCCCCTGCATGAACGGTTTCGCCCTCCGAAACCTCGAGGTCGTCCCGCTCCACGCTAGCCGGGAACAACACGTCCGCGCGAGACCCGAACGAGATGTGGCCGATTCGCTCCCCGCGCTCGACTTCGTCGCCTTCCGCAACTGCCGGATGAATCCGACGCGCGAACCAGCCGGCGATGAGGAACAGCTCGTACTCCCCGCAGTCGACGACGACCTGCTCGTTGCGGTCGGAGTCCTTCGAGAAGGCCGGTTTATAAGCGCCGGGCCGATGCCGGACCTCGCGCACCTCGCCGGCCATCGGCGCGCGGTTGACGTGGACGTCGTCGACGTTCATGAACACGCCGACGCGCAGGCGGTCGCCCTCCTCGCGGATCACGCTCACCGTGCCGTCGGCGGGCGAGACGACGCCCGAGTCCGGCACCGACCGGTCCGGGTCGCGGTGGAACAGCAGCGTCGCCAGCGACAGCGCGAGCATCGCGACACCGACCGGCGGCGCGAGGAACAGGAGCGGCACGCCGAGCAAGGCGGGGATCCGCGCGAGTCGCCAGCCGTTGTCGACGACGTCGAAGGGGAGCAGTTTCGCGAGAGGTGGTTCCCCATCGTCCGCCGACTCGGACAGGTGGTCGGTCATCAGGCTGGCGGCGCTTCGCGCAGGTCGGTCGACAGCTCCGTGCGGCCGGCGGCCCACGACGCGAGCAGGTGCGTCAGGTGGAGCCGGTCGTCGAGCCCGTCAGCGAGGTCGAGGTCCGCCTCGCCCGCAAGCTTGTGGAGGCGCGCGACCTCGGCGCTGTCGTACGTCGATCCCGCGCGGGCGACACGGAGGATCTCGCGGAGCAGGTCCGGACCGTCGTACCCCTCGTCGTCGAGGAGGTCGTCCAGCTCGCCGCGGGCGTCCTTCAGGTCGCCGTCCTGCACGGCGGCGAGCGCGTCGCGGATGGCCTCGTCCGGGCCGACCTCGCCGAGCGTCTCGTAGGCGGTCGACATCGTGATCTCGTCGTGCTCGGCCGCGGTCGTCTGCGCGGAGAGGATGGCCCGGCGGAGGTCCCCGCCAGCCGCGGAGGCGACAAACTCGAGGCCGTCGTCGTCGTAGGCGACGTCCTCGGCGTCGGCGATGTCCGCGAGTACGTCGATGGTCTCGTCCGTCGACGGCGCGCGCATCTGCACCGGGAAGCAGCGCGAGCGGATCGGCGGGATGAGCTTCGTCGGCTGCCGCGTCGTGAGGATGAACTGCGTCGTGCGGTGGTGCTGCTCCATCACGCGGCGGAGCGCCTGCTGGAAGTCCTCGCGGATCGCCTCCGCGTTGTCGAGGACGAGTGTCTTGTAGTCGCCGCTCATCGGCGCGTAGGCGGCCGACTCCTTCAGCACGCGGTTGATCATGTCGCGTTTCGCCATCCGGCTGCGTCCCTGCAGGAACTGCTCGAAGCGGGGGTCCGTCCGGATCTCCTTTTTCGTCCGGTCGAAGAAGTCCGCGACGTTGATCTCGATGAGGTCGTTCTCGACGTCGTCGTGGGCCTCCGCGGCGAGCGCGCGCACGGCGGCGGTCTTGCCGACGCCCGGCGGCCCCTGCACGACGAGGTTCATCGGCTCGTCGAGCGCCCGCCAGAGCCGGTCGCGGGCGTCGTCCTGCCGGATCTCCGAGAGCGACGGGGCGTGTCGCTCCGTCCACAGCGGTCCGTCCATTGCGTGTGTCTCGGGGACGCGCGCTCAAGAATCGGTCGATCAGGGGTGGGCTGATTATGTGTGGTTGTTGTAGTCCTCATCGCTGGTGACGGTACTCAGGATACCCAGGAAGCCTCAGCTACTGACCGGTCGCATTTATAAGCAAATCCGGTTATCGTCGCCAGCGACACCACTCGGCACGCCCAGAAAGCCCCAGCCGCTGAGCGCTCGCGCTGCTCGCTGCGCGCCTCGCCAGCTCACTCACTTCGCTCGTTCGCTGGCTGCGGTGCTTACGTCGCAGGGCGTCCCGCTCAGCGGCTGCCCCTTTCAGTCCCACCCAGGAGTGGTGGCTGGGCGTCGGTCGGGGCGGTTGGCTCGCCAGCGAGGCGCGCCGGGTGTCCGGCGTGCGGTGCTGGACGGTTGGCGCGCGCGAGCAACGCGTGCGAGGGAGGCCGGTGGCGCGCCGATGCTGTGCGGGCCGGCGCGCCCCGGCCGAGGCTGGGGAGGACTGAGGAAATGCGGTTGCGGTGCAGTCGCGGTGCTGTCGCGGTTGCTGTGGTGGTCCTGGCGGACTGAAAGGGCGAGTGCCGGTCGCGCCGCAGGGGAGTCGCTGAGCCGACCCCTATCCGCGCCGGGCGGTGCGGAGAGGCGCGGATATGTCGCTCAGCGACCGCGAGCGGCCGAGGGCTTTCATGCTGTTCTGGGCAAGTGTAGCAGCGTCTGCACCTATAAACCCAATTTTCAGAGCAAAACGACCCAGGCGCGCTACGTCACTCTCGAGACTGGCAAAAGCAAATCACCCGAATTCAGCTCACAACTCGAACGATTCGACCGTCTCGTATTCGGGCCCATCCTCGGTCAGGTGCGACTCCTTCAGCCGGACCTCGTCGACGGTGAACGTCCCGACAGTGGGGTTGTGGTCCCGGACGACCTCCTGCACGATCTCCTTCCCGCGGGCATCGTTCATCCGGGCGAGGGTGAAGTGGGGCGTGAACTCGTGCTCCTCGGGGGCGTAGCCGAGGTCCGTCGTCGCGTCCTCCAGCGCCTCGTGGAGCGCCGACAGCTCGACAGCGCCGCCGTCGACGCCGACCCAGACGACGCTGATGTAGTCCAGCGAGGGGAAGACGCCGAGGCCGCCGACGTTCGTCTCGAAGGGCTCGACGTCGGCCGCGTCGACGGCGGTCGCCGCGGCGTCGATCACGTCGTCGACCTCGTCGTCCGGCACCTTGCCGAGGAACTTCAGGGTGACGTGGGCCTGGTCCGGGTCGGTGAAGTTCAACCCCTCGGCCCCCTGCAGCTCCTCCTGCACCTTCGAGAAGGGCGTTGCGAGCTCGTCCGGCAGGTCCACGGAGAGGAACGCGCGCATAGGCCTCGCTACCCCGGCTCGGAACCTAAAAGGGACGGCCGGGTGGGAGTCGGGGGGAGCCAGGAGGTGGGCGCCGGGCAAGGAGCGAGCCGCCTCGATCGAGGGCGGTCGGTTCGCCACGAACCGCCGCGCCGGCGAGAGCCAGCCTCCCGTCGGATCGTGTGGGTGTTCCACTCGAAGCGGAGGGGCGATGACGTAACGCTTACCCCCGCCGGTCGCCAATTCGTTGCATATGACTGACGAGCGGGACACGAGCGACCACGAGTTCTCCTCGGGGCAGGGCTTCGACGAGGACTACGAGGAGTTCGACCTCGAGCCGCCGGAGCTGAAGGTCGACACGTCGAAGGTCGACCCCGTCGACACGCGGGTCGTCTCCGACGAACTCGACCAGCGTAACATCGCCAGCGACGAGGTCGATATCGACCAGCTGATCGA
The DNA here is from genome assembly GCF_050510935.1 of Halosubterraneus shenae. NCBI lineage: Archaea > Methanobacteriati > Methanobacteriota > Halobacteria > Halobacteriales > Haloferacaceae > Halosubterraneus > Halosubterraneus shenae. The sequence continues at coordinate 61,170 of NZ_JBNLVO010000002.1, read as the reverse complement.
CGTCGGGCTCTCCTACATGGGGATCAACCGGTTCGAGGACGCGACCGAATCCTTCGACCGCGCGGCCCAGTTCGCCGAGGACGACTCCCTCGAGAAGCAGGAGGCGTTCGTGAACAAGGGCGCCGCCCACGCCGAGCTCGAGGAGTGGGACGAGGCCATCGGCGCGTACCAGGAGGCCATCCGCGTCGACGACGACTCGGAGCACGCCGCCACCGCGGAGACGAACCTCGCGTACGCGCTCTGGGAGTTCGGCCGCCACGAGCAGGCGCTCGAACACGCCGAGCGCGCCGTCGAGATCGACCCGCGCTTCGCGGAAGCCTGGTACAACCGCGGCTTCTTCCTCCTCGAGCGCGGCCTCGCGGAGGACGCCGTCAACGCCTTCGACAACGCCATCCGCCTTGGCAACCGCAACGCGGCGGTGCTCGAGGAGAAGGCCCGCGCCCTCGAGGAGGCGGGCCAGATGGAGGAAGCACAGGAGGTCGCCGAGGAGGCCGAGGAGCTCCGCGACGACAAGGAAGAGCAGATCGTCAACGAGCACGGCCAGGGCGGCGTCGGCGGCGGCCAGGGTGGCGTCGGCGGCGGTCAGGGAGGCGTCGGCGGCGGCCAGGGCGGCATGGGAGGCGGCCTCGACGGCGAAGGCCCCGAGGGGTTCTAGATGCTGCTCCGCGAACGCACCACGGAGGAGGGGCTGCTCGTCTCCGTCTGTGACCCCGACTGCCTCGGGGAGACCTACGAGAACGGCGCCGCCTCGCTCACGGTCGACGAGGAGTTCTACGGCGGCCCCGACGCACGTGAAGCGACCCGCGAGGAGGTCGTCAACGGCCTCCAGCGCGCGCAGGTCGCGAACATCGTCGGCGCGGAGGCCGTCGACGTCGCGGTCGACGCCGGCCTCGTCGACGAGGAGACGGTCCTCGACTTCGGCGAAACGCGGCACGCGCAGTTGCTCTGGCTCTGACCGGCGCAACGGTCGGCTGTTTTTGCGAAACCGGGACGATTTCGCGCTCGACGACGTAACCGCCAGTCGTTACCCTGCGACCGTCGGACCGAAGGTGTGTTGACCCTGCGGACCGTGATAGTAGTCAATGGGAGTGCAGGAACAGTATCCGTTCGACGTCGACGCGATCCGTGCCGACTTCCCGATCCTCGATCGAAAGGTCGGCGGTGACGTGACGACGCCCGGAGAAGGACCGAACGACACGCAGGACCTGGTGTACCTCGACAACGCGGCGACGAGCCAGACGCCGGACCAGGTCGTCGACACCATCGCCGACTACTACCGGAGCTACAACTCCAACGTCCACCGCGGGATCCACCAGGTGAGCCAGGAGGCCTCCGTCGCCTACGAGGAGGCGCACGACCGCGTCGCCGAGTTCATCGGCGCCGAGGGGCGCGAGGAGATCGTCTTCACGAAGAACACGACGGAGGCGGAGAACCTCGTCGCCTACGCGTGGGGACTCAACGAGCTCGGCCCGGAGGACAGCGTCGTCCTCACCGAGATGGAGCACCACTCCTCGCTGGTCACCTGGCAGCAGATCGGCAAGCGCACCGGCGCCGACGTGCGCTACATCGAGGTCCAGGAGGACGGCACCCTCGACATGGACCACGCCGCGGAGGTCATCGACGAGACCACCGAGATGGTCTCCGTCGTCCACGTCTCGAACGCGCTCGGGACGATCAACCCGGTCCGCGAACTGGCGGACATGGCCCACGAGCAGGACGCGTACGTCTTCGTCGACGGCGCCCAGTCCGTCCCGACCCGGCCCGTCGACGTCGACGACCTCGGCGCCGACTTCCTCGCCTTCTCGGGCCACAAGATGTGCGGGCCGACCGGCATCGGCGCGCTGTACGGCCGCGAGGAGATCCTCGACGCGATGGAGCCGTACCTCTACGGCGGCGAGATGATCCGCCGGGTCACCTACGAGGACTCCACCTGGGAGGACCTTCCGTGGAAGTTCGAGGCCGGCACGCCGTCCATCGCGCAGGGCGTCGCCTTCGCGGAAGCCATCGACTACCTCGACGACATCGGCATGGAGAACGTCCGCGCCCACGAGGACCTGCTGGCGGAGTACGCCTACGAGCAGCTCAGCGACCTCGGCGGCATCGAGATCTACGGCCCGCCGGGCGACGAACGCGGCGGCCTCGTCGCGTTCAACGTCGAGGGCGTCCACGCCCACGACCTCTCGAGCATCCTCAACGACTACGGGATCGCCATCCGCGCCGGCGACCACTGCACCCAGCCGCTCCACGACAAGCTCGGCGCCGCGGCCTCGGCCCGCGCGTCCTTCTACATCTACAACACGGTGGAGGAGGTCGACGCCCTCGTCGACGCCGTCGCGGAAGCGAAGGAGCTGTTCGCGTAACCGGGTCCGCACTCCCCTTTTTAAACGACTACAGCCGACAGCGCTCAGGTTGTGCCGTCGCTAGCGAGCGAGCCGCAACAGTCGCTAGCGCCGTCGCTGGCGACGGTATTTAAAAGAAATCGGCGGTCGTCGAAGCGTGTGCGCGGGGAGTCGTCCGCGAGTCTACTGGCTGCCGGACTCGGAGACCTCGCCCTCGACCGTCACGTCGCTGCCGAGCTCGACCGTCTCGCCGCTGACGTCGCCGGTGACCAGCGAGTTCGCGCCGATGACGACCGCGCCCTTCGAGGAGACGTCGCCCTGGACTTCGTTGCCCGAGCCGAGTTCGACGCCGCCGTTGCCCGTCACGTTGCTGCCGAAGACCACGTCGGCCTTCGAGGTGAGCTGCTCCGTGATGAGCGCCCCGCCCTCGAGCGTCGCGCCGCTCGCGACGGTCGCGGAGTCGGCCGAGAGCGTCTGCGCGACGGTGACGCCCTCGCCGATCTGAGCCTCGAGACCCGCACCGACGAAGTCGTTGAAGACGGCGTCCGTCTTCGCGACCAGGTTCTTGCTGGACGACGCGGTGCCGTCGACGCGGGCCGCCTTCCCGACCGTCAGCTTCCCGTTGGCGGTGATGCCGCCCTCGACGTGGGCCTCGTCGCCGACCGTCACGTTCTGGGCCTCGACGGTGCCGCCCACCGTCGAGCCGGCCGCGAACGTCGCGTCGCCGAACGTCTGGACGCGGCCCGTGACGACGGCGTCCTCCTCGACGGCGACGCCCTCGCCGGAGTCGATAGCGCCGTCGAACTCGACGCCGGACGCGACCGTCACGACGCCGCTCGCGGAGGCGACCTCGCCCGTGAAGTCGCCGTCGACCGTCAGGTCGCCGTCGACGTCGTAGGGGCTCTCCTCCGTTTCGGTCGGCGTTGCCGTCGGGGTGGCTGTTTCCGTCTGCGCTTCCTCGTCGCTGCCGCCGGTACAGCCGGCCAGGCCGGCCGCGCCGAGACCGGCGATTCCTGCGAGAACCTTCCGTCGAGACTGCGAGTGATCGCTGGGGACCATACTCGGGCGTATGCCGGAGCCCTATTTACGAGTGACGTTTGCGGTGCGGGTTTTCTTCCGAGAAATAAGATAATATTGCAGGTATTCGGAAGATCGGTCGGATTTGCCCGTGGTATTTACCCACATGGAGGGTTTTGGTAACACCCGTCACGGACGGAGGCCCACGTGCCGATGCTCCACGGATAGGAGCGATCGCGCCACGCGTGTGCTGGAACGAACAATGCGTCCGGAAACGTGCCTCGCGTTCGGACGTGCCCCGCGTCCGGGAACGTGCCCCGCGTTCGGGACGTGCCCAGCATTTGGGGACCGAACGGCCGCGAACCCCGCGCTGCGGAACCCTTTTGGCCGCGAGTCGTCAATCTGTCGGTAACTATGGGAATGGGCTCGGACATGTACCGACAGCAGATCCTGGATCACTACAAGAACCCGCGCAACTACGGGGAGATGGAGGATCCGGACTTCACGCACGTCGGCGAGAACCCCTCCTGCGGGGACACGATCCAGATGGACGTCCGGCTGGAGGACGACGGCGAGACGATCGACTACGTCTCGTTCACCGGCGACGGCTGTGCGATCTCGATGGCCTCGGCGAGCATGCTCTCCGAGCGGCTCGCCGGGATGACGATCGACGAGCTGCACGACCTCGAAACGGACGACATCACGGAGATGCTCGGCGTCGACATTTCCCCGATGCGCGTGAAGTGTGCCGTCCTCGGCCGGCAGGTCGCCCAGGACGGCGCGAAGATCCACGAGGGCGAGATGGACCTCGACCGGACGAAGACCGAGGAGTAGATGCCGATCCGGGCCCACACGAGACGAAGCGACGCCTGAGCCGACGAACCAGCCCGCCGGGCTTTTGCAGGCGAACGACGTTACCCCACGTATGAGCGAGTTCGACAAGGAAGCGGAACGCGAGAAACTCCGGGAGAAGTACGAGGCGGACAAGGAGAAGCGCCAGCACACCCAGCGCATGTCCGACCTCCTCCTGAAGGGCGCGACGATGACGAACCAGCACTGCAACCAGTGTGGCGACCCCATCTTCCGCCACGAGGGCCAGGAGTTCTGCCCGAGCTGCGGCACCGGGCAGGCCGCGGCGGAGGGCGGTCCCGAGAGCGAAGCGTCCGAGGCGGACGCCGGTGCCGTCGACGCCGAGTCCGCCGAGGCGACCGGCGCGTCCGGACGGCAGCCGAACGCAACGCGGAGCCAGCAGCCAGCCACTGAGCAGCAGTCCCAGCAGTCCACCCCCGCGCAGCAGTCGACGCCGACACAGCAGTCCCAGCAGTCGCAGCAGTCGACTCCGACCCAGCAGTCGACTCCGACCCAGCAGTCGACCCCCACGACCGAGCCCGCCGCCGACGCGCCCGCGGACCTGCAGGCCGCCCGCGAGTCGCTGGCCCGGACCGTCACCAAGTTCGCGCGTGCGGCCGAGGCGACTGACGACCCGCGTCGCGCTCGCGAGCACCTCGAAGCCGCGCGCGAAGCCGCCGAAGCTCTCGCGGCGCTGGAATAGGGAGTCCGCTTCCGGGTTTTCTCGGCCAGAGTCGGAGCGGTAGGGTTTGATTTCGAGTACTTCGGAGTTTCCAGTGCATGGGCGCTCGCTCTCGCTTATAAACTGGATCGAACGGGTGATACGGTCTCGCTCTCGACAGTACCGCAGACTCCTCGAAAACCCTCGGCCGCTCTTACTTATAAACCGGATGCGCGGGTGCAGACGCTGCTGCGCTTGACAGCACCGCAAACGTCCAGAAAGCCCTCGGCCGCTCGCGGTCGCTGCGCGACATATCCGCGCCTCTCAGCACCGCCCGGCGCGGATAGAGGTCGACTCAGCGACTACCCTCCGGCGCGACCGGCCGCGCCCTTTCAGTCCGCCAGGACCGCGACAGCACCGCAACCGCCACCGCGACAGCACCGCAACCGCCACCGCGACAGCACCGCAACCGCAATCCTCAGCCCTCCCCAGCCTCAGCCGGGGCGCGCCGGTCCCGCACAGCATCGGCGCGCCGCCGGCCTCCCTCGCACGCGTTGCTCGCGCGCGCCGCCGCCCCGCACCGCACGCCGACCAGCCGGCGAACGTCGACCGCAGACCAACCGCCGCGCGCGACGCCCGGCGACCACTCCCGGGCGGGACTGAAAGGGGCAGCCGCTGAGCGGGACGCCCTGCGACGCTAGCACCGCAACGGCGAACGAGCGAAGCGAGTGAGCCGTGAGGCGCGCAGCGAGCAGCGCGACCGCTCAGCGGCTGGGGCTTTCTGGGCATGCCGAGTGGTGTCGCTGGCGACGTTAGACGCCCTCGTTTATAAGCGCGACCGCTCAGCTGCTGGGGCTTTCCGGGCATGCCGAGTGGTGTCTCAAGCGACGACGGCCAATCTCATTTATAAGCATAACTGCTCAGCGGCGGGAGCTCCCGAGAAACTCCGATAAGTCTCGCAGGCGACGATCAGCCTAACAACCACACGCGAAACCCCACAATCCGCAATCTCGCGAGAGCGTCTCGGACCGTTTTTAGCCAGCCATCACGCAGCACACCCATGACCACGGTCGTCGCCGTCTGCGGGAGCCTCCGCGATGGGAGCTACACGCGAATCGCCCTCGAGCACGCGCTCCGCGGGGCCGCCGCGGCGGGCGCGGAGACGGAGCTGCTCGACCTGAAGGAGTACGACCTCCCCCTGTACGACCCGGACGCGGACGGCCAGGGCGACAGCGAGGAGGTCAAGCGGATCGCGCGGGAAGCCGACGGGCTCCTCCTCGGGTCGCCGGTGTATCACGGCTCCTACTCGTCGGCGTTCCGCAATTTCCACGACTACTGCTCGTTCGACGAGTTCGAGGACACCGCCGTCGGCCTCCTGGCGACAGCCGGGGGCGGGACCTACGGGGTCACGCTCGACCACATGCGCTCGACCGTCCGCGGCGTCCACGGCTGGGTCGTCCCGCACCAGGTCGGCATCCGGAACGCCTCCGGCGCGTTCGACGACGACGGCGCGTTCCGCGACGAGGACCTCCGGAAGCGCACGGAGAAGCTCGGCCGCGTCGTCACCGACCACGCGGAACGACTGCGGGACTAGGAACGGTCCGAATCGCCAGAGTCCGCCGCGACGAGCCGCTCCTTCTTCGAACGCTGAAGCTGCTTGATCTCGTACTCGCGGGACATCGCGGTCGACTTGTCGGCGAACTCCTCGACGTGGACCAGCTCGACCGGCGTCCGCCCGCGGGTGTACTTCGCGCCCTCGCCGGCGTCGTGCTCCGCGACGCGGCGCTCGACGTCCGTGGTGTACCCCGTGTAGAGGGTGTCGTCGGCACAGCGCAGGACGTAGACGTAATGCACAGCTGGCGGTGAGGGACTGGGCCTAAAGAAGGCGGGGACTGGCAGCTCCGGGACGACCGCGGCAGGGACCTGCGGGGACGTCCCGCCGCAGCTGGCGGGGATCAGTCCTGCTGGCGGGTCCGTTCCTGGGCCACTTCCGCGATCCCGGCGTTCGCCGAGCACGACGGACAGGCGTTGAGCCGCCCGTGCTCGTCGGCGAATACGCGCGCGAAGCGATCCGACACGTGTGACCCGCAGTGGTCGCAGCTTGTCATGGTGGGCCGGCATCCACAGCTGCCGGCATCCAATGTATGGGACGAATACCCAAATACCCTTCCTCTATGCCTATTTATGGCAACCTCGACCCACTCTACCGCCGATTTTCTGTTTTATACTTTTGGGTGTTTCCCGCCCGGATACACGACCGTGCAGCCGCTCGTGAGCGGGCGAGATCGACGAGTGGATCCGGGCCAGTTCGATAGCTATGAGTCCCGGGCCGCGTCGACCGCTCGCGCGATCAGGCCGGCCTGCGCGCCCGCGACGAAGCCGGCGTCGACGTTGACGGTCGAGAGGACGGTACAGGACTGGAGCGCCCCGTAGAGCGCGGCTTCGCCGTCGCCACCGACGCCGTACCCCGACGCGACCGGCAGCGCGATGACGGGGGCGTCGACGAGCCCGGCGACGACGGTCGGCAGCGCCCCCTCGCGGCCGGCGGCGACGACGACGACGTCGGCCCCGCGCAGGCGGTCGAGCTGGTCGACCAGACGGAGGAGGCTCGCGACGCCGACGTCGTCGACGCGGTCGACGTCGGCACCGATCTCCCGGACGATCGTGGCCGCCTCGCCCGCGACGGCGCGGTCGGCGGTGCCCGCGGTGACGACGGCGACGGTCGCGTCGAGGGACGGCGGCTCGAACTCGTCCCCGTGGACGACGACCGTCCGCGCGCGTTCGTCGTGCTCGACCGTCGCGTCCGGTTCGGCGTCGGCGATCGCCTCCCGGATCCCGGCGGCCGTCTCGTCGTCGGCGCGGGTGACGACCGCGCGGCCGGTCGTTTCCACGGCGGTCGTCGCCATCGCCGCGGCCTCCGCGGGGGTCTTCCCCTCGGCCAGGATCGCCTCCGGGATCCCGCGGCGTCGCTCGCGGGCGGCGTCGAACCGCCCGGCCTCCGTCGTCGCGTACCCCTTGAGCCGGGACTCCGCCTCGGCAGGGGTGATCTCCCCCGCCGCGAGCGCGTCGAGCGTCTCTCGCATACCCGACCCCTCGGCCGCCGGGCGTTCGTAGTTGTCGGTCTCGACGGCCGGCGCGGGGAGGGCAGCGCCGACCGCGACCGCCGACCGCGACGTCGAGGCCGCCGCGCACGACGCCGGCGAACCGCAGGACGGGGCCAAAGTTTCCGGTATTTACTCGTGAAATATCGTTCACCCCCGGCCGATCGGCGTTCGGGGGCGCGGTAACCCCAGAAGACTTATAAGGAATGACCCGTCGGACCCCCTGTGAACGGCCCGCAGCCGGGCCCTACCCGTCGAATTCAGGAACTCTTATTAAGGGCGGATTGAAATGGCCGGTTGCATGGCAGACCTCATTGTCAAGGCAGCCGTCAAGGAAGCGCTGGACGACAAGAACGTCGCTTCGGACTTCTACGACGCGCTCGACGAGGAAGTTGATGAGCTGCTCGAGGACGCCGCCCGCCGCGCGGAAGCAAACGACCGCAAGACGGTCCAGCCGCGCGACCTCTAAACCGGGTAGCGTCTTCCAATATCTTCTTACCGGGCACCGACCGCCGAGCGACAGCCACAGGGGCAGTTACAGCTCCGTCCGCCGCACGCCGTCGTCGGTACCGACGTACACCGCGTCCGCGAGGTCGACGAACAGCCCGTGCTCCACGACGCCCGCCGTCCTCGAGAGCGTCGTCGCCAGCGACGCCGGCTCCGCGATGTCGCCGAAGTCGCAGTCGAGCACGAGGTTCCCGTTGTCGGTGACGACGGGGCCGTCCTTCGCGGACGCCTCGCGGAGAGCCGGCTCGCCGCCCGCGGCGCGGACCGCCTCGCTCACGACGGTCCAGGCGTCCGGGTGGACCGCAACCGGGACCGGGTGTTCGAGCGTCGGAACCTCCTTCGAGGGATCGGCGACGACGACGAACCGGTCGGCCGCGCTGTCGACGATCTTCTCGCGGCAGTGGGCCGCGCCGCCCCCCTTTATCAGCTGGCCGTCCGCGACCTGGTCCGCGCCGTCGATGGCGAGGTCGATGCCGGGCGCGTCGGGCCCGACGACCTCGTCGAGGGCCGCGAGGGGGATCCCCGCCTCGCGGGCGCGCCGCCGGGTATCGAAGGAGGTCGGAACCCCGCGCACGTCGAGGCCGTCGGCGACGCGCTCGCCGATGGCGCGGATGGCGTGGGCCGCGGTCGACCCGGTCCCGAGACCGACGACCATCCTGTCCTCGACCAGCGCCGCGGCCGCCTCGCCCGCGCGGCGCTTCTGTGCCGTCGTGCCGCCGCTCGTCTTCATGTCCGGGGCGTCGCGCGGGGGCGACAAAGCCCTTACCGTCGCTGGCGGCGGGGGTGGTGAGGTCCGCCTTCGAGGTGAGCGCCGTGGACACACCTTTGTCGCCGGCGCCCGACCCTCCGTCCATGCCACAGACCGCACTCATCGCCGGGGTCGGCCCCGGGCTCGGCGAGTCGCTCGCGCGGAAGTTCGCGGCCGAGGGCTGCCAGGTCGGCCTGCTCGCGCGCACGGAATCGTACGTCGCGGAGCTCGCGGCCGACCTCCCGACCGCGGCGGTCGGGGTCGACTGCGACCTCACGGACCCGGACGACGTCGTGACCGCGGTCGAGACGGTCCGCGACGAGCTCGGGCCGGTCGAAATTCTCGTCAACCACGCCAGCGGCGGCGCCTGGAAGGGGATCGACGACCTGACCGTCGACGAACTCGACCACGCCCACGCGGTCGGCGTCCGCGGCGGGTTCTGCTGTACGCGCGCGGTCGTCGACGACATGCGCGAGGCTGGTGGCGGGACCGTCATCTTCACCGGCGCGACGTCCGCGCTACGCGGGCGCGAGGGGGCGCTCGCCTTCTCCGCGGCGAAGTTCGGCGTCCGCGGCATGGCCGAGTCGCTCGCGCGGGAGCTCGGCCCGGAGGGGATCCACGTCGCCCACGTCGTCATCGACGGGCAGATCCTCCCGCCGGAGCTGCGCGAGGAGGGGGCCGAGGGCGGGGCGCCCGAGACCGAGGAGTACCTCGACCCCGACGCGATCGCGGAGAGCTACTGGCACCTCGTCGAGCAGGAGCGGTCGGCCTGGACGCTGGAGCTGGACCTGCGGCCGCACGTCGAGGAGTTCTGAGAAGCGCGTCGCGGGCGCGTCAGCGGCGGCCGCAACGGCGTCGGCGACGCCGGCGACGTTACTGCAGCCGGTCGAGCACGGCCTCGGAGTCGTACGCGAGCGAGAGCTCGCGGGAGCGCCCGCGCCCCTCCACCTCGGCGTACTCGGCCTCGATGATGCCGAGCTGGTCGAGCTTGTTGATGATCTCGGAGTAGCGCGTGTAGCCGAGGTCGGTCGTCTCGTGGAACGCCTCGTAGACGGTCCCGGCCTGCTCGCCGTCGTGTTCGGCCAGCACCTCGACGAGCGCGCGCTCGGAGTCGGAGAGCCCGCGGAGCGAGCGCGAGAGGTGGACGAACTTCGACTTCTCGTAGGCGGACTCGACGTCCTCCTCGGCGATCGACCGGGAGGCGCGCATCTCGGCGTTGAGCCCCGCACGGCGCAGGAGGTCGATGCCGACGCGGAGGTCGCCGCTCTCGGCGGTCAGGTCGGCGACGCGTTCCAGCTCCGCGTCGTCGATGACGCCGTCGTGGAACCCGCGCTTGGCGCGCTCCCGGAGGATGTCGTAGATCTCGTCGACGTCGTAGACGGGGAAGTACACCTCCTCGGGGCGGAACACCGACTGCACCCGGGAGTCGAGCTCGTCGATGACGTCCAGCGAGAGGTCCGAGGAGACGACGATGACGCCGATCTTCGCGCCGCCCTGCGCCTCGTGGGCGCGCAGCAGCGAGTAGAGCGTGTCGGAGGCCTCGTTCTCGTAGAACAGGTAGTTGACGTCGTCGAGCGCGACGACGAGCACCTCCTCCTCCTCGACGAGCCGGTCGGTGATCTGGCCGAACAGCTTCTTGAAGGAGATGCCGGAGGAGGGGGGCTCGTAGTCGAACAGCCCCTCGAACAGCCGCGAGAAGACGGCGTAGCGCGTCGAGTCGACCTGGCAGTTGACGCGGACCGTGCGCACGTCGGTCTGTGCGCGCAGCTCGGTGAACAGCTTCTGCGCGGCGGTCGTCTTCCCGGTCCCCGGCGGCCCGCGGACCATCGTGTTCAGGGGGCGGGACCCGCGGACGGCCGGCCGGAGCGCGTACTTCAGGCTCTCGAGCTGGCTCTCGCGGTGTTTGAACGTCTCCGGGACGTGGTCGATCTCGAAGACGTGCTCGTCGCGGAAGACGGACTCGTCCCACGAGAGCATGTCGCCGTCGGGGTCCCCGCTCATCACGTCGATAACCACACGCCGGCCACTTAACCATTCCCCGGATCCCGGGTGAAAGTGAAACTTGTCCGAAGGGGGACCGAGACCCCGGGAAAGCCCACGAGCGTTTTCACTATCACGTCGCTCCTGTGTGGCGAAAAACGCCGACAGCACCGCGGCCGCGTCCGGCCCGATGCCGTCGCCGACGCGAGTTTCAGTTCCGGTCGTCGAGCGCTACTCCCGACGCAGCGCGAGCACGTGCCGCGTCAGCGACCGATGCACGCGGCGCTCGAACCGGGCGTCGACCCGCCAGCCGGCGGCTCGCGCTGGCCCGCGCCAGTCGCGGTCGGCGACGATGACCGCGCGCGGCGCGACGCGAGCGGCCTCCGAAAGCGCGCCCTCGACGAGGTCGGCGAGCTCGTGCCGGGCGACCTTCGACTGGCGGCCGTACGGTGCGTCGAAAGCGACGGCGTCGACCGCGTCGTCGCGGAGGGGGAGCGCGGTGGCGTCGCCGCGGGCGACCTCGAAGGCGGGGGAATCTCCGTTCTCACCGTCGTCCGCGTACCCGTGCGCCCGCAGGTTCTCCCGGGTCCCGCGGACCATCTTCCGCTGGGCGTCCGTGCCGAGCAGGTCGGCGCCGACGCGCCCGCCCTCGACGAGCAGCCCGCCCGTCCCGCACATCGGGTCGAGCAGGGTTCGATCGGGTGCGGCGCCGGCGACGTTGACGTACGCGCGGGCGTCGATGGGCGCCATACTGCCCGGCTGGAAGAAGGAGCGCTCGGTCGGCTTCGGCGAGAAGTCGCGGGCGGCTTCCGTGTCGACCCAGCCGAGCGCGCAGACGCTTCCCGCCTCGCCGTCGGCGCCGGCGACGGCGTCGTGGGCGGGGCGGTCGCCGGCCGCGAACAGCGCGCGGAGGACGTGGTCGGGGTCGTCGAGGTCGACCTCGAAGCCGCGGTCGACGAGGACGCCGCCCAGTTCGCGCTCCGCGGCGCTCGTGGAGACCTCCGTGGTGGCCCGGACGTTGCGGGCGCGGACCGCGACGGAGCCCTCGCGGTCGATGCCGGCGGCCTCGAGGAGCGCGACCGCGGCGTCGAGGTCGGCGTCAGTTCGCCCGACCGCCTCGTGGGCCGCGCGGGTGTACGCGAGCCGCCGGACGCCGTCGCCGGCGTGGCCCGCGCGGGCGATCCCCGGCGCGATCAGTTCGACGCCGGCCGCGGCGGTCGCCGCCTCGTAGGCCGCGAAGGCGTCCTCCTCGCCGGCGAGTTCGAGCCAGTACACGCCCGGCATTCCGCCCGGCGTCGGCAAGAGGATAGCGGTTCCGCGACCGTCGGCGTGGGTGGCGTCGGCGGCGTCGGCGGCGTCGGCGGTGGCGTAGCGGTGTCGGTGTCGATGTCGGCGCCTGAGCTGGGCCCAGAAACCGGGCCCAGTTGGAGCCTCGACTAACTAACCTTTTTAATCCTTAAATCCATCACTTAAAACGAGAATGCCCGATCCGACAGAGACCATCAACATCGAGAACGTCGTCGCCTCGACGGGGATCGGCCAGGAGCTGGACCTCCAGAGCGTGGCGATGGACCTGGAAGGCGCGGATTACGACCCGGAGCAGTTCCCCGGCCTCGTCTACCGGACCGAGGAGCCGAAGTCGGCGGCCCTGATCTTCCGGTCGGGGAAGATCGTCTGTACCGGCGCGAAGTCGACCGACGCCGTCCACGAGAGCCTCCACATCGTCTTCGAGAAGCTCCGGGAGCTCCAGATCCCGATCGAGGACGACCCCGAGATCGAGGTCCAGAACATCGTCACCTCCGCGGACCTCGGGGAGAGCCTCAACCTCAACGCCATCGCCATCGGGCTCGGGCTCGAGCACATCGAGTACGAGCCGGAGCAGTTCCCCGGGCTCGTCTATCGCCTGGACGACCCCGACGTCGTCGCCCTCCTCTTCGGATCCGGGAAGGTCGTCATCACGGGCGGGAAGGATCCCTCCGACGCGAAGGAGGCCGTCGCCGAGATCGTCGAGCGACTCGAGGAGCTCGGGCTGCACGCCTGACCGCCTGCGCCGGAGCCGATCTCCGGAGTCGGCCGGGTCCCGAACGCGGTTTCTTTTATTCACCCCACCGTAGAGTAGTCCATGTTCCTGCAAACGGGTACGACCCCGCTGGCGCTTCTGGGGACGTTGCTGCTCTTCGCGGTGTTTCTCTCCGTGACGGCCCACCTCGCCGCGCGCAACGTCCTCGGCGACGTGGACCCGTCGGTCGCAGTCGCGGTCGGCCCGCTCCCCGCGGCCGTCACCGTCTTCGGCGTTCGCGCTGGGCTCTCCGCAGCGCTCCTGTTACCGCTCGCGCTCCTCGTCGACTGGCTCGGCATCCGCTGGGCCTACGATCAGGAGGCCCGGCAGGCAGCGTACATCACGCTCATCCACTTCGTCGTCTCCGTGCTGCTCGGGATCGTCATCAGCGGCGTCATGATCCTGCTCGCGAGTCGACCCGGATAGTCGGCGGATCACGACGACTACTCCCGGGACGGCGCGCTGGTTTTTAAATATACCACGGGCGCAGTGCCGGTATGGATCCGCTCGGAGCGTTTCGCCGCACCGTCTGGGCCAGCGACGAACGCCGCCCCCGGATGCCGGTTCGGCTCCTCCTGACCGGCGTCGTCTTCGTGTTCGTGAGCGTCGCGCTCGCGACGGCCGTCCGGGTCGTCGGGATCGGTGGCAGCGAGGCCGGGGCGTACGCGGCGATCGTCCGGATCGGGCTGTCCGGGCTCGTGGTCACTGCCATCGTGCTCGTCCCGTGCGGGCGGTTCCTCGACCGGCGCCGGCTCCGGGACTTCGGCCTGCGGCTGGACCGCGACTGGTGGGTCGACTGCGCGTTCGGGCTCGCCCTGGGCGCCGGCCTCCAGGCGGCGGTCTTCGGCGTCGGCTGGCTCGCGGGCTGGTTCCGGGTGACGGCCGCGTTCGTGAGCGACGGCTCGTTCGCGGTCGGCTTCGCGAGCGTGCTCGTGCTCTTCCTCTCGGTCGGGATCTACGAGGAGCTCGTCGCCCGGGGCTGGCTGCTCACGAACCTCGCCGAGGGGCTCCGGTTCGCCGGCGAGACGATCGCGGTCGCCGTCGCCGTCGCTGTCTCGGCCGGCGTGTTCGGCGTCGCCCACGCCGTGAACCCCGGCGCGACGACGCTGTCGACGGGGATCATCTCGCTCGCGGGGGTGTTCCTCGCGCTCGGCTACGTGCTCACGGGCGAGCTGGCGATCCCGATCGGCGTCCACGTCACCTGGAACCTCTTTCAGGGCGCCGTCTTCGGGTTCGGCGTCAGCGGGCTCTCGCTGCCCGCGACGGTCCTCGAGACGGAGCCGACGGGCCCGAAACTGCTGACCGGCGGCTCGTTCGGCCCGGAGGCCGGGGTCCTCGGGCTGGCCGCCATCGTCGTCGGCTGCGGCGCGACCGTCGGCTGGGTGTGGTGGCGCACGGGCTCGGTCGGGATCCACCCGCGCGTGACGGCGCCGGAGCTGGTGACGGACGTGGATCCGGAGCAAGCGGCCGCGGGCGACGCGGGAGCGGAAACGGCGACCGTCGACGACGCGTAGCTACTCGACGAGCCGCTCGATCTCGGTGACGAGGATGCCGCTCGCGCCGACGTCTTTTAAGTCCGTGATCGTCGAGAAGACCTCCGCCTCGTCGACGACGACGTGGACGGCGACGGTCTCCTCGCCTTCTTCGGTCTCCTCGACGTCCATCACGGTCGGGCCGCCGAGCCCGGGGATGACGTCTTTGACCTCGTCAAGGCGATCCTTCGGCGCGTTCAGCATCAGGTAGCGTTTGCCCTCGGCGTCGATGACGGACTGGAAGGCGGTCCGGACCTCCTGGACCTTCGCGTCCGCGGCGACGTCCGGGCGCGCGAACAGGCGTACGGAGGAGGCGAGCACCTCGTCGATGACGGCCAGCCGGTTGACCTGCAGCGTCGTCCCGGTCGAGGTGATGTCGACGATGGCGTCGGCCATGTCGACGTGCGGGGTCAGCTCCGTCGCGCCGGTGACCGTGACGATCTCGGGGTCGACGCCGACCGAGTCGAAGTAGTTCCGCGTCACGTTCGGGAACTCGGTCGCGACGGTCTTGCCCGCGAGGTCCGCGACGTCGGTGATGTCGCCCGCCTCGGGCGCCGCGAGGACGAGTCGGCAGTTGCCGTAGCCGAGGTTCAGCAGGTCGACGAGGTCGCCGTCGTCGGCCAGGTCCGCGCTCTCGACGACGCCGCCGGATTCGGACGCCTGGTCGAGGCCCGTTACTCCCAGGTCCGCGGCGCCGTCGCGGACGTACTCCGGGATGTCCGCCGCGCGCGCGTACAGGATCGAGACGTCCGGGTCGACGGTGTCGGCGTACAGCTGGCGTTCGGCCGTCTCCTCGACGTGGAGGCCGGCCCGTTCGAGCAGGTCGAGCGTCGGTTCGTGCAGGCGGCCCTTGTTGGGCACGGCGATGCGCATGGAGTGTCCCACGGCGGGCGACGGGAAACCGTTTTCGTACTGATCGGGGTGATCGTTCGAGGGACCGGGCGTCGACGCGGCTGCTGGCAGTTGGTTCGTTTATAAGCAACCAGCAGTCGAGCGTTCGTGCTTATAAACAGGAACGGTCGTCGTCGCTTGCGACACCACTCAGCATACCCGGAAAGCCCCAGTCGCTGACCGGTATCGCTTATAAACGAGGTCGGCTGGCGTCGTCTGCGACACCACTCAGCATGCCCAGAAAGCCCCAGCCGCTGACCGGTCGCGCTGCTCGCTGTGCGCCTCGCCAGCTCACTCGCTCCGCTCGTTCGCTGGCTCGGTGCTTACTTCGCAGGGCTTCCCGCTCAGCGGCTGCCCCTTTCAGTCCCGCCCACGAGTGGTGGCCGGGGTGTCGCCGGCGGCGGTTGGGTCGCCGACGACGCGCGCCGGCTGGCTGGCGGGCGGTGCGGGGCGGTCGGCGCGCGCGAGCAACGCGTGCGAGGGAGGGCGGGGCGCGCCGCGGCGGTGCGGTGCCGGCGCGCCCCGGCCGAGGCTGGGGAGGACTGAGGAATTGCGGTTGCTGTGCTGTCGCGGATGCGGTGGGGTGCTGTCCTGGCGGACTGAAAGGGCGATGGCCGGTCGCGCCGAAGGAGAGTCGCTGAGGCAGGCACTATCTGGACCGGGCGGTGCGGAGAGGTCCAGATATCCTGCTCAGCGACCGCGAGCGGCCGAGGGCTTTCTGGGTGTTTGCGGTGCTGTCGAGGGCAAGGCCGTATCACCTGGCCAAAAAACCCTCTTTAACGGAGAACGGCCGAGGGATTTCCCGCTGTCCGGGTTCAGTGTAGCAACGCATGCAACGTTTAATTACTTAAAAAGAAAACCAGACCCTTACTCCAGCACCCGCTCCAGAACGACGCCGTCGTCGAATCGACCGCGGTCGTCGGCTTTCCGCTCACGGATCTCCTGTAACTCCTCACCTGAGACGCCGTGCTGTTCGCGGAGCGCGTGGACGACCTCCAGCACGTCCGCCAGCTCCTCGACGTCCCCGGACTCGCGGTACTCCGCGACTTCCTCGGCCAGTTTCTCCCCGAGGCGCCGTTCGTACTCGTCGCCGCTCGCGGTGTGAACCACCGGCGTCTCTCCGTCGGCCTCGATGATGCCGGGGATCCCGTCCCGGACCAGCTTGTCGTACTCGCGTGTCACGTCCCCGGATCCCAGCAGCGGTACGTAAGCCTGATGGAGGGGTCGAACTCGCCGGCGTCGCACAGGACGAAAACCCTAACAGCGCCCGTATCTCACACAGTACCAGTGCCGACGTTCCACTACCCCTGTCCGGGCTGCCACACCACGAACAGCCTGCACGAGGCCGATTGCGACTTCGAGGGGGTCGACTGGCCGACGATCGAGAAGGCGTACACGGACCTCCTCTCCGTGCTCACGGCCGAGCCGGACGGGATGACCGAGGCCCTCCTGCGCGACGCCATCCCGGCCGACTGGTCGGGCCTCCACAAGGCCGCGCTGGGGACCCTGGAACGCGAACAGCGGGTCGTCCGCGACGACGGCGACGACACGCTCCGGCTGCTGACGGCCGCGGAGTTCAAGGAGCTCGTCTCCGAGCCGACTCGCGACCCGATGCGGACCATCTACGAGCACGGCTCCGTGCCGGGCTGTCACGACAACGCCGTCTTCGCGATGATCGCCTGGTACGAGATGGTCGGGCTCTCGTGGGCGGAGACGAAGGAGAACGTCGTCGACTGGCTGTACACCTCCGGCGCGTGGGACCGCGGCGGCTTCGAGGAGCCCTCCCCGGAGGCGCTCGTCGAGCAGAAGCGCCACGTCTACGACTCCGGCTACGGCTGGAAGGAGAAGGCGCAGGCCGCCAAGCGCGTGATCGACCGCCATCGATGAGCCGCGGGGGCGCGGCGAACCCCTCAGCCAGCGCTGCTGTCCACCCGCGACGGACGCGAGGGGGCGTTTTATCGCCGTGGGCCTGCAGGTGATAGTGTAATGCTCCCGACGGGGTGGCCGCTCGTGTTCGGCTCGCTGCTCGCGGGCGGAACCTCGATCGCGCTCGCGGCGGCCGCCTACCGGAAGCGCTCCGAACCCGGCGCCGTCCCGTTCGCGTGGATGATGATCGGGAACGCGATCTGGGGGCTCTCCTACGCAGCCGCACTGGTCACGTTCGACCCGGGGCTCCGGCTGCTCTTCGAGATCCCCATCGAGATCGCCCAGGCGATCGTCGCGCCAGCGTGGCTCCTGTTCGCGCTGGCGTATACGGGCCGTGGGGAGTACGTCTCACGAAAGCTCGTCGCCGCGCTCCTGGTCGTCCCGGCCATTACGCTCGGGCTCGTCGCGACGTCGACGGCGCACTCGCTGCTGTGGGCGAACTACCGGATCGTCGAGACGTTCGGGGCCGCGACGGTCCGCTTCGACCCACAGCCCTGGTTCTACGTCCACTCGCTGTACGGCTACCTGCTTATCGGGACCGGCATCGTCCTCATCGCGGCCATGTTCATCGAGCACGGCACGCTCTACCGCGACCAGGCCGTCGCGCTCGCCGTCGGGTCGATCCTCCCGACCATCACCCACGTCGCGTACACGTTCCAGGCCGGCCCCTATCCCGCGGTCAACGCGACGCCGCTCGCGCTCGCGGTGACGGGGGTCACCTTCGGCTACGCGCTGTTCCGCTTCGACCTGCTCGGGCTGGTGCCGGCCACGCGGACCCTCGGGCGGCAGGCCGCCATCGACGACGTCGGCGTCGTCGTCGCCATCGTCGACGACGACGAGCGCGTCCTAGAGCTCAACCGGACGGCGGAGGAGACGTTCGACACGACTGCGGGCGAGGCCCAGGGGCAGCAGCTCACCGCGGTCGCGGGCGACGTCGACCTCGGCACGGAGCCGACGCTGCACGAGCTGGCCACCGCGAGCGGCCGGCGCACGTTCGAGGTGTCCACGCAACCGGTCACGGACCAGCACGACCGCCCGATCGGTCGAACGGTCGTCTTCCACGACGTGACCGAGCGCGAACGGCGTCGCCAGCAGCTGGAGGTGCTCAACCGCGTGCTCCGGCACAACCTCCGCAACGACATGGGCGTCGTCCACGGCTACGCGGAGATCCTCGTCGACACCCTCGAGGGCGAGCCGCAGCGCATGGCCGACGCCATCGAGCGCCGCTCCGCCGCGCTCGCGGACCTCGGCGAGAAGGCCCGGACGGTCGAGACGCTGCTGGAGGGCGAGCCGCTCCGCACCCTCTCGACCGCGGCGCTCACCCGCCGGATCGTCGACGACCTCCGCGAGGCGTATCCGGACGGCGAGGTCGTCGTCGACGTCGAGCGGGACGTCACGGGCGAGTTCCCCGAGGGCACGCTGGCAGCTGCCATCGAGAACCTCGTCGAGAACGCGCTCGAACACCACGACGGCGAGGGGACGGAGCGCCCGGACGGCGCGCCCTGGGTCCACGTGACCGTCGACTGCGAGGGTGCCGGTGCCGACGAGACGGATGCCGCACGCGAGCGCGACGCCGGCGGCGACCGTGAGGAGGGCGCCATCGAACCCAGCGAGGTCGTCGTCACCGTCGCGGACGACGGTCCTGGCGTCCCGGAACACGAGATCGAGGCCATCGAAGCCGGGCGGGAGACGGCCCTAGAGCACGGCTCCGGGCTCGGGCTGTGGATCGTCCACTGGGCGGCGGCGTCCGTCGGCGGCGACGTGTCGTTCGCGGACCGCGAGCCGCGCGGCACCGTGGCGACGCTCCGGTTCCCGGTCGACGTCGCCTGGGAGTCGGACGACACGCGTGCCGGCAGCGGGCAGGGGTCCTGAGCCGCGGCCCCGGCGACTACACCGCGAGGAGGTTGGTGACGAGGTAGCTCGTCGCGATGGCCGTCAGACAGCCCAGCCACGTCAGCGAGACGAAGTGGATGAAGCCGTTCGCCGGGTTCCCGCCGTCGATGGCGCGGATCATCATCGACGACAGCAGCGCGTTGTAGACGATGACGAGCAGCAGCAGGTACTTGATCAGCGGGATGTCGTAGACGCCGGCGTAGATGATCTGGCCGAAGTCCATGTTCTCGACCGACAGGTCCGCCGAGATGTCCGCGAGGACGTTGACGACCTGCAGCCCGATGAAGAAGGCGAACGACGACGCCGCGGTGATCCCGTACAGCAGGCCGATCAGCGTCACCGCGGACTGCCGGCGCTGCTCGCGGAGCTGGTTGACGGCGTTCATGTTCTTCGAGATGAGCTCGCCGAGCTGCTTCGGGTCGCCGCCCATCCGCCGGCCGACCAGGTACATCTCGGAGAACTTCTGGATCAGGTACGAGCGCGTGTCGACGGAGAAGGACCGCCACGCGCCCTCGGGGGACAGGCGCATGTTGAGCCGGCGGTAGAGCCGCTGGACCGACGGCGTCAACGCGCCGAAGTCCTTCTTGCGGAGCGTTTCGAGCACCTTCGACGTGGTCGACTGCTTCGCGCTCTCGGTCGCCCCGAGCGCCCGGATAAACGGGGGGAACGACTCGTCGCGGGCGGTGATCCGCTTCTCCTCGCTCCGGAGCACGACGCCGGTGAAAAAGAGCGGCGTGAGCGGGACACAGAGGTACAGCGGGAGCTTGAAGCTGTCGAGGAACGGGAACAGCGCCGGCAACCCCGGGCCGATCCCGAACATCCCCGCCCCGGTGAAGACGGTGAGCAGCAGCGTCCCGGCGCCACCCAGGCCGAGCGCCGTGTAGAGCTTCCGGTCGCCGGGGGCCCCGTCCTCCGGGTGATACCAGACCGGGTCGTGGGGCGCCATCGACCGGATGACGAAGTAAAAGCCCGTCTGGACGATCGCGAACAGGACGATGACGCCCGCGACGGTGTGGGTCGGGTTCGTCCCCGTCAGGATCGGGAGGACGATGGCGAACACCAGCGCGAACGTCATCGAGAGGATCATCGACATGTACAGGTCCTTCATCACCTCGATGTTCTCGAGGGAGGACTCGTACAGCGTCTCGTAGTTGGTCAGCATCACGTCCAGCTCCGACAGGAGGAACACCTCCAGCTCCTGGCCGGCGGCGATGGTGTAGCCGAGCCGGTCGAAGAAGTCGGCCATCGCGTCGGAGGGGACCTCCTTCGCCTGCCGGCGACACGCGTCGTCGAGGCTCCGGTTCCAGGTGTCGACGAGGTGGACGATCTGGGCGATCTCCTCGGCGGCGGCGCCGTACTCCTCCTCGCGCGCGAGCGTCCGGAACACCTCCATCCGGTCGATGTTCGTCGTCGACAGCACCGTCATGTGGGTCATCACGAGGTGCAGCTGGTTCTCGATCGCCGTCCGCCGGCTGTTGACGTACAGCTTCGGGTATAAAAGCGCCGCGAGGAACACGAGCCCCCCGAAGAAGGGCATCGGGATCCGCACCGAGAGCGGCAAGGACAGGAAGAGCGCGCCGGCGAAGGTGATCGCGAGCACGAGCAGGGAGGGGGCCAGCACGTAGCCGACGTACTGCCGCTTGCTGATGTCGAGCTGCTCGTACGACTCCAGCAAGTCCGTCGTGAACTGTAACGCGTTCGCGATCCCCGAACTGGCGCCCTTGACCGACATGTTACACGTTCCGGTGCATGTCGAAGGGGAGCCCCTCGACGCCGTCGCGCTGGAAGGCGTCGATCGCCTCGTTGACCTCGTGGTAGCCGAGGATCCCCTCCTGGATCATCCGTTCGATGAGCTGGGCGCGGAAGTCGAGGTCGTCGTAGATGTCGCGGGTGTCGTCGTAGCCGAGCAGCGTCGCGATCTGCTCTTCGAGGACGTAGGAGTTGTTCATCCCCTGGAAGACGATCTCGTCCTCGACGGGGTCCCACGAGAACACCTCGCGGGTGATCACCCCGTCCATCTCCTTGGAGTAGCCCTCGATCTCCTGGACGCTCGTGACGCGGCGTAACACCTCGTCGCCCTGCTTGACCCGGTTCTGGAACAGCGCGACGTCGGCGTTGTCCATGAACGTCTCGGGGACGTTAATCGGGTCCGAGGTGAACCGCTGGATCATCGAGACGATGTCGGAAGCGTGGAAGGTGAGCATGACGGGGTGACCCGTCTGGGCGGCCTGGAACGCCATCCGGCCCTCCGCGCCACGCACCTCGCCGACGATGATGTAGTCCGGGCGGGAGCGGAGCGCGGCGGCGACGAGGTCGAACATGTCGACGTCGGAGGAGCCCTCGCCGCCGCCCTCGCGGGTGAGGAGCTGCTGCCAGGTGTTGTGCGGCGGGATGACCTCCGCGGTGTCCTCCGCGGTGTAGATCTTCGAGTCGCGCGGGATGTACGAGAGGATCGCGTTCAGCGTCGTCGTCTTCCCCGAGGCCGTCTCGCCGACGACGAACACCGTCTGCTCGTTCTCCAGGCAGAGCCAGAGGTACGCCGCCAGCTGCGGGGAGAGCGTCCCCCAGTTGGTGATCTGGTTGATCGACAGCGGCGTCTCGTCGCCCTGTCGGATCGTCAGCGACGACCCCTTGACGGAGACGTCGTCGGAGTAGATGATGTTGACACGCGAGCCGTCCGGCAGCGTCGAGTCGACGATGGGGTCCGAGTCGGAGACCGGGTCGCCCATGCGCTCGCCCATGTTGCGCAGCCAGCTGTCGAACTCCTCGGGGTTGCCGAAGTCCACCGTCGTCTCCATCATCCCGAAGACGCCGTGGTCGACGTGACACTCGTGGGGGCCGATGACGTGGATGTCCTCGTTGGCGGGGTCGCGCATCACCGGCTCCAGCGGCCCGAACCCGACGATGTCGCGGTTCAGCCGGTACCGGATGTTCTCGTACGTCTCCTCCGTCACCGAGATCTTCCCCCAGTTGAGCGCCTTCCGCACCGAGCCGAACCGCCCGGAGCCGCGTTCCTCGACGTGGGTGACCTCCTCCAAGAGCTCCTCGATGAGGTCGTCGTACTCGGATTCGGAGTCCGGGGCGGCGTGGTGGCCGCTGACGGTCAACAGCTTGTCCTTCACCGTCTCCAGCGCGGCGACCTCCGAACCGGAAAGGGTCGGCTCGATGGCGTAGTACTTCATCTCCTGGCCGAGGTCGCCGTACACGTGACAGTAGATGGGGCCGCCGACCGGATAGAGCACGTTCGGGCGGTCCGACTCGTACTCCTCTTTGGCCTCCTCGATGAACTGCGGATACTCGCCGGTGATCTGCTTGAACTTTCGCAGGTGCTCACGGAGGTGCGGACGCCGCATCGCAGCCCGGCGGAGCTCGTCGGACGGCTGGGCAGTTCCGTGTTCGGTCATCGGCAGTCGTTATTAGATCCCGAGAGGTCGTTCGGTAGTCAACGTGTGGCCATTCATTAAACCCACTGTCAGATAGGTTTCAAGATGACGGGCGGAGGCGAGAACGGAGAGGCCCTCGTCGACACGTCAGGCCACGCTCCGGCTCTCGATGACGATCCCGGTTCCCGACCGGACCGAGAACCCGATGCTGTCCCCGACCTGTTCGCCCATCCCCGCGAACCGCTTGACGCTGATCTGGCGGCGCACCTCGTTGCCGACCTCGATCATCTCCAGCTGGAGGAACACGTCCGCGATGGCCCGGAAGGGGCCGATGGCCTCCTCGGCGACGGTGGAGGGGTCGATGGTGAGCACGATGACCTTCCCCTGCGAGATGATGTCCCGGAAGAAGGAGATGATCTCCAGGGCGGCCTGTCGCTCCTCGTTCTGCCGGATGAGCGACTCGAAGGTGGGGTCGTTCCGGAGGATCGAGTCGAAGGTGTCGAGGAAGACGACGTCCGGCTCCCACATCACCTCCGCGTCCATCAGCCGCCGGAGCAGCTCCTTGCGGTCGCCACCCTCCTCGGAGAACGCCCCGCCGGAGTCGAAGTTGGCGTGGAGGAACAGCAGCTCCTCGTTGAGGATCGGCTTGACCACGTCGTACGACAGCGAGTGCATCTGGTCGATGAACCCGCGGACCGTCAGCTCCGTCGAGAGGACGGTGCAGGTGGCGCCCTCGTCGACGAGCCCGTAGCTGAACCGCTGGGTCATCGCCGACTTCCCGGCGCCGTAGTCGCCCTCGATCAGCACGATGCTGCCGCGCGGGATCCCGCCGCCGAGCTCCTTGTTCAGTCGGTCGTGACCGCCCAGGCCGAGCGACAGTAGATTGTCTCGTGGCATTAGCTGATTCTGAACCGGAAGACCGCCTCCTTGCTGTTGATCGTGAGCTTCGCCCGATGGTCCCCGGTGCCGAGGGAGTCGACCTCGATCTCGAGTTTCATCACGTCGCCGCCGGCCCAGGAGTCGCCGGTGCCGGTGAGCAGGGTCGTGTGCACGCTGGCCGGCTGGATGAACTGGCCGTCCACCAGAACTTCGAGGTTCGTTCCGTCGGGTGGTAACCGTTCAGTCCCGGTGTTTTTCACCAGCAGCGTCAGGTTCCCCTCGGTGCTGTTGTACACGGGGCTCCCGGCGTCGGAGATGACCGTGACGTCCGTGCGGATCTGGTCCGACGCGTCGATGCTGCCGGCCTCGACGGCGGCGTTCACGCGCTCGACCCCCGACGTCATCGTGCCGACGACGCCGGCGGCGATGGTGAGGCTGGCGATGAAGAGGATGAGGTGCGAGATGGAGACGCTCGCCATCTACACCACCACCACGTCGTCGCTTACCGTCACGCCGTACTCCGTCGTGAGCGTGACCCGGTTCGGCTGGTCGACGTCGACCGTGATCCGCACGGTCTCGCCGGGCAGCCACAGCTCCGTCGCGCCGTTGCCGTCGACGGCGGTGTCGTTGCTCGCGAGCGGTACGAACTCGTTGTCCGCGAGCAACACCGTCTCGGGCACGGACAGCGACGTCGACCCGGTGTTGTTTGCCTCGACCGTGAGCGTGCCGTCGCTGTAGGTGGCGTTCGCGAGGTCGACGCCCGTGTTCTGCCGGTCGAGCGCGCGGTCGTGGACCGCGTCGCCGGCCGAAGAGACGCGGTCGAAGCCGTTCGAGACCACGGGCGTGAGCGCGCCGAACGCGATGAAGGCGCCGGCGAGGATGATCGCGGTCGACGCCGACACGCTAATTCCCATCGATCCACCCCCCGCCGGCGCCGTTGCTGCCGGCGCCGTTGCCACCGGCACCACTGGTCCCGGCACCGTTGCCGCCAGCATCGTTGGTCCCGGTCTCGTTGCCTCGCGGCGCGCCGCGCGACGGGTTACCGCCCTGGCGAGAGCCATCCGCCCGCGACGCGTCGCTGGCGGGGGCGCCGTCGCCAGGGGGGACGCCGCCGCCGGGGACGCCGTCGCCCGGTCCCGCCGCGCCGAGCATCGACCCCTCCGCCAGCTCGTCCCAGCGGTCGAGCAGGATGGAGTGGGCCGTCGTCCCGTTCAGCTGCGTGATGTAGCGCAGACTCGTCGTGTGGTGCTCCCGGCCCAGCGTCGACGTGCCGGGCTTGTCGACGAGGTTGCGGTCGACGGTGCCGAACCCCGAGAGGAACGCGCGAAGCCGCTCGGCGACCTCCGGCGACACCCACTCGATCCGCTCGTAGTAGTTGACCGCGCGGGCCGCGTCCGTGACGTCGGCGTTCGAGACGAGGTACTCGAGCCACTCCATCACGACGAGGTCGCCGACGTAATCGCCGGGCAGCGTCGAGAGGTACGGCTGCTGGTGCTGGGTGGCCAGGTCGCCGGCCCCGACGAACTCGAAGCCACCCTGCTCGCGCTCGTCGCGGCGGTCCAGCTCCCGCCCGGTCCGGCGGTCCTGGCCGCGTGCGTCCCGCCGCTCCCGCGAGTCCCCGCGGTCGGGTTCCCGGGCCGGTTCCGACTCGGGGACGGGATCGGCCTGTCGGCCGCGAGCGGGGTCGGGCTCCGGTTCCCGCTGGCCGCGGGCGTCCTCGGGTGCGCCGTGCTGGGCGGGGTCGCCGCCGACGGGCTCGTCGGCGAGGTCGTCCTCGGACACCGACTCGGTCCCGTTGCCGAACGGGTCGTCGTCGAGCGGGGCCGTCCCGCGAGCGTCGTCGGACGCGGCCTCGGCCGACGCGTCGCCGGCCGCGGCATCGCCGTCGTCCGCCGAGGCATCCTCGTCCGCCCAGTCGGCGTCCCCCGACTCGTACTCTGCTTTCAGTTCGTCGAAGCTCTTGCCCTCGTCGTTCATGTCGGTCTCCGTAGTTGCCGCGTCGGTCGCTGTCGATCCGTCCGTGGCGGTCGCGTCGCCCGCGTTCACACCGATCTCGCCGTCGAGCCCGCCGTCCCCGAAGTCGTCGTCGTCGAGGTCGGCGAACGCGCCGTCACCGCCGGCGTCGCCGAGGTCGTCACCGCCGACGTCCTCGTCCATCACGTCGTCGACGCCGCCGAGGTCCTCGTCCAGCGCGCTGTCGGCCTCGTCCACGACGTCCTCGTCGAAGAAGCCGTCCGCGTCGGCGCCGGCGACGTCCTCGGCGAGTTCCTCGTCCGCCTCGCCGCCGTCGTCGTCCGTATCGAACAGGCCGAGGTCGCCGCCGTCGCCGTCGAAGTCGCTGGTCTCGTCGACGAACGGGTTGATCCCGCGGGTGACCATCTCGTAGATGTCCAGGAGGTTCCGGACGTCCTCCTCGACGTCCTCCACGGTGGCGGAGATCTCCTCGTTCTCGGAGCGGACCGTGGAGACCGTCGAGGACAGCGTCGCAACCTCGTTCTCGAGTTCGCTCAGCCGGTTCTCGAGCTCGTCCGTGCCGGCGCCGCCGCCAGCGCCGCCGTCGCCCCCGAGGCCGTCCATCTCGTCCATTTCCCCGAGGTCGCCGAAGTCGTCATCGCTGTCGAGGCCGTCGAGGTCGTCGCCACCGAGCGGGTCGCCGCCGTCGAGGTCCCCGCCGCCGAGGCCGCCGCCGTCGTCCAGCAGCTCGTCGTCGGCCGCCTCGGCCTCCTCGTCGTCAAGGAACCGATCGAGGATGCTTGCGCCAACGACCCCGACCGAGGCGGCGAGCCACTCGACGGTCGGAGCCGCCCACACCGGCGTTTCGATACCCATTGAGCGTTGTGACCCACTTCCGTTACTTAAGAACACCCCCGAGAATATCAGGACTGATAGCAACCGGCCGGTCCCTTAAAAATGACCGCGCTACAGGACGCGCTCGAAGCCGTCGGCGGCCCGCACCCGGAGCCGCCCCTCGGCCTCGAAGCGAACCGTTCGTCCCGTCTCGCCTCCGACGTCGCTGGCGACGACGGGGATGGAGTGGTTCCGGAGGACGGCCTGTGCCGCCTCGACGTTTCGGCGCCCGACCGAGCCGCCGGCCACGTCGATGAGCTTCGCGCCGCCGACCAGCCGGGCGTCGAGACGGGCGGGGGTCACGCCGGCCGCCGAGAGCGCGTCGAGCAGGTCGGCGATCCCGGTGTCGACGTACTTGGCGACCGGTGCCCGCCCGGGCGAGCCGTCCGCCTGCGCGGGCAACATCGCGTGGAGGAGTCCCCGCACGCCAGCCCGCTCGTCGTGGAGCGCGACCGCGACGCAGGAGCCGAGCCCGCTCGTCGTGAGCGTCTCGCCCGCCGTCGCCACCGCGAGTTCGGCGACGCCGACCTTGATGCGGTCCGGACCGCCGTGGACGCCCGGGGCCGACGGCCCGTTCGAATGGGAGGTCACTGCCCGTCGAGGCTGGCGAGGACCGCGGCGAGTTCCTGCTCGTCGGGCAGCGCGTACACGTCGCAGGTCACCTCGGTCTCGGCCGTTTCGATCACCGCGTCGATGACGAAGCCGTACTCCTGTCGCTTGCCGAGCGCGGCGACGAGCGGGCTGATCGCCGCCGAGCCGATGTCGTGGACGTACTCCGGCGGCGAGTGCTCGATGCTCGTGCCGAGCACGTTCGCCCAGCCGTCGATGAGCCCGCTCGTCATGACGTTGCCGAGCTCCTTTAACGCCTGTTCGCCCATGTCGCCGAGGGGGTCGTCGGGCGCCATCGGCAGCATCGCCTCCGCAACGGCGACGGCGGAGGCCTCGTCGAAGAGGATCGCGAGGTAGCCGCTCGGCTGGCCCGTCAGCTCGAAGACCGTGCCGGCGCGGCGCTCCTCGCCGACCTCGGCCGGGAGGTCCGCCAGCGGCACGAACCGGAGCCGGCTGACGTCGACGCTCGTCTCCAGCCCGGTCATCGTCGCGATGTTGTCGGCGGCGTTCGCGGAGCCGCGCTCGGCGAGCGCGGCGAACGTCGACAGCGAGTCGTAGGGGATCGCCGTCGTGGGGGCCGTGCCGTCGCTTCCGCCACGGCTACCGTCGTCCTCCCGACCGTCGTCGACCCGACCGTCGTCGACCCGACCGTCGTCGACCCGGCCGTCACCGGTCCGACCGGCGCCGCGACCGACCAGGAGGTCCCGCATCGGGCCGGAGTTCGGCAGCAGGTAGATAGCGAAATCGAGGTCGACCGTGGTCGCCTCCATCCGGCTCTCGAAGAGGAAGACCCCCTCGGTCGACTGCGCGCCGTCCGGCAGGACGGCGGCCTCGTCCGCCTCCACGTACGTCGGCGGCGTCATGTCGATGGCGGCGTCGAGGTGGTTCGCCCAGCCGTCGAGGAACCCGCCGAGCGCGATGTTGCCGAGCTCGGTGACTGCGCTCCGGTCGGCGGACCCGTCACCCGGGAGCAGCGAGCGGACGGTGTCGATGGCGGCGGCGTCGAACGCGAGGACGGCCTCGCCGTCGAGCCCGTTTCGGAGGCCGACCTGGACGCCGATCAGCTCCGTGCCGCCGAACGAGTCCGCGAGCTCCTCGCTCGTGGCGAGGTTCGCTCCGGTCACCTCGACGCGGAGGTCCGTCCCCGTCATCGCGGCGAGCGCGCTCGCGGCCTGTCCGGCTCCCCGCTCCGCGAGGCGGCTGCAGGCGCCGAGGGCTCCGACGTCGACGCGCATCAGACCGCCGCGCTGATCGCTTCGAGGACGTTCGGCTTCTGGAACGGCTTCGTGATGTACCCCTCCGCACCGGCCTTGATCGCGGACTTCATCTTCGCCTCCTGGCCGACGCTCGTACACATGATAACCGTCGCGCTGGGGTCGGCGTCGGTGATCTCCGCGGTCGCCTCGATCCCGTCACGGATCGGCATCACGATGTCCATCATCACCAGGTCGGGGCTGTACTCGCCGTACATGTCCACGGCTTCCACGCCGTTCTCCGCCTCCCCGACGATCTCGAACTCGCCCTCGAGGATCTCCCGGAGCAGGTTCCGCATGAACTCCGAGTCGTCCGCGATGAGCACGCGTGTCGTCATACGGTACACTCGGCGGCAAGCCACACTTAATCGCTCGCCCGCGGTTCTCAGCGCTGAGAATCGTCGTCGGTCGCGCTCCCGTCGTCGATCCGGAGCCCGCCGTGCGCCTCCGCGACCTCCAGCAGGTCCGCGATCGAGTCGTCCGGCGAGAGGCCGTGGTCCGCCACGTAGCGTTCGAGCGTGCCGGGCGGATACTGGACCGGCGTGTTCGACGCCGCGAACAGGATCCCGAGCACCTCCGCGGGCGGCGTCGTCTCCCCCACGTTCCGCGAGAACCAGGTCAACAGCGTGTCGAAGGTCGTGGTCACGTCGTTCGAGACCATCCGGTGCCGGACGACGTCGTCGCCGACCGATAGCGTCGCGTCGAACCCGTACGTGAACCCGTCGTCGCGGAACGACGCGGTGAGCCAGCGGCTCACGTCCTCCGCCCGGACGCCGTTGCCCGCCGGTCCCGCGGACTCGTCCGCGGTCGCCGTCGCGTCGGCGTCGTCTCCCGAGTCGGCGTCGGTCGTCCCGTCGCTCGACGGCGGATTCGGGGCGCCGTCCCCCGCGGAGACGACGTATCGGCTCTCGTCGATCTCGCGGACGCGCTCGTCGTCGCTGAAGTCGAGGTCGTCCGGGTCGAACGCCGAGCCGTCGTCACTCATCGGCGGCGATTCACGCTAAAGAAGGAAAGGTGTATCGGCGCTACAGTTCGACCGCGCTCTCGCCGCTGACGGAGTCAGGGACGCGGAGCTCGATCGACGTCGTCGCGCCCGAGGCCGTCGTGATGCGCAGGCTGGCGGTCTGGCCAGTCTGGAGGTTCGCCGGGTTGTCACCGGCAGCAGCCCCGAGGTCGATGACGAGGACGAACCGATCGCTGCTGTTCTCGGCGACCGGCTCAGTCCCGCGGACCGCGTCGATCTGGAAGTACGAACTCGAGTTCGCGAGGTCCGTCTCGTCGTAGGTCAGCGTATCAGCCCCATTCGGGCCGATGTACTCGATCGTGAGTTTCGAGAGGTCGATGTCGGCCGCGCCCGACCCCTTCATCACGCTCACGTTGATCTGATTGACACCGTCTTCACTGGGTGTGACGTTCCCGATGGTGTTGATCTCCTGCACGCGGTCGGTTACCTGACTGGTCGACTCCTCGCCGGTCTGTTCGGACTGGCTCTGCAGGAAGCCGGCCGTGTTGATCAGCACGCCCGCGGCGATCGCCGCCACGAGCACCATCGCGATGAACACGATGAGCGTGCCGATACCGACCTGGCCACGGTCGTCCTCAGTGATGAACTCGAACATCGTTACAGTTCCACCGCCTCCTCACCGCTCACGGAATCGGGCACACGGAGCTCGATCGAGGTCGACGCACCGGACGCAGTCGTGATACGGAGGCTCGCCTCCTCACCCTCGAGAAGCGGACCGGGGTTGCTCCCACCATCGAGCTGGATAACGATCTTGAAGCGGTCGCTGGAGTTCTCCAGGACGGTGACGCTCCCCTTGACCGCGTTCAGCTGGAAGGTGTTCGTATCGAGCGACTCGTTGTACGTGAGCGTCTCGGCGCCGTCCGGGCCGATGAACTCGAGTGTCGCCTTCGACACGTCGATGTCGGCCGCGCCCGACCCCTTCATCACGCTTACGTTGACGTAGTTAACGCCGGTTCCGTCGCCGTTGACGTTGCCGATGGTGTTGATCTCCTGCACGCGGTCGCTCACCTGGCTGGTCGATTCCTGCCCGGTCTGCTCGGACTGACTCTGCAGGAAGCCGGCCGTGTTGATCAGCACGCCCGCGGCGATCGCCGCCACGAGCACCATCGCGATGAACACGATGAGCGTACCGATACCGACCTGTCCGCGGTCGTCCTCGGTGATGAACTCGAACATCGTTACAGTTCCACCGCCTCCTCACCGCTCACGGAGTCGGGCACCCGGATCTCGATGGACGTCGAGGCGCCGGACGCGGTGGTGATGCGGAGGCTCGCCTCCTCACCCGGCTGGAGCGCCGCGGGGTTGTTCGACCCGTCGAGCTGGATGACGAGCTTGAACCGGTCACTGGAGTTCTCCAGGACGGTCACGCTTCCCTTGATCGCGTTCAACTGGAAGGAGTTCGAGCTGAACGTAGAGTCGTAGGCGAGTGTTTCGGCGCCGTCAGGCCCGATAAACTCCAGCGTCGCCTTCGACACGTCGATGTCGGCTGCGCCCGACCCCTTCATCACGCTGATGTTGACGTAGTTGATCTCGGACCCGTTGACGTTGCCGATGGTGTTGATCTCCTGCACGCGGTCGCTCACCTGGCTGGTCGACTCCTGCCCGGTCTGCTCGGACTGACTCTGCAGGAAGCCGGCCGTGTTGATCAGCACGCCCGCGGCGATCGCCGCCACGAGGACCATCGCGATGAACACGATGAGGGTGCCGATTCCGACCTGCCCCCTGTCGTCGTCGTTGATGAATTCGAACATGGATTTGCTGTTGGTCCACGGCGCCGCCGCGGACGTACCCGGTACGAGGCCGAAGCCCCTGTTAAAAACACCGTCCAAAATATTCGATGTGATAACACCGTTGCGTCGTGCGATTATGACCGTCGAAGCGGGGGTAAAATACGGTGTAATTTGCACGGCTGGGACCACTCGGGATATCATTCGTGAAAACCAGGTTGAGGTGAACGGGGTTCCGTCGTGGGTCAGCGGAGTCCGCGAGTGACAGCAGCGATGAGCGACGGCGCGGGCCGGCAGTTCCGACGGCGGACGCGGGTCGGCGGTTCCGACGGCGGACGCGGGTCGATAACTACTCGTACGAGACGAGGCTGTAGACGACGAAAGTGAACCCGGAGGCGGTGAAGCCGGTGTTGACGAGCAGCAGCGACCGGACGCCCTCGAAGCTGGTGAGGAACGCGCTCACGGACGTCGCGACGGCGGCACCGACGACGAGCGTGAACCCGATCGACAGGTGGATCATCGCCCGGCGGCTGGTGTCCAGGTACGACTGGAGCGCGAGCCCGACCATCGTCAACCCCGTGACGACCAGCGCCGCGGTGGCGAGCAGGTAGAGGATCTCGACGAAGTTCATGCGGGCGAATGGCCCGACGGAGGCGATAAAGCTACCCCCGCACCTATCACAGGCGATAATCGCCGGGCATCCGAACGGTTGCCCACCAATATTTTCGGCGTTCGACGTCGATACCGTCGGATATGGCAAGCTCCCGTCGGCCCCCGGCTGCTCCGCCAATTATTTGGAACTGAAAATCAGAGACTCTACTGACGATGGTGGGGGACGATCTGATCTCGGTGTTGGGGAACAAGTACAACACGGACATCCTGACCGCGGCCGACGAGCCGATGTCGGCCCAAGAGCTGTCCGACGAGCTCGACGTGCCGATCGCGACCTGCTATCGGCGGATCAGCGAACTGGAGGAGGCCGACCTTCTCGAGCTCCACGACCGACCGCTCTCGGAGGAACACCGCCGGGTGAAGGTGTATCGCCGACAGGTCGACGGCATCGAGGTCGACTTCCGCGACGGGATCACCATCGAGGTGGAAGAGCGATCGGCAGTGAAAAACCGCCTCGACGACGTCTGGCGCAACCTCTCGTCGGGGGAGAACTAGAAGGCCGACCCCTCACGGCCCATCATCGAGAACCCGCCGGCGCGGTCGTGGACGGTGATACCGCCCTCACCGATCTCCATGGGGAAGATGTCGGTGTCGATGTCCTGTTTGCGCATCTTGGCGACCCAGACGTACCGGCTCACGCCCGATTCCGTCGGCGTCTGGATGAAGTAGATGTTCCCGTCCGTGAGGAAGTTCTCCAGGCCGACCTCCGTGTCCGGGAACACGGCCCCCTGCTCGTTGATGAGCAGCGAGGTCAGTCCGTTCCCCTTCAGGATGTCCGAGAACTTCAGCAGGTACGTCCGCTTCTCCTGCTCGTCGTCGAAGAACAGCTGAAACATCGACAGCGAGTCGAGGACGAGCCGGTCGAAGGAGCCGTCGTCGATGGTCTCTAAGAGCCGGTCGACCGCGTTCGAGAAGTCGCCGTCGCGGAGCATCTCCCGCTTGTCGTGGACGACGATCTCGCCCTCGTCGACGAGGTCGCCGAAGTCGTCGAACCCCACGGATTCGGCCGCCTGCCGGATGTCCTCCTCGTCCTCCTCGAAGGAGACGTAGACGCCGCGTTCGTCGAACTCGGTGACGCCGGTGTGGAGGTACTGGATCCCGAAAATGCTCTTGCCCGTCCCCGGGTTCCCCGAGACGAGAACCGTCGATCGGTCGGTGATGCCCCCATTGAGTATCGAGTCGAGTCCGTCGACTCCCGTCGAAACCAGATCGCTCATTCGTCAGTACCTGTGTCGGCTTGGTATAAAAGACCAGCCCGTCGGCAACCACGTGCCGTGGGGCCGACAGTTGCGGAACCCGCCGCCGCGGCACAGCCGATCCCCGAAATATTATATTTTTCATAAATATAGACGATGGCTTTATTAGATATCGATTACCGCTATTGGACCATGTGTGGGAACATGGTCGTGGGCGGTCGTGGGTGGTCGATCCGTGAGTGACACCGAAGTGCTCGTCGTCGAGGACGAGACCGAGCTCGCCGACCTCTACGTCGGATATCTGGAACCGAAGTACGACGTTCGAACAGCGGGAACGGTCGACGCTGCGCTGTCCGAGATAGACGGCTCGCTGGACGCAGTCCTCCTCGACCGGCGGCTGCCGGACGGGAGCGGCGACGAGGTGCTCGAAACGATCCGGAGCGAGGACGTCGATTGCCGCGTCGCGATGGTGACGGCGGTCGAGCCCGGGTTCGACATCATCGAGATGGGGTTCGACCTCTACCTGACGAAACCGGCGAACCGCGACCGCGTCAGGGAGGCGGTCGAGACGCTGAAGACCCGGAGCGAGTACGACGAGATGCTCCAGCAAGCGGCCGCCCTGGCGACCAAGCGAGCGGTTCTCGAATCCTGGAAATCGGCGACGGAGCTGGCGGAGAGCGACGAGTACGAACGACTGCTGGATCGCCTCGACGACGTCGACGCGAACCTCACGCAAGTCACCAACGACTTCTCGCCGGACGACTACCGCGCGATGTTCCGCGACCTGGGCCGGTCGTGAGCGACGAACGATAGTCGACCGCTCGGTAGGCCGCCACGTGACGACGCGCTACCCGACCTGTTCAGCGACGAGCTCGTCCGCCGCCGCGAGGAACGCCTCGCGCTGGTCGGCCGGGATCGTCGCCCCCGCGGCGACGTCGTGCCCTCCGCCGTCGCCGCCGACGGCGCGGCTCGCCTCGCCCATGACGACGGAAAGGTCGAGCCCCTGCCGGACGAGGTGGTGGGGCCCGCGGGCGGACACCTTCAGCTCGTCCTCGTTCTTCTCGGCGAACGCGACGATCGGTTTCTCGCGGTCGACGGCGGGGGAGCCGACGGCCATCCCGGCGACGATGCCGACGATGGTCTCGCGGATGCGGGAGCCGGCGTCGAACCACTGGAGGTTCTCCTCGGTCGTGACGCCCTCGGTTTTGACCCACTGGAGCCCCTCCGAGAGGTTCCGGCGGTGGTTCCGCAGGAGGTTTCGCGCCTCCTCGAGCGGCTCGCCCCGGGCGCCGAGACAGACCGCGAGGCCGACGTCCGCGCGCTCGTAGCGGGCGGTCGCGTTCAGGAGGGTGGAGAACTCGCTGACGTCGCGCAGTTCGGTGCCGACCTCCTCGGCCTGGAGCGTGTAGGAGGTCCCGATCAGCTCGTTGATCCGGTCCGCGGGGACGCCCGAGGAGACCGCCCGCTGGACGAGCGCGCTGACGAGGGTCTGCCGCTCCGCGTCGTCGAGGTCGACCCAGCGGCGCCAGTCGCCCCCCGATTTCAGGTCGAGATCCAGCTCGGAGAGGAAGGAGATGGCGCCGGCCTCGTCGTTGGAGATCCCGGGGATCTTCACGTCCGTCGCGTACTCCAGCAGTTTGGGTAGGGGGCGGGTCTGGCGGCCGTACAGCGCGAGGTCGGTTGCCTGCTCGAGGACGCCGGCGGCCTCGCCCTCGGCGACGATGCCCTCGTTGGCCCCGCGGAGCCCGCCGTCGCCGTCCTGCATGTCGCCGACGGCGCCGACGACGGCGAGGGCGGCGAGGTCGCGGTTGTCGACGTCCGGCCCCTCCAGCGCGCGGGCGAGGACGTAGCTGGCGCCGGCCCCGGAGAGCTCGGCGGCGCCGTCGATGCCGAACAGGAGCGGGTTGAGGTGGTACTCCGTATCGGCCTCCGCGGGCTGGTGGTGGTCGGCGATGACGGGCGTGAAGTCGCCGGCGGCCTCGTGGTCGGCGATGATATCGAGCTGGCCGGAGCCGAAGTCGGTGAAGAGGACGGTGTCGAACTCGCGGTCGGCGATCCCGGCGATGGACGCCTCGTCGAGCTGTTTCTCGAAGACGACCTCGTGGTCGACGTCGGCGCGCGCGAGCGCGGCGGAGGCGACGGCGGCGCTGGTGAGCCCGTCCGCGTCGATGTGGGACGCGAGCAGGACGCCGTCGGCGGCGCGGAGGCGCTCGGCGCACGCGGCGGCGCGGTCGGCGAGGGCTGGGACTGGTGGCCCGGCTGCGGACATACACCCGGTTAGGCGCGCCATCGGGCTTAAACCCACGTCTCGCGGGACGGTGACGGGGAGTGAACGTCGTTCGCACGTGATCCCCCGCGCCGGACCGGCATGCCTTGCCGTAACTGAGGGTTATAGACCTGTGGAGATATATGCACTACACACATGACTAGAGGGTTCAGGACCCGGAGCGTCCACGCCGGGACGGAGCCGGATCCAGCGACGGGGTCGCGGGCGACCCCGATCTATCAGACCACGTCCTTCGAGTTCGAGGACGCGGACAAGACGGCGGAGATGTACGCGCTGCGGGAGAACGAGGGCCACATCTACACGCGACTCTCGAACCCGACGCTGAACGCCTTAGAGGACCGGATGGCCGACCTGGAGGGCGGCACCGACGCCGTCGCCACCTCCTCGGGGATGGCCGCGCTCGACGCGGCGACGACCGTCCTCGCGAGCGCCGGCGACAACATCGTCGCCAGCGCTGAGATGTACGGCGGCACGTCGGCGTACATGACCACCGTCGCCAACCGGCGCGGGATCGAGGCGCGGCTCGTCGACACGCTGGATTACGAGGCCTACGAGGAGGCGATCGACGAGAACACGGCCTACGTCCACGTCGAGACCATCGCGAACCCCTCGCTGGTCACGCCGGACCTGGAGCGACTCGCGGAGATCGCCCACGACCACGCGACGCCGCTGGTGGTCGACAACACGTTCGCGTCGCCGTCCCTCTGCCGGCCCTTCGAGCACGGCGCCGACGTCGTCTGGGAGTCGACGACGAAGTGGCTCACGGGCAACGGGACGACGGTGGGCGGCATCCTCGTCGACGGCGGGACGTTCCCGTGGGACCACCCGGACGCCGACTACGAGGAGCTGTCGGGCCAGAACCCGGCGTTCCCCGTCGACTTCGTCGAGCAGTTCGGCGACGCCGCCTTCGCCAACGTCGCGCGCCAGCGCGGCGTCCGCCCGACCGGCGGCCAGCAGTCCCCCTTCGACGCCTGGCAGACGATCCAGGGGCTCAACACGCTCCCGCTCCGGATGGAGCGGCACTGCGAGAACGCGAAGCAGGTAGCCGAGTACCTCGACGACGACGAGCGCGTCGGGTGGGTGAGCTACCCCGGTCTGGAGAGCCACGAGACCCACGACAACGCCTCGAAGTACCTCGAGGGCGGCTACGGCGGGATGGTTACCTTCGGCGTCGAGGCCGGCTACGAGGGCGCCAAGACGTTCTGCGAGGCGGTCGACCTGACGAGCTTCCTCGCGAACGTCGGCGACGCGAAGACGCTGGTCATTCACCCGGCGTCGACGACCCACGCCCAGATGAGCGAGGAGGAGCAGATCGACGCCGGCGTCTATCCCGACATGCTCCGCCTCTCCGTCGGCATCGAGGACCCCGAGGACATCATCGCCGACGTCGACGCCGGCCTCGCGGCGGGCGAGCGCGCGGCGGCAGGGACTTCCGGCTCGGGAGCCAACTGACACCGATGAGCGGCACACCAGTCGACCGCGACGTCGCCTCGCTCGGGGAGTTCACCTTCGAGTGCGGTCAGACGATCCCCGACCTCGAGGTCGCCTACGAGGCCTACGGCGAGTTCGACGGCGACAACGCGGTGCTCGTCTGTCACGCCCTCACCGGCAGCCAGAACGTCGCGCGCACGCCCGAGGAGGACGGCGAGCAGGCCGGGCAGGCCCGCGCCTGGTGGGACGACGTCGTCGGGCCGGGCAAGGCCATCGACACCACGGAGTACTACGTCGTCTGCGCGAACGTCCCCGGCTCCTGTTACGGCTCCTCGGGGCCGGCGAGCGAGCGGCCGGACGAGCTTCCCGGAGCGGAGGACGGCGCCGACGGCGCCGACGGCGACGCCCCCGACCACGACCGCTGGGGCACCGACTTCCCGCCCGTGCAGGTCGAGGACTGGGCGCGCGCCCAGCGGCAGCTGCTGGACGCGCTCGGCGTCGGCCGGCTCCACGCGGTCGTCGGCGGCAGCGTCGGCGGGATGAACGCCCTCGAGTGGGCGAAGCGCTACCCCGACGACGCGCGCTACGTCGTCCCCGTCGCCACCGCGGCTCGGCTGGACCCCCAGTGTCTCGCGCTGGACGCGATCGCCCGGCGTGCGATCCGGATGGACGCCGACTGGAACGAGGGCGACTACTACGGCGAGGACCGACCGGACCCGGACGACGGGCTCGCGCTCGCCCGGCAGATCGGCCACGTGATGTACCTCTCGAAGGCGTCGATGGAGCGGAAGTTCGGCCGGCGCTCGGCCGGGCGTAACTCGATGGCGCGCGGCGAGGACGGCCTCGGGCTCGCCGACGACCCCGCGGGCGCCTTCTTCCCCTACCGCGACGTTGAGTCGTACCTCGATTACAACGCCTCCGGCTTCGTCGACCGCTTCGACGCGAACAGCTACCTCTACCTGACGCGGGCGATGGACGAGTACGACCTCTGTGCGGGCTACGCCGCCGACGCCGACGCGCTGGCCGCCTTCGAGGGCGAGGCGCTCGTCCTCTCCTTCACTGGGGACTGGCACTTCACCGTCGGGCAGGCCGCGGAGCTCTCGGACGCGTTCCGGGAGAGCGACGTCCCCGTCGCCCACCACGTCGTCGACTCCGACCACGGCCACGACGCGTTCCTCGTCGAGCCGGAGTCCGTCGGCCCGCCGATCGCCGACTTCCTCGCGGCCG
Source organism: Halosubterraneus shenae (assembly GCF_050510935.1). Classification (NCBI taxonomy): domain Archaea; kingdom Methanobacteriati; phylum Methanobacteriota; class Halobacteria; order Halobacteriales; family Haloferacaceae; genus Halosubterraneus; species Halosubterraneus shenae. The sequence goes on along the minus strand of NZ_JBNLVO010000002.1, from coordinate 23,132 downwards.
GCACCGACGGGAGCGCCGTCGTCGACGCCGACGAGGAGGAGGTCGCCGAGGCCGTCGAGGAGAACCCGCACGCGCCGGTTCACGCCGGGCTCTTCTCGAAACCCGAGTAGGAGAACCTCCGCGCTCGGCCCGGCGCCCGTCGTCGCTTACGAGGAAGCGAGCCACCGGAGCGCGTCGACGTAGGCCTGCCGGCTTACTGGTTTCGTCACGTAGCCGTCGACGTCGCGCTCGCTGAGGTCGTCGTCGGCCTCGTAGGCGCTGACGACGAGGACGTCGCCGTCGAACGACGTGTCCTCGAGCTGCTGGACCAGTTCGGCCCCGGAGAGTCCGGGCATCCGCCGGTCGATGACGAGGAGGTCCACCGCCTCGTCGACCGCCTCCAGCGCCGAGCGCCCGTTCGGGACCGTCCGAACGTCCCAGTCGTCCCGGACGGCGGACCACCGACCGATCGTCTCGCGGAACGCCTCGTCGTCCTCGGCGACGAGCACCGTGACGTCGGTTGGCTCGGTCGCGTCGGCCGTCGAGTCGGCGGCGGACGTGTCGTTCGAGTCGCCGGGCGACGCGGCAGCAGAGTCGCCGGCCGGACCGCCGACCGGGTCGCTGACCGACTCGTCCGAATCCCCGTCAGCCACTGGCGACAGGGACTCCGCACTCGCACCGCAGGCTCGGCAAGGAGTCGTCCCCTCGAAAATTGAATACTCCTGAACAGTCCCGCAGTTCTCGCAGGTGACGAGTGCCATTCCTCGTGTCACCTACGTGTGAGTGAATTAAAATAAGTACGGGTAGGTTCCAGCTTCTGCCCCATTATTTTGGCATCCAGTGTGACTCATTTATAAGATACGCCCGCTAAAGAACCTCGGCAACAGCGTGGGTCCCGCTCCTGAGGCAGTGCACACGCGTCGCCGCGGAGGCGACGAGCCCGCCCGGTTGCCGGACAGCCCGCGTGAGTCGGGTCGGTCGTCGCGACGACGTGGCTCGCCGGCACGGTCACCGGTTCGAACGGGAACGGCTCGACAGGCCGCGTGACTCCAGGAGGTCGGGGGACCCCGTAAAGGGTGCTGAAGCCCCGCAGCTACGCGATCTTGTCGTACTGGTCGGAGAGCTTCTCGGCGGCCTCGGCCATCAGGTCCTGCTCGTAGTCGTCGAGCTCCCACTCGATAACCCCCTCGACGCCGTTGGAGCCGAGCTTGGCCGGGACGCCGAAGGCGGTGTCCTCGTGCCCGAACTCGCCGTCGAGCGGGATCGAGCAGGGGAGTACCTCGCCGGTGTCCTCGAGGATCGCCTCGACCGTGTGGGCGACGCCCGTCGCCGGCCCCCACTGGGTCGCGCCCTTGCGCTCGATGACGTCCATCGCGGACTCCTGCAGGTCGCCGAGGATCGCCTCGCGCTCGGCCTCGGTGAACTCGGGGTCACGGCCGTCGACGCGGACCTTCGAGAAGGCGGGCACCTGCGCGTCGCCGTGCTCACCGAGGATCGTCGCGTCGACGTTCTGGACCGGTGTGTCGAAGCGCTCGGAGAGGACGTAGCGGAAGCGCGCGGAGTCGAGGCGCCCGCCGAAACCGACGACCTGGTGGCGGTCGCGGTCGCCCGCCTCGTACAGGTGGCGGTTGAGCAGATCGACCGGGTTCGACGTCGTCACCGTGACGAAGTCGTCGTTGTGCTCGGCGAGCGACGAGCCGATGTCCTCCATGATCGGCGCGTTGTCGCCGGCCAGGTCGATGCGGGTCTGGCCGGGCTGGCGCGGGATGCCGGCCGTGATCACCACGACGTCCGAGCCGGCGGTGTCCTCGTAGCCGCCCTGACGGACCGTCGTGTTCGAGTCGTACGCGATCCCGTGGTTCGTGTCGGCTGCCTGGCCCACGGTCTCGTCCTCCTTGTCCGGGATGTCGACGAACACGAGCTCGTCCGCGATGTCCCGCAGCGCGATGTTGTAGCCAGCGGCGGCCCCGACGGTGCCGGCCGCGCCGACCACGCTAACTTTCGTCATATCACGTAAACCCGTACCACGCCCACCCTGTAATCATTTCGAAAGTGGCGACAGCAGCCCGCAACCGTCGTGTTCGATATTCGTCGTGCGTCGAACACGGGGGAGCCGCACCGAACGAAGCGGCGCCGCCCGGGCCTACGCCGTCGCGCTCGCGATGGCCGCCTCCAGGTCCGCGAGGATGTCCGTCGGGTCCTCGATGCCGACGGAGAGCCGCACCATGTCGCCGGTGACGCCCGCGTCCGCCTGCTCCGCTTCCGTGAGCTGCTGGTGGGTGGTCGACGCCGGGTGAATGATCAGCGTCTTCGCGTCGCCGACGTTCGCCAGAAGCGAGGCCAGGTCCGCATTCTCGACGGTGGCCTTCGCCGCGTCGTAGCCGTCCTCGAGACCGAACGTGATCATCCCGCCGTAGCCGCCCTCGAGGTACTCGCTGGCCGTCTCGTGGGTTTCGTGGCCCTCGAGACCCGGGTAGTTCACCCACGAAACCGCGTCGTGGTCGGCGAGGAACTCGGCGACGATCTCGGCGTTCTCGCAGTGGCGGTCCATCCGGAGGGGGAGCGTGTTGAGCCCCTGGATCGTCTGCCACGCGTCGAAGGGGGATTGCTGGTTTCCGAGGTCGCGCAGGCCGCGGGCGATGGCGGCGTAGGTGAAGGCGGCGTCGCCGAACCGCTCGGCGAAGTTGACGCCGTGGTACGCGGGATTATCGGCCGCGATCTCCGGGTACTTCTCGGCGTGATCGGCCCACGGGAAGGAGCCGCCGTCGACGAGGACGCCGCCGACGGTCGTCCCCGCGCCGTGGAGCCACTTCGTCGTCGACTCCCAGACGAGGTCCGCGCCGTGTTCGAGGGGCCGACAGAGGGCCGGGGTCGCGAACGTGTTGTCGACGACCAGCGGGACGCCGTGCTCGTGGGCGACCTCGGCGATCGCCGCGATGTCCGGCGTGACGAGGGCCGGGTTCCCGATCGTTTCGAGGTGGACGAACGCGGTGTCCGCGTCGATGGCGTCGGCGTACGCGTCGACGTCGAGCGTGTCCACGAAGCGCGTCGTGACGCCGCGGCGCTCGACGGAGTGCGTGAGGTAGGTGTACGTCCCGCCGTACAGCGACGAGGCCGAGACGACGTTGTCGCCCGCGGACGCGAGCAGGAACGTTGCGACGTTGAGCGCGGCCATCCCCGACGAGGTGGCGACGGCACCGACGCCGCCCTCGAGAGAGGCGATGCGTTCCTCGAGGACGCTGTTCGTCGGGTTCATGATCCGGGAGTAGATGTTTCCGGGTTCCTCGAGGGCGAACAGCCGCGCCGCGTGGTCGGCGTCCTCGAACGCGTAGGAGGTGGTCTGATAGATGGGCGTCGCCCGCGACCCCGTCGCCGGATCGGACGCCGCGCCAGCGTGCAGGCTTCGCGTCGCGAACTTATTGTTGTCGTCTGTCATGGTTGACGGTCAGAGTGGCAGCGGGTAAACGCACGTACAGCGCCATATTCTGCCGCTCTCTCCGAATCCCCGAACGGACTCGGTCGATGACCGAAGGGAGCGGCCACGGCTCGAGGGGCGGGGCAAGTGACGCCACCTGTTCGTTTTACTTAAACGGCTCACCCACCTACGATCGGTATCATGAGTGAGTCCCGCGGATTCTGTCCACGGTGCGGTGACGCGGTCCCGGAGCGCGAGGAGCCGCTCCCCGGCGAGCCGCGCGAGCGGGACGCGAAGCTGTGCGACGACTGCTACTTCGAGGACTTCGACCTGGTCGACGCGCCGGAGCGCATCGAGGTACTGGTCTGCTCGCGCTGCGGCGCGGTCCATCGCGGCAGCTCCTGGCAGGACGTCGGCGCGCGCGACTACACCGACGTCGCCGTCGAGGAGGTCGCCGAGGCGCTGGGCGTCCACGTGAAGGCGACCGAGGTCGACTGGGGCGTCGAGCCCGAGCAGGTCGACGAGAACAACATCCGGATGCACTGTGACTTCTCGGGGATCGTCCGCGGCCAGCTCCGCGAGGAGGAGGTAACGGTCCCGGTGAAGGTCTCCCGTGGCACCTGCGACCGCTGCGGGCGCATCGCCGGCGGCTACTACGCCAGCATCGTCCAGATCCGCGCGGAGGACCGCGAGCTGACGCCGGCCGAGTGGTCCGAGGCCGTCGAGATCGCGGAGGCCCACGTCGCCGCCCAGGAGGGCAAGGGCGACCGCGAGGCGTTCATCACAGAGATCGACGAGACCGACGAGGGCCCGAACGTGAAGATCTCGACGAACCAGCTCGGCCAGAACGTCGCCGGCCGGATCACGGACGAGCTCGGCGGCTCCTTCGAGTCGTACCCGACCCTCGCGACGGAGGACGAGGACGGCAACGAGGTGTACCGCGTCACGTTCGCGGTCCACCTCCCGCGCTACGCCCCCGGCGAGATCGTCGACCCCGAGGACGGCGACGGCCCCGTCCTCGTCGAGGGCGTCTCCGGCCGCGTCCGCGGCACGCGACTCGCCACTGGCGGCGAGTACGAGTCCTCCTACGACGCCGGCGAGTCGCCCGACGTCGAGCGCCTCGGCCGCCGCGAAGACGCCCAGGAGACGACCGTCGTGACCGTCGAGGACGAGAACGCCGTGCAGGTGCTCGACCCCGAGACGTACGAGGCCGTTACGGTGCCGAACCCCGACTTCTTCGACGACGACGCGGACACCGTGCTCGCGTTCAAGGACGGTGGCGACGTCCACCTCGTTCCCGAGGAGTAGCGATTTTCGGAGTCGAGATCGGTTGTTGCAGAGCCGCTTCCGGTGTGGTCGGTCGTTCGGACGGTGTGGTTCCAGTCGCTGAGCGACGGCGTTTTTAAATGAAGCCGGTCGTCGCCGGCAACACCACTCAGCATGCCCAGAAAGCCCCAGCCGCTGAGGCGGTCGCGCTGCTCGCTGCGCTCCTCACCCGGCTCGCTCCCTTCGGTCGCTCACCGGGTTGTGGTGCTAGCTTCGCAGAGCGTCCCGCTCAGCGGCTGCCCCTTTCAGTCCCGCCCGGGAGTGGTGGCCGGCGCGTCGCTCGCGGCGGCTGGCTTGCCGACGACGCGCGCCGGCTGTCCGGCGTGCGGTGCGGTCGCGGCGGCGCGCGCGAGTAACGCGTGCGAGGGAGGGCGGGGCGCGCCGAGCGGTGTTGTCCCGGCGCGCCCCGGCCGAGGCTGGGGAGGGCCGAGGCCTGCGGTTGCGGTGCGGTCGCGGTTGCGGTCCTGGCGGACTGAAAGGGCGATGGCCGCTCGCGCCGGAGGGGAGTCGCTGAATCGACCTCTATCCGCGCCGGGCGGTGCGGAGAGGCGCGGATATGTCGCTCAGCGACCGCGAGCGGCCGAGGGCTTTCCCGGTGTTTGCGGTGCTGTTGAGAGCAAGACCGTATCACCTGTTCAAATCAGCATATAAGCAAGAGCGGCCGAGGGATTTCTGGACGTTTGCGGTGCTCTCAACCGCATCAGCGTCCAGACTCGTAAATACGGCATATAAAGAAAACCACCGAGAAATACGAGCCAATGTTCCACCATCCCCGCTTAAAATGTCATTACCCCCAGTACGACCGTCTTTTAAGTCAGCAACACCCACGAACCCATAATGAGCGAACTCGACGAGTTCCTGGCTGGCGAGCGGCTCGACGACGTCGTCCTGTTCATCAGTGACGTCTTCCTCGACGACGACTCTCGCCTCCGGAACGTTGGTACCGAAACGGACGACGGCGTGCGCGTCGTCGTCGACGGCGAGAGCGGCCGGTCCGCCTTCGAGGCGGGCACCGGCATGGACGCGATGGGCTTCGCGCAGAAGGCGATGAGCACCGAGGGCGACATCGACCGCACGCTCGACGGCGGGGAGTGCCCGCGGGCTGACGAGCATCCCGACGAGGAGCACGCGGTCGAGTTCGTCTTCGCCTTCGCGGAGGCCGAGAACCAGGAGGTCGGCGGCCTCTACGCCGAGGGCGACGTGGTTCACTCCTACGCCCACTGCGCGTGCGGCGAGAACTACTCGCACAAGTGGGTCGTCGGCACGCGCGCGGACTGACGACGCGGCACGGCAGCTCGCGCGCGGCCGTCGCTCACTCGTTTGAAAAATAGCCCACTGCCCGGAGAGTGCCTCGAACGGCCGGCGGTCCGCGGACGACCGAAGCGCCGATCAGACGTTGTTCATCCGGGTCGCCGTCGTCGTCCCGCAGACCTCGCACTCGGCGACGCGGTACGGCTCGCGGGAGAACTCCGTGTTCTCCTCCTTCGTGCTCTCCGTCCGGATCTCGATCGACACCTCGTGCGGCTGCCGGTCGCCGCACTCGGCGCAGTCCTCGTACAGTGCGTCGTCGTCCATCTCGGCCGTCTGCTGAGTGCTGCCCAGGGATGCCATATCTAATTACATGCAGGGTTACAGGTTATGTTATTGCCCAAAACAGTTAGGCTCCCGAGCAGAACGGTAGCCGATATCCGCCGCCAGTCAGCTTGAGACCCGGAATATCCCGGGATTTGCCACTCTGAGCAGCGGCCAATTTGGCCGGTTCCCCGTCTCGGACGCTTTCGCCGCCGCTACTCCACTCTCTACTCCGTGTCCTCCGCCTCAGCTTCCGCCGCCTCAGCTTCCGCCGCCTCAGCTTCCTCCGCCTCCGCTTCGGCTGCAGCCTCCTCGGCGACCTCCTCGAACGCCGAGAGGATGACCTTCCGTGTCGCCTGGCCTTCGGTCGTCCAGTGCTGGGCGTAGTCGAGCATGTCGTCGTAGATGTCGGGCTTGCAGCCCGCGGCCTGCGGGTGGCCGCCGCCGTTCACCTTGCCGGCGACCTCGTGGGCGCGCTGGAAGTCCTCGGAGCCGCGGATGGAGGCGGAGCCGGCGGGCTTGACGATGACCGCGGCGTCGGCGCCCTGCTTGCGGAGGCGCTCGGCGACCTCGTTCTGCGAGCAGCGGCCGTAGGTGACGGCGACGGACCAGTCGCCGACGGCCTGGAACGTCGCGCGGCCGACGGCGGCCTCGATGCGGTTCTCCTTCTCCACGCGGCGATGTGCGAGGAAGTCGCCGACGGAGTCCGGAAGATCCGCGCCGTAGGCGCCGACGACGGTGACGTACTCCTCGGCACCCGACCAGTGCGCATAGTCGGCCAGGTCGTCCGACCGGGGGTCCTCCTTCAGCCAGAGGTCGTGGTCGCGCGTGACCGCGGCCAGTTCCGCCCACTGCTCGTCGAAGTCGTACTCCAGCGAGCGCAGGGTGACGTCGGCGGTACACTCCTCGTCGGACTCGCCGACGACGAGGTCGACACCGGCCTCGCGCACGGCCGCAGCCGCGGCGTCGTCCCACTGATGGTGGTCGAACCAGCGGATGGCGGCCGCCTGCTCCGCGAGCGCCTCCAGCTCGTCGCCGATCCACGCGTACTCGTCCGGACAGAGGTCACAGACGTACAGGTCGAGGTCGGGCTCGCCGTACGCGAGCACGCGCTCGAAGGCGTCGTCGAGCGAGTACGGGCCGGCCGAGACCAGCGCCACCGACGAGCGCGTGTGGGCGTCCTCGGTCGGGTCCTCGGCGTCGTCGCCGTCGTCGCCGTCCTCCGCTTCGTCGCCCTCGCTCTCCAGCGCCTCGGCCGCCTCGGCCGCCTCCGCGGCGACCTCCTCGACCGTCTCCGCCTCGGGGACGTCGCCCGGGCCGGTCTCGGGAACCCGGTCCTCGATGGCGGCCTCGAACGCCGCGACGTCGAGTTCGGCGCCGTAGTACTCGCGGATCATCGCGGCGCAGGCGAGCCCGTCGGCGTCGCCGTCGGCGATGACCACTGTCTCGGCGCCCTCGATCGTCTCCTTCGCTCGCTGCTCGGCGCGCTCCTCGTCGAGCGAGTCCGGGTAGAAGAACCCCTTGCCCGGGAGCTTGCTGCGCCGGGAGAGGGGGATCAGGTCGTCGTCGATGAGGTCGTCGTCCATGGCGGCCGTCCGCCCGCGAGCGTGAAAACTCCGCCGCTCTCAACGCGTGCGACTCCCGCCAGCGATCGCGCCGGCCTCAGATCGTCGTGCGCCGCGGGTCCTCGCCGTTGAGCTGCCGGACGGTGAGCACCGGGACCGGGCAGGTCCGGACGACGCGCTCGGCGACGGAGCCGATGAGGAACCGGTTCTCGCCGTGGCGGCCGCGGGTGCCGGTCGCGACGACGTCGGCGTCGATCTCGCGGGCGTACGCCGAGATCTCCGCCGCCGGGCGCCCCTCGCGGACGGCGGTTTCGACGCCCTTGTCGGTCTGTGCGTCGACCTCGGCCAGCGCCTCCTCGCCGCGCTCGTCCAGCGCCTTGCGGAGGTCCTCGCGGACGCCCTCCGGCGACGATTCCACCTCGCCGCGGTCGATGACGTACAGCGCGTGTACCTCAGCGTCGAAGCGCTCGGCGAGGTCCAGGGCGACGTCTATCGCGCGGCTCACGCTCTCGGAGCCGTCGGTCGCGATGACGATCGTGTCGAACATGGGTCACCGTTGACCCGGCGCGGGCTTAAAGCCGGGCGGTGTCGCGCGGGGTGTCCACCGCCGGTGGCTCGTTCGAGGGCTGCTGGTGTCGGCGAGGACGCTGCCACCGGTGGAGAGAACCCAGCTGGGCCGTCACCACCGCGGCACTCGCACGAAAAGGAGTTCCGAGACGGGGGAACTATTAGTTGCCCCCCACATCATACAGAGCTATGACAGCCATGTTGTCGGTGAAACAGAAACTGGTGGTGCTTGCGACGTGCTTCGTCATGGTGATTGGCCTGCTCGTCTTCTTCCCGTGGTGGCTGGCTATTCTCGGGATCCTCGCGATGGCCCCGTTCGTCTTCGCGACCGTCGTGAAGTAGCCCGTGAGTTACGGCCCGCACCGGGGTCGCTCAGCCGCCCGGCCAACGAGTGGCTTTTTCAGGGGCGCCGTGGATCTGATTACGTATGGCCGACCTCGACATCGATCTCGTGCTGGCGCCGGTCGACGGCAGCGAAGAGTCACAGGAGGCCGTCGAGTACGCGATCGCGGTCGCGAGCGAGTACGACGCGACGGTACACGCGGTGTACATCCTCGGCGAGGACGTCGCGCGCGCGATCGATACCGGTGCCGTCGACGAGGGCGAGGTCGCGGAGGACACCGCCTCGTTCACCGACGCGGTCGCGGAGCAGGCGGCCGAGAAGGGCGTCGAGACGAACACCTCCATCGCCTACGGCTTCTCGACGAACGTGAAGACGACCCACCCCGGGAGCGTGGTGCTGGACACGGCGGAGGACCTCGAGGCCGACTTCCTCGTCGTCCCCCGTGAGCCCGTGTCGGGCACGCCGGGCGAAGTGCTGGAGAAAGCCGCCGAGTACGTCCTCCTCTACGCCAGCCAGCCCGTGTTATCGGTGTGAGCTAATCGGGTTGTTTTCGGTTGAAGTCGTTGTGTGCGCTCTTTCTGAACTGGAGCTAAACGTTGCGTGCGACACCGCTCATTATATTTAAAGGCCCACGCCGCTGACCAGTTTCGTTTATAAATGGGTTTGACTAGCGTCGCTTACGACACCACTCAGCATGCTTCGAAAGCCCCAGCCGCTGAGCGGTCGCGCTGCTCGCTGTGCTCCTCACCCCGCTCGCTCACTGCGTTCGCTCGCTGGGATTGCGGTGCTTGCTTCGCAGGGCGTCCCGCTCAGCGGCTGCCCCTTTCAGTCCCACCCCGGAGTGGTGGCCGGGCGGCGCCGCGGCGGCTGGGTCGCCGACGACGTGCGCCGGCTGGCCGGCGTGCGGTGCTGGGCGGTGGCGCGCGCGAGCAACGCGTGCGAGGGAGGGCGAGGCGCGCCGAAGCGGTGCGGGGCCGGCGCGCCCCGGCCGAGGCTGGGGAGGACTGAGGAATTGCGGTTGCTGGGCGGTCGCGGTGCGGTCGCGGTGCGGTCGCCGTCGCGGTTGCTGTCCTGGCGGACTGAAAGGGCGACGGCCGGTCGCGGTGTAACGGAGTCGCTCCGGGGACCTCTATCCGCGGCGGGCGGTGTCTTCGTGAACGCAGTGAACGAAGGCCAGAAAGTCGCAGCCCGGCAGCCCGCCACTGCAGGCAGCCCGGACCGTCTTTCGCGGCGGAGAGCCGCGGATATGTCGCGGAGCGACCGCGAGCGGCCGAGGGCTTTCGAGGAGTTTGCGGTGCTGTCAAGCATAGCAGTGTCTGCACCTGAGCTCCCCGTTTATAAGCAAGAGCGGCCGAGGGCTTTCGAGGTGTTACCAGTGATATCGAATACAACAGCGTCTGCACCTTCTCAACGAACTACAACCCAGAACGGACGTGAACTCACACCCATCGACGCGGACGATTCAAGTACCCGGCCACCCCAGCACGACCATGATCCCCAAACGGCTCGCCTCCACGATCGCGACGGGGCTGTGGGTCGCCGGCGCGCTGCTCATCGGCAACGCGCTCCACGTCTCGGTCGTGACCGGACAGGTCCCGTTGACCGCGCCGGCGCCGGTGTTCTACACGATCGGCGGCATCGCGCTGATCCTGATCTCGCAGAACCTCGACGTCCACCCCTCGGAATACCTCGACTACCTCGAATCCGGGGACGAGGAGGAGGAAGCGGCCGAGCAGGAGCAGTCCGGGGCCGAGTTCGACGAGGCCGCGTCGCCGCTGGACGAGGAGGCCATGGCGAACCTCGAAGCGCGCGAGCGCGAGCGCGAGCGGCGCGAGAGCAAGGACGGCTGACCGCCGCCGGCCGAGCGCGACGGGGCGAGTGCGACGGGGCGAGTGCGACGGGAGAAGGAAAGCGACGAGGGGCGGAACCCCCGCTTGCTGTGGGTGATCGTTACTGATTTATCATGGGAACAAATACCAACGGCAAGTCATGAGCGCGATCAAAACGAAGATTCCGAAATCAGCTCGCGGACCCGTCGGGATCGGTTCGCTGTGTCTCGGTCTGCTCGGGTTCACCGTGGGGTACATCCTCACCCTCCTCGGGATCACGTTCTTCTACGGTCTCGCACCGCATCAGATCCCCACGCTCGATAGCGTGATCATCTTCCTCCTCGGCATCGGCTTCCTCGGACTCGGCTACGCGGGGCTGAAAGGGTTCATGCACTTCTCGTACTGATGTTCGACATCAGAGAGCACCCTGACGCCCCCGAGTTCGACGAGCTCGGCGAGTACACGATCGAACCGGTATCCCCGGCGGAGATCCGGCGCCGGCGCGACGACGGCGACGAGCTGCGCGAGGTGAACCTCCTGGAGCACGACGACGTCGACGCCTACGTCGAGCTGGAGCCGAACCCGAATCAGCCGGGGATGGACACCGACATCGGCACGGCCTACTACCGGTTCACCCAGCTGTTCGGCACCCCCCAGTTCGAGGAGTACGTCGCCGGCAACGACGTCTCCTGGCGCGACGACGAGACGTTCAAGTACCTCTTCGAGGTCTCGGCGGAGGACGGCGCGGGCGAGTGGCTGATCACGGTTCACGACTGGCGCGTTCGCCTCGGCGTCTCGCTGGCCGGCTGGTCGTCGGAACTCGACGGCGACGCGCCCGCGGTCGACCCCGGCGAGGCCGTCGCGCTGCTGGCGCTCGTGACGAACGTCGCCAGCGAGCCTGTGCTGTGTGAACACGAGGAAATCCCCTTCTGAACGATGCGCCGACGCGCCCGCGTCCGGGCCGCCGTCCGCGGCGGCTGGCAGCGGGTCGTCGCCTTCGCGAAGAGCCGCTCGCCGAAGATCTGGCTGCTGTTCGGCCTCCCGTACGTCGCGACCGTCGCCAGCCTCGGGAGCTACCTCCGGCACGGCGGGACGGGCGCGCCGACGCAGCTGGAGTTCGGCCTGCTCGTCGTGGCGCTGGGGCTGCTCATACTGAACGCCTTCAGCGGCGGGACGGTCTGAGAGCTCGCGGTCGCCCGACGGTCGTCGCTACCGTCGTCTCTTTTTCTTTTTAAATACGTCAGTCGCCGGGCCGGGCGCACTTATAAGGGAGAGCCGACGTCGTCGCGGACGACACGCCTCGGCACGTCCAGAAAGCCCGATTTAGCGGCCGGTCAGCACGTGCATCAGTCCGAAGGTCACGACGAGCAGCGCCACGAGCAGCCCGCCGAACACCGGGATTACGGCGTCGTAGGAGTAGAGGCCGCGCCAGTAGCCGACGAACGCGAGCAGAATGAGCGTCGGCACGCTGAGCACGTACAGCAGCGAGGAGAGGTAGCTCTTGAACGTCGGGTCCTCGTTCCGACTGGCGAACATCCCGCGCTTCTTCTGGTCTTTCTCCTCCGTGGGGATGTCGTTCGGCATTCGTCGGAACTGAGGCGGACGGAAGGAAAACGCTTCCGCCCGGGCCGCTACTCCTGGGTCGCCGCCAGCGACAGCGTCGTCAGGTAGCTCGCGCCGAACACCATCAGGTAGATCGTGATCACGTTGACGACGCCGTTGCGGAGCCGGGGCGCACCCACGAGCTCCGCGAGGACGCCAGTGTAGCCGAGCGCGTACACCGGCCAGACCCAGGCGCCGATACAGACGACCGCGCCGACCAGGAACGCGATCCCCGCCGCGGTGAAGCTCTCGCGGAGGTCGGCCGCGAACAGGTGGGTGTACACGCCGCTGGCCACGATGAGGAGCAGCGCCAGCTTGGGGTCGCCCGCGATGGGCGAGACGTCCGTGTTGCTGAACACGAAGGTGCCGAGACCGCCGACGATGCCCGTCAGCACGCCGATGATCGTCGCCCGGATCCACCGCATCACGGCCGGACGCACGTAGACGTCGCCGACGAGTCGCCGCCGACCGCGGGTGTCGTTACGCATCGGCACCACCCTCGATCGAGAGCTGGAGACTCCGTTCGACGACCCGTGCCTCGAAGCGGCCCTTCGCGACGAGGTCGCCGTCCCGGGCGGCCTCGCGGACGCGCTCCGGATCCTCGGCCTCGATAGTGGCCGACAGCCGCACCGTCCGACTCTCGCCGGGCGGGACGGTGAACTCGTCGAAGCCGGCGCCGGCGTCGCTGGCGACGGCGCTCCCGTTACGGTACACCTGGATCCACGCGCTACTGACCGTCAGCGGTGCGTCGGTCGGGTTGTCGACCCGGACGGCGACGGCGAGCTCCGACTGCTCCTCGGCCGGCGAGATGCTCTCGGCCTGCGCGGAGAGCGTCGCCGACGCCTCGACGTGCGCCACCACCGCCGTCACCGTGGAGACGCTGACGGCGACCGTCACGAGAAACACGACCGCGAAGCTGCCCGCAACGAGGAGAGTGCGGAGGGACGGGGACCGGTCCATCGTCAGTCGTCCGCGGTTGCGGCCGTGGAGGACCCACCGACCTGCGGCTCGTCGCCCTCCCCGTAGAGGTGGCAGGCGGTCTGGACCGACTCGCTGGCCGCGCGGTTCGCCGGGCGGTCGGTTTCACAGATGGAGACGAACTCGGAGCGGACGGCGTCGGCGGCAGCGTCGGTGTCGCCGTCGACAATGTGTGACGCCGCCTCCTCGATCGTCTCCTGGGCGGCGGGCGGGACCTCGAACTCGGAGACGTCGACGCCGCGGCCCTCCGCCATCTCCCGTTCGGACTCCAGCGCGTACTCCTCGGGGAGGCCGGTCAGCGCGAGCCCGCGGCTGAGGACCTGGTCCTTCAGCCGGTCGTCCGGCGTCGCCTCGGGATCGGCGTCGAGGTCGTCGACGGACAACCCGTCCAGTACGCGCCGCTTGAACATGTGGACCCGGCGGAACGCGTCCTGGGTCCCGTCCCACGACTCCGGCGGGATGATGTTCGCACACCGCGTGTGGAACTTACAGCCCTCCGGCGGATACCGGGGACTCGGGATGTCGCCGGTGACGTTCGCGCGCTTGCGTTCCCGCGTCGGGTCCGCGACCGGGACCGCGTCGAACAGCGCCTCGCTGTACGGGTGTTTCGGGTCGTCGACCACCTCGTCGGTCGGGCCGTACTCGACCATGTCGCCGAGGTACATGATCGCCGTTTTGTTGCACATGTACCGGATGAGCGAGAGGTCGTGACTGATAAACAGGTACGTCAGCCCGTACTCGTCGCGCAGCTCCTTCATCAGGTTGAGCACGCCCGCGCGGATGGAGACGTCCAGCATCGACACCGGCTCGTCGCAGACGACGAACTCGGGGTCGACGACCATCGCGCGCGCAATGGCGACGCGCTGGCGCTCGCCGCCGGAGAGCTCCTGCGGGAACGAGTCGAGGTAGGCGTCGCCGGGGGCGAGCCCCACGTCGTTGAGTGTCTCGACCACCTTCTCGCGTCGCTCCTGGTAGGAGTCGAGCATGTCGTTGATCCGGAGCGGCTCCGAGACGGCGTCGTACACCGTCATCCGGGGGTTGAGCGATTCGAAGGGGTCCTGGAAGATCATCTGGACGCGCTGACGGAACTCCGACTCCTCCTCCCGGGTCAGCTCCGTGACGTCCTCGCCGTCGAAGCGGATCGTCCCCTCCGTCGGCTCGTACAGCTGCACGAGGACCTTCCCCAGCGTGGTCTTCCCACAGCCGGACTCGCCGGCGATCCCCATGACGTCGCCCTTCTCGATGGAGAAGGAGACGTCGTCGACGGCGCGGACCGGCGGCGTCGCGGTCCCGAAGAGCCGCTCGAAGACGCCACTGCTGACGTCGAAGTACTTCTTCAGCCCCTCTACTTCCACTAGTGCGTCGTCTGCTGTAGCCATGTTTCCTCCTTTGCGGCGTCTTCCTGCATCTGTGCGAGCGAGTCGAGCCGGTAGCACGCCGATTCGTGTGGCGTGTCACCGGGCTCCCCGCCGGTCGCGCGGTCGACGTCGTACATCGGCGGATGCGCGTCGCGACACTCCTCGACGGCGAACGGACAGCGGTCGGCGAAGCGACAGCCGGTGTCCGGATCACGCAGCGTCGGCGGCGTGCCGGGGATCGAGACGAGCCGTTCCTGGCTCTCCTCGATCGACGGGAAGGAGTTGCGCAGCCCGAGCGTGTACGGGTTCGCGGTCTCCTCGAAGATGTCCGTCGCGGTGCCGGCCTCCATCATCTTCCCGCCGTACATGACGCCCATGCGGTCACACGTCTCCGCCATGACCGAGATGTCGTGGCTCACGATGAGCATCGCCACGCCGAACTCCTCCTGGAGGCTGCTGATCTCGTCGAGAACGCGGTCCTGGATGATCACGTCCAGCGCCGTCGTCGGCTCGTCGGCGATGAGCAGGTCCGGGTTACACGCCATCGACATCGCGATGACGGCCCGCTGTTTCATCCCGCCGGAGAACTCGTGGGCGTAGTCGTACGCGCGCTCGGCCTCGATACCGACGCGCTCTAAGAGCTCCTCGGCGCGGTCGTACGCCTCGTCCTCCGAGGTCTCGGGTTCGTGACGCAGGATGGCCTCGACGATCTGGTCGCCGACCTTGTACACCGGGTTCAACGCGTTGAGCGCACTCTGGGGGATGATCGCGATGTCCCGCCAGCGGACGTCGCGGATCTGTTCCGTGGAGAGCTCCGCGAGGTTCGTCATCCCGTCGTCGCGGACGGGGTACTGCGGGTCGTCGACGATCTCCCGGCGGGCGTCGCCGTCGTCGTCGCTCCATTCCGGCGGAACGCCGTCGAACCAGATCTCCCCGCTGACGACCTCCCCGTTGTCGTCGAGGAGCTCGATGATCGCCTTCGCGAGCGTGGTCTTGCCGCAGCCAGACTCGCCGACGAGCCCGAACGTCTCACCGTGGTCGACGTCGAGCGAGACGCCGTCGACCGGGCGGACGTCCGGCCCGTCCATGCGGTACCGTACGTCGAGGTCGTTGATTTCGAGTAGTTTCTCGGCCATAGATTATCGCTGTGGGTTCGCAACGTCCTCCATCGAGAAGCCGATGAAGTAGAACGCGGCCGCGATGGCGGTGATGGCAAGCCCGGGCGGCAGCAGCCACCACCAGGCGTCGAACACGTAGCCGCGGCCCTGGATCTCTTGCAGCATGATACCCCAGGAGTACGCCGTGAAGTCTGAGAGTCCGAGGTACGCGAGCGACGCCTCCGCGAGGATGGCGCCTGCGGCGTCCTGTGCGAGGTACACGAAGGTGAGCGGTAGCACGTTCGGCAGGATGTGCCGGAAGATCACGCGCGTGTCCGACGCACCCGCGACCTTCGCCGACTCGACGTAGGAGCGTTCCTTCAGCGTGAGCGTCTCGCCGCGAATGATGATGCAGTTGTTCACCCACGACTTCACGACGATGCCGAGGATGATGTTCGTCGTGCTGACGCCGCGGATCGCCACGAGGACGATGAGCAGCGGCAGGAACGGCAGCCCGTAGGTGATGTCGGCGAGCCGCTGGATCGACTCGTCGATCCAGGTGTCGCCGTAGTAGCCGGAGATGAGTCCGAGCGGGACGCCGACGAGGCTCGACAGCATCCCGGCGGCGATCGCGATGTACATCGCGTTCTTCGCGGAGTAAACGAGCTGGGTCATCACGCCGTAGCCCTGGTCGTTCGTGCCGAGCGGCGCGAAGAACGGGTCCCCGAACGCCGGCGGATGCGGCAGTGACTCGCGCTGGTCGATCGTCATCCGCCCCGGTTCGGTGCCGAGGTAGGCGACCCACTCCGGCGCGTGTGGCGCGAACCAGCTGGGGAAGATCGCCCAGAGGATGTACATCAGCAGGATGAACAGGCCGATGACGCCGAGGCGGTGCTGGGCGAATCGGCTCCAGACGCGCTTGTACCGGTCGACCTTCGGCCCGTACTTCTCCTTGTAGCTCTCGATGCGAGTTTGCGGTTGTTCAGTTGCCATCAGTCATTCACCCCCCTCGAAGCTGATTCGGGGGTCGAGATAGGTGTACGCGATGTCCGTCAGGAGGCGCATGACCACGATGAGCACGCCCAGGACGAAGAACACGGCCTGTGCTGTCGGGTAGTCCCGCCCAACGACGGACTGCAGGATTAGTTCGCCCATGCCGGGGTACGAGAAGACGACCTCGATGATCACGGCCCCGTCGATGATGAACGCGACCCCGACGATCGCCTGCGTGGCGACGGGGATCAGCGCGTTGCGGGCAGCGTGTTTGATCATCACGGTGCGCTCCGAGAGCCCCTTCGCCTTCGCGAGGTAGACGTAATCGGAGTCGACGACCGTGTTCATCTGTGTCCGCATCACGAGCATGGCGCCGACCCAGCCGACGGAGATGATACTCAAGAGCGGCAGCGTGATCCGGTGGAGCACGTCGAGGGAGGCCCGCCACCAGTTCCACTGTTCCGAAGAGAACGGTTCGAGGAACGGGTGGTCGGACGGATACTGGGTCATCATGTACGAGCTCTCGAACCAGCCGAGCTGATAGTTGAGCAGCCAGATAAGCAGCCACGCGATCCAGAACGCGGGCATGGAGTACGCGACGAGGCCGCCAGCGAAGATCGACTTGTCACGCTTGGTGCCGCGCCACCAGCCGAGGTACATCCCGACCAGCGGGCCGACGATGTAACCGAAGATGAACGCCGCGCCGAACAGCACCAACGTCCGCGGGAGCCGCCGCTCGATGAGCGACCAGACCTCGGTGTTGTTGGTCGGCGACCAGCCGAACTGCCCCGTCTGGTAGTTCACCATGAACGAGAGGTACTGTCGCCAGAGCGGCTCGTCGAGATTGTATTGGTCGCGGATACGTTCCCTGGCCTCCTTCGGCATCTCCGGGCTGATCATCGCGTCGGCGAACGAGCCTGGCATCAGCCGCAACAGGAGGAACGCGAGCGTCATGATCCCGAGGATCACGAAGTACGAAACGATTAAGCGATACGCGAGGTATCGTAAACTAATTCTGGTCATGTGGGCCTGTGTATGTGTGAGAGATTGTCAGTCCAACTCTTAAGGGTTGGTTTCGCGGAACCGAAAACGGCGTGAGAGGGTGAAAACCGCGGGCTCGAGCCGTTACTCCTTCAGGTGAACGTTCTGGAACTGCCAGGCGACGTAGGAGTCACCCGGGCTCGGGATCCCCTCGACGTAGCCCTTCCACTTCGCCTCGTTGACGGGCCACTGCGGGATGGCGTGGCTGTTGACCTGCGTCGGGTAGTCGAGGTAGATCTTCTCGACGGCCTGCCGGGCCTTCGAGTTCCGTTCCTCCGTGTCCATCGTCGACAGCGCGTCCTTGATCAGGTCGTCGGCACCCGGGACGCCCTCGAGGCCGTAGCCCATCGGGTTGTTGAGCAGGCTCTCGTGTTCCGAGTCCGGACCGTGGGCGTTGTCGCTGGTGAAAAGCGAGTCGAGCGTCGACACCGCGAACGGCGAGAGGCTCGTCCAGCCCATCGGGAAGATGTCGAAGTTGACGTCGCGGTACACTTCGTTCAGCATCGTGTTGAACGTCAACACGTTTCGCTCAACCGGGATGCCGAGCGACCGCAGCTGGCCGACGAAGTTCTCGACCATCTGTGCCGAGAGCGGCGAGTCCTGCGGCGGGTACATCATCATTTCGAGCGGCCGACCGAGAATCTCCGTGATCGTCTTGCCGTTCACACGGATCTCCTCCTCGACGCCCGGCTGGTCCTGGAGGACGTCGGATTCGACGGAGCCCCACGTGTACTCGTGCCGGGCTTCCGTCTCGTCGGCCGAGGCACCCGTGAGCGAACCGGGGTACTCGCGCTCGCCGTCCGCGTAGGAGCCTTCCTCGCCATGGATGGGCTCGCCGTTCTTCAGGTACGCCTTGATGGCGGAGAAGTTCGGCACGCCCGGCTGGTCCTGGAGGAAGTCGAACGCTTTCGTCGCCGGGTGCTCGTTGATCTCCGCGCCGTCGACGGCGGTTTCCGGGCGGACGGCCTCGTAGCCCGGCGGCATGACGAACGCACCACGGAGCTCCGTCTCGCGGTTCAGCTGGTCGGTCCATCGGATGTGGTCGAACAGGAAGCCCATCGTCTGACGGAAGATGGTGTCGTCGAGCGGCGTCCGACGCATGTTGAAGGAGTAGTGACTGTACCCCGTGTCGGAGCCGGTAACGATCCGGGCGCCCTCCTTGTCCTCGACCTTCGGGATGTTCGACGGCTGGATCGAGCCGTACATCGCGTCGATGGCGTCCTCCTGGAGGAACGCCTGCTGGAGCGCCTCGGAGCTCCCGTAGACGTTGACGCGCAGGGTGTCGATGAAGGGACCGCCGGCGCGCAGGTTGTCGTGGTCCTCGAGCCACTGGAGGTCGTTCAGCGTGTAGTCGTCACGGTACGTGACCTCGACGGAGGTGTCCGGTTCGTACCGGGTGATACGACCGGCACCGAGGCCGACCGGGCCGCTGTACTCCGTGCCGTCGACCTCGTAGGTCGTTTCGGTCGGCTTGTACTGCGAGAACTCGGCGGGGTCGACGTCGCTCCACACGTGCTTCGGGAGCATCGGGAGTCCGAGCTGGGTGGTGTCGTAGGTCCCCACCGGCTTCGAGAGCTTCATGTGGACGTCCCAGTCGTTGGAGGCCTCCTCGACGGTCTCGACCGGGGAGATGTTGTTGGCGTACCGCCCCGGCTGGGCCTCCTTCAGGAAGTTGTACGTGAAGATCACGTCGTCGATGCCGAAGTCCTCGCCGTCGTTGAACGTCAGTCCGTCGCGGACGTTGAAGTAGACGTCCGGTTCGCCGCTGTCGACGTTCTCGACGGTCCAGTCCGTGAACAGGTTCGGGTGGACCTCGAACGTGACCGGGTCGATCGACGTCCCGTACGCGTGGATCTGGTCGAGGATCACCCACGAGTACGAGGAAGACGTCGAGAGGGCGTTGAGGCCGGCCGGCGCGTTGCTCATACCGTAACGGAAGTCACCGCCTTCCGTGATCTCCTCTCCCTCGTCGACCGTGTCCGGCGTGGAGTCGGTTGCCGGTTCCACGGTCCCCTCGGTCGGCGTTCCTTCGCTATCGTCCCCAGTACAGCCGGCGAGGGAAACGGCTACCGCACCCGCACCCGCTTTGAGGAATGGTCGGCGCTTGCTGCTGTGGGCAGTGGTGTCATCTTCTGACATGCCTTGCCATCAGCTACAATTGACATACCTTATACCTTGTGATGATATCGCATATTAGCGTTAATACGTTCCCGGTTGGAGAGAAAAATACCCTGAATAACAATGAGGAATAGAGTTTCCCCCTCACCAACTGCCCGAGAGACCGGCATCCTCCTTCGCGCGCAGGCCGAAGTAGACGGTGAACGCCACCGCCATGGCGAGCAGCGAGAGATAGATCTGCGCGCTCAACACCCCTTCCGCTCCCTGGCGTCGAGTGAGAACGACGCCCATCCCAGCCCACGCCGATGCCACCGCGAATCCGGCCGCCATCAGCCACGTTGCGAGCGCGTCCTCCCCTCGACGACCGGCCACGAGCGCCACGATCATCAACCCGATTACCAGCAGCGCCAACACGCCACGCGTGTCCAGCATATCCCGCCCTCCGCGGGCCGCCGATAAAAACCGTCGGGTCGGCATACAGCCCGAGCGAGCGGTCGGATCCGCCGTTTCGGCGCTACGCTACTTATAAAAAGCGCCGGCGCGCCGACCCAGTTCTCCGCCGGGCTTCCACAGTGCGAGCCATCCAGTGACCGCTCCGGAAGGTCACATTATTTATATGTGGCCGAGACAGCGAGAGCCCCGTTCGACCTCCGGCGACGCAGCGGCCGCGTTCGCCGTCGCGAGCGCGTCGCTATCCGGCAGGACTCGCGAGCAACGGCGCGATTACCGGATAGATAGATCGCGAGCAACGGCGAATCGCGGGCAACGCCGAATCAGAAACGTCGTTGCACACGGCCCACATTGCGATGAACCGGTCGACGATCAGTCGCCGACGTCGGCCAGTGCGGAACGCCGTTCACTCCGCCGTCCATATCTCGGGCGCGACGCCGAGGTACCGCACGACCGACGGGTAACCGAACGCCACGACCACGACGAGCAGCACGGACTGCCAGAAGGAGAGTTCACCGTACGTCGCCTCGACGACGAACAGGATGAGAAACATCACCAGAAACATCACCGCCCAGTGGGGAGCGAGCTGCTTGATCTTCTCCGCTGTCGTTGGCATACGCGTTCGTGAACGGGCGGGCGTATGTGTGTGTCGGTGAGGCAAGCGCGAGGCTGTCGGGGAGAATCACGCGACTGCCCCGGCGACGACGCCGGGCGACTGCCAAACGTGCGATCAGCGGTGTCGTCAGTACCGGCTCGGGACGAACGCCAGACCGATCAGGGTCAGGGCACCCATCGTGAGGATGGCCGCGATGCGCCGGAGCCCCGTCGCGTACTCCTGGAACGTGTCGATCTGGTCCAGCTGGGCCTGATACGCCTCCTGATCGCTCGACAGGACGAGAGTCTCCTTGTCCGGGAAGTGGGCCACGTAGGTTGTTTCGCCGAAGGTCACGGTATCGCCCTGCTTCAGTTCGACCTCCCTGTTCTCGGTCGTCTCCCAGACGAGAACTGCCTCGCTCGTCGTCACGTCGTCGATGGTGGCGTCGTTCCCGTCGTACTCGAGGGAGTCACCCTCCGCGAACGTTTGCTCCTCGGGCGCGGGGAAGTACTCGTCGGACGGAACGAGCGTCTTGTCGCCGTTCTCGTCACGGACGACGACGTACTCCTCCCCGTCGCTCGTGACCGTCTCGTTGTCCGCGCTGGAGTCGTTCTGCAGGATCGCGGTCTTGTCGATCTGCTCCCGCAGCGTCACCTCGCTCGGGTCCTCGCCCTCGATGACGACGGTCCACTCCTCGCCATCGTAGGTGACCGTGCTCCCGTTCGACCAGGACGCCGACGCCTCGGCGGTTACGTTCCACTTGATCGTCCCCAGCATGAAGTGCGAGGCTCCGCCACCGTGGCCACCGCTTTCGGTCTTCTCAGTGACTTCGGTGACAGAGTACGTCTGCCCGGCGTGTTCGAACGTCTCCCCCGCGGAGCGCTCGAAGTCTGGGTCCTCGAACGAGACCTCCGGCGTGTCGGCAGTCGCGACCAGCGTGCCCGCCGCACCCCCGACGACGAGGAAGACTGCGACGTACACGGCGACAGCGCGTCGTTGCATACTTCGAGAATAGGACACCCGGCGTTTAACGGTTACTTTCCCTATCCGTACTGTCGCCCCGGTTCGAATCCCTGCAGCTCGAAGTCCGAGAGCCCGCTCCGGCGCCGTCGACGACGGTAACCTGACACGGCAGCCACCCACAGCCAGCAAGCTAAAGGCCGCTACCGTCGATAGCGACGACAACGGCCAGCGCGGGCAGAACGCCGTCACAGCTCGACGCACGTCGCCGTCCATACGCATGGTCTCGTACTACGACAAGATCCTGTTCGCCATCCCGGTGGTGTTGCTGCTGGGAGCCTCGACGAGCATCCACCCGTCAGTCGGGACCTTCCAGGGGCTCGGCGCCGGTGGGGTCCTCGCCACGATCATCTTCCTCGAGGCGACAGTCCGAAACCCACCGATCGAGCCCGCGGAGGTGACCGCCGGTATCGCCGTCGGCATCGCCTGGATCCTCGGCGGCGCGCTCTACGTCTGCGGGGGCGCCTGAAGCGGCAAGCGCCGATCCGCGTCGACGAGTCGTACGAGTAGTACACCGCACGTGCACGTGACGGGCGGGTTCCCGATTCGAGAGCCGGCCGGGACTGGCCCCGACAGGGGCAACCAATCCGGAGACCGGCCGTCCACGGTGATGCCTCTCGCCGGTGACGTCCGCAAAAAGAGCCAAGGGCCGGATTTGAACCGGCGTGGGGCGGCTCTGCAGGCCGCTGCGTAACCAGACTCTGCCACCTTGGCGCGCATGCTGTAGTATTCCAGTCTCGCGTTTAAGCCTAGCGGTCCGCCGTGTCGGTATCGACGGACGCCGTCGCGACAGCCCACCGAGCGTCCCGAGCGATGCCGCCCGAGATCGACGAGCCGGGGAGGTCGGAGCCTCGCCCGCAACCTCGGCGCCGCTCGGACATCGGCGAGCGCGCGTCCCCGGTGGGCCCGTAACCAGCGCCGGCGACCCCGGGGAGATCTCTGCCGGGCCGCCGCCGCCAGCGGTCGCGCACACAAGTCGCCTGCGCGGTCGGCGGCACGCGCGCGACGCGACTCGCGCTCGCCTCGCGTGACCGAGTGGACTCCGCTTACGCTGTCGCTGCCGGTCGGGCTACTCCAGCTCTCCCAAACGCTGTCGCTAGCGACGAACTACCCTCCGTGCGACGTGCGACCAGCTGACCGAGCTGCCGCTCGTCGGAATAAAAACGCACTGCGAGACGCGGCAATCGCCACGTCTTCGACTATCGAGTATGAATGTAAGTATGAATGGTAGGCGGCGAACCGGCACTCCCAGAGGCTCGCGCACTCCAGTACTGCCCGGAACGC